>DASZIG010000110.1:0-28972 GCA_035949375.1 Terriglobia bacterium | reverse complement strand
CGGTCGAAACTTGATCTTCGGGTTGTGCTTCGACAACACCTTCGTGATCGCCGCCGTCAACGTCGTCTTCCCATGGTCAATGTGACCGATGGTCCCGATGTTCATGTGCGGCTTCGATCGATCAAACTTCTCTTTGCCCATGCCTGACGCACTCCGAATAACGTGATTTGCTCGACCTTATGCTGCCGTCACCCGCCTCTGGGCTCTCAATCGAGCTGCACTCGGGCTGAGGCTGTCTAACAATAATCTCTGGAGCCGATGAGCGGGATTGAACCGCTGACCTCGTCCTTACCAAGGACGCGCTCTACCAACTGAGCTACATCGGCCCCTCAAGAACAGTGGCAAGTGCCGAGTGGCGAGTGGCGAGAGCCAAAACCCTCTGCGACCCGCCGATTATTTTCGTCGCTTGTCACTTTCCACTAACCACTTGCCACTGCCTTTTGGAGCGGGAGACGGGAATCGAACCCGCGACCAACAGCTTGGAAGGCTGTGACTCTACCACTGAGTTACTCCCGCATCCCATTCCCGATTTCGATGGCCGGTCGCCATCCGGCGCGAGAAGCCGCGCGGAATCGTCAATCTTCAATTGTCAATGATCCTGGTGGACAGGGGAGGGTTCGAACCTCCGTAGGCCACATGGGCCGGCAGATTTACAGTCTGCTGCTTTTGACCGCTCAGCCACCTGTCCGAATACCAAAGACAAAAGCTGCCCAGCGCCCGTTCGCGAGCGAAAGGCTCCATTTACCGGCTGACAGATTACCGGACAGGCACGCGGCAGCCCCTGCACTGCCGCATCAACAGCTGCAATTTTATCCCGAACCGGGCCGGACGCACGCCCTCTCGCGCTCTGTGGCTCCCAGCCGTGGAGCTGGCGAAGGGATTCGAACCCCCGACCCTCTGATTACAAATCAGATGCTCTACCAGCTGAGCTACGCCAGCCGTCCGAAACCTCCCAATTATATGAAACAGGAAAACAAATTGCAAGAGGCTCTTTTGCATCGGCAGGGCTTGGAGTTCCGCTGCCGATCGCCTCGGGGTCGGCCTGAAGGCGGCTTTTCTTTTTCATTTCGCGCTGCGCCCTCGGAATTCCAGGCCGCGCGAAGCAGCTGGCAGGCAGATCCACGGACAAACCTCCATTGACAATGTCCTGAGCGTCGTTTAACTTTGATGAATCGAAGGAAGCCGGCGATATCCTGTCGAAAAGGGGGAAGTTCGACCGCGCCAGCCTCAACGGAGAAAGGACGGGGCATGATGGGTTACGCCAAGCGGCCTCTCGCGGTAATACTTCTTGGTTGTGCGTGTTTTTTGGTGTCAGGCGCGAGACTGATGGCACAGCAACAGCCGGCATCGCAAGACACCCAGCCGTCCGGACAAACCACGCCCCAACTGCCGGCCACGGACCAGAATCCCGCCTCGACCGCTGGGCAGGCACCCGCCGACATCACGAAGCCTGTGGACCAATCACTCCCAGATTCCGCCGTAGCGCCCATCGCCCCGGACGCGAGTTCCCAGGTCACTACGGGCCAGGTGGGAGACGGAACCAGTCTCCTGCTAAACAACCGCATCGGCCCGAACTACGTCATCGGCCCTGAGGACGCTCTGGTAATCGACGTCTTCGACGTTCCGGAACTCAGCAGGTTGAGCGTTCAAGTGGGTAACGATGGGATGATCTCGGTCCCTCTGCTCGGCAACGTCAAGGCGGCAGGACTGACCCAGCATGAGCTGCGCGACGAACTGGCCGAGAAGTGGGGTGAGAAATACCTGCAACATCCCCAAGTGATGCTTACAATCGCCGACTTCAAGTCCCGTCCCGTGTCCGTAGTGGGCGCCGTCGCAAAGCCCGGCGAGTACTACCTGACGGGTCGCCGGACGCTGGTGGAGGTCTTGGCGATGGCTGGCGGGCCGGCCAACCTCGGCGCCTCTGCGGGGAAGGAAGTGTCGGTGGAGCGGCCCGGCGGGTTTCAGGATGTGCCGCAGGTTGATGGTCTTACACAGACAGCCCCGGACAAAATCTCCATCGAGCTCAAGAAGTTACTTTACAGCGAGGACACCGACCTGAACATCGAGGTCAAACCGTTTGACACTATAAGCGTGAGCCGGGCCGGCGTCGTCTATGTGGTAGGCGCGGTGGTCCGGCCGGGCGGATACTTGCTGGATAACAAGGATTCGGTATCCGTGCTCGAGGCCGTCGCCATGGCCCAGGGGGTCGGGCCGAACGCCAGGACTCACGAAGCGCGCATTGTAAAGCGGGCGAGCAACGGAACCCAGACTGCAGTGCCGATTGACCTCAAGAGAGTGCTGGCAGGCAAGGCGCCGGACGTTATGCTGGCCGCGAACGATATCTTGTTCGTCCCGAACAGCGCGGCCAAGGCAGTCGGAAAACAGAGCATCTCTTCGGCGGTCGGCATCATCAGCGGTCTCGTGATCTATCGTGGCCTCTAAGGGCAGCGGTCAGCCCCGACGGTTCAGATGAGGTTTGAGGATGGATGAAAACCAGATTACCCAACTGAGGCAGCCCGACGCCGCACTGATGCGCGCGGAACGGGCCCTGCCCCGCGAGCCGGTGGTTCTGGACGTCGCGCCCGAGGACGTTCCGCACCTCCTCGACTACTGGGACCTTGTTCTCAAACGGCGCTGGCTGGTGCTTACCTGCGCGCTGGTGGTGTTTACCACAGTGGCGATCGGCACGTTGAAGGAAAAACCGATTTACGAAGGCAAGGTTTTGCTCGAGATTGACCCGGACGCGCCGAGCGTCGTCAATTTTAAAGAAGTCGTGAACCCCAGCACCGGCGACATGGAGAGTTATCAGGACACGCAGTACAAGATCATCCAGAGCCGCACTCTGGCGGAAAAAGTAGTTCGGGATTTGCAGCTTTACAAGGAGCCGGAATTCATCCGCAACCGGTATCTGTTCGGTCTTTTCGAGGGTAGCGTACCCCCGCTCCCGGCGAACATTGATGAAGGGCCGCCCGAATCCACGTCGCCTTTGTTTCGCAACGCCGTGGGCTATTTCCTCGGCGCCGTGGACGTGAACCCGGTGCGGCGCAGCAATCTGGTGGAGGTTACCTTTGACTCCACGGATCCTCGGACTGCGGCGACCGTGGCCAACAAGCTGGCCGACGACTACATCGAAAACAACCTGCAGGTGAAGTTCGACGCCACCACCAAAGCCTCGGCTTGGCTTGACAACAAGCTGCGCGACCTGAGATCGCAGGTGGAAGCGGCCGATGACCGTTTGGCTGAGTATGCGCGAGCCAACGGCATCGTGTTTGTTAGTCAGAGCCAGACGCTGGTGACCGAAAAACTGGGTCAGCTTCAATCACAGTTGACCGCTGCTCAGTCGGACCGCATGAGCAGGGAGGCGCTTTACGATCAGGTGCAATCCGGGCATATCGACACGCTGCCGGGCATCGTCGACAACCAGCTCATTCAGGGCCTCGAGTCCAAAAAGACGGACCTCGAGCGGACCTACGACGACATGAGCGTGAATTACAAACCCGATTATCCGAAGGTCGTCCAAATCAAGAAGCAGATGGATGCGATCGACACGCAGATCGAGCGGCAGAAAAAGATCGCCGCCAAGACGATTGTGGACCAGTACAACACGGCCCAGGGCCGGGAGAAGTATCTGGAAAAGGCCGTGGATGATGCCAAGGGCGCCGTGAACGACCTGGCGGACAAGACCATCCAGTACAACATCATCAAGAGAGACTCCGACAGCAACCACGAGCTCTACGCCGCCCTGACGGAACGGATGAAGGAAGCCAATGCTGCGGCCGGCTTGAACCAGTCCAACATCCACGTGGTAGATCCCTCCCAGGTTCCCGGGGGGCCCGTCAAGCCGCGCGTGTTTTTGAATCTCAGCGTTGGGCTCCTGCTCGGGCTCGCGCTCGGCGTCGGTCTGGCTTTCTTCCAGGAGTATCTTGACAAGACGCTGAAGACCCCGGATGACGTGGAGCAGTTCCTGCGCCTGCCTTCACTCGGCGTGTTGCCCCGCTTCGCCCTCGCGGGAGCAGAACCGGGAGAGCATGCCACTGAAACTCTGTCGCTCACGACCGGCTCAAACGGGCATCACCATTTACCTCCCGCGATCCAGACCAGCCCGCAGGCCCTGGAGGCCTTCCGGTCGCTGCGCACTTCGGTTCTGCTCTCGGCCAGCCCCGTACCGAGGTTGATCCTTGTCACCAGTGCGCTGCCGAGCGAGGGCAAGACCACGACGGCGATCAATCTCGGGGTTACGCTCGCAAGCCTCGGCAACAAGGTGGTGGTGGTCGATTGCGACATGCGCCGCCCTGCCGTTCATCGCGGAACCGCCGTCGAGAACCATCCGGGCTTTGTGCAGTGCCTGACCGGTCATGTGGACGTGGCGACCGCCGTGCTGCCCGTGGCGGGCGTGGAAAATCTGAGCGTAATACCGTGCGGACCCATTCCGCCGAATCCGGCCGAGGTTCTTTCCTCACCGGTGTGCGCCGATCTGTTGCATCGGCTGCGGGGCCAGTTTGAGTACGTTCTCGTCGACTCACCGCCCCTGCTCAGCGTCGCCGACAGCCGAATCCTGGCGACTCTGGTTGATGCCGTGGTGTTGGTCGCCCGCGCCCACTCCACGCCCTATGATGTCGTTCGACGCGCTCGAACCCTGCTGTATGGCAGCGGCGCGCGCATCCTGGGCGTGGCCCTCAATGACCTCGACATTGAGCGCGGGGGCTTCGGCTACCAGCAATACCAGTACGGCTACGGGTACGGCTACGGACAGATGCCTGACGACCACGATGCCGCAGGAGCGTAGACGCGGTCCAGGATCGTTCTTGCCGGCGGCACTGGAATCCTGCTGAACCCCAATCTACTCGCCGTATCAGACATGCGGGCGCCGCGATCCGCAGCCTGACCCACCTCGACGGCAGAAGGAAAACTTCTAGGCCTGCTCGCGAGCCGAAACGAGAGACCGCACTCGCTTGGCAGTGGCTCTCGCAGGGCAAGTCTTGACGTGAGTCGCCCGGACAAAGCACAATGACAGTCTGTTGCCCAGTCGCCAAAGGGGGGAGAGAGGGAACCTTTGGAGAAAACGTCGGCAAAAACCGAAAGACGCCGGTTCGGAGTCCGGGGTATTACCGCGGCGGCTCTGCTGCTGGCGGTTGTCCTGGTTCGTTGTGGCGGCGGAGCGCCGGTAATGCCGCCCGTGCTGACCTCACTCACCGTAAGCCCCGCCAGTCCCAATCTTGTGGTTGGGTCCACGCAGCAGTTCACAGCCACGGGATCCTACAATAACGGCAGCACGCAGGACCTGAGCTCGTCCGTCACTTGGACCTCCTCGAACACCCAGGTGGTCACTATCAATAACACCGGACTAGCCACCCCAAAAACCACGGGATCGGTCACCATTTCTGCCGCGTCCGGTTCGCTCAGCGGTTCGACGCCGTCTCTCACCGTCGCGCCAAAGCTCGAGTCGATTGCGGTCAGCCCACAAGGGCTTTCGATTCCGCTCGGAGTTTCCCAACAGCTCACGGCGCAAGGCTCGTTTAGCAACAGCAGCACGCAAAATCTGACGGGTTCGGTGAGCTGGAGTTCCTCGAACTCGAGCATCGCAACCGTAAGCACGGCAGGGCTCGTCCAGAGCCTGGCAACCGGCAGTGTAACCTTCACTGCGACCGAAAATTCAGTCAGCGGCGTCACCTCCGCCACGGTGGGTCCGGCCGTGTCCGTCTCGGTAACACCCGCAACGGCGGCGGTCAATGTGGGCCAGAGCCAGCAGTTCACCGCGAAAGTCGCGAATACGTCGAACGTTGCGGTGACCTGGTCCGTGGACGGCACGCCGGGAGGCAGCACAACCGCCGGCACGATCTCGGCTTCAGGGCTTTACGAGACGCCGGCCGTTCCGGGAACGCACACCGTGGCGGCCACCAGCAATCTGGATTCGTCGAAGAGCGCCCAGGCCAGCGTGACGGACCAATACGGGGGCATATTCACTTACCATAACGACATCGGCCGTACCGGGCAGAATCTGAACGAGACCATCCTGACGCCCGCCAACGTCAATTCGGCCCAATTCGGCCAGCTCTTCTCATTTGGCGTAGACGGCGCCATCTACGGCCAGCCGCTTTATGCGGGCTCGGTGACGATCGCCGGTCAAGGCGTGCATAACGTGGTTTACGTGGTAACGGAGAACGACAGCGTTTACTCTTTCGATGCCGACGGCAAGACGTCAACCGCTCTCTGGCACGTCAACTTCACGAATGCGGCAACGGGGATCACGACCGTTCCCGCGGCCAATGTGAACGATAGCGCCTTCCCTACGGGCTACATCGGCATCACCAGCACGCCCGTCATTGACCCGGTCGGCGGCGTCCTCTACGTTGTAGCTTATACGCTTGAGAACAGCCAGTATGTTTACCGCTTGCACGCCTTGGACATGGCGAGCGGCGCGGAGAAGTTCGGCGGCCCCGTGGTGATCCAGGCCACCGTTTCTGGAACCGGTGACGACAGCAACGGGGGTCAGTTGCCGCTTGATCAAAACCAGGAGTTGCAGCGTCCCGGCCTTCTGCTCGTGAACGGCGTCCTCTACATCGGGTTCGGTTCCCACGCGGACACCCCGCCTTGGCACGGTTGGCTGCTGGCTTACAACGCCACTACTCTGCAGCAGACTGCGGCTTACATTACCACCCCCGATTCCGGGGAAGGCGCCATCTGGGAATCCGGCTGCGGTCCGGCCGCAGATTCGAGCAACAACGTTTACGTCGTGACCGGCAATGGCACCTTCGATGCAAACACCGGTGGCCCGGATTACGGCGACAGCATTCTGAAGCTGATGCCGAGCAACCTCAGTGTGGCGGACTGGTTCACGCCCTTCGATGAGGCGACCCTCGGCGCCGGAGATATCGACCTTGGCTCGGGCGGAGCGCTGCTCCTGCCGGACCAGCCTGGACCGCACCCGCACCTGTTGGTGGAATCGGGCAAGGAGGGGCGTATTTACCTGATCGATCGCGACAACATGGGCCATTTCAACCCGACCTACGACACCCAAATTGTCCAGGAGGTGTACCAGGAGATTGGCTCGAACTTCAGCACGCCCTCGTACTGGCAGGAAAACGTCTATTTCGCAGCCTGGAATGACAATCTGAAGACGTTCGCCCTCAGCAACGGGTTGCTTTCGGTCACGCCCGTGGCGGAATCGCCCAACGTCTTCGGATATGTCGGAACCACAACCTCCGTCTCGGCAAACAGCGGAACAAATGGAATCGTCTGGGCCGTGGACTGGAGTCAGGGAAACACCGGCGGACCGGCAGTGCTGTACGCGTACAACGCCACGAACGTGGCGGATGAGCTTTACAGTAGCACCCAGGTGGCATCGCGGGACGGGCTCGGACCGAGCGCCAAGTTCACCGTGCCTACCATCATCAACGGCAAAGTGTACGTGGGCACAGCCGCGGCGCTGTCCGTTTTCGGCCTGCTAGGGCAATAGCGCGCCAACAGGGCGCGCGTCCGCTTCAATGCGGAGACGGAAGCACGGTATAGGCTAAGCCCATTACCGGCAGCAGGTACTGACTGAACATTCGGGCATTACCCGGCAGCACGGTGCGCGCGGCATTCTGACGCTTCTGTGATACTCTGACCTACGGCTGCTATCTCCCAGTGCTTGGCGGCAGGTTTCGCGCCGAGCGCCTGGTGTCTGCCGGTTGCACCGACTTCAATGCCCAAGTCCAGCCTGGATAACGTGCGAGTGTGGGTCGCACGGAAGCGGACCGCTATGCTTCCGGTTGGTTCCCTGCGCTCACGTTTTCTGGTGGGGAGCTTCTGGGCTCTGACCGGGACGATCCTCTCGCAAGGCCTGCAGCTTGCTGCCACGATCGTCGTAGCGCGCTGGCTGGGAAAAACAGCCTACGGGCAGATTGGAATCGTCAAGGGCACCGTGGGCATGTGCGGCGTCTTTGTCGGCCTGGGCCTCGGCTTGACGGCCGTCAAATATGTCTCCGAATACAGAGTGGAGGACCCCGCGCGCGCCGGACGGGTCGCCTCGCTGACCATGACGGTGGCGCTGATCTCAGGGGTGCTGGTGAGCGGAACGCTGATCCTAGTGGCCCCCTGGCTCGCCACCCACACACTGGCGTCTCCAAGTGTGGCAACCCCGTTGCGGATCGGCGCCGGCTTGTTGTTCTTCGGCGAGGTCAACGGCGTCCAGCTCGGCATCCTGTCGGGCCTGGAGGCCTTCGGACCCATGGCCAGGGTGAGCCTGTGGTCGGGGTTGTGGTCTTTTCCCATTACCGTGGCTGGCGCAGCGCTGTGGGGTGTTGATGGCGCTATCTCGGGCCTTGTGGTGTCGCTGGTCGTCAATTGTGTGCTCACCCATCTGGTTCTGCGCCGGGAGACGGCCAGAGTCGGAATCTCGTTCTCCCATTTTGCGACCTGGGAGGAGAGCGCCATCTTGTGGAAGTTCAGCGCCCCGGCCTTCCTGGCCAGCGCCGTTGTAACACCGGCGACGTGGATCTGCAGCACCATGCTGGTCAACCGGCCGAACGGCTACGCGGAGATGGGCGTGTATACCGCCGCTGACCAGTGGCGGAACGTGGTGATCTTCCTACCGGGTATTATTTCCAGGGTGGTGCTTCCGATCCTCAGCAGTCATTCCAAGGACTCCGTTGAGGGCGCCAGCCGGTTCTCGAATGCGCTCGACGCCGGTTTCTCCGTCGGTGTCTTGGTGGCTTTCCCGGCGATTGCGGCGCTGAGTTTTGGAGGCAGCCTGATCGCGAAATTCTACGGCGCGGACTTTGCCGCCATGCGCTACCCGCTGGCCGGGCTCTTATACGCCGCCGGCGCCATCGCGCTCGGAACGCCGGTGGGCTCCGCAGTTCAGGCGAAAGGCGCGATGTGGTTTGGATTCCTTAACAATCTCGCTTGGGGCCTTCTCCTGGTTGGCTTCTTCCGTCTCGTTTTCTTCGAACGCGGGGCGATGGGACTTTCGCTGGCTTGGGCGTTTTCATATTTGGTACTGGCGGTCACCTTCGCACTGTTCTCCTGCAAGATCGGTTATTTTCCGTGGCGGCTGGGGATACGCACCAGCCTGGCGTGCGTGTGTCTGTTGCTCTTCGCCTTTGTTCCCTTATATCTGTCTGTGCAGGTGAGCCTGGCACTGTTGCCGGCCGCATTGCTATTGTCCCTCGTTGCCGTGTGGATCTTCCTGCCTTCGGCGATCAAGCAGAAGATCCTGACAACCTCGGAGTGGATGCCGTGGAAAGGGAACGGCGCCTTCTGAAGTCAGATGCTCAGGCCTCGTCCCTAGGGTGCTGAGAGCGCGTGCGGAGCAGGTTCGATCAGGCGACGAGTTACGCGTCGCGAGGCGCCGGGGGCAGTCAGGGGAATTGGCATAGATGTTCCGGTATGTTATCGTCAAATTCCGCGGGAGAATCAAGGCCGGCAGCAGCGTGTGCACCCCACTCCTGCGACAATCAGCCCGCCCTAATCCGCCCGGCGGTCTCGACGGATCGTCGACAACCTTCGCCATCTCAGGTGGCGACGTAAGGTGAGGTTTTCTGCGAATGCCTGGCCGTTTCAGCCCTCTCCGGGTTTACCGCGCTGCCATCCTGCTTCTGCGCGACCCCGCCGAGTTTCGTCGACGCGCGCGGCGAAAGTATTTCCCGATGAGCGCACCTTCGCGCAGGGAGTATCGCCAGCGATTTCGGCTGACCCTCGAAGACTGGATGCTCTACCACCAGACGGACATCGTTTTCGATCAATGCACGTGGATGGGGGTCAAGGCGTTAAAGAATCCCTTGGACGCCTGGATCTATCAGGAGATCATCTATGAGGTGAAGCCGGACGTCATCGTCGAACTGGGGAGCATGTGGGGTGGATCGACGCTTTACCTCGCGAACCTGCTCGACCTGCTGGGCCACGGCCAGGTGGTCTCGGTCGATATCGATCGCGAGCGATTTTCGGCAAAGCACGAGCGCTTCGTGCTGATCACGGGCTCAACGACCGACCCTGAAGTCATCGCCAAAGTCCGGGCTCTGTGCGAAGGAAAGAGAGCGCTCTTCATCCACGATGCGGCCCACGACAAGCCGACTGTGCTCGCCGACCTCAGGACCTACAGCAACCTCGTCAGCGTCGGCAGTTATTTCATTGTCGAGGACGGCTTCGGCGACTTGTTTACTCCGGGCACGCCGATCGGGATGGGAGAAGATGGCCCGCTTCCAGCAATTGAGGAGTTCACGCGGGAGCGTCCGGAATTCGTCGTTGACAAGTCTCGGGAGCGATACCTGCTGACGACAAATCCCCTCGGGTTCCTCAAGCGCACTCGCTGATCGCCCGGCCGGAAGCGTCCCGATGCGCTCGGTTGGCCGACGCAGTCTTCCAACGGCCGCCGAGACCGGCCGAAGTAATGACGGGCCTGAAGGCTGGTTGCAGATCCTGTGAGGCAAACCCCGTGCACTTGACCATTTCGGGCGAGAACCCGAACACACGCGCGCACCACGAACAAGCCTACACTCCCGGAGGAGTCTGGGACCAAAACCAGGGCCGACGGCAGACCCGCCTGTTCGCGGAGTACTTCCACCGGCACGTCAAGGTTCCCTTCTCCGGCGCCTTCACGGTGTTGGACGTCGGCTGCGGCCTCGGCGACGCGGTGCCGGTGTGGCACGAACAGTATCCGGAGGCGCGCCTCTCCGGCTGCGACGTGGCCCAGTCCGCCATTGACCGTTGCGTAGAGTCTTATGGGACGATCGCGACTTTTTTCCGGGCGAGCTTCGAAGAGATCGGCGGAAACTGGGACGTGATCTTTTGCTCAAACACGCTGGAGCACTTCGAGCAGTACGTGGAAATCGCTCAACTGCTGCTCAGCCATTGCCGGATCCTGTACGTGATGACGCCATACCGGGAGACCCGGAACGGACAGCGCTTAACGCCGACTCCGGGCCAGTTCCATGTGGTGACCCTGGACAAGTCGAGTTTCTCAGCCCTGGAGCGGTCGGGTGTGGCCTCCATTGAGACCAAGGTGGTCCGCGCCGTGGGTGCATGGAGTCCGGACTGGAAGACTGAGCTAAGATGGCACGCGCGCTGGGCGCTTGGCCGGACCAAGGACAGACCCGGAAGGCAGATCATCTACACGATGAAGAACCGCGTCACCGCAAGACCAACCTAGATTGCACCGGGGGGCCCAGGCGTAAGCTCTGAGCGCAGAAGAGCAGGTTTCGAGACCCCGTTATGCGCGTCGCCCTTACAACTTACGCCCTCCACGTCGGCGGAATGGAGACGTGTATCTTGTCGCTCGCTGAGGGCTTCGTTCGGGCCGGCCACGAGGTTCACATCGTTACCACCGATGAGCGCGGGGCTTGGTTCGCACGCTCGGATGAAGTCGGGGCCCAGGCGCACTTTATCGACGGCGGAATGCGGAAATCGCGCGCCTCACGCGCCCGTACGATCGGGCGGTTCCTGGCCAAGGGCGGCTTCGATGCCGTGATCAACAGCGCCAGTTGGTTCGTGCAAGCATCTTTGGGCATGCTGCCCGCGGAGACGGCGACCGTCAGCGTGATTCACAATTCTTCCGAAGCCGTCGTCTCCCTTGCCTGCCTTAACGCGCGTGCCTGCCAGGCGCTGGTTGCGCCGTCACCCGCCACGGTTGACCTGGCGCGATCACGGGTTTCCCGAGAGAAGGTCCACCTGATTCAATATGGGGTTGACATCCTGGAGTCTCCCCCACCGGCAAGGGCCGAGTCCGAACTAAGAGTCGTCTTTTGCGGGCGGATTGACCATTCCCAAAAGGGCGTTCTGCTGCTTCCGGAAATCGTTCGGCAAGTGTCCGGGTCCGGGGTCAGCATCCGTCTTGAAGTCATTGGTGGCGGGCCCGACATCGAGAAGCTCACTCGACTTATTGAAGAGGCGGGGGTTTCACACCAAGTCGAGCTCGTTGGGCCGCTGAGCCATGCAAGGAGCCTGGACAAAATCCGCGCGGCCGATGCCCTGATTCTTCCTTCGTTCTTTGAAGGTCTGCCTTTCGTTCCTCTCGAAGCCATGGCGAATGGCGCGATTCCTGTTATTTCGTTGCTGCCCGGCATAACGGATTGGATGGTCGAGGACCGGGCGTCAGGATTCTTGCTAGCGCCCGGGGACGTCCAGGGGTTCAGCGATGCGCTGGTCGTCTTAGGCCGCGATCCGGAGCTGCGCCAGAGGATGTCGCGCGCAGCCTGGGAGCGGGCTCGAGAACATTTCTCGGTCGCGAGGATGGTCAACAGTTACCTCCTCTTGGTCGAGGAACTTCGCTCGCAGCCCCGGCGCAAGACGGACGTTCCGGCGCTCGCGCCCGACATGGTTCAGTGGAAGGACCGGATTCCATTCCCCCTGCGACACGCAGGCGGGCGATTGCTCCGTATGGTCCGGGCCGGCCGCGGCGCGCCCTGACCCGATGCCGCGGAGCCGCAGGGCGCCCCGCGCCGCTGGGTGTATAGTCGTCTGTCGCAAAATCCCCAGGGCCAAGGCCCAGCAGAGAGGCGAAGAGATGATCAGCAGCGGTAGTCCATCCGAGCCCGAGCGATCCGTCGGGCCGACATTCAAGCCAGCGCGATTCAGGCGCGCACTTGTGCTCTCGAGTCTGCTGATCTTCGCCGGCGCTGGCGTGGCCCGGAGCCAAAGCTCAGGGGACCCCATCGAGCAGGGGTTCAAGAATCCGCCGGATTCGGCCAAACCGCGGGCATGGTGGCATTGGCTGAACGGGAACATCACCAAAGAAGGAATCACGGCGGACTTGGAATGGATGAAGCGCTCCGGCATCGCCGGCATGCAGATGTTTGACGGCAGCCTCGGGACCCCGCAGTTCGTCGACAAGCGCCTGGTGTGGATGACGCCGGAGTGGAAGGACGCGTTCCATCACGCCGGCGACGAAGCCAACCGCCTCGGTCTCGAAATGGCCATGGCGGCGTCAGGTGGCTGGAGCGAGACGGCGGGGCCGTGGGTGAAGCCCGAGCAGGCGATGAAGAAGATTGTGTGGAGCGAGACCCTGGTGGAGGGGCCCAAGAGGTTCTCGGGTACCCTCCCGCATCCGCCGACGAACAACGGCAAATTTCAAGACATGCCCCTGCCGCCCAACCTGAGCTTCCCGATGGCCACGGGTCTGCCCGGTGAAAAGCCGATGCCACCGGCGCCCCCGCCCGCACCCGATCCAACCTTCTATGCGGACAGCAAAGTGGTAGCCTACCGCCTGCCCGAAGGCGAAGTGCGGATGGCCGACGCGCATCCGAAGATCACGGCCAGCGCCCCGGACGTCGACACGGCCCAGCTCACCAGCGGCACTTTCGGCAAGACGGCCACGCTCCGCGTGAACGAAGGAGAGTCGGCGGCGTGGGTCCAGTTCGAGTTTCCGCAGCCCTACCGCGCGCAGGCGGTCACCATCGCGGCCGGAGGCGTGCCGATGTTCAGCGGCGGCGCCATACCGGACGGCGAGGCTCTGTCGAGCGACGACGGCACTCACTGGTTGACTCTCGTAACTCTGCCCGGCCCGTCGCAGGCCACCGGCGGCTTCCCTATCGAGACGTACTCGTTCCCGGAGACGGCTGCAAGATTCTACCGCGTGGTGCTGCGTCCACCGCCGCCCAATCCATCCATCGTCGCGATGGCGGCTGAACTCGGCATCAAGATCCCGCCCGGGCGCAGCGTTCGCCTCGCCGGGATCGAATTCTCGGGGCCGCGGGTGAATCATTGGCAGGGTAAGGCGGCCTATGGCAACACGACGGAATTCAGTTCGATCGCGACGCCGCGCGTCTCCGAGCGCGAGGCAGTTCCGACGCAAGACGTCATCGACCTGACCTCCAGAATGCGGCCGGATGGCAGTTTGGATTGGGATGTGCCCGCCGGACGATGGGTAATCCTGCGCCTGGGCTATTCGTTGACCGGCGAGAAGAACCATCCTGCCAGCCCCGAGGCCACGGGGTACGAAGTCGATAAGCTGAGCGCCCAACACGTCCACGATTACGTTCAGACGTACGTGGACATGGTTTCGAGCGCCCTCGGCGACAACTTCGGCAAGAGCTTCCGCTACTTCCTGATGGACAGTTGGGAGGCCGGCGTCGAAAACTGGACCGATGACATGATCGCGGACTTCCAGAAGCGCCGCGGCTATGATCCGACGCCGTACCTGCCGGTGCTCACCGGGCGGATTGTGGGGAGCGCCGGAGCGAGCGATCGCTTCCTGTGGGACTTTCGCCGTACGATCGCGGACCTGCTCGCCGAAAATCACTACGGGGTTGCGACCCGATACTTCAACCAGCATGGCGTCGGTCTCTACGCCGAGGCGATGGGGGCGGACGCTCCCACCACCGGCGATGGGCTGCTGAACAAGAGCGAAGTCGACGTTCCCATGGGCGAATTCTGGACTCCGCCCGTGGGCGCGAAGGACGGACCCGAGCATCCCGCTGACCTGATCGAGGCGGGCTCGGCGGCGCACATCTACGGCAAGCCGCTCGCAGGCGCGGAATCGTTCACCACCGCTCCGAGCGCTCCGGTGTGGGCGTCGCCTTTCTACTTAAAGCCGCTCGGCGACAAGGCCATGTCGCTCGGCATCAATCGTTTTATCTTTCACACCTCGGATCATCAGCCCTTTGTGGATGACGATCACAAGCCGGGCATGACCCTCGGCTTCTTCGGCCAGCACTACACGCGAAACACGACCTGGGCCGATCAGGCGATCGCCTGGAATACGTACCTCGCGCGCTGCTCGTTCCTGCTGCAGCAGGGAAAGTTCGTGGGCGACCTTGCTTACTTCTACGGCGAAGGCGCCCCCGCCACGGTGCCGTTCTGGAAGCCTCTCAGTCCCGCACCGCCGCAGGGTTATGCCTACGACTGGATCAATTCTGATGTGCTGCTAAACCGGATGTCGGTGAACGACGGGCGGCTGGTGCTGCCGAGCGGCATGAGTTATCGCGTGCTGGTCCTGCCTGATTACGTGAATGAAATCACGCTGCCTGTTCTGCGCAAATTGCGGGACCTGGTCGGGGCAGGAGCCATCGTGGTCGCGCCCCGGCCTGTTCACTCGCCGAGTCTCGCCGACGACGCTCACGAGGCGGAATTCCGTTCCATCGTCAACGAGCTTTGGGGCTCGATCGACGGTATGGGCGCGACCGAGCATGGCTACGGCCAGGGAAAAATCTACTGGGGCAGGCCGCTCGACGAGGCCCTGATCCGCGAAAAGGAGTCTCCGGACCTCGAGTACAACCGTCCGGATCCGGATTCGAGCCTGGTGTGGATCCATCGCCATGACGGCGATGCCGAGTTTTACTTCGTCGCGAACCAGATCGAACGCGCCCAGAACTTCGAAGTGAGTTTCCGGATTGAAGGTAAGGAGGCGGAACTCTGGCACCCGGATACGGGCGAGATCGAGCCGGCAGATTACCGGATTGAGCGCGGGCGAACCGTAGTGCCGCTACGTCTCGATCCCGACGGGTCAGTCTTCGTGGTCTTCCGTCGGCCTGCCGCCACCCCTTCGCGCACGCTGCCACATCCCGTCAGTGCGGACCTGGCCACCGTTGACGGCGCCTGGCAAGTGAGCTTCCCTCCGAACCGGGGCGCGCCGCCGCAGGCTCAATTCGACAAACTGATCTCGTGGACAAACTCCGCCGATGAAGGCGTGAAGTACTTCTCCGGAACCGCCGTCTACGCGAAGGACGTCGATGCCCCCGGCGCGTGGTTCAACGGGGACGCGAAGTTGATCCTCGATCTTGGCGCCGTAAAGGAAATCGCCGAGATCTCGATCAACGGTAAGCCCGTCGGTGGCATCCTCTGGAAGCCGCCCTACCAGACCGATGTGACGTCTGCGCTCAAGCCGGGGCGCAATCACGTCGAGATCAAGGTCACGAACCTGTGGCCTAACCGGATCATTGGTGACCGGCAACCGAACGCGGCGAAGAAGTACGCCTGGCTCGATTACAAGCCATTCCGGGCTGATACGCCGCTGCTCGAATCGGGGTTGCTCGGTCCCGTGAAAATCAGCTCGGTGGTTTCGAAGTAATGCCGGGGCCAATTCCGCTGTTCCGTGACAACAGCGCCGCCAGTCTTTGCACCACGGGTGTGCAACTCCGTGCCCTCTGTGGCCTGCAAAGACAAATACAAAGATCACTGAGGCGCTCCGTGTTCTCCGTGTTGGAAGCTTTAAAGCCCAGAGACCACCGGGATCAGGCTTCTCGTGAGCCTCGGCAGCGAATCGGCTGGATGTGTGACCGGGCAATTGTGATCAATGATGAATGATGAACCGCGAGTCAAATCAGTGAATGTCACAGACGAGGCTGTTGTTGCGCACTTGGCGGATGGTCGAATCGTCGGGGTACCCCTCGCGTGGTCTTGGCGCCTTATGGATGCCACACCCGAGCAGCGCGCGCACCGGGAGATCATCGGGGACGGCCAGGGAATCCGCTGGCCGGATGTTGATGAAGACATCAGCGTCGACGGGGATGCTGCGCGGCGTTCCTGAGAAGCGGCCCTGGTCGACACTGCGATCGGGAACCGTTCAGCAGGGCGGCAACCGCCGCGGTTCGTCATTCATCATTCATAATTCATCGTTCATCATTCAAGTACTTACCCCGGATACGGATACCCCGTCGCCAGCACCTTCTCGAGATCGCTGTCATGCCCGTAGATATCCTCGAAGAAATCCACTTCGCCGTCAGGCTGGACCACCGCCGTGGTGTAGAGGATCAGCACGGGGATGGGCTTGTCGAGATTCACCTGCGTGGGCTCGGTTCCGTTCATGGCGGCCTTGATGCGCTCGCGGGTCCACTCCGGCTTGTCTGCGAGCACCCAGGCCGCGAGTTTCGCCGGATCCTCCAGGCGAATGCAGCCGTGGCTGAAGTCGCGCCGCGCTTTCGAGAACAGTTCCTGCGCGGGCGTGCCGTGCAGATAAACGTCATACTGATTCGGAAAGAGAAACTTCACGAGACCAAGCGAGTTGTTCGGTCCGGGCTTCTGCCGGACGGAAAGCCGGCCGGCCTCGAGGTCCTTCAACTGATCATCGGTTACGGGGCCCGATCCGACGGGATGGCCCTGGCGATCGACCATCTCGCAATTCTCTTTGTCAAGATAACTGCGATTCTTGCGGAGCTTCGGCACCATCTCCGCGCGCTGGATGCTGATGGGCACGTTCCAGTAGGGCCGGAAGATCAGGTATCGCATGTTCTCGGCGAACACGGGCGTCTGATGCTGATAGGCGCGGCCCACCACCACGCGCATGGTGAACTCGGGCTGTTGCTGCGCGTTGTAGGCGCGCAATTGAAACCCCGCCACGTTCACCACGATGGGCGGACGCGGGAAATCGGGCGGAATCCAGCGCCAGCGTTCGAGCGCCATTTGCAATTGCAGCACCCGGCGGGCGAGCGGCACGTTGATTTCATGCGCGGTCTTCAGATCCAGCGTCCCGTCCGGATCGAGTCCGTGCCGGCGCTGAAATCGCTTCACGGCGTCCACCAATGCGCCGCTGTAAATCGGGGCAGCAGGCGACGCGGTTGCAGGCGACGCGTTCTTAGTCGAACCGGCGGCGGAATCCATGGGAAGGTCGCCCAGCAGCTCAAGGCGCTGGGTAAGCTGCGGCACCGAAGCGTAAGGTTCGCCGGCATGGATCGGCTTGGCCGGCACCGCGATGAGATCCCCGTCCCCCTTACGGGCCAGCGCAAGGTAATTCTGAAGGGCCTGAACGGTGAGGCGGTAGAGCGCGAACTGTGGCTCGACCTCGGCCAGTACGCTGCGCGGGTCATCACTCCCGATGATCTTCTGCCGGATCAGGTCCTGCAGCTTGTATTTCTTGTGCTCGATGTCGAGGCCGAACTTGAAGTGGCTGGGATTCACCTTGCCGATATGGAGATCGGAGATGTAGCGCATCAGCGAGACCGTGAGCGCCACGTCAAAGCGCGCTAGATCGTCGTCAGTTGGCGGCGGATTCGCCTGGCGCAGGCGCGCCAAGCGGTCCGGCCAGCGCGGGCCGTCGTAGTCTTCAGCGTGCAGGCCCTTGTTGTCCGCGTCCTCGAGCAGTGCGATCACAGTCCCGGCCTGCGATGTCACCTGGGGCGGCGTCCGGCCGCTCTGAACCCAGGCCAGGGCGTACCCTCCCGCATCGTAGAAATCCTTGACGTGCTGGCGATAATCGGTGAAGTCGGGCCAGCGCAGATCCGCGAGATGTCCTGATTCCACGATGGCCTGCATGGCTGTCGTGCCCGCCGGGGAAAGCCGCGCCTGATCTCCAGGCGCACCGGCCGCGTGCAACGGGGCAAAGGCAGCAAGCAGAGCCGGCAGGAACAGTAGATCAAGGCGCGTGCGACGGATGCGAAGTCTCATTATTTGTGCTCTCGATTCTCGATTAGCACACCGAAGCGCAAGAATATACCACGAACCAGCGAGTACTTGCGGTCGGTACGAGCCGGTCTTTTCTTGGTCAGCCGCTCCTGGTCGGCCGCTCCTGATCAGGGGCCGGTCAGCCTCTCCTCCGCACGCAGCGTGCCCCAAGCGTGCCCAAAGAACGCCCGAAAAGTGATAGATTACGGCGATGCTGCGCCGTCGGCTCCGGATTGCCGCCCAGTCGATCCTGGTGGGGTGGGCGGCGCTGTTCCTGCTCACCTATATCCTCGAGCGGCCGCTTATTCTCTGGACGGCGCCCCTGGTGGGCGCACACTGGCTGGCGACGGCCAAGCTGGCACTCGATTGCCTTGCACTGGCCGCAACTGGATGGATCATAGGCCGGTTGCATCGGTCCGCGCCCCTTCTCGGCGTGCTGGCATTTGCCGCGACACTGGGTTTCTTCAATCTCGATCCATTGCTGTCCATCGACATCCCGTTGCTGCTGCGGCTGGCGGTTGACGCTCTGCGGGATACCAGCTATTTGAGTGGGCTCGCCACCATCGCAGATCAGGACCTCTTTCTGCTTGGCAGTCTGATTGTGGGCGGCCTGTTGAGCCGTCCCTCGCCGATCCCTTTGTCGCTCTTTGGTAAGGGGCCGCGGTGAAGGACAGCGTTAACAGCCCCCCATCACGAAGCTCGCAGAAACGCCGCTGAGGGACGTTCGGTGGCATGAAGGGGTCGAGTGGCGGCATAAAGCCACGCTCATGCCGTCGCCCTCGGAATCGCTTGACTGACCTACCGGTCGGTAGGTTACAATTTCACAGTCGTGGCGGAAGCACAAGGCAGGAGGAGGCGAGTATGCGCGAGCGAATCTTCATCTTTGACACCACTCTACGGGACGGCGAGCAATCGCCGGGATGCAGCCTGAATCTGGCGGAAAAGCTCGAAATGGCCCGCCAGATCGAGCGCCTCGGTGCAGACATCATCGAAGCCGGCTTCCCGATCGCCTCGGAAGGCGATTTCGAGGCGGTGCGAGCCATTGCGCTCGAGATCCGGCGACCCGTCATCGCGGCACTGGCCCGTGCCAACGAGAAGGACATCGATCGCGCCTGGGATGCCGTGCGCCACGCGGCGCGCGCGCGGTTGCACACGTTCTACGCCACATCCGACATCCACCTGGAGCATAAGCTGCACAAGACTCGAGCCGAAGCGCTTAGCCAAATCGAGCGCATGGTGGCGCTCGCGGCATCGATGACACCAGACGTGGAATTCTCACCGGAAGACGCCGGACGCACCGATCGCAATTACCTGATCGAGGTCTGCCACGCCGCCGTTGAGGCCGGAGCCACGGTCCTGAACCTGCCTGACACAGTGGGCTACTGTCTTGGCCCCGAGTATGAGCGGATGTTCCGCGACGTTCGCGAGCGTGTCCCGGGCGCGAGTCGCGTGGTGCTGAGCACGCACAGCCACAACGATCTCGGCTTGGCGATGGCGAACACGCTGGCCGGCATCCGCGGGGGGGCGCGCCAGGTGGAGTGCACTATCAACGGCATCGGCGAACGCGCCGGTAACGCCGCCCTGGAAGAGGTCGTCATGGCGCTCCATCTGCGCCAAGCGGACCTCGGATTCGAAACAGGCATCCGCACCGAGGAGCTTTATCCTTCGAGCCGCCTTCTGACGCGCCTGACCGGAGTCGGCGTGCAGCCGAACAAGGCCATTGTGGGACGCAACGCCTTCGCGCACGAAGCCGGCATCCATCAGGACGGGGTTCTAAAGTGCCCTCTGACGTACGAAATCATGACGCCGGCTTCGGTCGGCGTGTCGTCGACGGCGATTGTGCTCGGCAAGCATTCCGGCCGCCACGCGCTTGCCAAGCGCTTCGAAGAGCTCGGGTACACACTGAGCCGGCTGGAGTTGGATCACGCCTACGACCTGTTCAGCCGGCTTGCCGACCGTAAGAAGCGCATCTACGACGAGGACTTGATCGACATTGCGAGCCGCGGGTTCGAGGCCATGCCGAGATCGTTCACCCTGCGGCGCGTGGAGAGCCACTCCGCAAGCGAAGGTGCGAGCGCCTTCGTGGAAATCGAGCGCGACGGCCAGGCTTTGAGCGCTCAATCGGACGGCGCCGACATTGAAGACGCGGTATTTCGCGCCATTGACCGGGTGACCGGGATACAGGGCAATCTCGCTGATTTTTCGGCACATACGTCGGGGAGCAACGGCGAGCGGCGCACCGAAGTCTCGGTTCAGGTGCTCTTCTCGGGCTGCGAGTTCACGGGACGCGCCACGGCTCCGCTATCCGTGGAAGCCGCGGGTCGCGCTTACTTGCAGGCCGCTAATAAGGCCGTCGTCCATCGGGACTTGGGCGAGTCGGCATTGGCCGCTGCTGCCACTCCGTGATCCGAAGCTGCGACTGTCGTAGCTGCTGTGGCGAAACCCCGACACGGCCTAAAATCGGCCGGGAAAGCCTGGCAAGGCGGTTGACCCGGCGGGGTCTTCAATCTAAGTCATCTTGTTTCATCTAGTTACTGCAAAAACGCTCGATCGGTCGCTCCAGGGCGGCTAAAGGCAGCGGCAACAGCGACTTGCTTCGTCAAGCCGTGCCTCAAGGTCCAAACGGATCGAGTGTAACCCCAACCGACGCTTGATTTTCCCCGTTACATAGGCTACCATCGCATCAACATGCAGCAGCCTTATCGAGTGGCCCTGCTCCCGGGGGACGGCGTCGGTCCTGAGGTTGTGGCCGAAGCAGTCAAGGTTCTTGAGGCCCTGGCGGAAGTCGGAGGGCCGACATTTCGCTTTCTCACCGGACTCGTCGGCGGCGTCGCGCTCGATGCCACCGCCGAGCCGCTTCCTGCCGAGAGCATTGCCATCTGTAACAATTCCCAAGCCATCCTGCTCGGGGCTGTGGGCGGACCGCAATGGGATTCGAAGCGTCCCGAATCACGCCCGGAACAGGGGTTGCTCCAGCTCCGGCAGCGCTTGGGCGTCTTCGTCAACCTTCGTCCGGTGCGCGTCCTCGACAGCATGCTGGCTTACTCGGCACTGAAACCGGACCGCGTTCGCGGAACCGACCTGCTGATCGTTCGCGAACTCGCGGGCGGGATCTACTTCGGCAACCCGCGCGGCATCTTCGCAAAGAACGGCGAGCGCATGGGCGTGAACACCGAGGTCTACCGCGAGCACGAGGTCGAACGCGTCGCGCATCGCGCCTTTCAACTGGCTCGGGACCGGCGCCGCAAATTGACGTCCGTTGATAAGGCCAACGTGCTCGAGAGTTCGCGACTGTGGCGCGAGGTGGTGGAGCGAGTGGCGCGCGCTTACCCCGAGGTGGAGCTCAGCCACCTGTACGTGGATAGCTGCGCCATGGCCTTGATGGATCGGCCCGCTACCTTCGACGTGATCCTGACCACCAACATGTTCGGCGACATTCTGAGCGACGAATGCGCCGTCCTGCCCGGCTCCATCGGATTCCTGCCTTCGGCCAGCCTGGGCGAACAGCAGGCGCTTTACGAGCCCGTGCACGGCTCAGCGCCTGACATTGCCGGCCGCAGCCGCGCCAATCCCATCGGAGCGATCGCCAGCGCCGCCATGATGCTGCGGTACTCATTCCGCCTCGAGACCGAAGCCCAGGCCATCGAGATGGCCATCGAGAGGGTGCTGAAGCGCGGCGCACGCACGGCTGAGATTCCCGGCCGTCAACGTCCGGTGGGCACCTCGAAGATGGGCGACCTGATCGCAACCGAAGCGCGGAAGAATCTGAAGTCGGCCAAGCTCCGCAGCAAGTAAACCTGGAATTTCAATCTGACGGTTGTTGAGGATTTAACAATCGAGGCGTGGCTTGCCTTTCGAAAACGAAGGCGCGCCTCGCGGTCCGATTGATTCCCGCAACGAGGCGCGCCCCCTCAAGTTAATCAATTTTCAGGCTATTTTGACTGGTCCACGACTGTGGGATGGTTCGGATCAGGCTCTCCGGGAGCCGACTTGGCGGGCACCCGCCCGCTTAGGGACCGGAGATAATTGATCGCGTCCCACTTGTGATAATCCTTCATGCGCGCGCCCTGGCCGGGCATCGCACCGCTTCCCGCACCGATGATCGCAAACAATTCGCCGTCGGTTTGATCCTTCAACGTGGCCGGATTCGTGAAGTCCGGAGGCGTGGCGCCCATAGACTTGGCGACATCGCCGTTGCCCGTGCCGGTGTCACCATGACACATCGCGCACTGCGTGTCATACACCCGTTTGCCGCGATTGACGGAATTCTCGGTGAACTTCATGGGGTTCGGCTTGGCAGCATCCTCTGCAGTGGGCTTGTAAGGATGCACGGGCTGGCCCGGCACATTTTGGTCGGCGCTTTGCTGAGGCGCGGCCGCCATCTTTGTCCAACCAATCGTTAAGCCCGCCGCCAGCAGTATCAAGCCCGGTACATATTTCCTGCACATACGCCACCTCCAACCTTCGCTCGCAAGTTAATGCCGGGGGCGCCGGTCCAGCCATCCCAATCGAACGCGCAACCGAGGGCCTCTAGCGGCGCCGCGCGTGACAACGGCAATCTCGCGCCCTCTAGCCCGACACCTTGCCGGCAATTGCAACTTAGGCCCTGCGCTCCGCTATTGCCGTGGTAGCGCTCACAGGATGGTGTGACGAAGATCACACCTTGCAGTGGCTTTTTCTCTTACGACGCTCGAGAGTCAATCTGGAGGCCGGTATTCATTCTAAATGACTTACGGCGGACCGCGGGTTGGCTTCGGTGGCTTTGTTTCGCTTTGTCTTGACTCATTTTTCAGGCAGTTTTACTGATTCCATTGGGCTTAGTGGCTTTGTTTTGCAAAAGCTTTAGATTCTTTTTTTCTTCTTCGAGGGATCTCAACGGGGCCAGCCTGGGGCTACACAGTCCCAGTTGTCTCTGCTCGAGCTAGCCTTCGCAAGGCTTGGCTACTGTCGTTGAGGCAGTGCTACCCCTGCGAGACAATTTCCGAGTACATTGCCATCCAAGGCACTGCCATCAGAAATGGCAGTAGACGACCGATTTACCACTTGTTGGAAATGGTGAGATCAAGCGTTGTGTCACCTGGCTGCGAGAGCCGCTGCCACCGCCACCTCGGGCGGTCTCTCTACATCTAAGTTTTGGAAGCGAAAGACGAGACAGGCTAGACCATGAATAAGCCAAAGGGCGCCCGTCTTATCACGCAAGGCAACGATGGACACAATCACTCGGCAAGACGAAGCACACATCGCGTTCTGATCGTCGCTGTTCCGCCGGTGAGGACGCTCGATGTGTTCGGCCCGATGGAGGTGTTCGGCGATGCGAACCGCTCTCGTAGCGGTGGACCGATATACGAAGTCAGCGTCATCTCTGGCGGGACTGATCGCGATGTCCCAAGTCATGTCGGTAGGCCGGTCCGCACGGATCAAACGTATTGCGAGCATCGTGGTCCGATCGACACTCTTCTTGTCGCCGGGTTCGACGGCGTTTCGAAGGTCCGGTATGAACAGAAATTTCTAAATTGGGCGCGCCCGCCTACCCTAATCCTCTCTCCCACAAGTTGGCAGGAATCGTTGGTTTTTGTCTGTTATCGCTTTTATCGAGTCGATGTTTGAGTCCTAAACTGATAAATGTGATCAGGACTGCATGACCGCAGAGAATAGGTCAGCTTGACGAATGACCGTGCCACTCGATCGGTTACGGTACTATCGCTCAGCCTTTTTAGGAGTATCAATATGAATAATCTGGACTTGATGCTGGAACGTAACAAGGATTTTGCCGCTCAGCAGTCTGCGTCAGGCGCACTTATGCCATCGCTTCCCCGGTCGCTGCCGAATGTGAAGGCGATTATCATCGGTTGCGCCGATATGCGCGTGGATCCTTCTCATGTGCTTGGAATCAAGCCCGGCGAGGCCGTCGTGATGCGAAACATCGGCGGTCGAATCACTCCGGGTCTGCTCGAGCAGTTGGGTCTACTCGGGCGAATCGGACAGGTTGCCGGAGAGATTCCTGGAGGCCGTGGGGAGTTTCACTTGATCGTACTGCAGCACACCGATTGCGGGATGACGCGCCTCGCGGGCGACCCAGCCCTGCTGACGCACTATTTTCAGATACAGGAAGGGGATCTCAAGAGCAAATCGGTCTCCGATCCGCGCAAGGCTGTAGCTGTCGACGTTGCTGCGCTCAAAGCGATTCCAGCATTACCGGGCGAGTGGCTTATTTCCGGCCTCGTTTATGACGTCGCGACCGGACTTGTTGAGGTCGTCGTACCTCCAGCGCCAATTCGTACCGTTCAAATATCGGGATGACCGACCGAGTTGTGTAAGCGCGCGGCTTGCGTTGACAAGAATGCTGGAACCGCAGCAGTCCTCGGTAGTTGCTGACAGGGCAGTGCGCTCATCTCGAACTCGTTGGGACGCGCTTTGCGGCGGGGCTGAAAAGCCCCGCCCTTCCCGAGGCGCGTCCCGACAGTTTCCCCAGCCTGCTAGCCTAGGACCCGGTACTTTAATCGTACCTCAACGCCTCCACCGGATCGACCTTGGCGGCGCGCCGCACGGGCGCGCAGCATGCCAGGAGCGCGACCCCCACAAACAATAGGCCAACAACGACCAATGTCGCGGGGTCGCCGGGCTGCACCTCGAACAGGAACGATCTCAGCACCCGCGACAAAATCATGGCCAGCGCCGCTCCCAAGACCACTCCGGCCGCGATCAATCGAAATCCTTCCCCGAACACCAGCTTGCGAATGTCTTTTTGCTGCGCGCCCACCGCGCTGCGAATCGCCAATTCCCGCCGCCGTGAAGTCACCGATAGCGAAAGCACTCCGTAAATTCCTACCAGCGTCAGCACGCTTCCCACCACCGCGAACCCCACCAGCAGTTGCATCGCGAAGGTCCGCGGCGCCAGCGATTCGTCCCGAATCTGTTCCAGAGTCTTCACGTTCTCGATCGCCGCCGTGGGATCCACGGAGTGCAGTTCCCGTTCTACGGCGAGTACCATAGCGCGAGGGTCCGCCGCCGTCCGCACCACCAAATGCTTCGAAAACGCCTGCGCCTGCCACAGGGGCAGGTAGACCTCGGGCGACGCCGCCTCGGTCAAATCATCAGTTCGGCCACTCGCGGTTTCTCCGACGATCTCCGTGCCTGGTTTGTCCCGCCCGTTTAGCCAGAACTTCCGCCCAACCGGACTTTGGTGAGGGAAGAAGCGGTCCGCGAATGCCTGGTTCACGATTGCCACGTTCGGGGCCTTATCATCGTCCGTCGAGCGAAATTCGCGCCCCTGGAGCAACGATTCGCCCATCAATTTGAAGTAGTCCGGCGTAACGGCGCGTAGCGGAAGCGCCGTCTTGTCGCTCTCTTTCACCGCAGGCGGTTGCCCCTCGATTTCGAAAGTCGCCGGCCAATTATTTCCGGTCAGCGGCACTCCCCAGGCGAACGCCGCGTATTGCACGCCGGGTAGTTCCGCAACCCGCTCCAAAGCCTGCCGGTGGAAGCTGCCCCAGTTGGAGTACTGCACCTCCGTCACACTCATCGTCAAGATCCGTCCGGTGTTGTAACCCGACGGCACGGCCGCTATTTTCAGCATCGTGCGAATCAGCAGTCCTGCGCCAACCAGCAGCGCCAGCGTCAGGGCCGTCTGCGCTATAGTCACCCCGCGCAAAAGCCGCCGTTCTCCCAATCCCGCGGTCCCTCTCGGCCCGGCACTTTTCAGAACCTCCATCGGGTCCAACCGGAAAGCCCGCCATGCGGGAAGAATTCCTGCAAAAAGCGCAGCGAGCACCGCCGCGCTGAATCCCCACGCGAGCACAGCCCAACCCGCGGTCACTCCATCCAGTCGCGGAACCGCATGTCCCGCAATCAACTTGAACACCTTCACGACGCCAAACGCCAGCCCGACTCCAAACGTTCCCCCGATCAACGCGAGCAGCAAGCCTTCGGTTAAAGCATGTCGAAAAAGCGCAACGCGCCCCATGCCGAGCGCGCCCCGCACTGCGTATTCCTGCTGCCGTTGGAGCCCACGCACCAGCAGCAAGGCTGCTGCGTTGCCACATCCGATCAGCAGCACCAGCGCCGCTGCGCCCAACAGCGGAACCAAAATCCTTCGGCCATCCCGATTCATCTCCTCGATCAGTGGTTCCAGTTGCGGTGTGAACCCTTCAAACTGCGGGTCGGCCTGCCCCTCGCTTGCCGCCAGCAGGGCCAACTCTTCCTGTGCCTGCCGCGGGGGCGCTCCGTCGCGCAGGCGCGCCACAACGTCCCAGTAGGCATCCTTCATGTGCTTCGGGTCTGGCATGGCAGGAGCCCAAAAATCCACCGTTGCGTTCACGTTGTAGTTGGGCTCTTTCGCATCCCCCGGTGACGGAAGAAAGCGTACCCCCGGCTGCATCACTCCAATCACCGTGGGCGGCACGTCCCATCGGCTGATGCGCACGGTCTTGCCAATAATCTGCGGGTCGCCGTCGAACACACGCTGCCAGAACTCATATCCGAGCACAATCGCCGTGGTGGGCCCGAGCGAAAAGTCCGAGTCCTGGAACCCTCGCCCAGCGATTGTTTTCAGTCCCATCAGCGGCATGTAATCTTTCGTTACGAACATCCCTTGCATGGATTGGCTGCCATCATTTCGAATAAGAAAGTTGAAGGTCCAGCTGTACGCGGCGATTCCTTCAAACGACTTCGCCTCCTTTTGCCATTCGGTCCATTGCTGCGCCGCCCACTCACGTTGACCGTCCATCTTCCGGCCGTCCGTCCGCGCCGCGGGAAGAAGCATTAACTGCTCCGGCTTCGCGTACGGCGGCGGTGTCAGCAGTACGCCCTGGATCAGGCTGAAGACCGCCGAAGTCGCGCCAATCCCGAGCGCCAACGTCAGGATGGCAATCAGGCTGAATCCCGGCTGTTTAAACAGCATCCGAACCGCAAATCGAAGCTCTCGCAGCATGTATCCTCTCCTATCTGTTCTCAGTACCGTCGACACCGGCCTCGCCGGTCCCCTCAGACAGACGGCGGCCACAGCGTTTCTGTTGCCTTATCCATCCAGTTGGACGATGGTATTCCCGCTCGGTTAGTGCCCACCGGTAGAGTATTGGGCAGCTTCCGCAACCGCTCGTGGGCACGCGTCGCCGGGCCATCATCGTACGACCGGCGAGTATCGCGGAGCCAGTGCCATGCTTTCGGTGGCCAGGCAGCTGTTGACTTGGCCATACGTCAGGGATTATCGTTGGTTTTCGGCGCACGGGGCGCATCCAGTCCGCGGAAAGGGCCAAGCCCACCCTGCAGGAATTGCACGACTACAATCCGACAAATCTTCTTTCTGCCTGCGTTGCGGACACAGGCCGCGTACGGAAAGGAGATTTCCATGCCAAGGCAACTGCCGCCTAGTCCCAGTCTCGAACAACTCAAGAAACAAGCCAAGTCCCTGTTGAAACGTCAGCAGGCCGCGGACTCCGAGGCTTTAACTCGCATTCGCGGGAACCATCCGCGCTGGAAAAACCGGTCGGAACAACAGTTCGGCGCGTCGCCGTTCGCGCTTGCGGACGCACAACTGGTGATTGCGAGCGAATATGGATTCGCGTCCTGGTCCAAGCTGCAGTCTCATGTCAAGACGCTTGAAGCGGCCAGCTCGACCGCTGAGGCGGTCGCGTCTCTGCGCGATGCCGCCGGAAAAGGTGACCTCGCGCGACTCAATGCGCTGCTTGATGCGCATCCGGAGCTCATTGACGAGCGCGGCGGGGAGGGCGTGAGAACGGCGCTGCACCAGGCCGTCTTCGGCAACAGCGAGGCGGCAGTCAAGCTGCTGCTCGAGCGCGGCGCCAATCCCAACATCCGCTGCGAAGGTGACAACGCGTATCCGCTCCATTTCGCCGTGGAGAAGCATCGCCTCCCCATCGTTCGTCTCCTGGTGGAACATGGGGCCGATACAATCGGCGAAGACGACTATCACGAGTTGGGCGTGATCGGGTGGGCGACGGCGTGGGATTACATCCAGCCCAATCCCGATGTCGTTGCGTATCTGCTGGCGCACGGCGCGAGACACAATATCTTTTCCGCGGTCGCTATGGGAGAAGCAGAGGTGATTCGTGAGCTGGTCGCGCGCACGCCGAACGATCTCGAGCGGCGAATGAACGGAACGAGGATGCGCTGCATGCCGCTGCATCTCGCCGTCATCAAGAATCAACCCACGTCGGTGACGACGCTGCTCGACCTCGGTGCTAACACGGAGTCGCTCGACGAAGCGGGCTTTTCTGCGCTCGATCGGGCAGCGCTCGACGGCAGGCACGACCTGGCACAAGCGCTGCTGGAGCGCGGAGCGAAGGTGCGGCTGCCGGCCGCAGTGGCTCTGCATCGAACCGCGGACGTCGAAAGACTGCTGCGTCGAGATCCCGGTACACTGAAGCCCGGCGGACGATGGGGTAATTTGATCCTTCGCGCCAGCGAACGCGCGCCGGGCGATGTGATCGAGACGCTGATCCGCAATGGAGCGTCGGTTAATGTACACGACGATCCGAAGACCTCGATCGATTCGACGAGCGGATACACGCCGTTGCATGCGGCGGCGTGGCACGGGAACGTGAGCGCGATTGATGTGTTAATGAAGCACGGCGCTGATATCCGCGCGCGCGAAGAGAAGTATCACGGCACGCCGGCCGGATGGGCCGACTACGCCGGTCGCAAAGAAGCTCGCGACCTGATT
>DASZIG010000109.1:0-34515 GCA_035949375.1 Terriglobia bacterium | reverse complement strand
TCGTGAAAGGTCCAGCGGACGCGCTAGGTCAGCGGGCGCTCCGGGGCAGTGCTGGACAATCCCTGAAGGATCGGCTATTCAATGGAACGGGCTTTCGGCGAGCGAAAGTGGCGGAATTGGCAGACGCGCCAGACTTAGGATCTGGTCCCGCAAGGGGTGGGGGTTCGAGTCCCCCCTTTCGCACAAATCATTCCTGGTCTGGCCTGATCTGGTCTGCCCTGATCTGGCTTGGTCTGGACCCGTCCAGCCCCTTCCGGCCGGGTCTATGATGTTCCGATCGAGCACCGCCGACAAGGCCGCCAGCGAAGGCCACATTGTGCCGGCTCGTCCGGCGCGGAGGAGACCAACGATGCATACAGTTCTTGCGAGTTTTGATTCACGCCGCCGCTTGGTTGTTACGGCGCTCAGCCTTGCAATGGTCACGGCCGGTGTGCTGTGGCTGACGCGTGCAGGCGCCGCCCAGAAATACGTGCAGCACGACCGCAACCACCCGCTGCCGCCGGTGGTCACACCCGCAACTTGCAGCACTCAGGATCAGGTGGGGACGCCGCCCTCGGACGCCACCATACTCTTCAACGGCAAGGACCTTTCCAACTGGGAGGAAGTGAAGGGCGGCGGTCCCGCCCAGTGGACTGTCGGCGACGGCTATTTTGCCACCAAGCCGGGCGCGGGCGACATTCGCACCAAGCAGGCTTTCGGCGACATGCAGCTTCACGTGGAGTGGGCCACGCCCAATCCCCCGCACGGTGAGGATCAGGATCGCGGCAACAGCGGAGTGTTTCTGATGGGACTTTACGAGATCCAAGTGCTGGACTCGTATCATAGCGTGACCTACGCCGACGGCCAGGCGTCCGCCGTCTACGGCCAGTATCCTCCGCAGGTGAACGCCTGCCGTCCCCCCGGAGAGTGGCAGACTTACGACATCATCTTCCACGGCCCGCGATTCAGCGATGAAGGCACGTTGCTGCGGCGCGCGCGCGTGACCGTGATTCAGAACGGCGTGCTGACGCAGGACGACGTCGCCCCCATGGGGCCGACGGGCCACCACATCCGGCCGCAGTACACGCCCACTCCAGACAAGCTTCCGCTCGCGCTTCAGGATCACAACCACCCTGTGCGCTACCGGAATCTCTGGGTGCGCGAGATCCCTGAGCCCGTAATGTGAGACGACCGGCGCGCGAAAACTAGGAGCGGTAACTGGCGTTGATGCGGACGTACTCCTCGGTGAAGTCGCAGGTCCACACCGTGGCGCGTCCCGGACCGGTCTTGAAATCCACCAGGATGGGCAAGTGCCGCTCCAGCATTTTCTGGTGAGCGGCGCTCTCATCAAAGGGATGCGCCTGTCCGCGCCGGCAAACCGTGATCCCCCCAAGACGAATCTCGGCGCGCTCGGGATTGAATCGAGCGCCGTTTGGGAGCAGAGCGCGGCCCGCCGCCGCCAGAATCCGGCCCCAGTTGGGATCGGCGCCCGCGATCGCCGTCTTTACGAGCGGCGAGCCAGCGATCGTACGCGCAATCGCGCCGGCCACGCGGTCAGAGGCCACGCCCCGCACCTCGATCTCGGCCACCCGGCTTGCCCCCTCCCCGTCCGATACGATGGCCAGCGCCAGCTCGTGGCACACGCTCTCGAGGGCGCGCGAAAAGCTATCGAGATCCGGCCCGGCGGAACGAATCGGGGGCGCGCCGGAAGCGCCGTTCGACAGCAGAATCAGCGTGTCGTTGGTGGAAGTGTCGCCGTCCACGGTAACGGAGTTGAAAGTCCGGCCCGCGGCCTCGCGCAGCAGTCGCGCGGCCAACGGGCGGGTGAGCGCAGCATCGGTCACCACGAAGGCGAGCATGGTGGCCATCTGCGGATGAATCATGCCTGCGCCTTTGGCGCAGCCCAGCACGCGCGCTTCTTTGCCACCCACGCGGCAGCTTGCGGCGGACCACTTGGGGCGCGTGTCAGTGGTCATGATGGCCCGGGCGAGCGCCGCGTAAGCTTCCGCGGTCCCGCGCTGCGCTCGGACCAGATCCGGAATCGCCGCCGTCAGCTTATCCGTCTCGATCGGCACGCCGATGACGCCCGTCGAGCAGACCAGCACCTGGCTTCTTGGGCAGCGAACTTCCCGCGCCACGGCGGCCGCAGTGGCGCGCGCGGCGGCAAGGCCGCCCGCTCCGGTGGCGCAGTTCGCGTTCCCGGAATTGGCGATAATCGCGCGCGCTACACCGCCGGATTCCTCGATGTGCCGGTGGGAGACCAGCACCGGCGCCGCTTTCACGCGGTTGGTGGTGAAGACGGCCGCCGCCACGGCGGCGCGGTCGCTCGAGATCAGGGCCACGTCCGGGCTGCCCTTTTTCTTGATCCCGCAGGCGGCCGAAGCGAACATGAAGCCCCGCGGCAGGGATTGCTGATCGAGCGGGGCGGGCTCCGCGAAGAGTGTATTCATCAACTGGCCTCCAGGCGGCTCAGGCGTTCACGGCAGCGCACCAGGGCGTCGCGAACCCGCCCGGGCGCGGTTCCGCCTTCCACATCGCGCGCCGCCAGGGCCGCTTCCACGCTCAACGCCCGGCTGAGGCTCTCGTCGAACAGGGGCGAGAAAGTACGCAGCTTCTCAAGGGGAAGCGACGTCCAGGCCTCGCCCAGGCGCTCCGCTTCGCGCACGACCTTTCCCACCACCTCGTGCGCCTGGCGGAACGGCAAGCCGCGCCGCACCAGGAAATCAGCGGCTTCCGTGGCGAGCAAGGCAGGGTCGGCCGCAGCCTGCCGCAAACGCGGCTCGTTCACTTGCATAGCGGCCACGGCGCCGGCGGCCACTTGCGCGGCTCCGAGCGACTGATCGTGCGCCGCGAACAGTGATTCCTTGTCCTCCTGCAGATCACGCTGATAGCCCGTCGGCAGCCCCTTGAGCGTGCTCAGCAAACCGAGCAGCGCCGAGGTGGCGCGCGCTGTCTTGCCGCGAATCAATTCCCAGGCGTCCGGATTCTTTTTCTGGGGCATGATGCTGCTGCCCGTCGAGTACTCGTCGCCGGGCGTTACAAAACCGAACTCCGATGAGGCGAACAGAACCATGTCTTCGGCCAGGCGCGAGAGGTGCGTGGCCAGCACAGCCAGCGCGTAGAGATAGTCCAACGCAAAATCGCGGGCGCTGACCGAATCCAGGCTGTTGGCGGTCGGCCCTTCGAATCCCAGTTCCTGCGCCAGGGCCGCGCGGTCGATGGGAAAGGCCGACCCTGCGAGAGCGGCCGCGCCCAGCGGACACTCCGCGGCTGCATGTCGCGCGCCCTCCAGTCGATCGACGTCACGAAAAAAGCCCTCGGCGTGGGCCAGCAGGAAGTGCGCGAAAAGGATCGGCTGGGCGTGCTGCGTGTGGGTCATTCCAGGCATCGGGACGCCGGCGTGACGCTCGGCCTGCCCGGCGAGGGCCGCGATCAATTGCATCGTGACGCGGCGGGTGGCCCCGGCGGCGTCGCGCAGGAACAGCCGGAAATCGGTCGCCACCAGGTCATTGCGGCTGCGGCCGGTGTGCACTTTCCAACCGGTAGGACCAATCAAGTCGACCAGCGCCGCCTCGACGAAATGATGCACGTCCTCGGCATCCGACGTCTCCACCCAGGCGCGATCGCTCCCGGCGCGCGTTTCGATTTGATCGAGAGCGTCGAGGATCGAGGCGGTTTCGGCCGGAGTCAACAGGCCCGCCTTTTCGATCGCACGCGCCCAGGCGCGATTCACGTTCAGTTCGTAAGGAAGGAGCCTACGGTCAAAGGGAAACGAACGCTGGAACTCGTAGAAGGTCTCGTCAGGCGGCCGGTCGAAGCGCCCGCCCCACAGCTTGGAGCCGGCGCCACTCATGGGCGCACATCCCCGGACGGCCGGGTGACCGGCAGGGCGAACAGGTTGATGAAACCTTCCGCGTCTTTGGGATTGTAGCGAGCCATGTTGAAACTGGCGAGGTCGGCGCGGTAGAGGGAATAGGGCGACGACCGCCGGGTGACCGTCACGTTGCCCTTGTAGAGCTTCAGACCGACGCTTCCCGTCACGCGCCGCGCCGCGACCGTAAAGAATCCGTCGAGCGCCTCGCGCAAGGTGGTGAACCACAGCCCGTAGTAAACCAGCTCGGCGTAACGATGCGAGAGAGCCTGCTGGAAGTGGGCGGTCTCGCGGTCCAGGCAGATGGATTCGAGCTCGCGATGGGCCGCGACCAGAAGCGTGCCGCCCGGAGTCTCATAAGCGCCGCGAGACTTGATACCGACAAGGCGGTTTTCCACGATGTCGATGCGTCCCACGCCGTGCGCCGCCGCCACGGCGTTGAGACGATCGATGAGCTCCACGGGTGCCTCGGCATGGCCGTCGAGCGACACGGGAACCCCCGCCTCAAAGCCGATCTCGACCTCGGCGGGCCGGTCCGGCGCGCTCTCCGGCGGCGTGATCCATTGCCACATGGCCTCCTCAGGCGCGGCGACCGGATCCTCCAGCCGTCCGCCTTCGTGGCTCAAGTGCCACAGGTTGCGATCGCGGCTGTAGATGTTGGCTTCGGTCTGCTCGATCGGGATGCCGTGCTGCCGCGCGTAAGCGATGGCGTCTTCGCGCGACTGAATCGTCCACTCCCGCCAGGGCGCGATGATCTTGAGCCCGGGAGCGAGCGCCTTGTAGGTAAGCTCGAAGCGTACCTGGTCATTGCCCTTGCCGGTGCAGCCGTGCGCGACCGCGTCGGCGCCGAGCTCGAGCGCCAGTTCCGCCTGGCGCCGGGCGAGCACGGGCCGCGCCATCGAAGTACCGAGCAGATAGCGATGTTCATAGACGGCGCCCGCGCGCAGTGTAGGCCAAACGTATCCGCGCACGAACTCCTCGCGCAGGTCTTCGACATAAGCGGCGGAGGCGCCCGTGGCCAGGGCCTTCTTGCGGGCCGCCTCGAGATCCTCCTGCTGGCCCACGTCGCCGATCATGGCGATCACTTCGCAGCCGTAGTTCTCCCGCAGCCAGGGAATGATGATGGATGTGTCCAGCCCGCCGGAATAGGCGAGCACAACCTTGTTCGACAATGGATCGGTCTCCTTTGAACGGCCGGAACGGGCGGAAACGCCCGGCCGTCGCTTTCTGAGCGCCAGGTTCACGAAGGCGCGGGGCTAATCGAGCAGCGTGAGCAGGATCGCGTTTTGTACATGCAGCCGGTTCTCCGCCTGCCGGTAAATGATCGATTGCGCGGAGTCAATCACGGCGGCCGCCACTTCAGACCCGCGATGGGCCGGCAGGCAGTGCATGAAGACGGCTCGGGGCGAGGCCAGTCCCATGAGCTGTTCGGTTACCTGATACCCCGCGAAGGCCTGCTCGCGCTCCGCGGATTCGCGCTCCTGCCCCATGCTGACCCAGACGTCGGTGTAGACGGCCTGGGCGCCGTCGACTGCTTCGCCGGGCTCGGTGAGCACTTGGATGCGACCGCCGGTCTCGCGCGCGATGCTCCGCGCCAGGGCCACGACGCGCGAATCGGGGCGATAGCCGGCAGGCGTCGCCACGCGAAAGTGAACGCCGAGCTGCGCCGCAGCCAGCATCAGTGAATGGCACATGTTATTGCCGTCGCCCACGTAGGCCATGGAGAGACCGCGCAGGCCGCCGAAGCGCTCCTCCAGCGTGAAGAAGTCCGCCAGCGCCTGGCAGGGATGGAAGCGGTCCGTAAGCGCGTTGATCACCGGGACCCCGGCGTGCTCCGCCAGCCTCTCAAGAACTGTCTGGTCGAAGGTACGCGCCACAATGCCCTGTACCCAGCACTGCAGGCTCCGGGCAACGTCCCGGATGTCCTCGCGCTCTCCGAGACGCGCCTGCGAATGGTCCATGAAGACGGGGTTGCCGCCGAGATTGCGCACGCCGACTTCAAAGGTCACGCGGGTGCGCAGCGACGGCTTCTCAAAGATCAGGGCCACGGACCGGCCAGCGAGCGCGGCCCGATAGCGCTCGGGATGCGCCTTCACGTCGGCGGCGAGGTGGTAGAGCTCGCGCACAGCGGCGGGCGTCCACTCCGCCCCAGTCAGAAGATCGCACGGCCGCGCCTCGGTTTCCACCAAGGCGCTCACCGGGGCCAACTCCCGGAAAACGTGAGGTCCAATCCATTGCGTTTGAGTCGCCATCGTTTTCACTCCGTCTCTCAGAACTTACGCCGGCCCGGGCCGGCGAGCAGCAGATCGCTGCTCTATTAAGCCGCGCGCGTCTTACTGAAAACCGTCTCGAGCTTCTCCAGGAACTCACGCACCTGCCGGTCCTCGATGATGAAGGGCGGCAGGAAGCGCAAGGTAAAATCGTGCGTGCAATTAATCACCAGACCCCGGCGCAAGGCTTCCGCGACGTAAGCCGCGCCCGCCACGCTCAACTCCAGGCCGAGGATCAGGCCTTCGCCCCGAATCTCCTTGATGAAATCGAATCGGCCGCGGAGGCGTTCGAGGCCGGCGCGAATTTGCTCACCGCGTCGCTCGACATTTCGGAGCAGCCGCTCGTCTTCCACCGTCTGCAGAAACTCACAAGCCACGGCACAAACCAACGGTCCGCCTCCGAACGTGGTGCCGTGCAGGCCCGGGGAGAAGGCCGAGGCGAAAGACTCCTTGGCCAGCAGCGCCCCGAGCGGCAAACCGCCGCCGAGCGGTTTTGCCAGGACCACGATGTCGGGCAAGCCTTCAAATCGCTGATAGGCAAAATACCGTCCCGTCCTGCCGAGACCACATTGAATCTCGTCGGCGATCAGGGCGGCGTTGTGCGCGGTCGCGAGCTCACGGGCGCGATTCCAGAACGCCTCGCTGACGGCGTGGATGCCGCCCTCGCCCTGAATCGGCTCGATCACGAGAGCGCACACGCTTCGGTCGAACTTCGATTCGAGATCGGCCACGTTATTGAAACGCACAAAGTCGACGCCCGGTACCAGGGGGGCAAACGGCTCGCGATACTTCTCCGTCGCCGTGATCGAGAGCGCGCCGAACGTGCGGCCGTGAAACGAATTCTCGAGCGCCAGGATGCGCGTCTGGCTGCCGCCGGACTGCCGGGCGTGGATACGCGCCAGCTTGAGCGCGCCCTCGACCGCCTCGGTGCCGCTGTTGGTGAAGAACACACGATCCATGCCGGACCAGCGTGCGAGCTTCCTCGCGAGCGGTCCCTGAAACTCGTTGTGAAACAGATTGGAAAGGTGCGTGGCCCGCGCCGCCTCGCGCCGGATCACCCGCACCAGCCGCGGATGCGCGTACCCAAGAGCGTTGACGGCGATGCCGCCCAGGAAATCGAGATACTCCCGTCCCCTGTCGTCGTAAAGGCGGCAACCCTTGCCCCGCACGAACACGAGCGGCGGACGCTTATAGGTGTTCATCAGATAGCGTTCGGCCTCGCGTCGCGCTCGAACCGCGCTCGCCGGCACAGCACCGGTCTGTTTCTTCTTCGCCACCCTAATACGCCCTCAAGGGCTCGAGCCGCGCCCGGCTTCGGCTCTCGCGCCCGTCGCGTTTGCGCGGCCCCGCCACCACTCGCGTTCCCGGGCCTTCACCGGACGCCGCCGCAAGCAGGCCCCCGGGAACCTCGCCGCCGATGATGCGCACGTCGCCCACACCGGCATTGAGGGCGCGCCGGCAGGCTTCAAGCTTCACGACCATGCCGCCGGAGACGGTGCCCGCGCTCACCAGGGGCTCAATCGCGTTGCAGTTCACGGTCCCCATCACCGCGCCGCCGTCGAGCACTCCCGCGACATCGGTCAGGTAGATCAGCCGCTCCGCGTCCAGGTATTCAGCGGCGGCGGCCGCCATCTGGTCGGCGTTGATGTTGTAAATCTCGCGGTGCGGGCCGAGCCCGAGGCACGCTGCCACCGGCACCAGACCTGCCTTCCAGAGAGACCCGAAGAAAGCGGTGTTGGCCCCCGTCAGTTCGCCGACGAATCCGAGGTCCGCAGGCCGGGCGAGGGGCCTGGCCGGGAAGCAGGCGGCGTCGCCCGCCGAGATGCCGATGGCGGGCCGGCCGGCCGCCGAAATCGCGGCCGCCAATTGCTTGTTCAAAAGACCGCCGAACACCATGAGAGCCGCATCCCGCGTGGCGCGATCGGTCACCCGCAGGCCGTCCACAAACCTGCTCTTGATCCCAAGGCGCGCGAGCGTGGCCGTAAAAATCTTGCCGCCGCCATGCACCACCAGCAGCTCGTGACCCTGGCCGGCAAGATCGGCCACTTGGCGCGCGAGCCCTTCGAGAGGGCGATCGAGCAGCGCTCCGGCGAATTTGATTACCATTCTCATCGACGACCTCACTCCCGCTTCACTTCAGTCCGCAAGCCTCTTCAAAACCGAGCATGCCGTTGAAATTCTGGATCGCCTGTCCGGCTGCGCCTTTACCCAGATTGTCGAGGCACGAAACCACCACCAGGCGCTCACCCGAGGGGTCGAGCGCAAAGCCGATATCGCAAAAATTCGTATGCACCACGTGATGCAAGTCCGGCAACTGGCCGGCCGGCCGAATCCGCACCATGGGTCGCCCGGCGTAGAAGCGCCGGTAAAGGCTCTCGATCTCCCCGGCTGTGCGTTCGCCGTCGAGCCAGAGGTAAAGCGTGGAAAGAATTCCGCGCGCCACCGGCAGCAAGTGAGTGCTAAAGATGAAATCGCGCTGCGTGAGGCCCGTGTGGTCCATGATCTCCGGCGTGTGCCGGTGCGTAAACAGGCCATAAGCGCGCATGTTCTGATCCACTTCCACAAAATGCTGTTCGCGCTTCGGCTCTTTCCCCGCGCCCGTCGCCCCGGATTTCGAGTCGCAGACGATTCCGCGCCGGACGTTCACGATCCCCGCCGTGATCAGCGGGCGCAGCCCGAGAACCACCGAGGTGGGATAGCACCCCGGATTCGCCACCAGCCGCGCCGCCGGCAGCCGGTCCGCGTAAAGCTCCGGCAAGCCGTAGACGGCCGACTGCAACAGGTCCTGGTCCGGCGGCTGCAGCTTGTACCAGCCCGCAAACGTCTCCGGGTCGGTGAATCGAAATGCGCCGCTCAGATCCACGACGCGAATTCCCGCTTTGACCAGCTCCGGAACCAGCTCGAGCGAGGTCTCATGGGGCGTAGAAAGGAACACGGCGTCGGCACCGCTCCGGGCCACGGCTTCCACTGAGAAGGGCCCGCAGGGCGCTTCGCCCCACCCCAGAAACTCCGGAAGCAGCTCGCTCAGGCAGTGGACGGAGCTGTGACCATCGCGCAGATAAAACACCGGCGTCGCCACGCGCGGATGCCGGAGCAGCAGGCGCGCCAATTCCGCGCCGGCGTACCCGGTGACGCCGACCACCCCGACCCGTGCTTTCCGGCCCGCCTCGAGCGCGCTCATTTCAGAATCCCTTGCATCCGTTTTCGCAAGCTCTCGCACGCCTTGCGCGAGGGCGTGATCACGAGCACCGTGTCATCGCCCCCGATGGTCCCCACCACGTGGGACAGTTGCTCCCGGTCCAGGGCGGCGGCCAGCGGCTGGGCTGCCCCGGGCGATGTCTTCAACACCAGCAGGTTCTGGGCCTCCCGCACGTCCAGCAGATACTCGCGCAACACGCGCTCCAGCCGCGGCTGCGCGGCGCCTTCCGCGCCGGCTTCCAAAGGACGGTAACCCTCGGGCGTCTTCACCAGCTTGAGCTCCTGCAGATCGCGCGAAAGCGTGGCCTGGGTCACGCGCAGTTTCTGCTGCGCAAGGAGCCGTTTGAGATCATCCTGGCTGGCCACGCCGCCGGCCGCCACCAGCTTCAGGATCTGGCCCTGCCGGAACCGCTTTACCGAGCCCACACTGTCACCCGCCGACGGTTATGCATACACTTGTATATTTATACGTACAGGATGACGTTGTCAACAGGAAATGCGGGCGGGAGCGCTGCAACGGGAGGCGGGATATCCTTCGCCCCCGCGCGGCCATCTAATAGTGTGTAGAGCGAGCGGGAGTCCGCTTGCGGAGGTGTTTATGCGAAACTCGAAAATTGCAATCTTTGGAACGATTGCGGCCCTGCTCGCATCAATGGCGGCGGCGGCCGCGCCCGACAGGGGAACCGCGCCGGTCCAGGTCACCGTGACCGTGTCGGGGCGGAACCAGCAATTGGTCCCTCGCATCACGGCTGCGAACGTGCTCGTGTACCAGGACAGCCGGCCCCGGCCCGTGATCGACTGGACGCCCGTGGCCGAGTCCCCGAACGGCGTCGACCTTGCCATCCTGATCGATAGTTCGCTCGGCCAGGCCCTGGCCCTGCAGTTCCCGGACATCCGGAGCTTCATCCAGGAGCTTCCGGCCTCGACCCACGTGGGAGTGGCGTACGCTCAGTACGGCTCCGCGAAATTCACCCAGCAGTTCACCGCCGATCATAATCGCGCCGCGGCGGCTTTGTGGGTGCCGGAGGGCAAGATCGACGCCGGCGGAAGCATCTACCAGTCCGTCACGGATCTGGCGCAGCACTGGCCGTCCGACGGACGGGTTCGGATGGCGCTGCTGGTGAGTGATGGCGTAGACCTCTGGCGCGGAGTGTCGGACACCGATCCTATGCTGAACCCTGACCTCGGGGAGGCTATCCATCAGGCCCAAACGTCGGGGGTCACTTTCTACACGATCTTCGCCGGCAGCTCGGTGAGGTTTGAACATGGTCCGCTCCTCAACTTGAACGGACAGGGCTCCCTCACGCGTCTGGCCGCCGAGACGGGAGGCGAAGCGTATTTTCAGGGCACGCGCACGCCCATTGCTTTCAAGCCCTTCCTCAATGAAATGCTGGCGAGCCTGAACCAGGAGTACCTGCTGACGTTTCAGGCCCAAGCCGGAAGCGAGTCCCGGAGCGCGGCGCTGCGCGTCTCGACCGAGCTTCCGCACGTCAAGATCGCTGGGCCCAGTACGGTTCGGGTTCCGGCCGCCCACTGAAGGAGTTGCCGTCAGGCTGGAAGAATCGGGAAGCGTTGTGGAGGGGGCGGTCCTGAGACTCGACCACCCCTTGCCCCTCCTGATCCAGGAGGGGAGCTTCGCTGGTATCGGGCGGCTTGCGCCTGCAGGCGGGCGCCTCGCCTCCCGCGATGGCTGCGGTCTCCTACTCTTCCTTCTTCCCGTTCGCATCGTAGACTTCGACTGACCCGTACTTTTCGAGCACCTGGCGGATGGTCTGCTTTTGATCGTTGCCCGGTTGTTTCGGATCTCCCACGCAGACGATTTGCAGATGAGCAAGGTCCACGTACTTTTGGGCCGCCGCCTGAACAGCGTCCGGCGCGGTTCCGGCCACTTCCACCGGGTAACGGTCCCAGTAATCCATGGGCAGGCCTTCGCTCTGGACAATCATCCAGAGCGTCAGGAGTGCCTGCGGCTGCTCCAATGAGAGCGCAAATCGGGCCACGATGGCGTGGCGCGCTTCGTTGAGCTCCGCTTCCGGCACCTTTTGGTCGCGGATGCGCTTGAATTCCACCATCAGTTGCTCCATAGACCCGTCGGTGACGGCGTTGCGCACTTCCGTGTTCGCCTCCCAGGCTTCACGGTATTTGTCGTCGCCCACGCGGCTGTAGGCTCCATAGGTATAGCCGTGTTCCTCGCGTAGATTCAAGAACAGGCGTGCCTGAGGTCCGCCGCCTAACACCTGGTTCATCACCATCAGCGCGGGGTAGTCCGGGTCAATGCGCCGCGCGCCGTAGTCGCCGGCCAGGATGTTCGTCTGGACTGAGCCCGGCCGGTCTACGAGATAGATTTTGGTGGGGGCGGGCGGCGGCAGGTGGCTCCAATCGTCCTTGGCCACCGGCTGACCTTTCCAGTCACCGAATTGCTTGCGGACGAGCTCCAGAATCTCATCCTGCTTGACGTCGCCGACGACGCCGAGGATGGCGTTGCCCGGCACGTAATAACGATCGTGAAACTCCTTCAGGCGCTCCGGCGTGGCGGCCTTGATAGATTCCGCCGTAGGCAAGGCCACCGAGGCGGGGAAACTCTGGTACACGGCCTGATGCAATCTCTCCAAGCCGAGCGACGAAGGCTCGGAGCGCTCCTGCTCGAGCTCGGAAAGCTGGCGTTGCTTGTATTTCTCCAATTCGTCGCTGGGAAACGTTGGATTCAGCACCACGTCGCTCATCAATTCCAGAATCTGCCCGGCGCTCGGCGAAAGACCAGACGCCGCGACGCTGGAATTGGTCGAACCGAATTGCGCACCAGCATTCAGCGTGGCGCCGATATTGTCCACGTCCGCCGACAACTGGGCGCTCGTCCGATGCGCCGTCCCCTCGCGGAGCATTTCAGCGGTAAAACCTGCAAGCCCCGGCATGTCTTTCGGGTCTGACAAGGCGCCGGTCCCGATCCAGAGCATGAAGTTTACCATCGGCAGCTTGTGCTGCTCGAGTACCAGGACGGTAAGTCCGTTGGGAAGCTTCGTCACCACCGGCCTCGGCAGATTGACCTTGAGGACTTCATTACTCACCGGGGCTCGATTCAGGCGCACCACCTTGGAGAGCTCGGCGCTATGCTGCTCCTGCCCGCCCTGCCCCAAAGCGGTGGCCGCCGCGATCAGCACGGCGGGTAACGTGGACGCAAAGTAGGCCGAGAACCTACGCTTCGTTGCCATTGTTATCTCCCCTCCTTGTTCGCTTGCGCCGCTTTGCCGGGCGGGGTGGCAGGCAGGTCCGTTACGACCGCGAGATCGTCGGCAACCAGGTACTTCTGGGCGACCATCTTCACCTGGTCAGCAGTCACCGCGTCATACTTGTCCATGGTGGTGTTGATGAGGTTCGGATCGTCAAAGTAGACGGTATCGGTCGAAATCCGCATGGCCTCATTCAGATCGCTCTGTCTTGACTGGATCTGGCCGCGCAGGATCCCGATGCGAGCCTTCTCCAGCTCCTGCGCAGTAATGCCGTCCTTTTGCACGGCCGTGATGTCATCAACAATCGCCTTTTCGCAATCGTCCGGTTTCACACCCGGCCTCACGAAGGCGTAGACGTAAAACATGCTCGGACCACGCCGGGCGTCCGCCTGCACGAACACCTGGGTTGCCAGTTGCTTCTCTTTCACCAGGTCCTGGTAGAGCCTGGAGCTTTGCCCCTGGCCGAGCACGTTGGCGAGCATGTGCATGGCGTAATTGTCCGGCGTATTCCCGGCAGGGATATGGTAGGCCAAGGCCACGAGCGGCAAGCGGGCCAGAGGATCCATGATGGTCTCGGTGCGTTCACCGTAGTGTTCGGGCTCCGTCATGTCGACCGGGGGCGGCGCCGGTTGGGAGGGGATGTTGCCAAAATACTTCTTCACCTTCTCCAGGGTCTCCGCCGGGTCCAGATCCCCCACCAGCGCCAGCACGGCGTTGTTGGGAGCGTAGTAGATGCGGAAAAAGTCCTTCACGTCATCCACTGAGGCCGCATTCAGGTCCCTCATCGAACCGATGGTGGAGTGCTTGTAGGCGAAATTGTCGTAGGCGAGATTATCGACGTCCTCGAAGGCGTGCCCGTACGGCTGGTTGTCTTCGCCCACGCGTCTCTCTTCCTGCACGGCGTTGCGCTGGTTGTCCAGATTGGACTGGTTCACCGCCAGAGCGCGCATCCGGTCGCCTTCCAGGAACAGCGCCAGGTCCAACTGGTTCTTGGGCAAGGACTCGAAATAAGTGGTGCGGTCCTCGTTGGTGGTGCCGTTCATGTTGCCGCCGTTGTTCAGCACCAGAATGAAGTGCTCGCCCTTGCCCACGTTCTCCGAGCCTTCGAACATCATGTGCTCGAAAAGGTGGGCAAAACCCGTACGGCCGGGCCGCTCGTTTCGCGACCCCACGTTGTAAGTGACATCGATCCCGAAGACGGGCGCCGTGTGATCGACCACGATGATCACCCGCAGGCCGTTGTCAAGCTTCTGATCGTGCAATTCCACGGGCGGCAGCTTCGGCTGGTCCGCCTTCGCGACTTGCGCTGCGAGGAAGCAGACCCCGAGCAGCAGCGCGCTGAACCGATGTTTTTTCATCTTAGGCTCCTACCTGGCTTTTGATCTTCTCCGGCCGGATGCACAATTGTCGCCGAATCTGACGGTACGCACAAGCACATCTTGAGGCAGTCAACGGTCGCTTCCCTTCCCCTGGCTGCTGGTGGTAAAACATCTTGTGCTCCTGCGCGGCTGTTTCCGCATCTTCCTGCTCTACGACGTGGCTGAGGCCATCGACCTCGATCAACTGCGCGGCCTGCTCGGCCCGCGCGGCGTGCCGGTGCAGCGATTCTTTCCGCGGCGCACGCCCGAGTACGTCGGATTTGAGCAAGCGCCCATCGTGGAGGGCGCCAGCCCCATCCGTCTCGAGACCGGCGCGTCCGTGGTGTGTTCCATCAAGTACTACGCCTATGCCGTGGTGGCGGTCCAGATCGAGGTACCCTTCGCGTGCGACTGGGACGCGTTGCTGCCCCAAGCCGAGCGCTGGCTGAATACGGCGGAAGTGGAGCCGCAGGCGCGCGAAGTGGTTCGCAGGCACCTCGAGACCGTGTCTCCGGCGGTCATCCGGCCGAGCCGCGACTGGCTGATGGAAGAATACATGGTGATCGACTTACAGCAGGTCGAGACGCCGGGAAGCGGTCCCATGACCGCCGCCGACCTGCTTGCCGCACACGGCGAGCGCATCGTTCAGCTGATCCGGGGCGAATCGGGGCGGCTCGCGCCAAAATCCGTGGACGAGACCCTGCAAACCAGCCTCTCCTACTACGCTTCAGACCTGGTGGTGGTGGGCCCGGCTTCGGCGTTGGTCTACGACCGTCCCGAGGACGCCGCCGCCACCATCCAGATCCTCGAGTACGCCCGAACCCAGCTTCTGGAGTTCCGCTATTACGACAACCTTATGACCCGCGTGCTCGCCGGCGTCTACACGGCGCTCGACCGCAAGAGGAATATCCTGCTGTCGCGCCGCAGCCTGACGCAAGATGCCAACCGCCTGAACACCATCCGGCTGGACGTGATGGAACTGACGGAGCGCATCGACAACGCCATCAAATTCCTGAGCGACATTTTCTACGCCCGCGTCTATCGCCTGGCGGCGAGCCGCATGGGCGTGCCCGACTATCGCGCCCTGGTGGAACAGAAACTGCGCACCGCGGGAGAGCTCTACGACTTCATGGTTGACCAGTTCAATGAGGCGCGCACCTTCGTGCTCGAGGTCGCCATCGCCGTGCTCTGCCTGCTCGATGTCATCCTGCTGCTGCGCGGCAAGTGACGAACGGCGGCGCTGCATCCGGAGCCCCGCCTCTCATGGTTTGACCGTGTCCAGGTATCGGCGCAAGAGCACGAAGGTGTAGCCTCGCTGCTTCAGTTCGGGAATCAGGCGTGCCAGCAAATCCACGGACTGGGGAAGCTCGTGGAAAACGAGAATGTGCTGTTCCACTCCCGCCCGTTCGCGCTGCTCGATGTTTCGCACAACGTAGTCGTAATCGGACGGCTTCGGGCACTTGGAAAGATCGCTGCCCACGCAGAAATAGTCCTCGGAGTCCACATCGCGCAGGACGGCCGGCACGCTCCTCGATCTCGTCATCACGTGGTAGCCCTGCGCCTCGATCTTCGCCTGGAGGGCGGGCCAGATGTCCCAATCCGGCGGGCGAAGGTCCCGTGGCCGTGACCCGGTGATCCCGTCGATCACGACGGAGGCGCGCTCGATATCGCTCAGGATCCATGCATCGCCGTAACGCTTCTCCATCAGGCGGAAGTCGCCGTGCCCGTACGTGTGATTCTCGATCTCGTGGCCGCGGCGATGTTCTTCCCGGGCGGCGTCGCGGCACACGCCGCCATCAACCTTGCGGCAGAGATCGTCGGCGTTGGGGGAAAGGCGCCAACCCATCACAAAGAAGGTCGCCTTAACCTGGTCGCGGTCGAGCAGGTCCAGAAGACTCTGCGACGGCACTCCCTTCCCCGAGCGCGTGCCCAGCAGTACGTAAGGTTTGGGACCGTCGTCAAAGGTCAGCGCGATGAGTTTGTGTTCGCGAACGTTGTCCGCCGAAGACGCGCGGATTCCGGCGCCCGCGGCGATGAGGGTCAAACAAGCCACAAGGAGAATAACCGCTGCTGTACGCGCGCCGGAGACTTGATTCGAAGCCGTCAAGCGCTCGCTCGCGATCTCTGCCGGCGCCAGATTGCGAGGCCCGCCGCACCCGCCGCGAGCAGGCCGAGGGTTCCCGGTTCCGGCACCGGAGACCCGGTCTGGCCTGCCTCGATGGAAACATCCGGCTGGGTCTCGTACGCATAGCCGAGCAGCGTGGCGCCGATGGTGTCTTTTGTTATGTCTGTGATCACGTTGAATTCAGCCCATCCGTAATCGAACAGACCGTTGCCGACGCTGAACCTCAGCCCGAGATAGCGGCTGTTGACGTGAACCCACTGCCCCAGGAGGTAATCGCCGCTAAAGGCCGAATGGAAGAAGTAGTCCATGATGGCGAGCGACCGGAAGCCATTGCCCGGGCCGATGACCGCGCCGGCGTTGAGAGCGGGCACGAACGGCCGGCCGCCGGTGCTCAAAAATCCGCCGCCCTGGAGCGGCCTGGCTTCGAGGGTCCGGCGGGCGCCGTACGTCCACTTTGAGCCTGAGTCCGTGAGCTCGAAATCATTCACCCCGCCATGGTTGATGTCGATGTAGAGCGCGCCGTTCGTCAGGTTCACGTGCGCCGGGGTATAGACGATGTCGGCGCGCGCCGCGGGCCCGAAGACCGCCACGCTGGAACCGGCCGCCAGGGCGTAGGCCAGCCACCGGCGCTCAAATGTCGACGAAGTGGCTTTAACGCGCGGTCGTCGCCGCTCTTCGCTGTCGTGCTCTGGGCCATCGCGATTCGACATCGGCGTTCTCGTCATTCTTCCCCTTCGCTCACTCTCCCGCTCAACTGGGCCCGAGTATACTTTATTGCAGATGCAACGCGCGGGACCGGGGCACTGCGCCGGCTTCACTTGGCCATGGACAGCCGGTCCAAGGCGGCTCCCAACTGCTGGCGCGCCTCCCAGAAGCCGGCCCAAAGCTCCTGGCGCTTCTCGAGCTGCCGCGGCACGGACCGGATGTTCAGGCTCGCGGGCCGCAGTGTGGAGCGCAGTTCACGCGCCGCCACCGGCGTCGACACCGGCGCGCCGGGGAAAGCGCGCACGGAATACACGGCCGCGAGAGGACGCCCATACGAGTTCTGCTCGGCATCGATCAGCACGGTACCGGCTTTACGCTTTGCCACCGTACGCTCCTGGGTCACGAGCGCCGGAATCTTCGCTGCCACCAGTCGCGCCACGATGGCGCCGAAGGTCCGAACCTGCTCGTAGGAGTATCCGCGCTCGAGCGGAACGTAGATGTGCAATCCCGTGGCGCCGGAGGTCTTGATGTAGACCTTCAGGCCGGCCTTGGCCAGGACATCGAGGACCTCCTTGCCCACCGCAACCACGGCGGGGAATTCCGTGCCCTCGCTCGGATCGAGATCGAAGAAGACATAATCGGGGTGCTCGAGGTCATCGCGGCGGCTCGACCAGGGGTTGTGGTCGATGCAGCCGAGGTTGGTCAGGTAGAGCAGCGCCGCCAGGTCGTTGGCGACGAAGTAGCGCATCTCGGCGCCGCGTTCCTCGGAGTAGACGGTCACAGTGTCGATCCACTCGGGAACCCCGCGGCCCACCTCCTTCTGGAAGAAGGCTTCACCCTGGATGCCGTCGGGGTACCGGCGCAGCACCAGCGGGCGCTCCTGCAGGAAGGGCAGCAGGAGAGCACCCACCCGGGCATAATAGGCCAGAAGCATACGCTTGGTGTAGCCGCTCTCGGGAAAGTAGACCTTGTTGAGGTGGGTGAGCTTTACGCGCTTGCCGCCGAAGTCAAGCGTCAGGCTCTCCGACTTGCTCCCCATCAATTCCCGCTCGACGGCGCTCCCTTCCGAAGCCACCGGAACTCCGGGCGCGAAGACGACGGCCGGGGCAGGCGCCTTGTGCACCTGGGCCCTGGCCTCGGCCGAACTCGCCACCTGCTCGTCCTCGAAGCGGCAGTCCTCGGGCGCGCGATCGTCCCCGAGACGCTCAAACACCGGGGCCCGCAAGTGCTGGTCATGGGTCCAATTCGCGTACTTCACCCGCGCCACGAGCGCCGGTTTCAGCCAATGGGCGGGCTCGCTCGTCTTCGGCGGAGTGCTGAACGGACAGTCTTCGGTGGCATGCTCTTTGACGCGATCATAGAGGCTCTTCAGGCTCTCATGGTCAAAACCGGTCCCGACGCCGCCGATGAATTCCAGCGATTCGCCGCGATATAGACCGAGCAGCAGGGCGCCGAAGAACTCGCGGGAGCGGCGCGGTTCGGTGTAACCCCCGATCACGGCATCCAGGTCTTGCGTGATCTTGAGCTTCAGCCAATGCGTGCTGCGCGACTCGGAGTAAACGCTGCGGGTGTACTTGGCGAGGATCCCTTCCAACCCCTGTGCTTTCGCTGCCTCGAAGAGCTCCTTGCCGTGCTCGACCTGGTGATCGGAATAGCGGAAAAGGCTCTCACGGCCCACGTCTCCCAGAAGGGCGCGCAGAAATTCCTTGCGATCGATCAACGCGACCTGGCGAAGATCGTACCCGTCGCAGGAGAGCACATCGAACAGGTAATAGAGCACGGGCGTGCTGCGCACCAACTCCGACGGAGGCCGCGCAACGTTCATGCGCATTTGCAGCCGGCCAAAGTCGCTGCGCCCCGACGCATCGAGGGCCACAATCTCGCCGTCTACGAGCAGGGTGTGAGCAGCGAGGCTTGCCGGCAATCGCTGCAGCTCCGGGTAGGTGCCGGTCACCGAGCGGCCGGTGCGCGAGTGCAGCTCGAGCTTGCCGTCACGGATCCAGGCCAGGGCCCGCACGCCGTCCCACTTCACCTCGAATAGCCAGTCCGGGTCTGAGAAGGGCTTATCGGCGAGAGTGGCGAGCATGGGCCGCACTTCCGACGGCAAGGAACCGCGGCGCGCCCCGTCCAGGCTCGCGGGATCGAGCGGATCGCGCCCGCCGGACGCCGCGATGCCCGCCTCGATCTCGGTCAGGCTCCGGCCGCTCTGCACCGAACCGTCGTGCTCATCGATGCGCCACCGCGGATCGGCTGCTTCATCCTTGTGCTTGATGAGCAGCCAGGGCTTGCCCTTGGGGTCGTGCGGTGACTTCAGCCGCACCAGGGCGAATTCTCCCTTCAGCTTCTCGCCATGCAGCGTGAACTTCAAATCGCCTTTCTGCAGCATGGCGTGAAGGTCGCCGCCCGGCTCGAAATAACCGGCGTCCCACACCATGACAGGCCCGGCGCCGTAGTTGCCCTTGGGAATCACACCTTCAAAGCCGCCGTAATCCAAGGGATGATCCTCCGTCTCCATCGCCAGCCTCTTGTCAGCCGGGTTGAGCGAGGGTCCCTTGGGAACTGCCCACGATTTCAGCACTCCGTCGATTTCGAGCCTGAAGTCGTAATGCAGCCGCGTGGCGTCGTGCTTCTGGACCACAAACCGGGCCCGGCCGGATGAAGCCGGCGAGACCGCGCCGCGCGGCTCCGGCGTAACCTCAAACTGACGCTTGCTGTGGTAGTCCTTGAGAGAAGCCATGCTCTTTTTCGCAGCCATTGTGTTCGACTACAGAACCACGTCTGCGGGACGCTTCGCAGTGCGCATGGAAATTGTAGAGACAGGAACGGGCTACGAGCCCGCGGCGAAAAGATCGTAAAGGAAACGGGGCCGGACGGCACGACGTGCTCGGTGGCAGTCAGGATCCCTTGGGCGCACTCGATCCGCCGGGGGCGTCATTCCCGAGCGGTGGCTCTGCATGCGGCTCATTCGCGCCGGGCTCGTCACTTCGCGCAGCCACGACCTCTTTGTCCCGGGTGTAAAGCTTCTTCGCGGCGCCGAAATACATCACCGACAAAACAATCCCCAGGGCTACGGCGGCGATCCAGACTGCGTCGATGAACCATCCGCTCATGCCACGCGCCCCATCGGCGGCCCCCATGGTTCGATGCGGTGCGGCGCCCGCCCGATTCAGCCCGGCGCTTCACTCATACCGCAGGATCTCCACCGGCTTCAGTCGCGCGGCGTTCAGCGACGGGTAGAGTGTCGCCAGGAAACTGATGGCGAGCGCCGCCAGCGCGATCCACAAGCCATCCCAGGGCCGGGGATGGAAGGGCACAAAGGCCAGCGAGTAGACGTCGGCCTGAAGGCGAATCAGCTTGTAGTGATCGCCGGCCCACGATGCCGAGTATCCGAGCACGAGGCCCGCCAGCGTACCCAATCCGCCGATCAGCAGGCCGTGCAGCGTAAATAGCGACCACACCTGGCGCTGACGGGCGCCCATCGACATGAGCACGGCGATCTCGCGGTTTTTCTCCATCACCGTCATGGCCAGGGTGATGAAGATATTGAGCGCGGCCACCAGCACGATCAATCCGATGGTGAGAATCGTGACCAGGCGTTCGAGTTTGAGGGCGCTGAAGAGCGAGCGATTCTGTTCTTCCCAGGTCGTGATCTCGAAACCAGGTCCGGCGGCCTTGTGGATGACGTCGGCTACGGAGTCGGCTTGATAAATGTTGTCGATCCTAAACTCGATCATGTCCACCACGTCGGCGAGATCAAACAAGCGCTGCGCGGCTGACAGGTTCGTGAAGGCCCAGCCCGAGTCGAAATCGAAGAGGCCGGAATCGAAGATGCCGACGACGTGAAAATGGCGGAACTTGGGAACCACTTCCAGGGGCGTGACGTAACCCTGCGGACTGGTCACGAGCACATTATCGCCCACGTGGACGCCAAGGTCGCTCGCGAGCTCCTTGCCGATGATGATGGGGTCGGCGTCCGGAAAACTCTGGCTCAAGCCGTCGAGTGACCCGGCGCTGAGCCGTTTCAACAAGTCGCCGACCTGAGTTTCGCGTTGCGGGTCCACTCCCTTCAGGATGACGCCGAAAGCCCGCGACTTGCTCGAGATCAAACCCTCCTCGTAGAGCACGGGCGCCGCCGCCAGGACGTGGGGCGTCCGCGCCAGGCGGGCCGTAAGCTCGTCATATTGCGGGATGCCGTCTGACCGGATCAGGTTGATGTTGGCCGTCGCGCCCACGAGCCTCGACTCCAGGTCTTCGCGAAATCCATTGTTGACCGCCAGCGCGATCACCAGCGCACACACCCCCGCCATCACGCCCACGACGGAAATCACGGTGGCCACGGAGATGGCGGCCTGACGCCGTTTTGCCTTCAGATAGCGCAAGGCCACGAAAAGCTCAAAACGCATGGTGATTCTGATTATAGCCGCCTCCACGCTGCGGGTGTTCGAGCGGAGGCGCACGAACAACCTGCAATTGCGGGCGCTCACGGCCCGTAGCGGAGCCGGCAGCACGGCGGAGGCGGCTTGATAGCAGAAGGGACCATCCCACCGTTTACCGTCTTGGCACTGTACTTGCTAATAACGTGTGCGGCCATGAATGCGATCACGTCAATTGCGGGGAAGGTCCAAAGCTCTTTTGGCATCAATGCCCGGAAGCGGTATCGCAAGGCATTCGCAGGGCGTTCCGAGAGGCCCTTTGCCTGGCTCCGTTGTCTCAGCAAGGCTACTCGGGTTTTTGGCCGCCGTATACAAATGGTCACTAAAGCCGGCCCGAGCAACGAGGCGTCACCTGAGTCTGCGCTGGGATCGCTGACTCACACTGAAACACGAAAGGCGCACGTCATGAAAGGCACAAGAACAAGCAATTTTGTCGCGGCGGTTATCGTGGGAATTGGTGTGTGGGTGCTGCCCATCCCTCCTGCTTGGGGTCAGAACAATCCCGTGCCACAGATTGATCTGCCTCTGGTGCCCGCCAGTGCTCAGCCCGGCGGCCCGGCCTTCACGTTGACCGTGAACGGCACCGGTTTCGTCTCCGGCTCGGGCGTCCGCTGGAATGGCGGCGCACTCACCACGACGTTCGTCAGCAGCAAACAGCTCACGGCGCTGATCAGCGCGACCGACATCGCCACCGCCGGCACCGCTTCGGTCACGGTCAAGAACCCGCCGCCCGGGGGGGGCTCCTCCAACGTCGCCTTCTTCGAGGTCACCATTCCGGCCAGCACGGTCTCGTTGAGTACCGCCACGAACTCCACGGGCAACAGTCCGACCTCGGTGGTCGTCGCCGACTTTACCCGCGGACGCGCTCAGGACCTGGCCGTCACCAATGAGGTGGACAATACCGTATCCATCCTGCTCGGCAACGGTAACGGCACGTTTCAGCCTCACATCGACTATCCCACTGGCCTCGGCCCCGAGGATGTGGCCGTGGGCGACTTCAACCACGACGGCGTCCTTGACCTGGCAGTGGTCAATGCCGGTGAGAACACGCTCGGCCAACCCGCGAATTCGGTTTCCATCCTGCTCGGTAACGGCGACGGCACTTTCCAGCCTCATGTCGATTATCCCACCGGCCAGCTTCCCTTCCACGTGGCTGTGGGCGACTTCAACGGGGACGGCAATCTCGACCTGGCGGTCGTCGATCAGTATGACGACGCAGTCTCCATTTTGCTCGGCAACGGCGACGGCACCCTCCAGCCCGAGATCGAATACGGCGTCAGCACTGAGCCCACGTCGGTCGTGGTCTCCGACTTCAATCGCGACGGCATTCTCGACCTGGCGGTTGCCAACTTTGCGGCCGGCACGGTCTCGATCCTGCTTGGCAACGGCAACGGTACGTTTCAGCCTGCTTCCGACTACAGCGCCACCGAGAACCCCGGTTCGCTCGCCGCCGCCGACTTCAACGGCGACGGCATTCCGGACCTGGCCGTGGCCGAGTTCGGCTCCGCAGCGGTTTCGATCCTGCTCGGCAACGGCGACGGCACTTTCCAGAATCAGGTGCGCTACACCACCGGCACTTACCCCGAAGGGGTCACGATCGGCGACTTCAACGGCGACGGCATCCTGGATCTGGCCTTGCCCAATGACAACGACCTCGGCAGCGTGTCGGTGCTGCTCGGCAACGGCAACGGCACCTTCCAGAACGCCCTGACCTTTCCCGCCGGCCTGCTGCCCGTCTCCATCGCCGCGGCCGACTTTAACAATGACGGCAGGTTGGACGCCGCCAGCGCCGATGTGAACAACAACAGCGCCTCTGTCCAGCTCAGCACCACCCTGGTCTTCACTCCGGCGAGCGTCAACTTCGGCAGCGTCAACATCGGGGTCACCAGCAGTCCGCAGACGGTGACGCTGACAAACATCGGTACCAGCCCGCTGAGCCTTTCCAGCATTGCCACCGCCGCGCCCTACAATCAGACCAACACCTGCGGCGACTCACTCGGCGCTGGCGCCAGTTGCAACGTCACCGTGACCTTCACGCCGACCGGCGCCGGAACGGCTTCGGGCGCGCTCACCATCACCGACAGCGCCGTCGGCAGCCCGCAGACCGTGATGCTGAGCGGCAGCGGCAACGGCCCCGTAGCGAGCTTCAGCCCCACGAGTCTCAATTTCGGCGACCAGATTGTCAACAGTCGCTCGACGCCGCAGACGGTGACCCTGACCAACACCGGAAACGCCACCCTGAACATCACCAGTATCACGGCCACCGGCGACTACAGCATCACCGGCAACACCTGCGGATCTACGCTGGCGGCGTCCGCCAATTGCATTTTCAACATCGCCTTCACACCCACGACGACGGGCACGCGTACCGGCAATGCGAATGTGGCAGACAATGGTTACGAGAGTCCGCAGGCGGTCCCGCTCACCGGAGTAGGCATTCAGGGGATCGCCACGCTAAGCCCGTCCAGCCTGGTCTTCGCCGTCCAGTTGATCAACACCACCAGCCCCGCGCAGACCGTGACACTCACCAACACCGGCACGGCAACGCTGACCATCAACAGCGTCGACAGTCCTACCAACTTCCTGGAGACAAACACCTGCACCACGATCCTGGTCGGGGGTACCTGTACTTTCACCGTCACTTTTGACCCGGCAAATCCAGGTAATCCGGCGGGCGCCATCAACATTTTCGACAATGGCGCGAACAGCCCGCAATCCATCAGCGTCTCGGGTACCGCTACCGAAGTCAGCGTGAACCCCAACAGCCTGAACTTCGGCAGCGTGAACCTGGGCAGCGCCAGTTTGCCTCTGGTGGTCACCCTCATCAACGTCAGCACCACTCAAACCCTGGGCTCACTCAGAGAATCGATCAGCGGCAACAATCCCAGCGACTTCACTTATACCGGCAATTGCGGAACTTCAGTGCCGCCGCTCGGCACGTGTATCGTTAACGTGACCTTCACGCCGGGCGGTACCGGCTCGCGCTCCGCCGTCCTCAACTTCAATGACAACGGCGGCGCCAGCCCGCAGACGGTGACGCTTTCCGGAACCGGCAATCCCACGGGTAAAGGTCCGATCGCGTCTTTCAATCCCACGAGCCTTGACTTCCCGAATCAGGGCTACAACACGAAGTCGCAGCCCCTTGTTGTTACGCTCACCAACACTGGCAGCTCCACCATGACCGTCAGCGGAGCCACCATCAGTGGTTCCTATACTCAGACGAACAACTGCCCGGGGACTCTATCGGCGGGCAGCAACTGCACGTTCAGTGTCACCTTCAAACCGAGCGCGGTAGGAGCCAATAATGGCGCGCTCACGGTGACCGACAACGCTCCCGGTAGCCCGCAATCCATACCCCTCACAGGCGTGGGAACTGGCGGTGTGGCCGGACTATCACCGAGCAGCCTTACCTACGGGGTGCAGTTGGTGGGAACCACCAGTCCTGCTCAAGCCGTCACTTTGTCGAACACAGGCAATGCCGCGTTGACCATCAACAGCATCACGGCGCCGGACAATTTCGGTCAAAGCAACGATTGCGGCACCAGCCTCGCACCGAACTCTTCCTGCACGATTAGCGTCACCTTCGTGCCCACGACGTCCGGATCGCTCGGCGGGAACGTCACTGTAAGTGACAATTCCGCCGGAAGCAACTCTCAGAGGGTGACCGTTAGCGGTACGGCAACCGTTGTGAATCTGGTTCCGGCCAGCCTCAGCTTTGGCAGCGTCTATCTGGGCCAGACGAGCTCGCCGCAGATGGTAATTCTGACCAACGTGGGCCTCACCTCGCTCGGCATCACCTCAATCAAGTTCACCGGCGCCAACCCAACTGACTTCGCTCAATCGAACACGTGCGGATCGAGCGTGCCGCCTCAAGGCAGCTGTACCTTCAGCGTCACCTTTGCACCCGCGGCGACCGGAGCTCTCAGCGCATCGCTGTCGGTTTACGACGCCGGCGGCGCCAGCCCACAGTCGGTGACGGTCTCGGGTTCCGGCGTTCCCACGGGTTCGGGTCCGGCGGTGAGCTTCAATCCCACCAGCGTGAGTTTTGGCGATCAGGACTACAACACCAAGTCCGGGGCCTCCGCTGTAGCCATCACCAACACCGGCGGCGCCACGCTGGACATCTCGAGCGTCACGGCAACCTCAAATTTCATAGAGACGAACAATTGCCCGGCAACCCTGGCTTCGGGCTCGAACTGCACCGTCAGCATCAACTTCAAGCCCGCCCAAGTCGGCAACATCACCGGCACACTGAGCGTGACCGACAACGCGCAAGGCAGTCCGCAGGGGGTACCTCTAACCGGCGTCGGCATGGGAGCCGGCGCGTCACTGAGCCCGAGCAGCCTCACCTTCAGCACTCAGGTCGTGGACACCAGCAGCCCATCGCAGCCGGTGACGCTGACCAACACAGGCAACGCCACGCTTACGATTACGAGCATTTCCAGTCCGGCGAACTACAGCCAGACGAACAACTGCGGGTCGAGCCTCGGCGCCGGAGCCAGTTGTACGATCAACGTGACTTTCTCGCCGACCGGGAACGGCACGCTCGGTGGTTCGATTACCGTTTCCGACAACGCCGCCGGCAGCCCTTCGCAGAAAATCAGTGTGACCGGCGTGGGAACGAACCTCAGCGTTTCGCCCACCGGCTTGAGCTTCGGCACCGTTGAGATCGGCCAGTCGAGCGCACCGCAAAACGTAACTCTGACCGACGTGAGCACCACGTCCTCGGTCACCATCTCATCAATCGGCATTTCCGGTAACAACCCGGGGGATTTCTCTCAATCCAACACGTGCGGCAATCACGTGGCGCCGGGGGCCAGTTGCACCATCGCGGTCACCTTCACGCCGCAAGCGACCGGCTCCCGCAGTGCGTCGGTCTCGATCGTCGACTCGGCAGGCGGCAGCCCGCAAAGCGTCGCACTTTCAGGCACGGGCGACTGAGGCGCTGAGCCGCAAGGCCCGAACGCAAGCCAATCCCTCGCGCACACAGCAGCACACTAAACCGCTGCATGCGCCCCCCAAATCTCTCCGCAACCGAGACCGGCCCTGTCGAGCGCCTGACAAACGGGTTACGATGAATCCATGAAGGACGTCATCGTGGGCACGGCCGGTCACATCGATCACGGCAAGTCCGCGCTGGTACTCGCGCTGACGGGCACCGATCCGGACCGGCTTGCCGAGGAGAAGCGGCGCGGCATCACCATCGACCTCGGGTTCGCCCACCTTGATCTCGGCGACGGCGTGCGCCTGGGTTTCGTGGATGTGCCTGGACACGAGCGCTTCGTGCGCAACATGCTGGCGGGCGCTACCGGGATCGATCTGGTGATGCTGGTGGTGGCGGCGGACGAGTCGATCAAGCCGCAAACGCGCGAGCACTTCGAAATCTGCAGGCTGCTCGGAGTCCGGCGCGGCGTGGTGGCGTTGACGAAGCGCGACCTGGTTGACGCTGACCTCGTCGAGACCGTTCGCCTGGAAGTGCGGGAATTTGTGGCCGGGTCATTTTTGGAAGGCGCTCCGGTGATCGCGGTGAGCGCGCGCACCGGCGAGGGTTTGGACGAACTGCGCGCGGAGCTGAAGCGCTTGAGCCTGGCTGCGGAGGCACGCCCCGCCGACCTGCCTTTCCGCCTGCCGGTGGACCGCTCCTTCGTGATTCATGGCTTCGGTACCGTCGTGACGGGAACGCTTGCTGCCGGGCGAATCGCCAAGGAGAGCGAAGCCGAAGTTTTTTCGCCGGCGGGCGACGCGGCGGGGCGCATTGTCCGTGTGCGGGGCATTCAAGTCCACAATCAGCCGGCGAGCGAGGCGTTGGCCGGCCAGCGCACGGCCTTGAACCTGGCGAACATCGACGCGGGCGGGATCGGACGCGGTACGGTGCTCGCCTCACCCGGTGTTCTCCAGGCTACCAACAAACTCGACTGCGTACTCAGGCTGCTCGACTCCGCGCGTCCGCTCAAGAATCGCGCCCGGGTTCACTTCCACTCCGGAACCACCGAACTGTTGGCCGAGGCCGTGCTTCTGGAAGGGCGCGAGATGAAGCCCGGCGCGCGCGCGTATGCCCAGCTTCGCCTGTCCGCGCCGGGTGTTTTTCTGCCCGGCGATCGCTTCATCATCCGGCAATTTTCGCCCGTGACCACCATCGGCGGGGGAATGGTACTCGACAATCGCCCCGAGAAGCATCGCGCCGGTGACGCGGGAGCGCGCTCGCTTCTCGAGCAACTCGAGCGCGCCGGGGATGGAGAACGTCTGGCGTTGTTCGTGCGCGAAGCGGGCGAGAGCACGCTCGCGGCGCTCGGGGCGCGCCTGGGCTGGTTCCCGGAACAGGTCCTGCGCGCGGCCGAGCCTCGGTTGCGCGAGAGCCGTCTGGTCTCGGCCGGCCAGCCGCCGTCCGTGCTGATCTCGGCGGAGACCTTCGATGCGATCGGCAGCAGGATTCTCGCGGTCCTGGAGGAATTTCACGGCGCCAATCCTCTGCTGCGCGGGCTCGCCAAGGAAGACCTCCGCGGGCGGCTGGCGGGACCGGCAAAACGCAGCAAGCGAGATCCTCTGCCTTCAGTCTTGCTGTTCAGCGCCGCGCTTCACGACCTGAGCGCGAAGGGCAAGGTGGAAATGGACGGTGAGATGGTGCGCCGGGCGGGGCGCGAGGTGCGGTTGAACGAGCAGGAATCCGCGGCCAAGGAGAGCATCAGCCAGGCCTTTGAGCAGGCCGCGCTTTCCGTGCCGCCGGCGGCGGAGGTGCTGGCCAAGCTGCCCGTCGACCGCGCGCGCGCCGAGAAAATCCTGCAGATCCTCCTGCGCGAGAAGACCCTGATCAAGGTCTCAGAAGGGCTGGTCTTTCATCGCACCGCCCTTGCGCGGTTGCGCGCGTTGCTCGCCGAGCGCAAAACGCGAACGAGCCGCCTGGATGTGGCGGCGTTCAAGGAAATGACGGGCGTTACCCGCAAGTATGCCATCCCGCTGCTCGAATATTTCGATCGCGAGCGCGTGACGCGCCGCGAGGGAGACGCGCGCGTCATTCTGTAGGACCGCCGAGCGTCCTGAGCAGACGGTCAACGAGCGCCACCGGCAGACCCATCACGTTGAAATAACAGCCTTCGATGCGGGTGACGAAGCGCGAGGCGCGCCCCTGGATGCCGTACGCGCCCGCCTTGTCGAAAGGCTCACCACTCGCCACGTAGTCACGAATCTCAGGCTCGCTCAGGGTCCGGAACCACACCTCGGTGCGTTCGCAGCCGGAGGCGGCGACGCGATCGAGAGTTTCCACGATGCAAACACCTGTGAGCACGCTGTGCGCGCGCCCGGACAGGAGGCGCAGCATCCGGGCCGCATCGGCGGCGTCCGCAGGTTTGGCGAAGGTCTCGCCGTCCACCACGACGGTGGTGTCGGCTCCAAGCACGAGGCTGCGCTCGGGCGCAGTCGCGGCCACATCGAGCGCTTTCTCCCGAGCCAAGCGCGATACCATGGTTTCCGGCGGCTCTCCGGGCAGCGCGTCCTCGCTGATCGAACTCCGCCGCACCTCGAAGTCGAAACCCGCGTTGCGCAGGATTTCCTGACGGCGTGGAGAGGCGGAAGCAAGGATGAGGCGCATCAAGACGGAATTATAGAAGGCGCCGCAACCGGCGAACAAGGGCGAACAAGGGCTGTCGCTGCGCGTTCCGTCGTGCTAAACTGGCCATCCCATAAGAGAAAAATGAAAGGCGATTGAATGGAAGAACTCGGCAAGATTCTGCCCCGCGCTCTCAAGAATCACGTTCGCGGGGAGCGCGCCCCGGTGCTCGCGGTGCTGGCCGGAGTCTGGCCTCGGGTCGCCGGCAAGGCCATGGCGGAGCAGGCCCGTCCGCTGGCATTCTCGTCGGGCACGCTGACGCTGGCCGTGCATTGCCCCACCTGGGCGGCCCAACTGCAGGGTCTGCGGCAAGAGATCTGCGGCGCCATCAACCGGGCTCTCGGTGGAACCGTCGTGCGGCACCTTCGCGTTAAACTGGTAGCCCGTGACGAAGCCGGGGCTCAGGCCGCCGTCGAACTGCCCCGAGCGCCGGCCCTGGCGATCGGCCCGGGTAGGCCGGATATGGCTGCGCTCGAGACGCTCGGTCCCGAGCTTCGCGCGGTCGTCTCGCGCTCTTTCGCCAAGTATTTCGCGCGTCCTGCAGGGAAGGTGCATTGATGGCTCTGACTGAGAAGGAAGTCCGCTACGTGGCCGAACTCGCGCATCTCAAGCTGAGCGATGACGAGGTGCAGCGCTTCCTGCCCCAACTCGACTCCATCCTCGATTACATCGCGAAACTGAATGAGCTGGATCTTCAGGACGTGGAGCCGCTGGCCCAGGTGCTGGCGGAAGGTCCGCCGGGGTTCGCCTTGCGTCCGGACCTGGCGCGGCCGATGTTCACGCCGGAAGTGGCCCTGGCCAACGCCCCCGACCCCGGCCCGGGGCTCTTCAAAGTGCCGCGCGTTATCGAAAGAGAATGATCACGGCCGCGCCCGAGCGAGTCGGAAACTCGTGGCCGGCAACCGCCATTACGTATGGACCTGACTGCTCTCAACCTGGCTGAAATCCGGGACCTCGTGCGCCGCAAGGCCGCCTCCGCCGAGGAGATCGCGCTCGCGCACCTGGAACGCATTAAGCGCGAAGACGGGAACATCGCCGCTTTTCTGACGCTCTCGCCCGAGCGGGCCTTCACGCAGGCGGCGCGCGTTGACCGCGCCCTTGCACGCGGCGAGCCCGTGGGACCGCTCGCGGGCGTGCCGGTGGCCGTAAAGGACGTGATCGTGACGCGCGGCGTGCGCACCACTTGCGGGTCGCGCATCCTGGAACACTACGTCCCGCCTTATGACGCGACCGCCGTCGTGCGACTGGAGGCGGCAGGAGCCTGCATTCTCGGCAAGACCAATTGCGACGAATTTGCCATGGGCTCTTCCACGGAAAACTCCGGCTACTTTCCTACGCGCAATCCGCACGACCCGAGCCGCGTGCCCGGCGGATCGAGCGGCGGATCGGCCGCCGCCGTGGCCGCGAACCTGGCGACAGTGGCACTGGGCTCCGATACCGGCGGCTCCATCCGCCAACCGGCCGCGCTCTGCGGAGTGGCCGGCCTGATGGGGACGTACGGCCGCGTGTCGCGATACGGCCTGGTGGCCTTTGCCTCCTCACTCGACCACATCGGGCCCTTCGGCCGCTCGGTGCGCGATCTGGCGGCGGTGCTGCAGGCGATCGCCGGGCGCGACCCCAACGATTCCACATCGGCGGATGTGCCGGTGCCCGATTACGAGGGTGAGCTTGAGGTCAGCGTTGCGGGTCTGCGCGTTGGGGTGCCCCGCGAATATTTCGCGGGACTATCGGCGGAGATCGGAGATCCCATCCAGCGGGGGATCGATTTGCTTCAGAGAATCGGCTGCGAGATCGTTCCGGTGAGCCTGCCGCACACCGATTACGCCATCGCCTGCTACTACATCGTGGCGACCGCCGAGGCCAGTTCCAACCTGGCGCGCTATGACGGCGTGCGCTACGGGCTGCGCGCTCCGGATTACGCCGATCTGCGTGATATGTACGAACGAACGCGCGATGCGGGATTCGGGGCCGAGGTCAAGCGGCGCATTATGCTCGGCACCTACGCGCTCAGCTCCGGCTACTATGACGCCTACTACCTCAAGGCCCAGAAAGTGCGCTCGCTGCTGGCGCGCGACTTCAGCGAAGCCTTCCAGGCGGTGGACGTGATCGTCACGCCCACTTCGCCGGTGGCGGCCTTCAAAATCGGGGAACGCAGCGAGGATCCGCTGCAGATGTACCTGGCCGACATTTACACGGTCACGGCGTCGCTCAGCGGCATTCCGGGCATCAGCGTGCCTTGCGGCAAGACCAAGGGAGACGTGGCCGCCGGGGTTCCGCCGTTGCCCGTCGGCATGCAGTTCGTAGGACGGCACTTCGATGAAGCCCGGCTGCTCGGCGCGGCTTATGCCTTCGAGAGAGCGGGGGGATTCGAAGGAGGCTAGAAGACTAGCTTTAGCGCCGTGTCCCGGCCGCGTCCCTTCCATCAAGACTTAAACAGAGAATCGAACTTCTTCCGGACGTCGTCGCCCGGTGAGGAAGGACCGCTTGGACCGCGGCGCGCGCCGCCCGGCGAGAAGTAGTCGCAGTAGTTGGAGGCTTCCTTGTCGCGCACCCATTCGGATTGCGTCTCAGCGCACTGATTGTGCTTGGCCGGGTCGTAGTGGCGGCAGTTGCGGCAGGAGTGAAGGTCGGAATCGCAACGCGGGCAAACGTCGCGCGTACCCACGCGCGCGCCCGCGACAAGATCGACGGTGACGCCGCATTTCCAGCAGGTCATCTAAGAACCAGTGGCGAGTGTCAAGTGGCGAGTGCCAAGTAACAAGGGGCAAGTGACGAGACCGGCCTTGGCCCCGGCAACTCGTCACTCGCCACCTGTCACTCCTCTTATTGTGTCCGCACTTCGTCTTCGTCGCCGAAGTCGCCGGGAGCATTGGGCGCTCCCGCGGCTGCGGCGGGCAGGATCGCCTCGCCGGGCTCGCCGATCTCGACTTCCGGCATCTCGGGAGCCGGCGGCTCGACCTCGGTCAGCAGCCGGAAGTTGCGGTAGACCTCGAGACCCGTCCCGGCCGGAATCAGGCGGCCCATAATGACGTTCTCTTTGAGTCCGCGCAGGTGGTCCACCATGCCCCGAATGGAAGCTTCGGTGAGCACGCGGGTGGTCTCCTGGAACGAAGCCGCCGAGATAAACGACTCCGTAGAGAGCGACGCTTTGGTGATGCCGAGCAGCAACGGCCGCCCGTTGGCCGGCTTGCCGCCGGCATTGATCACGCGGTCGTTCTCCTCGCGGAAGCGGAACTTGTCGACCTGCTCGTCGAGCAGAAATTCCGTGTCGCCGACGTCTTCCACCCTCACCCAGCGCATCATCTGCCGGGAGATGACTTCGATGTGCTTGTCGTTGATGTTGACGCCCTGCAACCGGTAGACTTCCTGAATCTCGTCGACCAGGTATTTCTGGAGCTCCTTTTCGCCGAGCACCGCCAGGATGTCGTGCGGGTTGCGAGGCCCGTCCATCAGGGGTTCTCCCGCCTTCACGCGCTCCCCTTCCTGCACCGAGACGTGAACGCCGCGCGGCAGCAGGTATTCCTTGAGCTCGCCCTTGTCAGGAAGCACGGCGATTTTGCGCTGCCCCTTGGAGACTTCGCCGTATTTCACCGTGCCGTCGATTTCCGTGATCACCGCCGTCTCGTGGGGGCGGCGCGCTTCGAAGAGTTCGACCACGCGCGGCAGGCCGCCCGTGATGTCTTTGGTCTTGGTGGTCTCGCGCGGGATCTTGGCCAGCACGTCGCCGGGGCTCACCTGGTCGCCGTCCTGAACCATGAGGTGCGCGCGCGAAGGCATCAGGTACTTCTTGGAGCCCTTCTTTTCCTCGCTGCGAATGGTCAACTGAGGCTGCATCTTCTCGTCGGGAGAATCGGTGACCACCAGCCGCGAGAGGCCCGTGACTTCGTCGACTTCCTCGCGCATGGTCACGCCCTGCTCGAGGTCCTTGAAAGACACGGTGCCGCCCACTTCGGTCAGGATGGAGAAGGTGTAAGGATCCCACTCCACGATGACGTCGCCCACCTTCACCGGAGCGCCGTCTTCCAGGCGCAAGCGGGCGCCGTAAACCACGGTGTCGCGCTCGCGCTCGCGGCCTTTCTCGTCCACCACGGCCACGGCGCCATTGCGGTTCATCACCACGAAGTTGCCCTCGCGATTTTGGACCGTCTGCAGGTTGAGGTACTTCAGGAACCCGTTGTTGCGCGCCTGGAGCGCGGACTGCTCGCTCACGCGGCTGGCGGTGCCACCGATGTGGAAGGTCCGCATGGTCAACTGCGTGCCGGGCTCGCCGATCGACTGAGCCGCGATCACGCCCACGGCCTCGCCGATCTCCACGAGTTTCCCGGTCGCGAGGTTGCGCCCGTAGCAGCGCACGCACACCCCGCGGCGCGACTCACAGGTGAGCACCGAACGAATCTTCACCCGCTCGATGCCGGCGGCCTGGATAGACGCAGCCAGATCTTCATTGATCTCCTGGTTCACGTCCACAATGAGGCCGCCCTCGTAGTCCTTGATGGGCTCGAGCGACACGCGGCCGACGATACGATCGCGGAGCGGTTCCACCACTTCGCCCGCTTCGACAATGGGCTCCACGTAGATGCCGTCCATCGTGCCGCAATCGAATTCGGAAATGATCACGTCCTGGGCCACGTCGACCAGGCGCCGCGTGAGGTAGCCGGAGTCGGCCGTCTTCAGTGCGGTGTCCGCGAGACCCTTGCGAGCGCCGTGGGTCGAGATGAAATACTGCAACACGTTCAACCCCTCGCGGAAGTTGGCCGTGATGGGCGTCTCAATGATCTCGCCCGAGGGCTTGGCCATCAGGCCGCGCATCCCGGAAAGCTGCCGGATCTGCTGCTTGGATCCGCGGGCGCCCGAATCCGCCATGACGTAGATGGGATTCATCTGCCCGGACTTGTCTTGTCCTTCCATGGCCTGGAACATTTCGTCGGCCACGCGGTCGGTGACGTTCGACCAGATGGAGATCACCTTGTTGTAGCGCTCGCCGTGGGTGATGGCGCCGTCCTGGTATTGGCTCTCGACGTTGACCACTTCCTTTTCGGCTTCGCGGACCAAGGTGGCCTTTTCGGCGGGGACCACCATGTCGTCGATGCCGATGGAGATGCCGGCGCGAGTGGCGTACAGGAAGCCCAGATTCTTCACCTCATCCAGCATCTGGACGGTGACCTGCAGCCCGAACTTCAGGTAGCAATACTGCACCAGCGCGCCCAGGCCTTTCTTCTTGAGAAGGCCGTTGATGAAGGGCATGTCCTGCGGCAGGTGATCGTTCATGATCACGCGGCCGACAGTGGTCTCCATGTACTGCTTGACGAACTCGATGGGCTCGGTATGAATGATGTTCTGGCTGTCGAACGCATGCACCAGATCGATCACGCGGCCGGTATACCGCAGCTTGATGGGCGTGAGCGTTTCCACCTCACCCATTTCGAGCGCGATCAGCACATCGTCGGTGGAGGCGAAGGTGCGGCCTTCGCCCTTCGCGCCGGGACGCGCTTTCGTGAGGTAATAGCAGCCCAGCACCATATCCTGCGTGGGGATGGCGATCGGTCCGCCGTGCGCCGGCGACAGAATGTTGTTGGACGCGAGCATCAGCGTCGAAGCTTCAATCTGCGCTTCCGGCGACAGCGGGATGTGGACGGCCATCTGGTCGCCGTCGAAATCGGCGTTGAACCCTTTGCAAACCAAGGGGTGGATCCGGATGGCGTTCCCTTCGACCAGCACCGGCTCGAACGCTTGAATTCCCATTCGG
>DASZIG010000108.1:0-2655 GCA_035949375.1 Terriglobia bacterium | reverse complement strand
GCAGGGACTGTTGTGCGGGGAGCCGGCCGACAGAATGCGCCTGCCCATCGAGGATCACGCTACGCACATGACGCGTTAACGGGGACTGTGGCTGGGCGGCCTGGGAAACGACGCTCCCTCCCGCCACCATGGCGAAAATCGCGAGCAACAATACACTGGGTTTTCGAATCACGCTTTCTCCTGAAAAGAAATTTCCGTTTTGGCTTCTCGGCATGGCAACGGGAATTCCCGATTTTGAACCTCTGGCCCCGGATTTCCGGTTTTGGGCATCCTGAGCGCAAGCAGTATACACCAGACCGCCCGGCAATGTGTTCCAAACGGAACACCCGCAATCCCGGCGTTGGAGCACGCTCGAGCATTGCGAAGCTCCCAGCGGTAAAGTCACAGGCCCGATTATGCGCTGCGGTTGCGCCGCGCCGACTAGCGTGCTTCGGTCACCGGCGTGAACGTCCCGGCCAGGCCGCCGCCGGATGCGAGGTGTACTTTGAGATGGTCCGCCGCCGTGAACCCGGCCTCGCGGGTGGCGACGTCCTTGGCGTCCTCGCCGGCATCTGGCCCATCGACGTAAAGGTGAGCCTGGAAGCGTCCGGGGCCGAGGAAGCCCAGCGGAATGTCGAGGTCGCGCGGCGTCCAATCCGTCATGGCGCCAAGATACCAGATGTCGCCTTTGCGGCGCGCCACGGCGATGTACTCCCCCGGATCACCGAGCGGCACGCGCGTCTCGTCCCACACCGTTGGTACCCGATCGAGAAAATCCATGCCCGCGTGGTGATCGAAGTCCTCGGGATAGTCGGAGAGCATCTGCAGTGGGCTGAAGTAGACGACATACATCGCTAACTGGTGGGCGCGGGTGCCCTGGCACATGGGATTCGCGTCGCGCGGCTCGAACTGGTCGCGCGTGGCGTTGTTGAAGCAGCCGGGTGTGTAATCGAGAGGGCCCGCGAGCATCCGCGTGAAGGGCAGGATCAGGTGGTGATACGGCGTGTCGCGGTAGCTCCACTTGTTGTATTCCATGCCGAGCACGCCCTCACGCGTAAGCTGGTTCGGGTAGGTGCGGCGCATGCCGGTGGGCTTGAAAGCGCCGTGGAAATCCACCACGAGATGATGTTTCGCCGCCTCGCGCGTGACTTTGTAATAGAAATTTACCATCTCCTGGCTGTCGCTGTTCATGAAGTCGACCTTGATGCCCGAGGCTCCCCACTGCTCAAAAAGGGGGAAGGCCTCGCTCATCTGCTTCTGGACCGATTTCCAGTGCATCCACAGCAGCACCTTCACGCCGTGCTCCCGGGCGAGGGCGATCACTCGGGGCAGATCGACGTTGTCGTTCCAGTGCGTGATGTCCGCCCGATCCCAGCCGCTCGTCGCGTCGGAATGGCGCGCCCAGCCCGCGTCAATCAGCATGTAGGTCAGGTGATGGTCCGCAGCAAACTGGACGTAATGCTCGAGGGTTTCCGTATTCATGCCGGGCTTGAAGCTGACACCGGTGGCGTAGTCGCCCGACCACCAGTCCCAGGCAGTCTTGCCGGGCTCGATCCACGACGTGTCGCCGAGGGCATTCGGCGGGTTGAGATTGAGCACCAGATCGTGGGCCTCGATCAGCCCGCCCGGCTCCGCGCTCACCATGATCAAGCGCCAGGGCGTGGCCTTCGGAGCGGAGCCGATCACGGCCTGATCTGAATGGTCCTCGCGCGGCGCGAGCTTGGTCGCGAGACCGTTCGGCACGCCCTTCGCCCCGGCGATGTAGAGTCCGGCGTAGTCCTCGAGATCGGCCTCCGTAAGCGCCACCCACGGCCCGCCGTGCATTTCGATGAGCAGCGGCAGACCTACGATCGCGTCGGGCTCGATTCCCGCAAGCGGCACCTTGGTGAATTCGTCTTCGTACGCGGTCGTGAAGCCGCCGAGGTTAAGCCCGTAGGCGGCGCCTCGCCGGGCGAAGTAGAATCCCGTATCCTCGGCGCTGAGGACAAACCGGTCGAGGGTCTTCTGCTGGGGCAGCACGTAACGGAAAGCAACGCCGGCGTCGTAAGCGCGGAAAATCAGGTCGACGCGCCGCGCGCGCGTTCCGGTCGCGCCGCCAGGCGCCTCCGTTTCCTCGAGGTGAACCGTCAATTCGTTGTAGTAGTCGCGAACGGTGCGATTGTCATTGATCGAGTCTTCCCAGCTCGAGTCGTGCGAGTCCGCGCTGACGCCCGTGACCGTGAGATTCTGGCCGAGCGCCGGCGCGTCATCAAATCGAAGGCCGAGAGGCGAATCCGCCAGCAGCGGTTGTCCTCGAAATGTCACGCTATAGTATGGGCGCGATCCCGAAGCGTAGGGCGGGGGAAGGCTCTTGATGGCGAAGGTCGCTGCCAGTTCGCCATTCGGCGAAGCCACGGTCCGGCTCGAAGGCTCGGTCGCGGTCTGCGCCCACATCGGCGCTGCGGCGGGCACCCAAACCAGCAGAAGAGACATTGCCGAGAGCCGCCGCCGCCATCGATTCGCGGACACCGGGCTACGGAGAGCCATCGCCGGACGGACTTGAATGGCGAAGCGTTCCATAATGGCGAATCGTTCCATCCGACCTCTCCGCGCGGCTTGCACGACGGTCAAGCGTTTCATGATAGCACCGCCGACATTGACACAAGCGCCGTCACGGGCGAGAATGAGAACTGTTAA
>DASZIG010000107.1:0-34191 GCA_035949375.1 Terriglobia bacterium | reverse complement strand
CACAGTTCTCCTTGACGCGGATTGCGAGCGCTGCTTTCATCCGCAGACCGTTTGGCCTGTTCGCGTGTTGGCAAGATGCACCCCCTCGCCCTCGGCACAGTTCAGACCATCCCATCGCCTACTCCTTCCCCAATTCCGGTTCCGCGTGCTCGGTCAACAACGGAGTTGGCGTGCCGGCGTCCGGTTTCCATCGACGTCAATATGACTTGCAGCCCGAGGTAGAGGGGGTCGACATCGGCCACTGAAATCGTCGCCTCGGCTGCCACCACAACCCCTTTATTCAGCACCCGGTCAAGAATCTCGCACAAAGAGATCTGCTGCGTTTCGTCCAGCACCGGTCGTGAAACCATGACGCGCCACCCCCTCGTGCCGCTTCGTGCCCGTCTGCGGCTCTTGGCCATCGTTCTTAATGGGCACAGACCATTGCTTCCTCGCGCTCGGGTTGGTAAAGCGATTTCCCCAACTCCCGCAGCCGGGGAACACCCTGAGCATCCCCGGAGCGGTACACCACGGCAACGCCCATGGGCGCCGACGCCAGCAGGAATGTCGAGGTCAGGCATTGAGGTGTCTCGAAAGATACAGTAGAGCAGATGCCTCATGGAGCTTTCCCCACGAATTCGTTCATACGAAACCGCGAGATTCTTCAGGCTCTGTTCAATCTGGTCCAGAGCTTGTCGACGACGTCCACACTTCGCTCCCAGCGTTTTTGCCCCAGCCGCTTCAGTTTCAAGCGTTGTATTGGCTCGCTCAGTTCTCCCATATCGGCCTGGGTGTGAATGATCGGAAAATGGATGAGAGTTCGTTGACATGGCTCGCGACCGTCAATGCTGGGAATTCTGTGCAAGCGCAGCCTGTTTTCAGTCAGGCTCTCGGCTCTCTCTTCAGCTGCTGACACCATGAGGTCCGCGGACTTCACCGTCACTGATGAGCCATCGGCTGTGACCAGGCACCATCGGTTAATGAGCATCTTGTTAATAAGAATCGTAAATCCAGTCTTGCCTTGCTGTTACAAGAGGTTTGCCTTCCTTAATCGAGCCAAGCCTTCGTGGGTTCACTGGGCGCGCCGACCTAAACTACCCGATTCCTGCTCAAATGGAGAGGTGTGGCTGCTATGCGAGGTCAGGGCGCGTTTGGGCGCCTCGCATTCGCAATAACAGCGAGCATCTGGCGAAAGGAGCAAATGAAGATGAAATACAGGAAGCTGGGAAATACCGGGCTTATCGTGAGCGAATTGGCGCTCGGCAGTATGCAGTTCGGCGGCAAGATGAATATGGGCAACCTCGGCCAGGAGGACACCACGCGGATGGTGAAGCTTGCTCTGGACCGGGGAATCAACTTCATCGACACGGCAGACGTTTACAGCCTCGGGGAGAGCGAGACCCTGTTGGGCCATGCCTTAAAGGGCATCAGGGAAGAAATCGTGCTGGCCACCAAGGTCCGCCTTCCCATGGGCGGGAATTTCAACCACAGCGGCGCCACCCGCGTGAACATCATGCGCGAAGTGGAGGCGAGCCTCCGGAGGCTGCAGACCGATTACATCGACCTGTACCAGGTGCACGGATGGGACAGCAACACGCCGCTGGAGGAGACGCTTCGGACGCTGGACGGTCTTGTACGCCAGGGAAAAGTCCGCTACATCGGGCTCTCAAACTTCATGTCATGGCAGGCCACCACCGCGGTTATGCTACAGGAGCGCCTCGGGCTGGAGAAATATGTGACGGCGCAGATGTACTACAGCCTCGTTGGCCGGGGTCTCGAATACGAGTTCCAGTCATTCGCCGAGTACCACAACGTCGGCATCCTGGTCTGGAGCCCGTTGGCTGGCGGATTCCTGGCCGGGAAGTACAGCCGCGCCAACCCGGCTCCCGCTGAGTCACGCTTTGCAGAGGCAGGTCCGTTCGTGCCCTTTGACAGGGAGGTAGGCTACCGTGTGGTGGACGCGCTGAAGGAAGTCGCCGCCCGCCATGACGCCAGCCCGGCGCGCGTGGCCTTGTCGTGGCTGCTTGGCCGGACCGCCGTCAGCAGCGTGATAATCGCAGCTCGAAGAGCCGAGCAATTAGAAGATAACGTCCGCGCTGTCGACCTTCGGCTTTCGGACGACGAAATCCGGCTCCTGGACGCTGCGTCGGATCCGGGCGTTCCGTATCCGAAGTGGATGGTCCTTCAGCTCGACACTGCTGAAGACCCGCGTCCAAAGGTCCTGCATCCCGAGCGCTACGCGGATGGCGGTGCCTGGAAGGACCTCCGCGGCAGCCAGTGGTCCGGCTGAGAGCGCGCTGCCGGTCGCGACAAAGCTCAGAGAGGATTGGGAGAATCTTGCCGGAGTGCCCTTCTTCACGCGGCCGGCAAGCTCGGAGAAGCGAATCGGTACGGCTGGAAAAACGGAACCTAGCCCACGCCACCGCGGGTATGAGAGGAAAGACAGGTATGAGAGGAACGACATCAACCCAGGGTTCTTACGGAGGCGCGGGCGCGTCGTTGCTCGCGGCCTTTGCGCTGTGGGCGCTGCACGCGGTTGGTGCCAGCGCCCAGCGCCACGAACGAGGAAACCCTGAGGACGCCATTCGCCACATCCGGCACGTGATTGTGATCATGCAGGAAAACCGCTCGTTCGACAGCTACTTCGGTACTTTTCCGGGAGCCGACGGAATCCCCATGCGCAACGGCGGTCCGGCAGTTTGCGTTCCCGACCCCGCCAGCGGAGCGTGCGTTAAACCCTACCATGATGCTCACGACCGGAACGGCGGAGGCCCGCACTCGCGAGGCTCCGCGATCGCGGATGTGGACGGCGGCAAGATGGACGGCTTTATCAAGCTCGTGGAACAAGCCCGCATTGCCTGCCACGATCCGGACGATCCAGCCTGCGTCAGCGGTGGCACTCCCGACGTGATGGGCTACCACGATGGAGGAGATATCCCGAACTATTGGAAGTATGCGCAGGCTTTTGTTTTGCAGGACCGGATGTTCGAGCCCAACGCCTCCTGGAGCCTGCCGGAGCATCTATTCCAGGTTTCGGAATGGTCGGCTCGCTGTACCAGGCACGACGATCCATTCAGTTGCACGAATGCTCTCGGACTTCCGGGAATGCCCCCGGACTTCTTCGGCGAAGAAAACGGCGGGGGCAAGATAACGAAGTCGCGCCCCGATCCCATCTATGCCTGGACCGACCTCACCTACCTGCTGCACAAGAGTCATGTGAGCTGGGGCTATTACGTCGTTGAAGGCACCGAACCCGATTGCGAGGACGATGAGGCGGAAGACTGTTTGCCGGTCAAGCAGAATGCCAAGACGCCCGGAATCTGGAATCCATTGCCGTATTTCGACACCGTCAAGAATGACGGCGAGCTTGCAAACATTCAATCGGTTCAAGTGTTCATGCAACGGGCCAAAGCGGGGACGTTACCGGCCGTGTCATGGGTGGTGCCTTCGGGCGACGTGAGCGAACATCCGCCGGATTTGATCAGCCGCGGCCAGACCTTCGTCACAAGCCTGGTGAACGCCGTCATGTCGGGGCCAAACTGGAAAGACTGCGCGATCTTTCTGGCATGGGATGACTGGGGCGGGTTCTACGACCATGTCGTTCCCGTGCGTGTAGATGAAAACGGCTACGGCTTGCGGGTACCGGCAATCGTGATTTCGCCGTTTGCGAGGAAGGGTTTTATCGATCACCAGACGTTGAGTTTCGACGCCTATGTGAAGTTCGTCGAAGACGATTTCCTGGGCGGCCAGCGGCTGGACCCGAAGCGCGACGGCCGGCCCGATCCGCGCCCGATGGTGCGCGAGGAAGCCCCGCAACTCGGCGACCTGCGAGGCGACTTCGATTTCAACCAGCCGGCGAGGGCTCCGTTGATGTTGCCGGAACATCCCCAGACCACATTGATTCCACCGAGCGCGCCCGCGTCTAAGCCAGCGGCGCCCTGAGCGTAACGTCCGCGCATGGACTCGCCTGCGCTCTCAAATGCCAGCGTACCACGCGTAGCCGCCCTCCGGCGCCGCCGAGCCCAGGCCCTTGCCGAACCCTTTGAGGCTGTCGGTCAGGGTGAGGCGAGTGATATATTTCACGCTCTTGTAGCCTAGTTGCCTGGGAACGCGCAGCCGCAGGGGTCCGCCGAACGGGACGGGAAGTTCGTCGCCGTTCATGCCGTGGGTGACGAGCGTTTGAGGGTGCAAGGCATCCGCCATGTCGATGCTCTCCCACCAGTCGGTTTGGATCGAACGGTACACAACATAGCGAACCTGGGGAGCGGCGCCTACAAGGTCCAGGATGTGCGAGAGGGGCACGCCCTTCCATTCGGCGATGTAAGACCAGCCCTCCTCGCACTGGATCATCGTGATCTCGGTGCGAGTGGGGAAGCCCTTGATCTCGGCAAGCGAGAACGATGCCGGCCGCGCGGCCATGCCATCGACGGCAAGGCGCCAGTCCGCAAACGCTCCCTGCTGAAGGCGCTGGAATTCCGGGCTCGGGGGAGCGACGGCGTTGGCGAAGGGAACTTTCGAAACCTGGCTGGGAGCAAACTCGCGCGCGAGGGAATGGCGCGTTAATAGCCGCTGCGCAGCATAGGTCAGGGTCTCGCCGGCACCGTAGAGGACACCGGCATCGGGCGGGATGAGTCCAAAACGCCCGGCGAGTTTCGCAGCCACGGCGAGCCCGGAGACGCCCGCGGTGGCCGCCAGGCCGGTCGTAATGAGTTTACGTCGTGAGATTTGGCTCATGCTCGCTCCATAGGCGTGGCGGGGCGGCCGGTGATCATGGCGCGCACCCGGTTTCGGAATCCGGCAAACCAAACCATAAGGACGTGGACCAGAAGGAAGAGCACCAGGAATCCGGACGCGAAGAGGTGCAGGGTGCGCGCCGATTGCTGGCCGCCCAAAACGTTGACCAGGGCCGGAATCGCGGAGACGACGGCCGGGGACATGGCGAGCCCCGTCCAGATCACGAAGGGAAAGAGAACGAAAACGACGAGGAGATAGGTGAGCCGCTGCAACACGTTGTATGACCAGGCCTCTTGCTCACTCGGCGGCTTGAAGCGCAAATGTCCGGCAATGACGCTCAGCAGTCCCCTCGCGGAGAGGTCAGAGCGAGCGGGAACTAAATTCCTCCGGAAATGCCCTTTGAAGAATCCGTAGGACAGGTACAGTAAGCCGGTGAATACCGCGAGCCAGGCCGATTGAAAATGGAGATAGCGGCTCCAGCCGTTCTGGTCGGGAAGGACGTAGCCGTAGCCCGTGGGGACGGTGCCTCGGGAGGCCGGAATCGGCACTGTGAATAGGGGACGAGTCCCGGCGTTGCCGGTCTCACCCCAATAAAAGCGCGGGTGAGAGATGAGAATCTCCACCCCGGTGAGGAGCAGGGCCAGGAAGGACAAGGTGATCAGCCAATGGGTGACGCGAACCACGGCAGAGTGCCGCGGAGGGAGTGTCGTGTCTGCCGCGGTCGCAACAAAGGTCTGGCCCACAAGGGAATCAGCCATCTGCAGAATATACCATGGCGTGCCCGTTGGGCACTGGATGCGCGGCCGGCGCCGTCGTAGTATACGCATTCGCGTCCCGGGCGGCCCAACGTGCTAAAATTCTTGCGCGAAATGAGAAACGGCAGCCGATGCGAGAGGGTATTATTATGGCGAAGCCCGCGGGATTCATGGTCAAGATTGATGCCAGCCCGGAGCTGGTCGGCGAATTGAAGAACGTGGTGGAGTCGAACCCAGATCTCATGAAGCTCGAGTCCGCCGGACCGTCGGATCAGCCGTCTCACCTCCGCCTCGGCCTTGCTGACGTCGAAACGCTGATCGCCATCGTCAACGGGGCCGTGGCGTTCGGGCAGTTCGCGCACAGTATCTACAAGCACTTCAAGGAAAAGAAGGCAGAGCGGCTGATGGTGCAGACTCCGCTCAGGACCGTAGAAATCCTCAGCTCCGACGCCACAAGCGAGGAGCGCATCTTAGAGTTGCTTCAAAGCTCCATCCGCGTGTGAGGTCCGGGGACAGCATGGCCAAGGCCTTCTCCTACGACTTGGGCGTTTTCGACCCGACATTTCCCGGGATCACTCTTCACTTTCCCAACGAAGCCACCTGGAAACAGGTCAGCTCTTACACGGGGCTTGTTTTTAACGCGGCCGCATCCGACATGGTGCAAAAGGATCCGAAGCTTTCCCCGAGCGACCTTACGACCGGGCAGGTCCTGAAGCACGTGTCCGTAGACCTGAACTTCAACTCGCCTCTGGAGGAGGCTGACAAGGAGAGTTTAGGCCGTTCCCTGATCGACGCCGACCCGGATGAGGCGGTCGGTTACCTGGCCGTGACCTCAAGCCACATCCACGAGCGAAGGCACTTTCACGATTGGATCTTGAGCCCATATGCCGCGGCCATCAGCGCCATGCGGGTTGAAGTATTCATGAACTACGCGCAATTGCGCGGGGCCCTGCGGGCGGGCGGGACCACCGCGATCCCGGTGCCGATCACGCGGTGGATGCGAAAGACCCCGAGCGAGCAGAAAGAGCTTCTCGAGATGTGGCAGGCGCTCCTCGGTGACGCCGTTGTGTTGCGTCTCCCGGAGCTTACCGATCCCGACGTGCTCGCCTGCATCGAGGGCATCGAGCGTCGCTACAAGTCGATCGGAATGCTCTTCGAACCCGTCTACGGCTTTGATCTTGACGCCGCCTCGCTATTCGAGGCCAGCGCCCTGCTTATTCAAACCCAGGCCATCCATGACTCGCTCGGCGAGACGGCCCACATGCTCTTCCTGAATTCGATGGCCGACCAGGGTCCGAAGAGCCGGTACACGTGGTTCATACGGGCGCTGAGCGGTCTGCGCCGGCCTGATGAGATTCTGGAGGTGGATACGCTGACCGCACTCGCGACTTGGTGTCTGCTGGGCAGCGCCGACTCGGACCTCCCGAACTCCAACCCGCTGACCCGCATGTTTCACGTCGTCAAATATGTCAAGGAGCATGGCTTTCCGAAAGTCGACACCCCCAGCCACGCGATTTTCGCTGAGATTGAGGGCGCCTGTGGCGCCGTTTCCTACGTCGATGTTCTCAACCGGTCGGTGCAACTCGGAGACTCGATCGTCGAGTGGCTTGAGAAAGCGGTCGCGGAGGACCACAGCGGCTCTAACTTTGCCGCAGGCGTGGCTCAAGCCTACACGTACCTTCAGCAGTGCCACAAGTACATGGCCGGCCTGTTTCTGAACGATCCCGACGGCTACGCGAAGCCGGCCGGCTATCTCGACCGCAATCTTGAGAAGTGGCCCGAACCCGCTGTTCGCTATACATTCGGACAGCCGTTCTTCCGGGTCAAGCGAGCCAATCTCGGCAAGTATCAGCGGTCCACTCTTTTCGAATCAGAAAGCACGGCCGAGGAAGCCGTGCTCCGCCAGTACATTGATCCATTTCCGGAGGACCTCATGCAGGTTCGCAAGATATGCTTCGACATCCAGGTCGCCGACAATTGGCAGTATCTGTGCGGCCTGGTTGATACCATGTTCGCTGAGTACAATCGGGACCAGCCTGAGATCGATTACCAGCGCGAACGGGCGAGGAAAGATGGGCTCTACCTGCTCGAGGTGCTCAATTGATGGCGCTCAGAACCGCGTGACTCCTCGTGCCCGGATGAGGAGCGGCGGCCACTGGGAATGATCTTGATCGGCAGCGCGGAAGCCAGCATTTGCGTGCCCCTTGCCGCGCGAGGAGTGCATCATGAAGAAATCGATCGGCGACAACATGATTCCTCACGGCTGGAGCTTTGAACAGGGCCTTGAGCTGATCAAGAAGTCCGGCTACGACGGCGTGGAGCTGTGGCTCGGCGACGTGCCCTGGTTCCAGATGACCACCGCGGACGCGCAGGTGTCAGACCTGCTGCGCAAAGTGCAGAATGCCGGGCTCGTGGTCTCGAACGTCTCCACGGGCCTGCACTGGGACTCGCCCCTTTCGGCCCGCGATCCCAAGGTGCGCGCGCACGCTCGCCGCATTGTCGAGCGCCAGTTGGAGGCCGCGCAACTGGTCAAGGCCGACGCCATACTGGTGGTGGCGGGCCTCGTGACCTCGGAGGTTCCCTACAACGAGGTCTACCAGCGATGCGTCGAGGCGCTGCAGGACCTGGGCGTGAAGGCGGAAGCCGCCAAGGTGAAGATCGGGTGTGAGAACTGCAACTCCGAGCAGAAATTCCTGCTCAGCCCGCGCGAGTTCCAGACATTTCTGAAAGACGTGAACCGGCCCTGGGTTGGGCTTCACCTCGATGTCGGCAATATCCATGACACCGGCTTCGCCGAGCAGTGGATCGAGATTCACGGGCCCAACATCACGCGCATCCACCTGAAGGACGTGAAGAAGCATCGCGGACGCTGCGGCGAGGAGAGCGTCTACACCAACCTGTTTCTCGGCGATAACAACTGGCCGGCGATTCGCGCCGCGCTGCAGAAGGTCGGGTACGACGGCTGGGTGGTGGCCGAAATGGAGGACCGCTATCACTTCGCCAAAGACCAGCAATTTTACGACACCTCGGCGGCCATCGACCGTCTGATCCAGGGAAGACTCTGATGCCTGTCTCACGACGCCGGTTCCTGGGAGTAGCGGCCGCGATTCCGTGGGCGGTTCGAGACGGGTTCGCTCGTGGCCCGCTGACAGACCGGCTGGCGGGTTTGACCGCACCGCGCGCCGACTCAGGCGCTCCGCGCTGCGTGCTTGCCGATCTCGGAGCCGACTGCGCATTGCCGGAGTCGCTGGCGGGGTTTGAGCGCGGACTCCGAGCAGCGTCGGTCGGGTTCGAGCGAGTCGCTGCCGGTGAGATCTCCCCGGCGCGTCTGATTCTGGTGCCTGGCGCCGTTCTGCGCTCGGCGGGCACGGCTGAGGCGCTTGCGAGCCTTGCCGCCGGAGGCTCGACTGTGGTCTACGAATCCGGCGCCGCTTATGCGGACTCCGAAGGACTGGCGAGCGAGCAGCGTCTGCTGGCGCGATACTTCGGGGTCCGCGTCGATGCCGCCCTTGATCTGTGGTCGTTGCACGAAGGGCTCGCCTTTGCGCCCTACGTTCACTATGCGTGGCCCTCGAAGGCGATGGTGCGGGACTTCAGCCGCGCGCGCCCGGTGCGCTCCGCGGCTGCGATAGCCTACTGCGCCGGCCTGCCGGTGGCGTGCCGGGGGAGCGCAGGACGCGGCACGTTCGTTTATCTCGGCTCAGCTCTTGGCCCTCACCTTAGCGTAGGCGATCCCGAAGCGCTGGCCCTGCTGAAGGGCCTCGTCGCGGGTGCATAGACGGCGCCTTCAGGGGTGCGCGCGATCGAGCAGAATCTCCTCGAGCGCCTCCACACTCTTGGCCACGCCCACCCGGGCCGTGGTAAACGGCGATTCGTGCTCGATGCTGATCACGTGGTCGTATCCCACGGCCTTCAGTTCCTCCACAATTGCCTTCCAGACGCCGAGATCGTGGCCGTATCCGATGTCGCCGTATGACCACGACCGCTGCGGGACGTCTTCGTAAGGCGTCAGGTCGACCAGGCCGTTGACGGCCACATTCTGCGCGTCGAGCAGGATGTCTTTGCCGTGCATGTGATAGAGGCAGCCCTCCTGGCCGAGCTTCTTGATCACCGCAACCGGGTCGACGCCGAGCTGGAATACGCCGCTCAGATCGAGGTTGGCGCCGATGTTCTCGCCCGCCGCGTGCCGCAGCTTGACCAGGGTGGCCACGTTGAACACCGAAACACCGCCGTCCATTTCGATTCCCACCTTTACGTTCCGCTGCCGCGCGTACTCGTTCAGATCCTTCCAGTACGGAATCAGTACCGAGTTCCACTGCCACTTGAGGATGTCGACGAATTCGTCGGTCTCGAGCGTGGTCACCCAATTCGGATGCTTGCCCGTACCGTCGCCCGGGCAGCCGGAGAAGCACACCATGTGGTTCACGCCGGTCTTCGCCGCCAGATCGATCGTCTTGCGGTATACCGCGTCCTCGCGTTTTGCCTTCGCGGTATCCGGATGCACGGGATTGCCGTGGCAACTGAAGGCGCTCACCATGATGTTGCTCTTTTCGAACTGCTGCATGTAGGTGCGGCGCTTGGACTCGTCGGCGAGCAGGCCGTCGAGATCGCAGTGGGCGTTGCCGGGATCGTTGCCGGAGCCGATCTCCACCGCTTCGATGCCGTATTCCTTGATGAGCTCGATCAGTTGATCGAGGGAGAGATCGCCGAAGGCGGTGTCGAACACGCCGATCTTGAGCTTGGGCGAGTCACTGCGGACTTCACGCCGCTCAAGTGACGCGGGAGCGGCGAAGGCGGTGGCCGCGCGCGCTCCCTCCGCCGCCAACAGGGCAGCGGCCAGCTTATCCGCCGTTCCCTTGAGGAATGCGCGGCGGCTTTCGAGGGATGCGCTGGTCGGATTCTTTATAGGCACGAGTCACCTCATTCATCGCAGCTGATCGGCGCCACCTGCCGGCCGCAAGTGCATTAGTAAACCACATCCAGGAACGTGTCGAACAGACGGTGCTGGAATCCGGCGAACTGACCGAAGTAGGGTGACGCGATGCTCGAGTACACGTCGCGCGGATTCGTCTGGTTCGTCAGGTTGTAGATCGCAAGAGCGCCGCGCAGCTTGTGGTCCTTGAGCCATGGCACGAAAGGGATGCGAAAGTCCTTCGACAGCTTGAGGTCGATTGCGAAGAACGTAGGGAAGCGAAGGCTGTCGGGCGTGCCCACGTAGTTTTGGAGCTCGTCGACCGCAGAGTAGGGAAATCCGGTGTGAAGATCGAGCACCGGACTGGCGGTGATCTGCCAGGGCATCTTGAATACCCCCCAGGTCACCAGTCGGTCGGGGACATTGGCGGGCAAGTCCGCATAGGAATCGGGACGGATGACGGGCTGCTCGAAGGGGACGTACACCTGGCTCAGGCCGTTCAAGTCGCCGCGCGCCAGGCTATGCACGTACGACGTGTTGACGTCGATGCGCCCGCTCGCCCGCCAGCGCACGGTCGACTCGAATTCGTGGTAGCGCGAGGCGCCATTATTCGTGAGCAGCAGAAGCGGAATCGGCAACTGCTGCGGGCCTATGACGAAAAGGTCGTAAGTGCGGCTGGAGAGATAGCTGAGCCGCAGCAGGACATGCGCCGTCACCTGGCGGTCAAGTTCCGCGTTCCAGGTGAGATTGTACGGCGTGCTGCCCAAGCCGGCGCCTGGCGGCAGCGCTCGCAGTCCCTCGGGCCCCGCCGTGGCGTCGACGTTGGTAAAGGTAACCGGCGGCCCGACAGGAATCCCTTGCTGATCGAACAGCGTGACGATGCGGGTGGGATTGTCCACGAAATCGCCGGCCAGCAGCGGCACGCGGTCGTAGAAGATGCCGGCGCCGCCCCGCAGGACCGTCTTGGCGCTTGCTCCGGGGGCATAGGCCACACCGAATCGCGGGGCCACCCCGGCCGGCTTCCCGAGGGTCTGGCCGGAGGCGCGTAAGCCGAGGTCCAACCCCAGCCGCTCGCCCGCTGCCCAGTGATCCTGTAAGAAGGCGCCCGCCTCATCGTCCTTCGCCTCGAGCAAGCCACCCCCCGAGAATTGAATCTGCTCGGCGGTCGAACCATCCGCCCTGAGCAGAAGAACCGGCATGGATATGCTGGTGCCGGAGTAAGAGCGGTAGAGGAAGTCGCCACCGATTTTCAACTCGTGCCGCCCGTGCCAGTCCCTGCGCGGGAACTGGTAGCTCTCCTGGGCTTCCACCTGCCGGCTCGTCCGGGTGTAGGCGTTGAAGAAGTTTCCACCCCAGCCGTTGGGGGTGACGAGCATTTCCGCGCTCCCCTGGCCGTGCGCGTAGCTCGAGAATTGGGTGACTTGGACGAGCGAAGTAAGCAGACCGCCCGAGGCGAAGAGGTACCGGTCCGTTGCGCCTGCGGAAAAGCCGCGCTGGCCGTAGTCTGACGAAGCGGACTGCGGTACCAGGGAGTTAATGTCGGCGAATTGTTGCCTCATCGGGAACACCTGCACGTTGAACGTGGCGAGGTGTTCCGCGGAGAAGACATATTGCAGATTCGTGACCGAGTTGAACCCTTGCTTCTTCGTTTCGTTGTGCGGCCAGGCCAACCCGCGCACGGGCTGCTTGGTCATTATGTAGTGAAAGGTTTCGGAGAAGGTCAATCGCTTCGACCCGAGCGGCCCGCCGAACCTCAGGCGATGGCTGTCGTCAGCAATGCCCACGATGTGGCCGCCGTCCTTGATGCGCGGCGTGGGCACAAGATCGTTTAATTCGAATTGCCATTGCTCCGAGGGAGGCTTGGTTCGAATGCTGGTCAGGCCGCCTGAGAAATGGCCGAATTCAGCGCGGTAGGGCGTCTTGAAAACCTCGATGGACTCGATGGCGTCGATCGGCACGTCGATCGAGTAACTGCCGGTGATGGGATCCACCATTTCGGCTGAGTCCACCAGCAACATCCCCTGATTTTCCACCGCGCCCTTGATGTTGATCTTGCCGTCGGGCGTGCGCACCACACCGGGGATCAGAGGCAGGGCGGCGGCGAACTGCTGCTGGACGAGCGGCAGCGCCATGATTTCAGCGGAATTCAGCCTGGCGGGCGGCGCACTGGATTGCTCGGCAACCCCCGGCGCCTGTTCGTGGACCTCGACCCTCTCGCGCGCCACTCGCACCTCCGGCAGCGCGACTGTCACGGATAATCCGGCCGTCGCGGTCACCTCCAGACCATTCCGCACCTCGGGCATGTGGCCAACAGCGGTGCAGGACAGATCGTATTTTCCCGGCATCAGGCCGGGAAAGCCGAATCCTCCCTGTTCGCCTGTGGTGACAGCAATGCCTTCACCCGGCAGACCGTTACCGCTGAGGACGCAGACCGCACTAGCAATAGGGAAGCCCTTCTCGTCCACGACCCTGCCCTTTAGCTCCTGCGTTTGCAGACTCCATGCAGCACCAGCGAAGGCTGCAGCAGCGATGCCGGAGCATAAGAGTGCGGCAGCGGACCTATCCATAGCAGGCGCTTCGCGTGTCATCACCGTTGGAGGGCCGCTCTCTCGTCGCGCCTTTGAAGGTGGCATCGGTGCGATATCTTGCAACGGCTTGGCTTTTCAATGGCATTCCGGCTTCGTCTTGCCGGGAGCCCCTTTTTCATTGAACGAAGCGGATTACCCCCCAAGATCGATAACGCACATGATGCCGTAGACTGCATGCGGGCCGCAGGCGACGCCCACAGATCCGAACTGCGGGTTTAACAGGTTCTTCCGGTGACCGCGATCCTTTTCGCCGTCATCAACCAGAAAATGCCGAACGACGTCCTTGCCGGTCTTGCGCCCGTAACTGAGAATCTCGCCAACCAGCTTGGGCTCCAGATAGTAACGCTGAACTCGGGCTAGCGGATCGCTGCCGTCAGGGGCGGTGTGACCCACCGTCCCGGCCGGTCCCTGAGACCGCAGAAGATCGTCGGCCGACTTGCACAGAGCTTGCGACAGGTGCAGCGGCGAGCGGGCCCGAGTGGACCGCAACGTTCTGACGGCTTCGTCAAGGGCGGGCAGTCCTTCTTCGGTGACCTCCACCTCTTCAACTCCATCGCGAAGCACAATAATACGGCGGCCCTGATAAAGCGGTCTCCAGGCCTCGAGAAGCAAGGCGTAGGCGTTAGGATTAGTCCGGGCCGAATTGATTTCGGTGAACACGTCATGCTCGAGTGAAGTTAGCGGGCGTCGGCGGGCGCCGAGCGGCGTGGCGCCCGAGGGCCCGATGCAGGTCAGAAGAACCAGTGCCGGCGCAAGCCGCCGCAAGCGCGTCGGGTTTGTACTGTGATTGTAAAGTCTGTTCACCATTTCAAGGAACCCGAGCGGCCTTCTCTCTGAAGGGCGAGATGGAATCGGCTCTGGGCGTTCTTCGAATCAACCACGTACTCGCGCTCGGGCGTTTTCTGGTCCCCTGCTCTAACCTTTGGGCCGACCGGATCACCGCCCAACGCGACTTTGTACGTTTTCAGACTCCGGCCACCCTTCATCAGGGTGAGAGTCCGCGCGCTCTTCACGACAACGATACGGTCGGCCTTTTGGGAGGGCGCTGCGTCCTCGTCACCAGCCAATCCGAGCGCGCCCATTCCGAGCATCAGAGCCAGCCCGCAACCGGATAGAGCAGTGCGATTCATCATGGCCGTGCTACTTGTCCCCGACGCATGGAACTCCTTGCGCCGCCCATGGGCGAGCGCGTCGCTAGATCCGCCGGGTCACGAGCGCGATGCCACCGGATGGTCGACGATCTCTTCCTTTTCCGCGTCCCAATAGAGCTTTTTGCCGCTCCAGTAGGATTGCGCCGCCATGATGCAAGCCAGAGAGTGTGAAAATCCATGATCGACGGTGGCGTTCGGCAGCTTGCGATCGCGCATGGCCTCGAGCCAATTCAGCATGTGGCCGAGATCGTCGTCGTTCGGTCCGCGCGAGTTGGGCGGAGGCGCGCCCTCCACGTGGACCACCTCTTCGCGATCGCTCGTCGGACCGGTCACCGGGACCTGCGTATAGAAAGGCGGAGTCTCTTCCGGGTCCAGTTCTTGCCGATTCCCCTCATCCGTCACCACGAAGAGCGACGCGCCTTCGCCGCCATAGTTCACGATCGTGCCATCGCGGCCCTGAATGCGGGAGAAGCTGCGATAGCTGTTTCCGAAGGTGGTCTTATAGGTGTACAGGAATCCCTTGGGATAGGTGAGGGCGGCCACGCAGGTGTCGGGGTTCTCCCGGCGGTCTTTCCAGACGAAGATGCCCCCGTTCGCCACCGCGCTCGCGGGATAAGACTCGTCGGTCCACAGGTGCACGAGGTCGGAGCCGTGGCTCAGCCATTGATCGAAGATCCCTGAGGAAAAATCCCGGTAAAGCCGGAACTCCAGGTAAACGTGAGGGTCGAAGGGGCGATAGGGCTTGCCGAGCAGCCATCGGTTCCAGTCCGTGTCTTCCTCGCGCAGCTTCGACGGCCGATCGAGCCACTCGCCCCATTGCTTTTGCGCGTCGATCAGCATCTCGCGAGAACTCCCCGCGTCCCAGTCCAACCAGCGCCATCGCTCTTCGTTGACGTTCCACTCCTGCTCGATGTGCACAATCTCGCCGATGCGCCCCGAGCGGATGATGTCGCGCACCGCCAGCGGATACGGCTGGCTGCGGTGCTGCGTGCCCACCTGGACGATCTGCCTCGACGCCTTGGTCACGTCGCGAGCTTCCTTGGCTTCCGCAAGCACGTTGGCGAAGGGCTTTTCAACGTAACAGTCCTTGCCCGCGCGCACCACGTCGACCAGGAGCTTCGCATGCTGGAAGTCCCCGGTCGCGATCATCACCCCGTCGATATCATTGCGCCCGAGCATCTCCTCGGAGTACTTGTACACTTGCGGATCGAGGTTAAACGCTCTCTTGACCTGGGCGGCGCGGCGCTCGCGCGCGAGGCTCCAGAGGTCGCAGACGGCGACGGTTTCCACGGGCATGTGATTGGCGGCCATGCGCGCCATTTGGACGTGCCCCTCGCTGCGTCCACCGCACCCGAGCTGGCCGAGGCGGATGCGATCATTGGCCCCGAGGATGCGCGCGTAGGAGCGCGCCGTCATGCCGGCCGTCGATGCCGCCAGAAGCGCGCCGCCGGCTTGCTTGATGAAGTCCCGGCGGTCGATTTCATCGTTCTTTTCGCTTTCCTTTTCGCTTTCCAATGCTTGCCTCCCGGGCGCGCGTGTCGCCGGCGCCGGTCGCCCGTCTCAATCAAGCTCGGCAGCGGATTCCTGATCGAGAAACATCGTGACGTCCGCATGAGTGCGCAGAATCGTGGCAGGACACGCCGTCGTAATCGGCTCTTCAAGCGCGCGCCTCACGATCCGTGCCTTGCGGCTGCCCGGAACCGATGCAATCAACCTGGGGACGCACATGAGCGCCGGAATGGTCAGAGTGAGGGCCTTTTCCGGGACGGCGGCGACGCTTGGAAACCACCCCTCCGCCACCTGCTGCTCTCGGCACTCGGTGTCGAGCTTGACGATCTTCATGTCGCGCGGGTCCGTGAAATCCGCCTCGGCGGGATCGTTGAAAGCCAGATGGCCGTTTTCGCCGATTCCGAGCAGGCACAGTTGCGGATCGTGCTGGCGCAGCCTGACGACGTACTCATCGCACAGGGATTCGAGGTCCGCGACGGTGCCGTCGATCTCATGGAAGTGGTTAAGCGCGGCGCGCGCCGTCAGGTTCTCCCGGAGATAGCGGCGGAACGACGCAGGATGCTCCGGCGGGATACCGACGTACTCGTCCATATGGAAGCCGACCACCTGCTTCCACGGCAGGTCCGGCGTGGCGGTGAGCGCGTGCAGGGTGGCAAGCTGCGAAGCGCCGGTCGCGAAGATCACGCCGAAAGTAGGGGCCCGGCCGGCGAACTCGAGCAGGCTGCGGGCAGCAGCGGCGGCAGCCGCTTCGCCGGCGGCCTGGCGGCTGGGGTGAATCTCGATGCGCATCGTCCCGACTTGCAGATGTCTGACATCTTGTTCCGTTGACATATCTCCTCGATCCGGTTAGCGATCCCCGGGGCCAGCTATCGAATATATCCAAGCGAGCGTCCGTGTCAAGGAAGTGCGCCGATTCCTGCGGGCGGCGATCTGAGCTACACTTCGGTTGGTATGACGGGCGGTGGCTCGGCCTCGTGTCAGTTGCCACTTACGGCCACTTACCACTTGCCACTGCCGTTGTGTAGGCTACAATAAGGGCCTCGATCAGACGCTTGACAGAGGATGCCGAGACAGCTAAACTCTGAGTCTTGCCCGATGATCTGAAGGCATTTCCATGTCCCTCCGCCGTTATTCATTGCCAATCCGAGAACGGCTCGCACTTCGTCGAAAGCCTCGTGGGACGCGCCACGGCCCTGCTGGTGAAACATAGCATACGAACCAAGCTGGAATGTGCGCTAAAGTCAGCGAGATATGCAGATTCGCGAAAACCGCCCCATAGAGCTCGAGAAAGACAGCAAACGCCCCTGCGGCCATGGCGCCGCGAGATGGCTTGCCGTGGCGATGGCGTCGATGATGCTGTGCGGTTCGCGGCTCGGCGCCCAGGGCGACGAACCCATCAGGGAATTCGAGAGCAGCAAGTATCGTTTCAAGGTGCAGTACCCGGCCGCCTGGTTTCCCCTCGCCGGAACCTCGGACATTCTCGACATCACCAACTTCCAGCGCACACCTCAGGTGCCCGGCATCGCCCTCAAGGTGGGTGGAGCGGAGATCACGGTCACCGGGGCGCCCCAGGGCGTGCGTACGCCGGAGCAATGGGTCCTGCGCGACCTTCCGGACGCCGCCGAGGTCCCCAAGGACTTCGGCGCCGAGCAGGTTGAGATGCCGATTTCGGACCCCGCCGCGGATGGCTGCCGGAAGATCAAGCGCGTATCCTGGCGGGACGAGGTTGCCCCTGAAGCCTACTTCGCCGAGACGAACTTCTATTGCTCGACCGGGAGCAGCCTCTATAAAATCGCTTTGAGTAATTGGGACGGGGACCGGGCGCAGAGCAAACTGCGTGTGATTGCGCTGCAGGTCGCGCTCAGCCTGCGAACGCGATAGCAGGCTTGTGCTCTTAGGGGCGCGATCCGGCCCAATGGCCGCCCGAATACTCGCCCCACGAGGGAGGATCAGCAACTTGGTTTCAGCCATCATGAAGGTACCCCAACTCGATCTGAAGCGGCAGAATGCCGCCGTCCGCGAGGAAATTCTGGGTGCGCTCGCGCGCCTCTCCGGGGAATCGGCATTCATTCTGGGCGAAGCCGTCGAGCGCTTCGAGCAGGAGTTCGCTTCTTACGTGGGGGCGCGGCATTGCGTGGCCGTGAATTCCGGGACCAGCGCCCTGCATTTGGCGCTGCTCGCCGCCGGAGCGGGCCCGGGCGATGAGGTGATCACTCCGGCCAACACGTTCATCGCCACCGCCGAGGCGATCTCCTACACCGGCGCCACGCCGGTCTTCGTTGAAATCGATCCTGCTACGGCTAACGTGGACCCCGGCGCGGTCGAGCGCGCGCTAAGCCCGCGAACCCGCGCAGTCATTCCCGTTCACTTGTACGGCCGGCCGGCTGACCTCGATCCGCTTCTGGACCTGGCCGGTCGCCACGGCGTGGCCCTCATCGAGGATGCCTGCCAGGCCCACGGGGCGCGGTATCGCGGCCGGATGGTGGGCGCCCTGGGGCTCGCGGGCGCGTTCAGTTTCTATCCGACCAAGAATCTGGCGGCGTGGGGTGAAGCGGGGGCGCTCGTGACGAACGATGATCGAGTGGCGGCGCTCACCCGCAGCCTGCGCTCGCACGGCGAAAGCCGGCGCTACTTTCACGATCGCGTGGGCTACAACTACCGCATGGAGGGAATTCAGGGCGCCGTTCTACGCGTGAAACTCAGCCGCCTGCCTCAATGGACGGAGCGCCGGCAGGAGATCGCCAGGCTTTACCGGCAGCCGTTCGACGCCGCTGGCATCCAGATGCTTGGCGATGATCCCAGGGATCAGTGCGTGTACCACCAGTTCGCCGTCTACCTGGATGACCGCGACCGGGTCCGCGCCGAATTGGAAGCCCAAGGGGTATCGACCGCCATCTATTATCCTTGGGCGCTTCATCGTCAGGCAGCTTACGCCGGGCTTGGGTATGGCCCGGAAAGTCTGCCTGAGACCGACCGCGCCTGCGAGCGAGTGCTTTGTCTGCCCCTGTTCCCCGAACTCAGCGACGCTGAGGTCAAATACGTGGCGCGGACGTTGACCTCGGTCGTGGCCGCACGGCCGGCGCGATCCTAGGCTGAGCGCCTACACGGGGGGCCGGCGCGTGCGCAGTGGCGCCGTATGGCTCCGTGAGGGTTGTCGGCGCAAGCGGGTCTTGGAGGCAAAGGTTGCACCGGTATATACTCGATTGGAGCGCAATGGTTTAGCCGTAAGATGCCCAGTCGGCCGACAATTTCAGCGAATCGATGCGAGGGTAGCCGGGGCTTGTTGCGGAGGCCTGGGGGTGGTGTGGGGGACCATGTTGCGAGCCCGATGAGGCTCGATGGAGGCGCGATGCCGGGCACGTTGAGGACCAAGCTGGCAGTTACGCTGGTGGTCTGGGTGGTAAGCACGGCGGGCTTGAGAGCGCAGCAGAACGATCAACAGGCACAGACGCCGGGGACCACAACGCAAGCCCCGGCCTCGCCTGCTCAGGCGCCAGCGAGTTCAGCGCAGACGCCGCAGAGCCCGATCGGCGGCGACCAGGCGGCCCCCCCAGCGGGGGAACAGCCGCCCGCAACTCCGGTCGACACACGCCCCCTGGCTGGCGCCCAGGAAATTACCCCGACGCTGCCGCTTTCGGGGCGCAGTTATCTTCTTTCCAGTTTTTCAGTCTGGCAGGGCGCTGACAGCAACGCGCCGTTGATGGACGGCTATTCGAAGCTGGAAGTGGCTGCCATCCCCGCCGCCTCGCTGAACTTACACTACGTCGGTCAACACAACAGCCTTGACGTGGGATATGAGGGCGGTGGCATCCTCTACGAGACGGACTCGACTTACAGCGCCCCCTTCGAGGATGTCGCGATCACCGATCAGTATACGGCCCGGCGCTGGAACTTCTTCTTTGCCGATCGGTTCACCTACCTGCCCCAGGCGTCGACAGGATTCGGCGGCATCGGCTTCGCGGGAATCTTCAACAATGCGCAAGCTCTGGGCCTGGGTACCGGCGGCACGGAGTTGAACCCGGCCTACATTCCCGAGCAGAGCATTTTGACCGGAACCTTCGGGATCACCTCGGAGACGGGGATCGCCCAGCTCCAGTACTTCGTTACGCCCCGAACGTCGGTGTCGGCGATGGGTTCCTTCGGGTACCAGTATTACAGTGAGACCGGACTTCTAAGCGGCACGGACCGCTACGGCGTGCTGTCGATCGACCATCAGCTTTCGGCCACGCAAAGCGTAAGTTTTGCCTATTCCATCACGAAGTTCAACTACAGCGGAGGCTCGCTCGCTGTCAGCGACAACCTTTGGAGAGTGGGATACGGATATCGGGTGAGCAATCATTTTTCTCTGAGCCTGCTCCTCGGTCCTGAGCTCACCTATTCGGCCATCCGTGGCGTCTACGGCGTGATGCAAAGGGTTAGTTGGGCCGGGCAGGGCGAATTGGGTTACCATGGTCAGCGGGGTGGTTTCACTCTCTCTTATCTGCACTACCTGACTCCCGGGTCCGGCGTGTTTCAGGGTGCTCAATCAAGCGTCGCCAGGGTGGGCGTTGATCGTGAGCTGACACGCCGTTGGTCCGGCGATCTGTCGATCGGATGGGTAAACGACGCGGCGCTCTCGACATATTCGGTGGATCCCTTTTTCATAAACCCCGGGACCATCAACATGGAATACGGGAGCGCGCGTCTGAGCCACGACGTCGGACGTTACACGCGGGTGTTTGGGGTATACGAGTTGGAGCGCGAAGAATCCGGCGCCCCGCTTGTGCGCGGGACGACCAACGGATTGTTGCTTCGGCACATATTCGGAGTCGGCCTGGAATGGCATCCCCGCCCTCTCGGGTTATAGGGGCGCGGCGGGCGCCCGGGGTTTAGAGGAACATGTACAAGAAGTTTTTCGGACTGCGCGAGAATCCGTTCAACGTCAACCCCGATCCGCGCTATCTGTTTCTCACGCCCCATACTGAAGAAGCGTTGGCCTCCCTCACCTACGGCATTCGCAACCGGCGCGGCTTCATCATGCTCACCGGGGAGGTTGGCACCGGCAAGACCACGCTCGTCAACAAGTTGCTCGATTGGCTGCATCGCCAGCATCTTCCGACCGCGTTTATCTTCAACCCGCGCCTCAGCGTCCAGGAATTCTTCGAGTTGATGATGGCGGACTTCGGCATTCCTTGCGATCCGCGCCAAAAAAGCCAGGTGCTGCTGCGGCTGAATCACTGGCTGCTGGACCGCTACAAGAGCGGCGAGACGGCGGTGCTCATCATCGACGAAGCCCAAGACCTTTCCGCGCGTCTGTTGGAGGAGATCCGCCTGCTCACCAACCTCGAGACCGCCACGGAGAAACTGCTGCAGATCGTGCTCTCGGGCCAGCCGGAACTGGAGGAGAAGCTCCGGCAGCCTGAGCTTCGCCAGCTTCGCCAGCGGATTACCCTGCGCTGCAAGACGCACCCCCTGACGCTCGAGGAGGCGGGCGGCTACATCCTCCGGCGCCTGAGTGTTGCCGGAGCCGACGGGCCTGTTTTCCGGCCGGACACCGTTGAGGCCATTCACCGCTACTCAAGGGGCATCCCGCGGGTGATCAATCTGCTCTGCGAACACGCGCTGATTAACGCCTTTGTGGATCAGGTGCGGCCCGTGCCGCCGGAAATCGTCGATGCGGTTGCGCATGAGTTCGAGCTGCACGAAATTGAGCCCGTACCTCCCAGCCAGCTTTATCGCGGCGACGATCAGCAGCTGCGGCAGGCGCTGCAGGGTATGGCGACATTGATGGACCGGCTGCGCCGCCCCCAGTAGGACAGGAAGAAGGTAGTGGAATGAGCAGAATTCACGAGGCCTTGAAGAAGGCGGAACTCGAGCGGGGCGAGAGCCTCAGCGCACTGGGTCAGGAGCCTCTGGCGCCGGCGGCCGAAGTCGCCCCCGCGACGGCTCTTCCCGTGGAGGAGCCTCAGCTCGCTGTCCATGAAGAGCGGGTATTCGAGCCAGTCACCCTGGACCTGCTCCGGCAGCGCTGCCCCATCGGCGACTGGCACCCGGATTCCAAGGCGGTCCTGTTTGCGGACGCCACTGCGAAGACCCACCCCTCCGGCGCCGAAGAGTTTCGCACCTTGCGGTCACGGCTTTATCATCTTCGTGAAAAGGCGCCCTTACAGACTGTCCTGATCACGAGCGCCCTGCCGAGCGAGGGCAAGACTTTCGTCAGCCTGAATCTGGCGCGATCCATCGCCCAGCAGGCGCATCGCAGCGTGCTTGTGATCGATGCCGATCTCAGGATTTCGCGCATTCACGAGGGCGTCGGCGCAGCGCAATCTCCCGGCCTTTCCGACTACCTGAAGGGCGAAGTTGACGCTCTGGACGTGATTCAGAGGGGTCCGCAGGACAACCTCTTCGTTGTCGCCGGAGGGTCGTCCAATTCCAACCCCGTCGAACTGCTGAGCACGGGACGGCTGCGGACGCTGATTCATCGCTTTTCAACCGCCTTCGACTGGATCCTTTTGGATTCTCCTCCCGCCGTGTACCTCTCGGACTCAAGCCTGCTGGCCAAGGTGTCGGATGGCGTCGTCCTGGTGGTACAGTCGGGACTGACCCCCTACGATAGCGCCCAGAAGGCTTGCAAGGAATTCACGCCTGAACAGTTGGTGGGCGTTGTTCTGAATCGGGTTCCGCCCGGGCGGGGATACTACTACGACTATTATTATGGCCACGGCTACGGCCGTGGGCAGAAGCGTCCGGAACAGAACAAGGGTAAGGCAACGGTTGTGCCTAGCCAGCCTTGATCCGACCTTTGCGGGTTCGCTTGTCCGGCGGACCATCTCCCGGCGCCGGCTGGAGCTTCGCCGGCACATCGTACTGGAACAGGCTGCGGTGCTTCTCGGCATGGCGTTCGAGAGCGAGTGAGACCAGGCGGTCGATGAGCTGGGGGTAGGGAAGCCCGCTCGCTTGCCAAAGCTTCGGGTACATACTGATGGGCGTGAAACCGGGAATGGTGTTGATCTCGTTCAGGTAGAGCCGGCCGCTCGGGCGATCGAGCAGGAAGTCCACCCGCGCCATGCCCGCACCGTCGATGGCCCGGAAGGCTCGCACGGCAAACTGCTGCACCTCGCGCGTCTGGCGCTTGCTGAGTTTGGCGGGAATGATGAGCTCTGAGCCTTCCTTCAGGTATTTGGCCTCGTAATCGTAAAACTCATTCACCGGAACAATCTCGCCGGGCAACGAAGCGACCGGCTGGTCATTGCCGAGCACGGAGCACTCAATCTCCCGCGCGTCGAGTCCCTTTTCAACAATGATCTTGCGATCGTAGCGCGCCGCGAGGTCGAGGGCCCGAGGCAGGTCCCGCGCGCTCGTAACCTTGCTGATGCCCACCGAGGAGCCGAGATTCGCGGGCTTGACGAAGAGCGGAGTGCCAAGGCGGCGCACGATGCGGCGGACCCATGCCCGTGGGTTCAGCTCCCAGTCGGCGCGCAGCAGCAGCATCCACTCCACCACCGGCAGCCCGGCGTCGCGAAAGAGCCGCTTCATGGCGTCTTTGTCCATGCCGGCGGCTGACGCCAGGACGCCGGCGCCCACATAGGGAATGCCGGCGAGTTCGAGCAGACCTTGCACGGTGCCGTCTTCGCCGAAGGTTCCATGAAGCACCGGAAAGATCACGTCCAGGCGGGCTCCGGGCGCGCTTCGGGATCCCGGTTCCACGGGCACGAGACGCGGCCCGGTGGGGTCCGCCGATGCCCTCACGGACCGGCCCTGACCGAGGACGGCGGCGAGCAGCCGCTCGGGCTCGGCCGCGAGTTGCCGCGGCGTAGCGCCCACGCGCCACTGGCCCTCGCGGGTGATGCCGATGGGGATCACTTCGTATTTTTCCGGGTCGAGCGCCCGCAAAAGGGAGGCGGCTGAGATCAACGAGACCTCGTGCTCGCCCGAGCGTCCACCGAACAGGATGCCGATGCGGAGGCGCCGGTTCAATCCGGTTTCAGGGCCGGGAGGCGGCTCGGGACTGAGTGTGGGGCGGCGCATAGGATGCCCGAGGGAACTCGCCTAAATGATCTTCTTGCCGAGCGCAGAGCTCGCCAGGCCCACGGCCAGCGCCGCGGTCCGGTTCAGCGTGTCGAGGATCGGGTTCACTTCCACGATTTCGAGCGACAGCATCTTCTTGCTGTCGGCAATGATCTCCATCGCCAGGTGCGCTTCGCGGAACGTGATTCCGCCGGGAACGGCCGTGCCCACGCCTGGGGCTTCATCCGGATCGACCACGTCCATGTCGAACGAAACCGCGAATCCGGCAGTGTCGCGAGTGGCGAGATCGAGAGCCCGCTGCACCACGAGGCGCATGCCCAACTCATCGATGTCGCGCATCGTGAAGACGTTCACTCCCGCGCTGTGAATCTGCCGGCGCTCGCGCGCGTCGAGGTCGCGGGCGCCGATCAGAACACAGTCTTTCGCGAGCACTTTCGGCGCGAACTTGTAGATGTGGGTCAAAGGCTCGGGGCCGATGCCCATCAGCGCGGCAAAGGGCATGCCATGGACGTTTCCGCTCGGGCTCGACTCGGGGGTATTCATGTCGCCGTGAGCGTCAATCCAGAGCACGCCGACGGTCTGCTCGCGCTCGCGGTAAAACTTCGAGATGCCGGAGATTGTTCCCACCGCCACGGAATGGTCGCCGCCGAGCGAGAGCGGGAATAGGCCGTCCTCGAGGGTTTGATGGATCCGATTGGCCACGTCCTGGCAGGTCTCCGCGATCTCGCTCAGATACTTCGCCCGGCGATCTCCAAACGGCTGTTCCTCCGCCAGCTTGACCGCCACGTTTCCGCTGTCTTCCACCTGATGATTCAGGCTCTTGAGGACGGCATTCAAGCCCGCCGCCCGGATAGCAGACGGCCCCATATCGACACCGCGGCGCTCCTGGCCAAGATCGAGCGGTACTCCCAGAATGCGAATCTTCATGCTTCACCCACGGCGGTTGCTAAGGACTGATCATGGGACCAGTCATATGTTAAACTCCCTCTGTGAAAGCTCGCGAGAAAACGCTCAGCGCAACCGAATTCAAAGCGAAGTGCCTCCAGATTTTGGATCACCTTGACCCCGGAGGCGTGGTCATCACCAAGCGGGGCCGCCCCGTTGCTCGCGTTACACCCGTTGGGGCAGTCGACAATTCCAAGCTCTATGGCAACATGAAGGGCAAAATAGAGATTCTGGGTGACATCTTTTCGACCGGCGAGAAGTGGGATGCTGAATCTTGACACTCACATCCTCCTGATGTTTGTTGCCGGCACGGCGTCTGCGGCTGAGTTTCGCTGTGCCACGAGTCAGTCGCTCGCGATATCGGATATTGTGCTTTGGGAAATCGCGAAGCTGATTCAGAAAGGACGCCCGCATCTCGATGTTGGCGACCCTGACGATCAGAGCTGGTTGCACTCGCTCACCGTTCTTCCCATCACTCCGGAAATAGCGTGGCGGAGCACGCATCTGGACTTCACCTCTGACCCCGCCGACGAGATTATTGCTGCTACCAGCATCGTCGAGAAAGCCCCACTGCTGACTCGCGACGCCCGAATTCGTCGATCCCGACTTGTGCCCCTGGCCTTGTGAACGTCTAAAACCTCGCTTCGAAGGGACCCTGAAAAGCGCTCAGAGCCTAGGCTGCGGTACGGCACTTCGGAGCGACCTCCCTCGAACTCCCCTGATCCCGCCTACGGTTTCAGCCGGTACAGCATGCGCGGGAAGGGAATCGTCTCGCGCACGTGATCGAGGCCGCAGATCCATGCCACCGCCCGCTCGATGCCCATTCCAAACCCGGCATGCGGCACGTTGCCGTAGCGGCGCAGGTCAAGATACCACTCGAAGCTCTCCTGCGGCAGATTCTCATGGTGGATCCGGCGCAGCAATTCCTCGTAATCCGCCAGACGCTCCCCGCCGCCTACGATCTCGCCGTAGCCTTCAGGCGCCAGCATATCCACGCAAAGCGCGAGCTCCGGGCGCTCGGGATCGGTCGCCATATAAAAAGCCTTGACCTGCGCCGGATAGTGGGTCACGAGCACCGGACGGTCGAATTGCCCGCTCAGAATGGTTTCGTCGGTGCCCCCGAAGTCGCTGCCCCATTTGATCTCGCTGCCTTTCTCCTGCAGGATCTTCACCGCGTCGTCGTAGCGAAGGCGGGGAAAGGGCAGTTGGACGGCTTCAAGCTTGGTCGTGTCGCGCTCCAGGACCTTCAGCTCGGCGCGGCGTCTTTCGAGAACCGAGGCCACGATGGCGGCCACCAGGCCCTCGGCCAGCTTGCAGGCGTCCTCGAGGTGCGCGAAAGCCACTTCGGGCTCTACCATCCAGAACTCCGTCAGATGGCGCCGCGTCTTGGACTTTTCGGCGCGAAAAGTGGGACCGAAACAGTAGGTCTTGCCCACCGCCATGGCCGCCGCCTCGTTGTAAAGCTGACCGGATTGCGTCAGGTAGGCCTTCTCATCGAAGTAGTCCACTTCGAACAGCGTCGTGGTGCCCTCGCAGGCGGCGGGCGTGAAGATGGGCGTGTCCACCAGCGTGAAGCCGCGATTGTCGAAGAAGTCGCGCGTGGCTTTGATGATCTCGTGGCGCACGCCGAGAATAGCCCGTTGGCGGGCAGAGCGCAGCCAGAGATGGCGATGGTCCATCAGGAAATCGACGCCGTGTTCCTTAGGAGTGATCGGATAAGGGTGCTCCGGAGGCACGCGCTGAATCACTTCGACCCCGGACACGTCCAGTTCGAACCCGCCCGGCGCGCGTTGGTCGGAGCGGGGCTTGCCGGTGACGCGTACGGACGATTCCTGAGTCAGGCCCTTCACGCTCTCGAACACTTCGGGCGGCACGGCGGCCTTGACCACCACGCCTTGAATCACGCCGCTGCCGTCGCGAAATAGGGGAAACAGGAGCTTGCCGCTTTCACGCAGGTTATAGAGCCAGCCCTGAATGATTACTTCCTGGCCGGCATGATTTGCGACGTTTCGAATTTCTACAACCGGTGGTTCCATGTAATTCCTCTCAGAAGCAGTGACCAAGCGACGGGCGACGGAGTAAGCAGCTGGGAGTAGGGAGTCGGGCGCATTTGTGTTGCTTCCGCATCTGCTCCCGACTCCCTATTCCCTATTCGCGACTCCCGACTCCAGTGCACCCAACTTGTCCGCCACCTCGCGCACTTGTTTCAACTGCGGCGACTCCGGCCCGCGGTCCTGCGGCTCAAGAAAGGCGCAGAAATCGGCTGCCTCTGCGGGCGCCAGTTCGGGCATCAGTTCCGCCCACGGAAGGGCCCCTTCCAGGGGCAACAGGTGCTCGTCCTTCTCGCCGTGGTTGTCGTGCAGATGCGCGGTGACCATGCGATCCTTCACCTGCCCGAGCGCTTCCAGCGCGCCGCCGCCGAGGTGGGCATGGCCGGCGTCAAAGCAGATGCCGACATCGTCGAGACGCGTGTAGTTCAAGAATTGGATCAAGTGCGCCGGGTTGCCAAGCTCGCTCGCCGTATTTTCGAGCAACAATCGCACGCCGCGCTCTTTGGCGAAAATGCGCAGATGCTCGATCGAGGTAAAGGCGGCGTCGAACTTCTCGAGGCTGAATTCCTCGCCTTCCAGGCCCAGATGCAGCACGAGATACCGGAAAGGCGCGCGCTCCGCGACTTCGAGGGCGCGCTTGATCTCGTCCATGGAGTCGATCCTCAGCCGGCGTTCGCGGTAAGCCACCGAGATCAGGAAGCCGCCGCGCCGTCCGAAGCCGGGCTCGGACCACAGAGGGGCGTGCAGCGAGTGGAGTTTGACGTCGAAGTCGTTGAACCACTGGCCCATGTCGCGCGCGTGATGAGGATCGCGATAGTCGAGGTGCTCAGGCGCCGCGAAGACCTCGATCTGCGGGAAGCCGGCCTCCAGGATGCGATTGAGCAAACGGGAGCTCAGCCGTTCGCTCGCGAAGAGGCGGGTTGAGATCCCATACGTCATCAGTAGCCGGCCGCCTTCCCGTCGCCGCGCGGGTCTGCGGCGCCAAAGCGCCAGCCGGTTGCGGGATTCACCTCGATGGCCTCGCAATCGCCGAGTCCGCCCACCCGCTGCACCTTGTAGCCGGCCTCGCGCAGGCGGTCTGCCGTATCCTCTGAAATGCCAGGCTCGAGCAGCAGACGGTCCGGCATCCATTGGTCGTGGAAGCGCGGCGTGTTGACCGCCTGCTGGATGTTCTTGTGAAACACCACCACGTTCAGCAGCACTTCGAGCACGGTGTTGATGATCGTGCCGCCGCCCGGCGATCCGAGCACCAACCTGAGCTGCGGACCGGGCGTGGGCGCGCTTCCGGCCGGTGCCGGGGGGCTGTCTTCAAGCACGATGGTGGGAGTCATGGAAGAGAGCGGACGCTTGCGCGGCGCGATGGCGTTGGCCTCGCCCTGGATCAGGCCGAACAGATTCGGCGCGCCCGGCTTGGCCGCGAAATCGTCCATTTCGTCATTCAGAAGAAAGCCCGCACCCTCCACCGTCAGGCCTGAGCCATAGCCTGCGTTGAGCGTGTAGGTGTTCGAGACGGCGTCGCCATCGGCGTCCACCACCGAGTAATGGGTCGTGGTGCTGCTTTCGCCGGGCGCAGGCTGCCCGGCGCTCACCGGAGCGTCGGGCTTCGCCGCCAGCATCTCCTGGCGCAGGCGCCCGGCGTAGTCTTTGCTGGTGAGGCCGGCCACCGGCACCGGCACGAAATCACTATCGCCCAGGAATTGGGCGCGATCGGCGTAGGCTCGCCGCTGCGCCTCGACGATCAGATGCATGGAAGCGTAGGCATCGGGCGGGCCGAGGTCGAGCGGCTCCAAAATGTTGAGCATCTCGAGCAATCCGACGCCGCCCGAGCTCGGCGGCGGCGCGCTCAGGATGGTGAAGCCGCGGAAGTGTCCGACCAGCGGCGCCCGCACCTTGGCCTGGTAAGCGGCGAGATCGTCCAGGCTGATGAGGCCGTGATTCTTCTCCATGCTGGCGGCGATCTCGTGCGCGATCGGACCTCGATAGAAGGCGTCCGGCCCGCTTTCGGCAATCTCCTGCAGCGTCCGCGCCAGCTCCGGCTGCCGGAAGACTTCGCCCGCCTCGTAGTACTTCCCGTCCCGCAGGAAGATGCGCCGCGATTCGTCAAACGTGCCGAGCTTTCCGCTCTCGCCGCGAAGATCACCCGCGAGCGCATAGCTCACTTCAAAGCCGTCCGCGGCCAGGCGGATGGCGGGCGCCATCACCCGCGCCAGACCCAATTTGCCGTACTTCTGCTCGGCCAGAGCCAGGCCGGCCACCGTGCCGGGCACGCCCGAGGCGAGCGCTCCGACCAGGCTCGCGTCTTTGATGAGATTCCCCTGGGCGTCCAGGTACATGTTGTGCGAGGCCCGGCCGGGCGCTGCTTCCCGATAGTCGATGAAGGCGGCCTCACCGGAAGCGAGGCGCACCAGCATAAAGCCGCCGCCCCCGATGTTGCCGGCGAAGGGATGGGTCACGGCCAGTGCGAACCCTACCGCGACCGCCGCGTCCACCGCGTTCCCGCCCGCCCGCAGAATCTCGAGACCGGCATCGGTGGCATGGGCTTCGCTCGAAGCCACCATGCCGTGCCGTCCCGCCACGGCGGCGTAGCCGGGGGCGCAGTGCAGCATCATTGAGAGGGTTGAGAGGGCCACGATGGCCAGGCGGGCGGCCGTCGCGCAGCGGGCAAAGCGCAAGTTGGAGGTACTTCGTAGCATGTGTGACTCCGGCGGTGCGTGGACCGGCACTGCCGCTTTGGGCCTGGCGGCGTCCCTCAAAATCACGTTACAGGGCAGGGAAGATGGCCGAAGACTAAATCTAGGTGAAAACCCGAAGCCGGTCAAGGCGGGTCTGTCCGTGGACCACGGCGCCGGAACCGGGTCGACGGGCACGGCAAGCAGCGCCCCTACCGCGCGCCAGAATTAGCGGTGCAACGGTGGAATTAACTCGATTGGTAACGCTCCCGTAACCTCGATTTCACCCGGATGCGCGTATCATAGTCTGAGCTCGGACGAGCATCAGCGGTCTAGGCTCGGCGGCGCTCGGCCAGTGTTTTTGTCGATTCAGGTTCCGGCCGTTACCAATGGATTGTTTTCACTAGCCGACGCTCTTGGCCGGGCAGTAGTGTAAGCACGGAGAATGCAATGGAAAGCCTTTTGGAAGGATCTTGGGAGCGCCTCTGGGGATGGCTGAGGCAGCACCCGTGGACGGCGGCTACGGCGGCGGTGGTGCTGGTTGCCGCGTTGGCGTCCCCCACGGTCCGGAATACGCAGCCGCCGGGCGCGCAGCCGCCGGTGGATCTCGGCTCCGATGAGCCGCCTTTGTTCATCTAATCGCCCCTGAGCGGGCCGGACGCGCCGCTCGGCGCGATCCAAGGGCTCTCTTTTCCTTCAACAGCCTCCGACGCCTGCGGGAATCCGGCCCGGTCGCTTCTCTCCTCCCCGACGGACAACTTGCCCACTCGACTGCGCGGCTTTTGTGGCATACTAGCCCCGGCTTGGCGGCGGCCGGTCCAGACTTGTGCCAGACTTGGGCCAGACTTGGGCCAGACTTGGGCCAGACTTGTGAAAGACCGGAGGCTAGATATGGCTTTCTGTGCGAAGTGCGGGGCTTCCCTGAACGCGGGCGCTGCCTTCTGCCCATCCTGCGGCGCAGTCGTGGGCGCGACGCCGGGCCCGACACCACCGGCCCCAATTGGACCGCCGGTGACGGCGGCTCCCATGAGTTCCAATGTGGCCGCGGCGCTCTCCTACCTGCTCGGGTTCATCACCGGAATCATTTTTCTCGTGATCGAGCCGTACAGGCGCGACTCATTCGTGCGCTTCCACGCCTTTCAGTCGATCTTTCTGAGCGCAGGATATGTGATCCTTTCGATCGTTTGGGGCGCCGTCTTCGGGGTAATGGTTGTCGCGAGCTTTGGGTTCCTGTGGACTGTGCTGGCAGGGGTCTGGGTCCTGGTGCGGATTGCGTTCTTCGTGCTGTGGCTCTTTATGATGTACAAGGCTTACAACAACGAACGCTATCAACTGCCGTTCATCGGTCCCATTGCGGCCAAGCAGGCGGGCGCGTAAGGGATCCCTCGTAGGACCCCTACGGGGCGACTGTGGCCGGTTCGAGGGCGCCGGAGCACACTTCCTCAGTGGTCACCAAACGCACGCCCGCCGCGGTCATTTCCTCGATGGCCCGCCGCCCGCCTTCGGGGTCGATCTCCCGGATGGCATCCACCACCAGGTCCACCGGCACCTGCAGCCGGCGCAACGCCAGCGCTGATTCCTTCACGCAATAGTCCGTGGCTACGCCGAACACCACGAAGCGGCTCGGGCCGAGCGCCGCGAGGAGCACGTCGAAGTTGGCGTTGGTGGCGACGGAGTACTCCTGTTTTTCGACTTCGAGCGCGAGGTGGCGGGTCCAGTCGAACGGCGGATGAAAGGCGCCCGGCCGATTGGGAATGACGGCGGCCCCGGCGAACGTGGTCTCAGGCACGCGTCGCTGGCCCGGCGTGCCCACGACGCAGTGCGGCGTCCACTCGCCGAATGAGGGATCTTCGGGCGCGTGGGCATCGGCCGAGGAGATCCAGGGGATGTTGTGCTGACGGGCGTATTCCGCCAGCCTCGCGAGCTGCGGCCTTATGCGCTCGGCGCCGGGAACGTAGAGCGCCCCGCCCGGCGACATGAAATCCATCTGGGTATCGACGTCTAGAAAGACCGGACTGTACTCAGCCTCGGCGCCGTGGGACGAGCGATCGTTGTCCGGCGTCTCGGGAGAGGACACGTAATGGCGGCGGACCTCGTCGAGCAGGCGCTCGAGCGCCGCGCTGTGGCCGACCGGATAGCGCGGACCGCCGTGCAGCGACTTGTAGCGCGCGGGCAGGCGTTCCAGGCCCGCAAGCGTCCGGGTGCGCGCCTCGCCGATGGGCGCCGCCGGGCCAAGACGCCGGCCGTCGCGCATCACGAGCTCGAGCAGCGGCATTCCCTCAGGGTAATCCTCGTCCCAACGCGTCACCAGGTCGTGATGGAACATCTCGCGGCCGTCCGCCTCGCGGCGGGAAAAGCGGAACACCTGCTTGCGTCCGGGCCAATGCGCCTTGTGCTCGCTGAACTTGGTCTTGTACTCGATTTGGCCGTTTTCCTCTTCAACCTCGACCAGCTTGTAGACCACGCCGAGCGCGGGCACGTCGCGTGAGGTGGCGAGGTCCGTGCCCACGCCGAAGGCGTCGATGGGCAGGCCGGCGGCCACCATTTCCTGAATCTTGTATTCGTTCAGATCGCCGCTCACGAAAATCCGCGTGTCGGTGAGGCCGTGCCGGTCGAGGATGGCGCGTACGCCGCGGCTTTTTTCCTGGATGTTGCCGCTGTCGATGCGCACGCCCGCGAGCTTCCGCCCCAGGCTCGCAGCCGTCTCGGCGGCCGCCAGGGTGTCATAGGTGTCGATCAGCAGCGTGGAATCGGGAAAGGTGTCGAGCAGGGCCTCGAAGCTCTCCCGTTCGCTCGGGTAGGCCTGGGTGAACGAATGTGCCGCCGTGCCCGCGATGGGAACGCCGTAAAGGTAGCCCGCGAGCACGTTGGAAGTGCCGGCGCAGCCCCCGACGTAAGCCGCGCGCGCCGCGCGAACGCCGGCCTGGGGTCCGTGGGCGCGGCGGGTACCAAACTCCCACACCGGACGTCCGGCGGCCACGCTGACCACGCGCGCCGCCTTCGAGGCGATGAGCGTCTCGAAATTGGCGACCGAAAGCAGGTAGGTTTCGACGATTTGCGCTTCGAGAATCGGCCCTGTTACCGAAAGGATCGGCTCGCCGCCGAAAATCAAGCTGCCCTCCGGGACGGCGCGGACCTCACCGCTGAACCGGAAGCGCCGGAGGTAATCGAAGAATGCGTCGGAGACGCGTTGGAAGGCGGGCAGGCGGCGCAAAAACGCCGTGTCGTCCTCCGTGAAACGCAGGTTTTCGAGATATCCGAGAGCAGAGTCAAGGCCCGCCGCCACCAAGTAAGAACGCTCCGGAGGCACCTGGCGCACGAAGAGCTCGAAGGTGGCTCGCAGGTCGACGCGGCGCTCGAAATAGGCAGCCGCCATGGTGAGTTCGTACAGATCGGTGAGCAGCGCGCGATTGTTGTAAGCCTCAATCATGGAGCTCGGGCTATCGGTCATGGCGGTATGTCCAATAGATGCCGGACGACTGTCGCATGGTCCCAATCAGTATGGTTTTGGCGCCGAATCGAAGTCAAGCAAGAGCCGCAGATGAATCAGCGATTTCCGAGCTTACAGGGTAAGCAAAATGAGGGGGAAAGCAGCTTGACTCTGCGCGGTCCGGGTGTACTTTATAGAGGCGACCGAGCGCCTGTTATTGAGTATGGTTCACAGATTTGAAAGCGTGCAGCGGCACCCGCATTTAATGCCAATGCCGGAGCTCGGAAGGGCACTCGGCGGACGATGAATCGTGAAAAATCAAAAATGTTACGAACGAAGCCATGAGGTTGTTGAAAACAAATGACTTCCATTTTCCATATTTGTTGAAAGCCATTAGGTTATTGAAAACAATCAAGTTATCACGTTAAAGCCAAGAGGTTATTGAAAAGGAAAGCCTTAGTTCGAAAAAACGACCTGATTTTCGGGCTTGATTGTGCAAAATACGCGCGATTTAGGTCATTTTTGGGGGTATCTGCGGGTTGATCCCACCATTTTCTGAAGCTACTACGTGGCGGCGCGAAGCCGCTACCAGGCGATCACAAAGCCAAGTTAGCCCGTGCAAGGGCGGAGGGTTTATGACGAACGAACGCGTTACTCGTGGTTGGGCTGCGCTTCTGATTGCAGCGATCCTGATGATCTTGACGGCGGTTGCCCTGCCGGCGCAGACCTTCACCACGCTACTCAACCTCGACTGGACGAACGGCGCTGACCCCGAGGGGCCGCTGCTCCAGGGTACGGATGGGAACTGCAGGCTTGGTTTCCACGAACGGGGCAAACTTCCCCCTGAGGCTGAATAGCGTCCCGCAGCCACCCGAGCAGATGTCATTGGCGCCTTCTTGAGTTGTCCCGTAGATGATCCCGTCTGTGCCCTGCGCGAGCGGGAAGTCCGGGTAGTTTCCGTCACTCCCGTCGAAGCTGTGCAACGTGGTCAGCCTCCCAGTTGGAGTGATTTTAAAGATCTTCGGCAACGTGGGGAAAGCCATCGAGATCCTAGGAAACAACCTGACGGGCACGACCAGCGTCACGTTCAACGGCACGGCGGCTGAGTTCACGGTAGTGTCGGACTTTGAGATCACCACCACCATGCCGGCCGGCGTCTCGAGCGGCAGCGTGGAGGTAGCGAGTCCAGGCGGCACGTTGATGAGCAATGAGCCGTTCCAGGTGGTCCCGTGATTTCGAGGCTCAGTCTGCAGAGGGGAGAGAGTATGAGGGGAGCCAGGGAGACAAGTATGACTCGAAAACCCAGTGTATTTCTGCTCACGATTTTCGCCATGGTGGCGGGAGGGAGCGTCGTTTCCCAGGCCGCCCAGCCACAGTCCCCGTTAACGCGTCATGTGCGTAGCGTGATCCTCGATGGGCAGGCGCATTCTGTCGGCCGGCTCCCCGCACAACAGTCCCTGC
>DASZIG010000106.1:0-3787 GCA_035949375.1 Terriglobia bacterium | reverse complement strand
ATACACACCGCCGGTCAACGTTGTCCCGGACAGGTTCAGGAGAGTGTTGTAGACATCCATGGTCGCGCCGCTGCCCACGATCAGGGTCCCGGTGTTGTTCAGGCCGGCGCCGCCGGGATTGATCCCGATACCCTGACCGCTGACGTTCGCATCGATGGTCCCTGAATTCGTGACGCCCAGGTTCCCTTGGCCGATATTGCCGGCTCCCTCGATCGTCTCCTGGTTGACGAGCGTCCCGCTGCTGCTCGTAATGTAGGCTTGCGGGCCGCTCATGGTCACCACTCCCGTGCCGGCCAGGGTCGCGCTCCCGCCCCCGGGCACCTGCAATTCCGTGGAGGATGTCACCGAGTTGATCTCGATGGTGCCGTCGTTGGTGATGATCCCCGAAATGTACGTAGTCGTGCCGTCCTGCATCTGATAGGTTCCCGCGTTCTCGAGCGGACCATTCCAGGTGGCGCCGCTAACCACGCACAGCGAAGACCCGCCGCTGATCAGTACCCCGCCGCCCGAGTCCGTAAGCGTCCCGCCGGTGATGTTCGCATTACAGAGCACGACTTCGGACCCGGCTCCGGCGGCCTCGATGGCGCCTCCCGTGTTGGCGAGGTTGTTCTGGAGTTGCAGGATGCCGCCACCGGTAGCCTCCATGATGCCGGTATTGGTCATCGGACGTGGCGCCGCGACGACCAGCGTCTGCCCGCTGACATTGGCGTTGATGGTCCCCTGGTTCGTCACCGACAGTGGACCCTCGCCAATCGTGCCGGTCCCCTGGATGGTCTGCTGGTTGGTGAACGTGGCGCCGGCGAAAGTGTTGGTGTTGACGTAGGCCGCGCTAGGCCCGCCCGAGAGGGTGACCGTGCCCGTGCCCGCGAGCGTTGCGTTCGTGGGTATGCTTAGTGCCGTGAAGGTGCCCTCCGAGGTGACCTCGATGCTGCCGTTGTTGATGATGGTCCCGTTGATGGAGGTGTAGGTTCCATTCTGCAACTGATAGGTGCCTGTGTTCGTGAGTGTGTTCCAGGTAGCCCCGGTAACGAAGCACACCGAGGACGCGCCGCTGACCAGCATCCCGCCGCCGGAGTCGGTGAGCGTTCCGCCGGTAATATTCGCATTGCAGAGCAGCACCTCGGAGCCTGCCCCCACGGCCTCGATCGTGCCGCCCGTATTCGTGAAGCTGTTGGCGAGCTCCAGGATTCCGCCGCCGGTGGCCTCCATGATCGTGGTATTGGTCATCTGAGGGATCGAGGTGACGATCAGCGCCAGTCCGGTGACATTGGCGTTGATGATTCCCTGGTTCGTCACCAACAGGTTCCCCTCGCCAACCTGGCCGTTGCCCTGAATGGTCTCTTGATTGATCAAGGCGGCGCCGGAAGAATTGGCAGTATTTATGAAGGACGTTCCCCTCTGCCCACCCGCCAGGGTCACAGTTCCGCCGCCACCGAGCGTAGCGCTTGCGGCTTGAATTTGAAGCTGTACATAGTCGCCAATTGAGTTGAGGGAAATGCTGCCGGAATTGCTTATCGATGGTCCCCAAACCTGAAGAGTCGCAGACCCGACGTTAGGCACATCGGCGAGGTTGAGGATGTCAGAACCGCCGACCGCGAGGCTGGCGACGGAATCGGCCGCGTCGAGACTTACGCTCGCGCCGGACAGGCTGATGCAGGCGTTGGTGGTCGAGCTATTGGGAACTCCTGCTGTCCAATTGCCGGCGGTGGTCCACTGGCCGTCTCGCGCCAGCCCGGTCCAGGTGTCGCACTGGGCCCGGGCCCGAACCACGCCGGCGCCATCGAGCAGCAGCAGCGCGGCCACCGCCGCCCCGGCGGCACGCCCGAGCATGAGAGCCCTCGTTCTCGCGGCAAGTCTTCTCACGGTGGCGCTTTTCCTCTCCGCCACCCGACCCGCCAGAGTGACGGCGACATTCCTGGCACAGAATTGCCTTCTGAACAGCTAAACCGATCGGACGGGCATGGTTACGATATCGTCCACTGCCGCAACCTCGCGCGTCACAAAAGGCTCGCCAAAGCGGGCGCCGATCATCAGGCCAAAGTGGCGCGCGAGCGACCCGACCCTTTCGCGCAGATCCTTGCGTGACGGAAAGAGGTTGCGTACGTCTTTTTCCGACGAGAACTGGGATGAGTAACAAAGGATGGACTTGAGCTTCTTCTCGAACTGGGCGGTGACGTCGACCACAAAAGTCGGCACCACTGCGGGCACATACACCGACGCGTAGATGATCTTGAACGGCCGGTAGGGCGCGCCCGCGAGCGGCAACTTCTCGAGGCCGGCGAGGAAACAAGCCTCATATCCGATCTGGCCTGTTGTGTAATGGTCGGGATGCCTGCCCTCCCAGTATGGCAGGATCACGGTGCGGGGTTGCAACTCGCGGATCTTCTCGGCGATCTTGAGCTTGTAGGGCCGCAGGTTCTCGATCGCGGCGTCAGGCAGCCCCAGGTTTTCGCGGCTCGCGAGGCCCATGACGGACGCGGCGCGCGCGGCCTCTTTGGCGCGCAAGGAGGCGCTGCCACGCGTACCGGACTCGCCCGCGGAGAGATCGAGCGCGCCCACGCGGTAGCCTTCCTCCACCATCTTGATCACCGTGCCGCCGCAGGTCAGCTCGATATCGTCGCGGTGGGCGGCAATTGCCAATACGTCGAGTTTCATAGGATGTTAGACTCTTGCTCCCGAGTTGGGCTTTGAAGAGGCGAAACCATGGACCAGCCCCTGAAAGGTCACGTCACCCTGGTCACGGGCGCCGGCCGCCGCATCGGGCGCGTGATTGCGCTCGCGCTGGCGCGCGCCGGAGCACAGGTCGTGGTGAATTATAACCGTTCGGCGGCCCAAGCGCGCGCCACGGTCCTGGAGATCGAGGCGCTCGGCGTCGAAGCCCTGCCGCTGAGGGCTGACGTTTCGCGCCCGGGCGAGGTGCGGGCGATGTTCCGCGCTGTAGACCGTAAGTTCGGGCGGCTGGACGCGCTGGTGAATAATGCCGGCGTATTCTTCGCGGTGTCCTGGGACAAGTTGCGCGAGCGCGATTGGGACCGGGTGCTCGGCGCGAACCTGAAAGGTCCTTTTTTCTGCGCACAAGCGGCGGCCCGCATCATGATGCGGCAGGGCAGCGGCAGGATCATCAACATCTCGTCCCTTGGCGGGCTGCGCGCCTGGCCCAGCTACATGCATTACTGCAGCTCAAAAGCCGCGCTGATCATGCTCACGCGATGCCTGGCCAAGGCCCTCGGCCCCACGGTCATGGTCAACAGCGTCGCGCCGGGCACGATTCTGTTCCCCGGCGAGAAACCGAGCGCCGGTCAACAGGCGTCCATCCCCCTCACGCCGCTCGGCAAGCCGGGCCGGCCTGAGGACGTAGCCGCCGCCGTCCTGTTCCTCGCGGGGACGGGGGAATTCATCACCGGCCAGGTGATCGCCGTCGACGGCGGCCAGTCAGTCCTGTGAAACTCGCCCGTCGCTGGCCGCATTGGACGATATTTGTCGTACTGAGTTGGATTTGATGGCTTGCTGGTGAGGGCTGATTGAGGAACCGGTAGGAGTGAGCGGAGCCCCTTGGGAAGGGGCTCCGCATGATCGATCACGCTGCGCCTAAACGCAGCGCTAGCTCTTTCGCCGGCGGCGCGCTACACGCCACAAGCCGAGCAAACCGCTGCCCAGCAGCACCAGGCTGCCCGGCTCCGGCGTACTGGGATTGTTCGTGGGTGATCCGCCTCCCCAAGCCGATCCTCCTACTGGCCCGGAGAGCACGTCCAGCGTCACGTTGTTGGCGTTGTAAACCACCCCAAAA
>DASZIG010000105.1:0-88673 GCA_035949375.1 Terriglobia bacterium | reverse complement strand
GTTAAGGCTTCCTTGTGAAATTCTTTTTCTGTAGAGTTGAAGCCGCAGAAGGCTTCGCTACATGAGGGGGAACTCATGCCCGACCCTGACGGTCCCAACCCCGTTACTGAAACCGACGACGCCCCGAGCGACGTTACCCGCGATGACGTGCCGGGGGCGTGGCCGCGCGCGGCATCCTCGGTCACCGACGTCGAGGAGCCTGTGCCTGCCCGCATCGGGCACTATCGCATCCTGCGTCTGCTCGGCGAGGGCGGGATGGGCGCGGTCTACGAGGCTGAGCAGGATTTGCCCCATCGCACCGTGGCCCTGAAGCTGATTCGTGCCGGCTACGCCGGGGCGGAAACGCTGCGCCGTTTCGAGAATGAGGCGCAGGCTCTGGGCCGCCTGCAGCACCCCGGCATCGCGCAAATCTATGAGGCCGGCCGGGCCGGAAACCAGCCTTACTTCGCCATGGAACTGGTGCACGGCGAGGAGCTGCTTGCCTATTGCGAGCATCACAAGCTCACCGTGCCCGAGCGGCTCGAACTGTTCGCGAAAATCTGCGACGCCGTGCAGCACGCCCATCAGCGCGGGCTGATCCATCGCGACTTGAAGCCGGCCAACATCCTGGTGGAGGAATCGGGCCAGCCGAGGATTCTCGACTTCGGCGTGGCGCGCCTCACGGACTCGGACGCCCACGCCACGCGGCAGACGGACATCGGGCAGCTCGTGGGGACGCTGGCCTACATGAGCCCGGAGCAGGTGCTGGGCGAGCCGGAGGAACTCGACACACGCAGCGACGTCTACGCCCTGGGAGTGATTCTTTACGAGCTGCTGGCAGGGCAGAAACCCTATGTGATCGGGCGCCAGATTCACGAGGTCGTGCGGACCATCCGGGAAGAAGAGCCTGGCGCGCTCAGCTCGGTGAACCGCACTTACCGGGGCGATATCGAGACGATCGTCGGCAAGGCGCTGGAAAAGGACAAGACTCGACGTTACAGTTCGGCGGCCGAGCTCGGGGCGGATATTCGCCATCATCTCGGCGACGAGCCGATCACGGCGCGCCCGCCCAGCACTACGTATCAACTCCAGAAGTTTGCCCGGCGGAACAAAGCGCTGGTCATTGGCGTGGCGGCCGTGTTCGCGGTGCTGGTAGCAGGGGTCATCGCCAGCACCTGGGAGGCGGTGCAGGCGCGGCGCGCCGAAGCGAGCGCCCAGGCCGTGAACGATTTCCTGCAGAACGATCTCCTGGCCCAGGCGAGTGCGGCCACCCAGTCCGGGCTGGGCGCCAAGCCCGATCCGGACTTGAAGGTGCGGACGGCTTTGGACCGGGCGGCGGCGCGGATCGGAGGCAAGTTCCGAGGGCACCCGGACGTAGAGGGATCCATTCGCTACACCATGGGGCAGACGTACACGGACCTGGGCCTCTACCCGGAGGCGCGGAAGCAACTCGAGCAGGCGCTGGATTTGGAGCGCCGGGCGCTCGGGGAGAAGAATCCGCACACCCTCAAAACCATGACCCGCCTTGCCCGGGTAGCCGAGCTCGAGGGCAAATACCCGGAGGCTGAGGCGCTCCTCAGCCAGGCGATTGCAATCCAGCGCCGCGTTTTGGGTTCCGAGAATCCCGACACGCTGTATTCCATGGTCCTTCTGCTTACCGTCTACGGCCTGGAGGGTAAGCAGGTGCCCGAGGGCCTCGGCATGGAGACCCTGGCGATGGAGCGGCGCGTGCTGGGTCCCGAGCATCCGGGCACGCTGGCGTTGATGAACAATCTGGCGAACGGCTACCAGAGCGACGGCAAGTTCGCGCCGGCCGAGGCGCTCCACAGCCAGGCCCTGGAGATCCAGCGGCGCGTGTTGGGCCCCGAGCATCCCGACACGCTGCGTTCCATGGCTAACCTGGCTAACGTCTACGAGGATCAGGGTAAGTACGCGCCGGCCGAGGCGCTCTACAGCCAAACCCTGGAGATCCAGCGGCGCGTGCTGGGTCCCGAGCATCCCGAGACGCTGGGCAACATGGACAATCTGGCCACCCTTTACGCGGAAGAGGGCAAGTACCCGCAGGCCGAAGCGCTCCACAGCCAAACCTTGGAGATCCAGCGGCGCGTGCTGGGTCCGAAGCATCCCGCGACGCTCGGTTCCATGGACAATCTGGCCGGCGTTTACGCGGACGAGGGCAAGTATGCGCAGGCCGAGGCAGTGTTCAGCCGCACTCTGGAGATGATGCGCAGCACGCTCGGTCCTGAACATGCCATCACTGTCCTCACCCTCGCGGATTTTGCGTCTGTGTACCAGCGAGAAGGCAAATACGATTTGGCGGAGAAGTACGAGGCGCAGGCGCTGGCGGGGCAACGGCGCGCCCTGGGCGCGGAGGCGCCGGATGCGTTGACCTGCGAGGCTGATCTGGCCTTGGCCTACGTGTCGCAGGGAAAGTTCACGGAGGCCGAGCCCGTGGCGCGCGAAACCCTGGAGGCGGACAAGAAGGTCCGGCCTGACGATTGGCAGCGATACCGCGCCGGGAGCCTGCTGGGCGCGAGCCTGGCGGGGGAGAAGAAATATGCCGAAGCCGAACCGCTGCTGCTCGAAGGGTATCAGGGGATGCTGGTCCGCAAAGACCTAATCGATGCGTCCGATCGCTCCCACCTGGAACTGGCGCATCAATGGCTCGTCCAGCTTTACGCAGCCTCGGGCAAACCCGACAAGGCGGCCGAATGGAAGAACAAGTAACGCCGCGCGGTCATGCCGCGCGGTCATGACCATGATTCTTTCGCGGGGTTCACTATCGGGGCCGTCTCTGAAGCGATTGGGCATGGATCGCGGCTTGTCGCCTACTGCTTACCTATCCTCTCCGCCGCACGCATTGGCTCGCGCTGCGGGGTGGAGTGACTTCGGGAACCCGAAGCGCCTCGTGTCGAGGGGGGCCAGGCTCTTACCCAGGACCGCGCCCGGTGGGGTCTCGGCCCACACAAAGGCGCCTGCGGGTTACTTCCTCGGCCCTGGCATATCATGGCCGCCTTGATGAATGGTCAGAGATGTTGCCTCGCCCTTTTGGTTCCTGGTGAACTCGATTTCCGCGGCCTCCAGACCTTTGACAAAAAACCTGGTTTCCGACTCGGCAAAGAGTGGGTATTTTGGCTGCCCCGTACCTTGGGCTATCAATTGGTCACCCTCGAGACTGATGACTAAATTGAAGTTCGGAGCAAGTTGGTACGTGCCCACGTACTTGGCCAGAATGTCGCGAGAGACGTGGACCTCCTTCAGGTCTGAGAGCAAGGTCACCTTTTCGCCGTGGATTACGGAGGCGATTTTCCCGGTGATCTCGCGTGGCGCCCTTCCGTTGAGGTTACTCAAGACCACGATGGTCAGCTTGTCGTCAGGGTAAAAGGCGAGATCGGTGTCAAAGCCGTCGATGTCGCCACTGTGTTCAATCACGGAATGTCCATTCACTGTAGTCACCGTCAGGCCGCATGCGTATCCGCCCTTGAAGGGCGTGATCATCTTACGGAGGGACGCATCCGACAGCACCTTGCCTCCGAACAATCCCTGCTCCCAACGCAAGAGGTCGCCGGTGGTGGAATAGAGGCCGCCGGCCGCAAAGGGAACACTCATGTCGATGTAATCGGCATTCACCGGACCGTTTGGACCGGTCGTATACCCGGACGCGCGGTGCGGAAGGATGGCGGCGTGTGAGTCGTAACCGGAGTTGGCCATGGCCAACGGTTTGAAAATGTTTTCCTGTACGAATTCCTGGTAACTCTGCCCCGAAATTTTCTCCAGAAGATACCCGAGCAGCGCATAACCGGAGTTGCTGTACTGGAACTTTTCCCCGGGCTGAAAATCCAGAGGCTTGCCGCGGAATTTCGCCACAAGTTGGGCGGGCGTGAGCGGCATCACCTTGCTTGTGTTGTAGTCGGGAAAAGCGGTGAAGGCCGGAATCCCCGAGGTGTGCGTCAACAAGTTGTAGATTGTGATCTTGTCCCAGGTCGCAGGAGCATCGGGCAGGTACTTCTTTACCAGATCGTCGGTTTTCAGCTTCCCACGGTCTTCCAGCAATAAGATGCTGGCCGCAGTGAACTGCTTGGTGATGGAACCCAGACGAAATTTTGTGACCGCAGAGTCGGGAATCTGCCATTCGAGATTGGCGTATCCGTAACCCTTGTCGAGGATTATTGTTCCATCTTTCGCCACCAGCACGGACCCCATAAACTGGTTGGCATCAACGTAAGATTGCACGATTTGGTCGGCGCGGCCCCCCGGCTCCTGGGCAAGTAAGAATTTGGCCGGCGTCGCCGTGAAAATCGCCAACGCGGCGACAAAGGCGAACCTTCCGCATACCGAACGGGATCGCTGCCTCGGGCACGGAGCACGACCGGCAACCGAGGATTGCACAACAGGTTCTTCAGGGGAAACGAAAACTTGGCCTTTTGGCGGGTTCACGAAGCGCATGGAGACACCCTTCTCCAGGCAAGCGCCTGGATCTCAAAATCCTGAATGTACAAAGGTGGCGCATACGCGCGGAAGTCAATCCTCTGGGCAGAGGCAAGCGCGGCATTTGGGCGAAAGCCAATTCAAAAAGGACGAATGCGGCAGATCGGCTCCGCGTTTATGTGCCAATTGTACAGAGCGCTTTCACCGCTCCTATGTATGTAACGGGTGAGAAGCCCTTGCGGTTAACCTGAATCCGCTTTGCCGACCCCGGTAGTCCCTACATCTTTCGCCACCGCCATGGCAGCCCGGTGATGAGTACACCCGGCCAGCCATGGCAGCGTGCACCTGCTTGACGATGAGTCGGGATAGGCCCTACGAGGGCCTTGGCCCATAGGTGCTCGTGTTATGGGCTAAGTGTACCTGCACAAGACACAGTTCAAGAAACCTGCTTTCCGCCGAGCTCAGGCAAGGTCGAAGCGATCTAGGTTCATCACCTTGTTCCACGCCGCCACGAAGTCCTTCACGAACGCCTCCTTTGAGTCGTCAGACGCATAGAATTCCGCGATGGCCCGGAGCTGGGCGTTCGAACCGAAGACAAGGTCGACGCGGGTTCCAGTCCACTTGATTTCGCCCGTCGCGCGGTCGCGTCCCTCATACACGCCCTCGGACGCGGGGGCGGGCTGCCACTTCGTCTTCATATCGACCAGGTTGACGAAGAAGTCATTCGTCAACTGCCCGGGCCGGTTGGTGAAGACGCCGTGTTTGGACTCTCCGACGTTGGCATCCAGGGCGCGCAGGCCGCCCACGAGAACCGTCATTTCGGGGACGGTCAGCGTCAGCAACTGCGCCCGATCCACCAGCCGCTCTTCCGGGGATCGCGGGTCTCCCTTCCGAAGGTAGTTGCGGAATCCGTCTGCGGTCGGCTCGAGCACCGCGAATGACTCCACATCGGTCTGCTCCTGCGACGCATCCGTGCGCCCCGGCGAGAACGGAACCTCCACGGCATGCCCGGCCTTTTTCGCAGCTTCCTCGACGGCCGCGCAGCCGCCCAGAACGATCAGGTCAGCCAGCGACACCTTCTTCCCGCCGGATTGCGAGCTGTTGAAACGTTTTTGAATTCTCTCGAGCTTCCCGAGGACCTTCGCCAGGACGTCCGGCTGGTTGACTTCCCAATCTTTCTGCGGCGCGAGGCGAATGCGTGCCCCGTTGGCGCCGCCGCGCTTGTCGCCGCCGCGGAACGTTGCCGCCGACGCCCAGGCCGTGCTGATCAGCTCGGAAATCGACAGTCCGGAGGCTAGGATCCTGGCCTTCAGGGCCGTGACCTGCCTGGTCCCGATGAGTTCATGATCCACAGCAGGAACGGGGTCCTGCCAGATCAGCGGCTCCGCCGGAACCAGCGGGCCGAGGTAGCGCGAGACAGGCCCCATGTCGCGGTGCGTCAGCTTGAACCAGGCCCTGGCGAACGCGTCGGCGAATTCCTGCGGGTTGTCGTGGAAGCGTTTCGAGATCTGCGCGTAGCTCGGGTCCACCTTCAGGGCGAGGTCCGTGGTGAACATCATCGGGGGATGCTTCTTTGACGGATCGAAGGCATCCGGCACAGTAGGCGCCGCGGATCCGTTCTTAGGCGTCCACTGTTGAGCGCCTGCGGGACTCTTGGTGAGTTCCCATTCATGGCCCAACAGGTTTTCAAAGTAATTGTTGTCCCACCGGATCGGGTTGGTGGTCCATGCGCCCTCGAGCCCGCTCGTGAACGCGTGGGCGCCTACGCCGGTCTCGAAGGTATTCTTCCAGCCGAAACCTTGCTCTTCGATGTCGGCGCCCTCGGGTTCGGGACCGACATACTTTAGCTGCTCGGCGGCGCCATGGGCTTTGCCGAACGTGTGCCCGCCGGCGATCAGAGCCACCGTCTCCTCGTCATTCATCGCCATGCGGCGGAAGGTCTCGCGGATATCCCGCGCCGCTGCCACGGGATCCGCCTTTCCATTGGGCCCTTCCGGATTCACGTAGATCAGGCCCATCTGAACCGCGGCCAGAGGATTCTCGAGCTCGCGATCGCCGCTGTAGCGCTCGTCGGCCAGCCACTTGCCCTCCGGCCCCCAGTAGATCGCTTCTTCCGGCTCCCAGATGTCCTCGCGCCCGCCGCCGAAACCGAATGTCTTAAATCCCATCGACTCCAGAGCGACATTCCCGGTGAGGACCATCAGGTCGGCCCAGGATATTTTGCGGCCGTACTTTTGCTTGATCGGCCACAGCAGCCGGCGAGCCTTGTCGAGGCTCACGTTGTCCGGCCAACTGTTGAGGGGCGCAAATCGCTGGGCTCCGGAACCTGCGCCGCCGCGGCCATCGGAGATACGGTACGTGCCTGCGGCATGCCACGCCATGCGGATGAAGAGCGGCCCGTAATGGCCGTAGTCCGCGGGCCACCAGTCTTGCGATTCCGTCATCAGGGCATGCAGGTCCTTGATCACGGCATTGAGGTCGAGAGTCTTGAATTCTTCGGCGTAATTGAACTCCTTGTCCATGGGATCGGACAGGGGGCAGTGCTGGTGCAGGATCTTCAGGTTCAGCTGATTCGGCCACCAGCTCGCATTCGTGGGGGCCGTGTGTATGAGAGCGCCGCCCGACATCGGGCACTTGCTTTCGGTTGACGAAGTTTGCTCCTGATGAGCGGGGACGGGCGCCCCCGCGGGGGTGGTGACTGTACTGTCCATATTTTCTTCCCTCCAATTAAAATCAGTCAAAAGAATTGTGACGAACTACGAACACGTCCTAGTCTTTCCCCCTTACTCAATCGCCTCCGGCCGCGCTCGCCGGCGCGGGCTCCATTCGTCCGGCATCCACGCGCCTGCCTGCTTAACGGGAGGCCCGCCGCGGAGCGCACTTCGTGCAGAGCCCCCGGAAGATAACTTCGCTTTCGCGAAGAGTGCGCTTGCCGAGGGATCCCGAGGCAGGCTTGGGGACGGCGTACCACTGCATGTCCTCAACATTGCCGCAGCTGTCGCAGACGAAGTGATGATGCGGCATTCCTTTCGCATCGAATCGCGCGGCACGGCCCTCGACAGCCACTTCACGCACCAAACCCGCCTGCACCAGGTCCCGCAGATTGTTATAAGTGGTAGCCCTTGAAGAGCGCGGGTCCACGCGATTCACGGCTTCGAGGATTTCCGCAGCCGTCGGATGCCTGTTCTGTTCCGTCAAGAATGCCATCACGGCGTAGCGCTGAGGGGTGCATCGCAACCCGCTGCCGTCAAAGCACCGTTTAATCGCCTCGGAGTCCATGGAAACTTTAGACTATTTCTAATGTGAGAGTTTGTCAAGACTTGCGCTCTGATAGAATCAACCTCTTGGGAAAATCACTCTCCGAACCGAGGAGCATCATGGAACATAACCTGGACAACACCATATCGCTTCTAGCCCGCACTCCCGCCGCGCTTAATGCGCTTCTGCGGGACCTGCCCGAAGCCTGGACTCTTCGCAATGAGGGTGAAGAGACCTGGAGCCCGTTCGATGTGTTGGGCCATCTGATTCACGCTGAACGCACGGATTGGATGCCGCGCGCGCGGATGATCCTGCAATTCGGCGACACCCGGACGTTTGAGCCCTTTGATCGCTGGGGCCAGTTACGCGAGAGCGAAGGCAAGTCGCTCGGGCAGTTGCTCGATGAATTTGCGCGCTTGCGATCGGAGAATCTGGACGCCCTGCGCGCGTTGAATCTGCGGCCGGAAGACCTCGAGCTGCGTGGACGGCATCCGGCGCTCGGGGCGGTGACCTTATCACAACTGCTCGCCACCTGGGCGGCGCACGACCTCACGCATCTGCACCAGATTTCGAGGACGATGGCCTACCAGTACCGGGGGGCCGTCGGTCCATGGACCCGTTTTCTCGGAGTGATGCAGTGCGCCGGCCACAGCGCGTGAGATCTGTGCACCTGCCGTTTGTTGACCGGCGATCTTCACTCGTCTGTTGACGGGCGATCTTCACTCGTTTGTTGACGGACCCTTGACTGACCGTCCTCAATCGCGCGAGGCGGTCTTCAGGTACGCGTCGATCTGCTCCTGCCATTCCTTGCCCGAATCGCGATCGGATTCACCCATCTGGCGCACATGGTCGTTCGCTTCCGGCGTGAGCGCGGTGCGCTCGTAAGCGACCTCGACCAAGGTGCTTGAGGCGTCGCGCGCCGTCAGGTGGATATCGATCAGGGTGGCGAGCGCGCCGCCGACCACGTAGACGTACTGCACGTGCCCCGTTTTGAGATCGAAGCTCGTACACACCCAGGTGGCGTGATGGCCGCCGTGCTTCACCTCGAAGACGGCTCCGGGCACGTCGAGCGGTGGCGAGGCGGGATAGAGGAACTTCGGATTCCAGTCGCCGGCCCAGGCGCGTTCCGCGTCGGCGCCGAAGAGCGGCGCCGCCTTCGCATAGGGCGCGCGGACCGTAAAAGCGAACTCATTGCGGACGTGCGCCAGGGCGGCGTTCGCCGGGGTTGGCGCGGGCGCAGCCGGGGCGTTCTGACCGTGGGCCGGGAGGAACCCGAGGCCTGTAACGAGCGCCAACACGCTGCAACCCGGAATGAGAGCGATCGCTTTCACGGTTTTTTCTCCTTCAATTGATGGCTGTCTGAGGCTTTGAGCGTGAGGCCGTAGATCTTGCGGAACTGGTCGATTTCCTTGAGCGTCCGCGCCGAGAAGGGCGTCTTGCCTTCGAAGACGTGCAGCACAATGCCTTCCAGCAGATCGCCGAGCGTCATGTCTTTGAGCTCGGCGACGGCTTTGAGCACCTTGAGCATGCGCTTTTCCAGGCGCACGCCGGTCTGCACCCGTTCGACTTCGAGGTCAGGAATTACTTGGTGTCCATGTGGCATGGTACAAATGTACCATGGTAGTCAGGCGGCCGTCTAGGGCGAGGAAATTTACCACGGAGCACACAGAGAACACGGAGAAAAGCCCGGCAGGTCTCTGTGGGCTCCGTGATCTCTGTGGTGAGCGCTTTGCTTGCGGCCCTTACTCGGCGTCCATCACGCATCGGAATCCGATGGCTCCGGAACGGTCGAGGCTCGGCGCCATCAGCAGATACTTTCCGTGTTCGTTCAGCCGGTAGGCCTCGGGGAAGTACCAGATTGAGCCTTGCGGCTGATAGAAGCTGCCGCCGCGCACGATGGCGGCGCGCGTATGCTCGTCCGCGTACTCGTCCGTCCACTGCCAGACGGTCCCGACCAAGTCCATCACTCCGAACACGCTGGCGCCCTTGGGATGGCTTCCAATCTCGGGAGGCGCGCCCATGCGCGGACTCGTCTGGGGCGCCGGGACCGCGCTCGCGTCCCAGGCGTTGCCCCACGGGTAGGCCCGGCCGTCCGCGCCCTGGGCGGCATACTGCCACTCCCATTCGTGCGGCAGACGCTTGCCGGCCCAGTTCGCGTAGGCGCGCGCGTCTTCGAGCGAAACCCACGTGACCGGCTGGTTTGCGGCGCCGTCCGGGAAGCTGCCGTTGTTCCACCCCTTAAGGAAATTGTGATCGTCGGGCGGGTGGTAATGGGTGGCGTCGAGGAACTGTTTGAACCGGGCGTTCGTCACCGGGGAACGATCGATCCAGAAGGCCTTGAGGTGCATCGGATGGCGATGGCTTCGCCGCGGCGAATCCTCCCACGGCATTTGAACGTCCACGCCGTCGTCGTTCCCGCCCTCGACCTCGATGCCCGAGACCTCGAAATTGAAATCGCCCTCCGGAATTCGCACCATGCCGTCGGGCGCCGCCTGCGGCGGGCGCGTGGGCGCAATATCGGTGATCCGCTGCGGCAGAGCGTGCCAGTCGCGCGAAAACCTCGAGAGCGGACGCCGGGCGAGCAGTCGCATGACCTCGAGCAACGTCTGGTCGCCGGAGGAGAGCGTCTCCGTGGCAAGAATTGCGCCGTATCCGTGCGCTTCCATTCCGAAGCTGAGAACGGCACCGTCGCCGTCGATTCTCGGCTGAAGCTCCGTGCCATGCCAGACGTCGTAATAGCGCCGGCCCGGCGCGTTCGGCACGCGGATCTGGTCGCCCTCCACCGCGAATTCGTTGCGGTTCACGAACGTCCAGAGCACGGCGCCCCGGCCCCCGGGCTCATCCGCGCCTGGAAACTTGCTTGCGAAGACGCCGTACTCGAGCACCGGCGCGTGCGGCTCCCAGGCGGGACTGATCAGGAGGCCAGCGAAGGCACGCTCGATTGCGGCAATGCGGCGCAGCGCTTCCGCGTCGCGGGGCTCGATCGGATTCCAGACGCCGAAGATATTCTCCCAGGTTTCCACGCCCACGCCGTTGAAGAACGCATATTGCAGCACGTCGGTCTTGTCGCGCGACCAACGATCGCAAACGTGCACCATGTGGCGCGGCTCGAGCCACTTGTTCTTGCTGATCATGGGCTCGAACGGATATTTCCAATAGCCCCAGGTGAGATTGTTCCAGGCGATGGCGAGGTCTACGTCGCCGTTGGCGCCGTTTTCGGGCTCAAAGGCAATGGGATGGCCCGTCTGGTCCGAGGCGCTGCGAAAAACGGGTGGCACGGCCGCCATGGTGTCGGCGTTGACGCCGTCGGCATCGACCTCGGCCATCAGACGGGCGAGAGCCTCGCCGTCCGGCACGGGGTCAGGATTAGTCCCGCGGTCCCAGGGGTTGTAAGGAAACAGGACGCGCACGCCGTGGCGGTGAAAATCCTCCACCATGGCCTTCACGCCGGCGATCCCGCCGGGCAGGTCGCGGACCATCTCAAACTGGTTGCGATCGTCAACGCCGAGGTTCGGATAGGTGGGCCACAAAAGGACAGAGTCGATGCCGTCGTAGCGAGCCTTCAAGTCAGCGAGAAACCGGTCGACCGTGTAGCGGCCGGCCGCAGCGTCGTAGAAGAAGCGGTCATGAATCATCATCTGGGGCTGGATGAAGCTCGACTGGGTCCAGCGGAGTTCCGGCCGCTCGTACTGCGCCGGGTCATACCCCATGCGGACCAGATGCTCGCGCCGCCACGACTGAATGTAAGCCAGCCAGTCCCGGAACGAAGCTTCGGTAACCGGAACCTGGCCGCCTTTGGCGCAACACTCGCCGTCGGTGGCGCTCTCGTTCAGGGGTCCGGGGATCTGCTCGTTGTCCGGCGGATAGACGTTATGCGGGTAGCTGAAATCCTGCGCGCCGAGCGGCGCCATCCCGCCGGCTGTGAGAATCACGAGCACGATTGCCAGGCGCCGGGCCGCGCGCGCCCATTGACCTGCCGTCCGGTTGGACATCTTGGCTCCCGCACCACCCCGCCCTTCGGGTACCCCTCCTCAAAATGAGGAGGGGAATTATGTCATAGCTTCTCAGACGAGGAAGGGAATTGCGTCACCACTCGAACACCTTAGTGGGCGCGTCCTGCGCGGCCAGGTGCAGTTCCGGCGCGCAGCCGTTCGACCGGTGGGAGAGCGCCTCGAGCGCTGTCAAGCGCACGATCTCGGGATGATTATTGACCTCGCTCAAGTGCGCGAGCACCAGCACCTGAGCGCATCCGTCGTACGCGCCCGAGAGGAATTCAGCGGCGGCGTTGTTCGAGAGGTGTCCGTGCCGGCTCATCACCCGCTGCTTGACGAACCACGGGTAAGGACCGACGCGCAGCATCTCCACGTCGTGATTCGATTCAAACACCAGCATGTGGCAGCCACTTAGGTGCAGCTTCACGTGCTCCGGGATGCAGCCGAGGTCGGTCACGATGCCGACCTTCAGGCCCTCAGCCTCGAAGGTGAATCCGACGGGGTCGGCCGCATCATGCGGAATCGAGAACGGCGTAACCTCGATGTCGCCGACAATGAACTTCACCCCCGCCCTGAACATCTCAAAGGCGGTGATTTTGGCGCCCCATTCGATGGCGCCGCGAGTGCCCTCGTTGATGTAGATGGGCCGGCCGAGATCGCGAGCCAGCTTTTTGAGGCCGCCGACGTGGTCGACGTGCTCGTGGGAGATGATGAAGGCGTCGCAGGTCTCCGCCCGCTCGCCGATCGCCGTGAGACGGGCGCAGGCTTCCTTGCTGCGCAGGCCGACGTCGACCAGCAGACGCGTGCGCCCGGTCGCGATCCAGGTGGAGTTGCCGCGACTGCCACTCGCCAGTACGCAAACGCGCAGGCTCAAACTCTGTTCCCTCGGGGAATTCCGGTGCGCCGGTTGGCCGGCAGCAGATTGCATTATAAAGCAAGAGCGCGCCGGAAGGTGATCGTGAGATGCCGGCAGGCCGTGGCGCTTGATTCCGAACTGAACCCGTAACGATCAGCAGGCGAGATTGGAGCGCGTGATGCGCTTGCCCTGCAGCGGACCGAGCACCGTGAGCGCCAGACGCTTCGCATCCAGCAGCTCGCGGGCCACCGCCAGCACGTCGGCGGCGGTCACGGCCTCCACCTGGCGCGCGATCTCGTCCATGGAGAAGTAGCGTCCGAAATACATCTCCTGGCGGGCCAGATTTGACATGCGGCTCATGGTGGATTCGAGCCCAAGCAGCGTGCTGCCCTTCAGAAAGTCCTTGGTGCGCCGCAATTCCTCGTCGCCCAGCGGCTCCGATTTCAGGCGGGCGAACTCTTCCACGATCAACTGGACCACCGTGCGAGCGTTGGCGCCGGAGGTTCCCGCGTAGACGTTCAGGCAGCCCGCGTCCGTGTAGGCGCTCAATCCGGAAAAGACGGCGTAGGCGAGGCCCCTCTTCTCGCGCACGTTCTGAAACAGCCGCGAGCTCATCCCGCCGCCGAGCGCGGTGTTCAGCACGTAACAGGCGAATCGGCGGGGATGCGCCAGAGGGAAGGCCGGGGCGCCCAGGCAGATGTGGACCTGCTCCAGGTTCTTCTTGTTTCGCAGCCGGATGTCGGGCGAGGCCACCGGCGCGCGCTCCGGAGCGGGCGGCGGCCCGGCGGCTACCGCGCCAAGCTCCTGCCGGACCAGGTCAACCACCTCTTGATGCCGCAGGTTGCCTGCCGCAGACACCAGCATGTTGCGCGGCGTGTAGTGGCGCCGGAAATAGCGCGACAGCCCCTTGCGGTTGAAGCTCCGCACCGTCTCGCGAGTGCCCAGGATCGGACGTCCCAGCGGATGGTTGCGCCAATAGCTCTGGCTGAAGATTTCCTGCACCAGGTCGTCCGGCGTATCTTCCACCATCTTGATCTCTTCCTGGATCACTTGCGATTCCTTGGCCACGTGCTCGTCGCGCAGCAAAGGGTCCTTGACGAGGTCGGCCAGCACCTCGAAGGCGCGCGGCAGATGCTCGTCGAGCACTTTGATCGAGAACGTTGTGCACTCCTTGGCCGTGAAGGCGTCCAGATGGCCGCCGATCGAGTCCGCCGAGCGGGCGATTTCCTCCGCCGAGCGCTTGTGCGTTCCCTTGAACACCATGTGCTCGAGGAAATGCGTAATGCCGTTCTCCGAAGCCTTTTCGGCGCGCGAACCCGTGCGAAGCCAGATGCCGACCGAGACCGAGCGTACCGACGGCATCTCTTCGGTGATCAAGGTGAGGCCGTTGTCGAGAATGGTTTTCCGAACTGCCGCGTCCGTGCGCTTATCCTGTGTCAAGGTTTTCTCCAGTTCCTTATCCTACGCACAAAACGCGGCTGAGCGCCAGCCGGTTCGATCAAAGCAGGCCGAGCGGGGCCAAAGGCGAGAAACAATACGGGCCCCAGATCGGATCTTAAGTGGTTGTTGATTCAATTGGTTAGCGGTAGCGGTCTCAAGACGACCCATGCCGGACGCGGGCGCCTTCGGCGGCGGCCGCCGCAGGCCGCTCCCGTGGCGGGTACTGACGGGTAAGAGCGCGCCAGCGCACGTCGGCCACCTCGCGAAAGCTGTGGACGGCATCGCGCAGCACGTTGAAGCGGGTGGCGGGATCGTTGTCCCAGCGCACCGGGATCTCGAGGATCCGCCCGCCCCAGCGATCGACCAGAAACAGCAACTCGGGGTCAAACCCGAATCGTTCGGCCTTCATGTGCTCGAAGGCGCGACGGGTGCTTGCGCGTCGGAAAAGCTTCAGACCGCACTGGGTGTCGCGCAGTTTGAGTCCTGTGAACAGGCGCACGGCGAGGTTGAAACAGATACCGCCCCACTCGCGGAACAGGGGCTGATGGACGCCGATCAGCTCGCGCTGCAGCGCCCGCGAGCCGATGGCGGCGTCGGCCCCGGTAGACTCGAGCGCCGCGATCAGCATATCCGCCTGATCGATGGGCGCGGAGAGATCGACGTCGGTGAACAGCACGTACTCGCCGCGCGCTTCCAGCACGCCACGCCGCACGCTGTAGCCTTTGCCCCGGTTGCCCTCGTTGCGCAGCAGCCGGTAGCCTGGCCAGCGCTCGATGATTCCCTGCGCCACCTCAGACGTGGCGTCGCTCGATCCGTCGTCCACCACGATGACTTCAGCGGCGTAGCCCTTCGAGGCGAGGTACCAGTGAATGGCCCCGAGCGACCGCGCGATCCGCTGCCCCTCGTTGTAAGCCGGCACCACGATGCTCAAAAATGGACTCGCCCCTTCGTGGGAGTCGCTCGAACCTGAATCGTTAGGCTGCATCATTCTGTCCCTTTTTAACTACGTGCCGCAGTTGGTGGCTGTTTCCAAAAGAGGGCACAGGGTCTGTATCCGGACGTGTCCGCATTGCCCCTGAGCTGGTCCCACGCGCCGAAGCGAAGCGCCCCGAGCCGCAATCCTAAAAGCCGGGGGCCAGAGGTCGCCTTGCTGATTCTAAAGCACATAGTGGGTTCGTTCCCCGTTTTGAGCCTTTTTTTTCACCAGCCTTCGCGCGATCCCGACTGCGCGAATCCCGCAGAGGACGCGCTTTACCGAGGCACATCGGCTTCCAATCGCACCGACCTCGAACAAATCCGCGCCAATTTTGCTAGCCGAAGAACCGCGGCCAGCGGGCTTGCGGCCAGCCCTGCTTGCCGACCAAGGGTACGAACTGGCAGGCGTCGAGGGTCTTGTCGATGACTTCGCCGCCCGCGCGGACGAGAAGGTGGAGTTGCTGCATCTGCCGGCCGCCGGTCGGAATCACGAGGCGGCCGCCTTCGGCGAGCTGGTCGACGAGCGCCGGAGGCACCCGGGGCGCGCCCGCCGTCACCACGATGGCGTCGTACGGCGCCGCCGCGGGGTAACCTTCGGTACCGTCCCCCGTGATGACTTCGACCGCGTGCCCGTAACCGAGCCGTGCGAGAGTGCGACGCGCCTCTTCCGCAAGGGCGGCATTTCTCTCGACGGTATAGACGCGCGCGCCGAGCGCGGCCAGCACAGCCGCCTGGTAGCCCAGGCCCGTGCCGACCTCGAGCACGCGATCGCCGGGTCCGACAGCAGCTGCATCGCTCATCAGCGCCACGATGTAAGGCTGCGAGATGGTCTCCCATGGGCCGATCGGCAGCGCCCGGTCTTCGTAAGCGGCCACGGCCTGATCGACGGGGACGAACTCGTGCCGGGGCACGGTCGCCATGGCCTCGAGCACGCGCTCATTGCGGATTCCGCGCGCGCGCAGTTGGTCCTTGACCATTGCCTGGCGCTCGGTTTCGCGGGGTGTGGTGGTATCTTCCAAGCTAATCCCTACACCAGAATAGCACCGATGAGCGGCCGGGTTCGTAGCGTGGTCGCGGGTGTCCTTGTCTTAATTTACATCTCAATCTACCGCGCTCTGGGCGCAACCGGCGTGATCCTGCCGCAGGGAACGAGCGATCCGGGCACTTGGTCATTGGCTTTGTCCCATAAATATGGGACCATTAGGGCATGAAAACCACTCTGGAGATTCCCGACTCCGTATTCCGCCGCGCAAAGGCGAAGGCCGCGGAGCATCGCATGCCGTTGCGCCAGTTCATCAGCGAAGCCGTAGCTGAAAAGCTGGAGGCGGAGTCTCGGGTGGGAGTCAAAACGAGATTGGCGCTGGCGGGCAAACTTCGGCACCTGCGCAAGGAAACCGCACGCATCAACAGCTTTATTGAGCGGGAGTTTGAGAAGGTGGAACCCGAGGAATGGGCTTGATCCTCGACACCAACGCACTCTCGGCCATTGCCGAGGGAGACTCGGGCGCCGTTGAGGCATTTGTCCGCGCGCGGCGCGTTACCGTTCCTGTCATCGTGCTCGGCGAATATCGGTTCGGAATCGCCAATTCACGCCACCGGGAGGAATACGAGCGCTGGCTGCAGCAGGTGGTCTCCATCTGTCCCGTGCTCGAAGTCAATGAGCAGACCGCCGCCTGCTACGCCCGCGTGGGCGGTCAACTCAGAGAAGCCGGCACGCCGATCCCGAGCAATGATGTCTGGATTGCAGCATTATGCGAACAGCATGTCTTGCCCATTTTGAGCCGTGACCGGCACTTCGACCTGGTCAAGGGCCTGCGCCGGATCGAGTGGTAAAAGGAGGCCTTTTCCAGGTTCGGAGCGGCTGACTTCGAGGTTGCGAAACCCCGGTTGCTTCCGGCAGTCGAACATTCCGGAACCGCGTCATTCCGAGCGAAGCGAGGAATCTCGCTCTGAAATAGACGCGTTCCGAGATTCCTCGTCGCCTGCGTCTCCTCGGAATGACGGTGTGGGCAGGTTTTCAACAAACTCCTCAGGCTAAAGGTGCAGGCGCTGCTCTCCGGGGTGCAGTGGGGTCCGTCGGCCTTTCCAGACGAACCAGCCGGAAAGGCCCGGGGGCAGCGACACTTCCGCCGTCCATTGGTCTCCGTGCCGTTCGTAGGCTACTCGGATCAGCCCATTCGGATGCGGGACGGCGGCGCTCAGCCGGTGAAGGTCGCCGGGATGGGGCGCGATCGTCACCCGGGCGAAGCCCGGCGCGGCCGATTCGATGCCGGCCACGGTCGCGAGCAGATCGAAGTCGGGATGCGCGCTCCAGGCATGGCAATCCGAGCGGGTGTCGCCGGGCGTCTCGGCGAAAGTTGTGAGCCCCTCGTTGAGCATTTCCCGCCAGGGGGCGAGTTCCGCAAGATACCGATCCGCCAGGCCGGTTTTGTTCAGGTCGCGGGCCAGGTAGAAGCGGAAGTAGTAGGACGCGGGCGTGAGCTTCGCGTCGTGAAGGATCCGTTCCATCACGCCCGGCTGCGCCGCCACGGGAATCGCGTCCGACAGCACCCCCAGAATGTTGCCTTGCTGGCTGAAGCGACGCTTCGCCGGCGTATCGGCCAGCAGGCCAACTCCGGCATCCCAACATGTCTTATAAGCCACAGCTGTGATCCTGGCGGCCAGGGCGTGGTCCCGGCGCGCCGCGTCCGGCTCGCCGAACGCAGTTTCCAGATCGGCGGCTTCGGCGAGAGCCATCGCAAACTGAAGGCTCAAGATCGAAGACTGGCCGCCGGCCTCCTGCGGCGGGTCGCCGCCCTCGAAATCGCCGGCCCAATCCACGAAGGGCCACCACGGAAGGCGGTCGAGCAAGCCGGACGAAGTCAGGTGAGACTGATACCAGGCGAGCACCTCGCGCAGGTTCGGCAGAAACGGTTTCAGAAAATCGGACTCGCCGCGATACCACCACAGATCGTGCATCATCCCGATCCAATAGAGCGAGAAGGGCGGGATGTATTGCGGGAGCGCCGAGGGGTAGCGGCTCTGGGTCAGTCCTTCGGGCGTCTGCGAATCTCCCAGGAGATCGATGGCGTTCTTCACCAGCCGATCGTCGCCCGCCACGTAAAGCGAGATCAGCGCCTGGATGCGCGTGTCCCCCACGTACTGGAGTTGCTCGTAATATGGACAGTCCATGTACGTTTCGTGGGCGCACAGGCGAGCGGTGCGCCAGCCGGCCTCCCAAATCTTCTGGAGCGCAGGGTCGTCGCTCTCGAAAGCCCCCTCGGGCCTGAAAGGGTAGGCGGTGAAGGCGCCGCGCAGATCCTCGATGGTCAGCGGATCATCGCCCGTGCGCACGTCGAGCTGGACGTAGCGGTAGGCGCGCCACCACAGCGGCGAGAAAGTGCGATGGGCGCCGCCATCCGGCAGAAACTCGTCGTAGAGGCCGCGAATCTTCTTGCCATCGGTTTCGTTCCGATTGCCCTTCCGACCGTTCGCGTCAAACAGGGCTTCGGCATAAGTGATCCGCAGGCGGGAATCGCGCCCGCCGCTCACCACGAGCTCAGGATAGGCGGTGGTTTCAAAGCTCTGATCGAGCAGAAGCGAGGCTTCTGTGTGGGCGGGCACCGTAACCGGGGCGCGTCCGGCGGCGAATTCCGGCGAAGCCTCCACGCCCTTCACCCGCACCACGCGGACCAGCCGCTGCAAGCTTTCCTCCTGGGCCGGCAGGGGATCGGCAACCAGCATCCACCGCGAACCAGTATCCTGAATCCCGCGCGGTCCCGCTTCCCCGAGCGACAGGGCCGGCGTCCAGGAGGCATCATCGTAATCGGTCTCCTGCCATCCCCACGGATACTGTGCAGCCACCAGGCGCTCCCCATGGCCGGCGGCGTAGTAGCCGCCCGCATCCTCTTCGGAGAGGACCAGGGCGCTGCGGGATGAGTCGAGCAGCGTCTTCCACGAGCGGTCCGTGTTCACGGCGGGATTGTCGCCTTGCAGGACGAATCCGGTCTCCGACGTGAACTGTGCCATAGGCGCCAGGTTCGCGTAATTCCAGATCACGGCGGCAAGCACGTTCCGGCCGGCCCGGAGGTGCGGAGCCAGGTCGATGGTCTCGAAGCGCCAATGATCGAGATCGCCCCGCGACGGTCCCCGGGACACGCTGACGCCGTTCACGAAGAGCTGATACCGGTTGTCAGCGCTCACGTGAACCGGAAAATGGTCGGGCGCCGATGGGAGATCGAACGTCTTGCGGAGATAACACACGCCCTCATCGCGCGGCGGGGCCTTCGGACACGTGATCCACTGAGCCTTCCAGGGACGGGCGACCAGGGAGGGGTTGATCTGCCCCGATGCCGGCGGACCCTGAAGGTCCCGAGCTCCCAGGAAAAGCAGAAGCACAAGGGGCGCCCGCCGAAACGTGGCGCGGATTCTTCTTGCGAGCCTGCCGCGGATTTGCATGCTCGACATTCTAACGCGATCGAGTGCAGATGCGAACAGCCTCTCACGTTACCTGCGATCAGGCTTGAGGGCCTCGCCTTGGCCTTGATATGGCTAGAAAATCTGGCCATATTTGATCTGAGATGGATATCAACATCGCTGAAGCCAAGAACCGCTTCTCCGAACTGATCCGCGCTGTCGAGGACGGCGAGAGGGTTGTGATCACTCGCCACGGCAGGCCCGTCGCCCAGCTCGCTCCCCCGCCTCCGGGCCGGCGTCGAGTCCGGCTGGGCGGGATGAAGGAGCGCATCCGGTTGCCGCGCGGATGGAATGACCCCATCGATCTCGACCGCTTCCTCAAGGGCGATCTCTGAGCGGCTACCTCGACACCAGTGCGGTCTTAATCGCGCTCACTGACCCGGCCGCCTTGCGCTCAAGGGTGCTACCAGGCGATCCGATCGGGGAAGAACTCCGAGACCAGGTCCTCGTAATACGGCTTCACGTCCTGGAAGCGCGGGCGCTCGGTCCCTTTGGAGTAGAGGTCGTAAGGATTGAACTTGCGCACCCACTCAAACATGCCCTCGTCGTGGCTGTTCATCAGGTGCCGGTAGGCGCCGTGTTTGTGGGCGGGATAGAACGAGTGGTAGCGCAGGATGTATTGCGCCGGCTCCGGCAGGTAATCACGGGTGACGGTGTAGATGTACTCGTCGTGACCCCACGAGAGATGGACTTTGTCCAGGCCGCAATGCGGTTCGTAGATGCCGTAAGGCGTCTGGTAACGGGGCACTTCGCTATCGGGATTGGCGGCGAAGAACTCCGGAAAGACGATCTGATCGGACCAGGCACAGCCCACCGGGAAGGTGTCACCGACCACGGCCCACTGCGGCTCGCCCCAGAGGCACAGGATCTTGCCGAGGTCGTGCACCAGGCCCGCGAGCACAAACCAGCGCGGATGGCCGTCGCGGCGAATCGCCTCCGAGGTCTGCAGCAGATGCTCGATCTGCGTGAGATCGGTGTCGGGGTCGCTCTCGTCCACCAGCGTGTTGAGAAACTCCGCCATCTCCCAGATGCTCTTCTTTTCGCGCGCCAGACCGCAAAATTCGTTCTTCTTGGCCAGCACGAAGTCGAGCGTTTGGTGGGCGTGGTTCTGGCGATAGAACTCGGTCACGGTCGGGTTCGCGTCCGCTTTGTAATTCCGGAATTCGTCCTCCGACTTGCCGGGCCGATATCGCGTGGCGACAAAATCGTCCCAATCCTCGATATTTTTCAGGGGTGCGTCGGCTTGAGTGTCTGAAGAGTGCATTGGCCCTGCCTCCCGGGGGCGCAGCAAGCAGCGCCCCTACGTCGTGTAAGCTCGATCGGCACGCCGCTTGATCGTCAGTTCACGCGGCGCGGTGCTCGCCACTGGTGCTCGCCACTATTGTACAACAGCAGAACATGTCACATCTGGCTCGCAAGGCCGCCTGGCGCTCCTGCGACTCCGCCCTGTTTCACAGCTTTGAGCATTGCATTCTTGGAGTCCCTCGCAAATTGCTTCTGCAGAGCTCTGGAGAGCGGGTAGGCGAGCCGTGCCAACCCCTTTGGTCAGGAAAAGGCATAGAGGTCGTACCATACCGCTTGTTCGCTGGCGTGAAATTCGACACTAAATCGCTCTTCCCCTATTTCCGCGTGTTCGGTCAGGGTGCCGTAGGCGAAACCGAATCGTTCCACCGGGCCACGTTCATCAATCAGGTACACAATCCGGCACGAGTTCAGGGACCAGAATCCGAGATGCGCCACCAGAACGGCGACTGTCGCGCCCACTTCGATCCGTGTGCCGGGCCAGCAGAGACTCAGCCGCGCCATCTCAAACATCTTCCATTGCCGAATGGCCTTGATCGCGCCCTCAAAGACTTGCCGGCCGTTTCCCAAGTGAATGCGGGTGTGGTCTAGGTTGTAGCCGCGGGGCGCGATGTCCCGTGACGCGCCAACTTCGGGATACGAGAAGGGCTTGCGTTCCTGCGAGGAGATAAAAGCTCGAATTTGGTCCGGCGAGGGTCTGGAAGGCAGGAACACGCGCTCCTCCGGCGTTCAACCAAGTCGCGCGATCGGTCACGCCGGCGGTGTGGCCATTTTGCGGGGCGGGTTAAAAAAGGGCAATTCCGCGACCCGGGCCGGGACTGTGTGGCGCACCGCTTCCACCGTCAATTCGATCTCGAGGCGCGTGCCGGCGGCGCCGTGCTCGCGGCCGACGCTGGCGAGCGCGATCATCTTTTTGATGGTGGGCGACCAGGTGGTCGACGTGGCCTTGCCCACCTGCGTGCGGCCCTTGAAGACAGGCACGTGGACGCGCGAGGCGGTGGACGGCACCTGGGGCGCGAGGCCGGCGTCGAGGTAGAGCTTTTCGATGCTGTCCCAATCGAGGTCGAGGCCCACCAGGCGCCGCGAGGGTCCGCCGGTCGCTTGCTCGGCGACGAGCGCCTTGCGGCCTACGAAGTTTTCCTTCTTCAGGTCCACCAACCGGCCGAGCCCGATCTCGAACGGCGAATACTTCTGCGGCTCGATCAGCGCTTTCTTGCTGGAAGTGTAATCCACGTCAATCAGAATCAGGCCCGCTTCGATGCGCGCCACGTCGAGCGCCAGCATCCCGCAGGGACGCGCGTCAAACTCGCTGCCGAGTCCGATGAGGGCGTCCCACACGCGCACGGCGCGGTCCCATGGCATCCAGATTTCGTAACCGAGATCACCGGTGTAGCCGGTGCGCGAAATGTCCACCGGAATGCCCGCGATCTCGCCGTGCGTCACGCGAAAGTACTTGAGCTGGTCGAGAGACGCCGACGATTCGAGCGGCTTCGCGGCCCGGCGCAGCAGGCGCGCCGAGGTGGGACCCTGCAAGGCGAGGGCGGCAATCTTCTCGGAGATGTCTTCGATCTGCACGTCCATTCCGAGAGCGTTCTGATGGAACCAGCGCAGATTCGGTTCGGCGGCCGTCCAGCGGTAGGTGTTCTCGCCGAGACGCGTGATGGTGCCGTCGTCGATCACCTTGCCGTGCTCGTCGCACCAGCAGCAGTAGATCACCTGGTCCACGGCTACCTTGCGGATGTCGCGGGTGATGACGCGATTCACCAGGCGTGTGGCGTCGGGTCCGGTCAGGCGGTACTTGTAGAGCGGTGAGACGTCGATCAGCGCGGCGGCGTTGCGGATGGCATTGTACTCGTGCTCGTGGTGCGTCTCGTAAACGCTGACCGCATAAAAGCCCGACCACTCGCGGTAGCTCAAGCTCTCGCAGGCGGCCAAAGTACGCTCGTGAACCGCAGTCCCGATTGGCACGATTGAACCCCCCGATCCCGGATGGCCGGCTGCCGGCCGTGGGTGCGCGGACGGCCGCGGAATCCGCTATTGCACCACCAACGTGACCACGACGGGGTTGGTCACGCTGCTCGATCCTGCCGGGGTGCTTCCCGTAACCAGCACCATGGTGGTGCCGGCAGGAGTCGGAGTACTCGTGGTCCCTGAAGACCCTCCGCCGCCACAGCCCGGCGCGGCCAATGCCGCCACGAGCAACCCAGCCAGGACCAGCCCCGCGAACGCGGCTGCCGGCCGACGGCCGGGCGAGCTCTTGCGAGCGAGCGCGGCAGCGAAGCCGGCAAGGATCGCGATGAGCATCCAGAGCGTCCACAGCGGCGCCCGACCCGCAGGTGGCGAAGGCCGCCTGCGCCCCGGCGGCGCGCTGCCCGATCCCGTGGTTGAGATCGTCAGGGTTGTGGTTGCTCCGTCTGAGCCGCTGGGCGTCACCGAAGCCGGCGAGAAGCTGCAAGCGGCGCCGGTGGGAAGGGTGCCGCAGGTGAACGACACGGCCGCGTTGAATCCGCCTACCGGCGTCACGGTAATGGTATAGCTGGCGCTCCCGCCCGGAGTGACGCTGCTCGAACTCGGCGAGGCCGACAGCGAGAAGTCCTCGCCCGTGCCGGTCAGCTCGATAGCCTGCGGGAGCGGAGAAGCGTTGTCCGTGATCTCAATCAATCCTACAGCCGAGCCCCCGGCGGGCGGCACAAAGGTGACGCTGAAAGTGCAACTCGATCCGGCGGCGAGAGTGGCGGAGCCCGTCGGGCAAGTGTTGGTCTCCGCGAATGTGCCGGTCAGTATGACGCTCGAGAACGTTAGCGCTGCGTCGCCCGAATTCGTCAGCGTGACCACTTGCGGGGCGCTGGTGGTGGTGGCGAGCTGAGGGCTGAAGTTGACGGTCATGGGCGACAAAGTGACGGCCGGGCCCATGCCCGTGCCGCTCAAGCTCACGTTCTGGGGGCTGCCCGGCGCGTTGTCTGTGATGGCCAGGGTGCCGGTCGCCGGCCCAAAGAGCAGCGGCGTAAAGGTCACGCTGATGGTGCAGCTTGCGGCGGCCGCCACCGAGCCGTTGCAGTTGTCATTCTCCGAAAAGTCCTTGGACTCGCTGCCGCTGATGGCGATGCCGCTGATGCTGAGGGTCGAGCCGCCGGTATTGGTGAGGGTTACGAACTGAACAGCGCTCTTCGTCAGCAAGGGCGTGCTGGGGAAAGTCAGGCTCGTGGCCGACAGACTCACAACCGGGCCGCTTTGCGCGGCTCCGCGCGAGGCGGCAAGCATGCTCAGCGCGATTGCAGCCAGGGCCACGAAGGGCCCACCAACCATGCGATTACGATATGTCAAAGTTCGCTCCTGTCGATGAATACCAAACCATAATAGACCGTCGAAAGCGCCCTCGCTTCAATTTACGCGAGATGATCTCCGGCTGCCAAGAGGCGCGGCGGTCCGGTCGTTCAAGCTGAATGTGGGAATCGTAAGGCGCCCTTTTCGGAGCGACTGATGGCGGGGTGCGGGAACGCCCGGACGCCGGGGAGAATCCGGCGCCGGGCGGGTTACAACAAGCAGGACGGGTCAGCGCAGCACGGGGTCAGTGCAGCACGGCCACGAATGCGTCGCCTGCCCCAGGAGCGGCGCACTGCGTACACGGAGGACGGATGGGCAAGTTCGTGGAGGTCGTACTCCCCGCGATGTATTCACCCGCGGGTCCAAGCGCGATGCCGTAGCCCAGGTCAGTGCCGGTCCCGCCGAAGTACGTCGAATAGAATCGATACGGGGCGATGAGCTGATACTCAGCGGCAAAAGCGTCCGTGCCGCCGGCGTTCACGCACTGGAAGCAGGAGACCATGGGGAAGTTGATCGAGGTCGTACTGCCCGTCAGGTAGACCAGACCGGCATTGGCTTCGACGACGCCGCGGCCGACGTCGGTGCCGGTTCCGCCCAGAAAATCGGAGAACGTGGCAAGACCATACTGAAAGCGAACCAGAATAGCGTCGGTGTTGCCGGCGTACCCGCACTGGACGCAATTGGCGGTGACGACGGGAAAGTTATTCGACTTTGTGTACCCGGTGATCCAGCCCTCACCGACAGAGTCCATGGTGATGCTGTATCCGGCGTCGGCCGCCGAGCCTCCCCAATAGGATGACCAGGAGAGCGCGCCCACCGGCGAATAGAACGTGGCGAAGGCGTCCGTGCTTCCGGCGTTGGCGCACTGCAGGCACAGCTTGGTCGGGAAATTGAGCGACGCCGTGCTGCCGGTTACGCCGACGTTGTGATTGGCGTCCACCGCGATCCCGTAGCCGATGTCCGTGGAGCTTCCTCCCAGGTAGGTCGAAAAGACCAGTCCGGTCCCGCCGGCCTTGAGCTCGGAAACGAAAGCGTCCGTGCCACCCGCGTTGGCGCACTGGGCGCAGGCAACGAGAGGGAAGTTGAGCGACGTGGTGCTGCCCGTGACGTGCGCCTCGTCTGCGCTGTCCACCGCGATGCCGTAACCCACGTCAGCCTTGGCCCCGCCGAGATAGGTGGAGTAGACGGGCGCCCCGGCAGGGCTCAGCTCGGTTACGAAGGCATCGGTTCCCCCGCCGCCATACACGGGCTGCAGAGGGAAGACGAGAGGAAAGTTCCGGGACGTTGTGGAACCGGTCACGAAAGCGAACCCATTCACGTCCGCGGCGATCCCGTAAGCGACGTCGGTACCGCTGCCGCCAAGATAAGTGGAATAGATGAAGGCTGTCCCTCCGGCGTTGATGGCCGTCACGAACGCGTCTATTCCACCGGCGTTGGCGCATTGGAAGCACGCCGCGGTCGGAAAGTTCAGGGAAGCGGTGCTGCCCGCCACGTAGGCGTTGCCCGCGCTGTCGACCCCGATACCGTAGCCGGCGTCCTTGCCGCTGCCCCCGAGGTACGTGGATCGCACCAGCGCCACCGGGTCGATGATCAGCGGGCGGGCGTGGTCATAAGCTGCAAGGCGAAACGTTGCTATTTGCCGGCTGTTCCCGCGGGCGTGCGGCCTCCCCAGGACATACTCCACGCGGACGTTTTGCCTGCCGCCGCGAGCGTCCGTCTGGTAAGCGATCGGTTTCGTAAGACGCACGCTCCGCCGGCCGGCTTCGAGCACAAGGTCGCCCCGGTGGTCGGCACTCGCGGAGGCGCCGGCGAGGGCGATCTGAATCAGCCTCGGGTCCGCTCCGGCCGCCACCACAAAGTCATATTCCAGCCTTCGTTGATTGCCGTAATAGACCACGTCGATACCGGGATAGGCGTTTCGGTACCGCACTTTGGCGTAGTTGGCCACGCCCAGGCGCCAGTTTGCGGGATCGTTGCCGATCAGGTAGTTGCTCTTGCCCGTCATCTCGTCCAGGCCCGAAATTACAGCGCTCGGATCGGATCCCAGCAGTTGCATGGCGAGCGTGCGGACCGCGCCGCGAGCCTGTCCCGCACCCCGAGTCTGTGCAGCGCTGAGCTCGAGGACCGCGCCCTGCGCCGTCAGGAACAGGTTGTATTCATCCGTCCGGGCCACAAAGCGGGCTCGCGGGTCCGCTTGCCCCTGGTTTACCTCGAAGCGCAACGGCAAGCGGGAGTATGTATCGAGCACCCGCGTGCGGTTGGCCGGGTCGGCCGCCGCAGACATCTGGACGGAGCCTCGCCTCGCGCGGACGGAGCCTTGCCCTGCGGCCTTCGGGCCGGCGGCTGATTGCGCCAGCACGCCACCGCACGTGGCCGCTACTGCCCCGGCCGCAAGCAGAATCGTGGCCAGTCTTCGAACCCCCAGCCGTCGCACGGGCGTTTCCGTACCGGGCGCCGGCCGGATCGGCTGAGTCCCGGTGTTTCGAATCGCGTTCTGTAAGCCTTGCATCACTTCCTCCTCAGATCGGTTTGTGCTGCGCGAGGCACTGTGCGACCTGCGGAGAATTGGGTCAATAGACCACGGCTGTACTGTGGCTGTACCAGCCTGTTCCTGTACGTTGTTGATTCGTTTGGCGGATCCGGTGTTCATCGGCGGGCGGAGGGATGGGGGTAGGGGCGAGTCGCCGGCTCGCCGCTACAGATCGGCAGCACGGTCCTGTGGCCTGCGTGACCAATGACATTTTGAATGCAGCGTCGAACGAAATAGTTGGACCGGGGTCTTCGCCGCACCTCAAAGGTGTGCGCCGCCGCCTGCGCACACCTTTTCTCTTTTGGAACACGCTGCAGCAGGGATTGTGGATCGCCTTCTTCGCCGGCGGCAAGCTGAAGAAGGTCTCTGTTACGGGGGGCGCTGTTCTTACGCTCTGCGACGCGCCCGCCGGGCGTGGCGGCGACTGGGGAGAGGACGCGAATATCGTTTTTGCGCCCACCATCCACTCCGGGCTCCTCCGCGTCTCAGACGCTGGCGGCACGCCGATCGAGTTAATCAAGCTCGATTCGTCTGCCGGAGAACGTTCTCATCGCTGGCCGCAACTGCTGCCGGGAGGAAAGGCTGTACTCTTCACCGATAGCCCCAGCTACAACTTAAACGAAGCGAACATCGCGGTTGAATCGCTCGGCACCGGTCGACGAAAGGTAGTGCAGCGGGGCGGGACCTTTGGACGCTACTTGCCCGGGGGTTACTTGCTCTATCTTCACAACGGAACGCTTTTTGCCGCCCTTTTTGATCTGGACCGGCTGGAAACCACTCGCGCGCCCGTGCCGGTTGTCGAAGGAGTGAGGGGTGAATCCCTTCACGGGAGCGCGCAGTTTGCATTTTCCCAAACTGGCACGCTCCTCTACATTCCCGGACGGAGCTCGGAGCCGGACTCAGCCATATTCTGGATGGCTGCGGACGGGAAGACACCGCCTTTGCGAAGCACGCCCGGCAAGTACCTTGACCTTCGCTTCTCACCGGATGGCCGCCGTCTGGCCATGAGCCTGTTGGAAGTGAACGCGGGAACGGCAGACGTTTGGGTGTACCAATACGAGCGCGATACAACCTCGCGCCTCACTTTTGGCGCCGCATCGAACTCCAGGCCCGTTTGGACGCCGGATGGGCTGCGCATCGCCTTTTCCTCCGACCGCGCCAAGCGAAACGTAGGAAACATCTACTGGCAGCGTGCGGATGGCAGCGGAGAGGCCCAGCGCCTCACCGAAGGCGACAATCCCCAACGTCCCAGCTCCTGGCATCGGGAAGCTCATTCCAGGCGGAGAAGCCACGGCCATGGGCTTCGAATTCAGTGTCCCTCGTGCTGAACGAGATCGGCGGCACCCGTTTCGATTCGGATGAGGAACGCCTCAGGCTGTCGAAACCGGGCTACAGCACGCTGACAGCGACAGAGTCTGCTGTATTGATGCCAGCTGTGGATGGTCGGCCACACGGAAAAATGACTGTTGATCCGTGCGGTGCGACCGATCTATTGCGACTGCTCTGTTTAGTATTTGCCGACACAGTCGCCGGACGAATGGGCCGCACTTAGAAACCACCACGATCGGCCGGACATCCGCCTTGGGCAACCCTGCTGCTTAGCTAAGTCATTGACAACACAGCGCAAAAATTCCGTCCCACTTTTCTCAATCTTGCCCACGGTCCCGTTTTGATCTGCTACTCTGGATGTCCGAGCTTTATGTTGTCGTACCCCGATGCTTGGCTGGGCTGGCAGTAAAGGGGAATTTTCCGATGGCGGCGCAATTTACTGAAAAGAGCTTTCCCGCGGGGCTGGACTCGGTCCCCGATTCCATCGGTCTCCGCCCGAATTCGGAGACGCTTGGCGCTGGCGGGCTGAAATCGACGAAAACGTGGGGCCCCCCCGTTTGTATATTTGCGACCGAACCCAAAAGGAAAATTCGCCGCAACTGCTTCATGCTGTGAGGCTTATATAGAGCCTCGGAAGCTATTCGAAAGCGACCGCCCGTAAGCGAACCCAAAACATTCAACTTGCAGATTCCAGGGCAGATACCTGGCATAAAGGGCCTAAAGCCGGATCGAAAACGAAGCCAACTTTGACCCGTTTCGGCGCGAAAGCCAGTTCGGAAGTCCTTTAGAATGGGCAAGGGTGGGTTTGCGCGCGCGGATTCTGTCGAAACGAAGCCACCCACGCGCCAACGCGGAGGGGACGCCAACCGGCGACAAGGCGCATAATCTTTCTTTACGAAGAGCCTTGACCAAGAGCCTTGACGAAGCGCCCTTCAAGCGCCCTTGACGAAGCGCCGGATTCCGCCGATTCTATCGGCTCATGGCCGCTCTTGGCCGCTGTTGGACGGACTCGATCCCTGCAAGCCTGGACATTGACTATGATCCCCCGATACACGCGTCCCGAGATGGGCCGCATCTGGAGCGACGAGAACAAATTCCGCTGCTGGCTCGCGGTCGAGATCGCGGCGGCCGAAGTGGAGGCCGAGGCTGGCCTGATCCCGAAGTCGGCGGCGCGCGACATCCGCCGCAAAGGCAAGTTCTCGGTCGAGCGGATCGTTGAAATCGAGGAGCGGGTGAAGCACGACGTGATCGCCTTCACCACCAACGTGGCCGAGAACATCGGACCGTCGGGGCGCTATCTCCACTTCGGGCTCACGTCGAATGACGTGGTAGACACGGCGCAGGCCCTGCAGGTGCGCGAGGCCTCGGAGCTGTTGCGCGCGGGCCTCGAGCGCCTCGGCGAAGTGCTCAAGAAGCGGGCGCTCGAGTTCAAGCACACGCCCATGGTGGGCCGCACGCACGGCATTCACGCGGAGCCCATCACCTTCGGCTGGAAGATCGCGATCTGGTACGCCGAGAACCGGCGCAACCTGGAGCGCTTTCGCCTCGCCGCGGAACAGATGCGCGTGGGGAAGATTTCAGGCGCGGTCGGCACCTACGCGCACCTGAGCCCGCAACTCGAGGCGCGCATCTGCGCCCGGCTCGGACTCGAGCCCGCGCCCATCGCGTCGCAGGTGATCCAGCGCGACCGGCACGCGTTCTATCTCACCACGCTGGCCGTGATCGCAAGCTCGCTCGACAAGATCGCGCTCGAGGTGCGCGGGCTGCAACGCACCGAGGTCCGCGAAGTGGAGGAGTACTTCGGGGCCGGGCAGAAGGGCTCATCCGCCATGCCGCACAAGCGCAATCCCGTGACCGCCGAGCAAATCTGCGGCCTGGCGCGGGTGGTGCGGTCGAACGCCCAGGCGGCGCTCGAGAACGTGGCCTTGTGGCACGAGCGCGACATCTCCCACTCGTCGGTCGAGCGCGTGATCCTACCCGATTCCACCATCCTGGTGGACTATCTTCTGCACAAGACCGCCAGGCTGGTCGAGACCTTGTTCGTTTATCCCGAGCGCATGCAGGAGAATCTCAACCTGCTGCGCGGGCTGATCTTTTCCGGTCAGCTTTTGCTCGATCTGGTGGAGAAGGGCGCGTTGCGCGAGGATGCCTACGGCTGGGTGCAGCGGAGCGCCACGCAGGTGTGGCAGACGCGTGAAGATTTCCGCACGCTGGTCGAGCGCGACCCCGACATCTCCCGCCACCTCACGCCGCGCGAGATCGCACGGGCCTTTTCGCTCGAGAGGCAGCTACGTCACGTGAACACGGTGTTTCGCCGGGTGTTCGGGCGCTGAAGCCGCAATCCCCTACTCCGCGTTCGACGCGTGCCCGCGGCTGGCCAGTAGTTGCTTGGCGTGCGTAAAGAGCGCGGCGGCCTGGGGCAGGGACTCCACGGCCTTGGCCACCAGCGGATCATCCTCGGCTTCGAGTTTCAGCTCCTGATCCCGGCCGTAAACGATTCCAACCAGTTGGTCGCGAATCTGCGACTTGAGAAATTCCTGGTTGTCGTCGATCTGGGAGCGCGTGATGTGGGAGTGATGGCTGCCGAGGTATGCGGTGAAGTCATCCATCACGTCCGGGGTCGCCTGGAAGTCGCGCGGGATGGTCTTGTGGACCGCCAGATAGCTCTGGGAAAATTCGAAAATCGTATCGCGATCCGCCAGTTCCTGCTGCACCGGGTTCAGGACCGAGCGCTGCACCTCGATGTCGGGCTGGATTCCGCCGCCGCCGAACACCTGGCGGCCGCCGTCCGTCACTCGCGTCTCGCCGTGCGGAGCTGCGGCGCCTTCCGACCGGTAAAAATAATCGTAGGGAGAAACCTGCGAGTAGTCCCGCTGGATCAAGCGGCCGCTCGGCGTGTAGTAATGCGCGGTCGTCAGGGCCAAACCCGCGCGCTCGCTCAGAACGAAGACGGACTGCACCAGGCCCTTGCCGAAGCTCGGCTCACCCATTACCAGCGCACGGTCGTGGTCTTGCAGAGCACCGGTGACGATCTCGGCGGCGCTCGCCGTGTAGCGGTTCACGAGCACGACGAGGGCGTAGTCTTCACCCTGATTGCCATGGTTCGCGTAATAGCGCTGTTCGCGGGCGGCGCGCCCGTACTGGTAGACGATCAACTGGCCTTTGGCAAGGAAGTGATCGCTCACCTCAACGGCCTGGTCGAGGATCCCGCCCGGGTTATCCCTCAAGTCGAGAATCAGCCCTTTCAACCCGCCGCGATCGAGCCCCTTGAGCGCGGCGCTAAGCTCGTCGTCGGTGGTCTCGTAGAAGTTGTTGATGTGCACGTAACCGATCCCCGGCTTCAGCAGCATGGCATCATCCACCGTAGGGTTGGTGATCTCATCGCGCGTGATGGTGAAGTCCAGCAGTTGATCGGAGCCCTGGCGTTCCACGGAGACGTGCACCACTGTCCCCTTGGGACCGCGCAGCATGTTGCTGACGAGCGAGCTGTCGAGACCTTCGGTGCTTTTGCCGTCAACTTTCCGGATGATGTCTCCCGGTCGAATCCCTGCGTTCAAGGCAGGCGAGCCGGGGACCACCGACGGGATGTGCGTGGCCAGCTTGCCGGAGCTGTCGAGCTGGGAGACGATCCCCATGCCCACGCCGTAATACTTGACGGCCTGCTGCTCCTGCACCCGTGCGAAGGCGCGCGGACTGAAAAAGTCCGAATGCGGATCGAGGGGCCGCAGCATGCCCGGGATGGCGCCCACCGGGCTCGCCGGAACGTCGAGGCCGAAGATCGCGAGGTTGGGATCGAGCGCCTGGGCGTAATTGCGCTCAACGAGGCTGTAGACGCGGGTGAAGTCCTCCAGGAAGGCCTGAATGTCCGGATCGCTGGCGCGGGTGGCCGCCGCCCGCGTCCTCGGGCACCGCAGTGCCGCGCCCAGGACTCCGATCGCCATGCCCACAGCGGCAAACCACAACCAGGGCGTATTCCTCGTGCTCTTCATGATTGAAGACCCTCCTGACACAGGAGTAGTTGACGTGTAACCGGTCCAAGACGTTGCCTGACGCCGTCTCTGGCCCGTCTCGCCCGCGTCGCCGTCCGGGCCGAATCAAAGTCGCGAGCGCCCGGACTCGCAAGCCTGCGCGGCATCACTGGATCCTCTGCGGCGGAACGTAGCCCTTCCCCGGCGTAACCTCGCCCGTGGGCGGAACCGGAGTCGGCGGACCGGACATCTTGATGGAGTGCAGCGTCTCGTCGCACGCCTGCATGTAGGTGCTCTCTTCTTCCACGCCGGGCGTGCAGTCGGCCTGGATGATGCGATCCGGCGCAATGATGTGGGCGGTCACGAGCATGGCGATGTCTTTGAATTGCCAGATCAGGGCCGCGTTGCGAGTGTTGATCTGGGTCTTCTCGAAGCTGTAGCGGCTGATGTTCTGATTCGCGCCGGCCGCCTGCCACTCGGCGAGAACCTGGTCGGAGAAATCGACGGCGCCGTCGGGATTAGTCTGCGAGATGATCGTCACCGAGGGGCCGTTCCCGAACAACTTCGGGCGGTAGATGCGAACGCCGCCCGGAACGTTCTCCACCTTGCCGTAGATTCCGGCCGCCACCTGCATCTCGATTCCCAGCCCCTGGTTCTGGTACGGCATCAGTTGCTGCGCGGCGTCAGCCACCGCGGCCTGGTGTCTCGGGTACCACTTCACCAGCACGAATTCACCGAGAAGCAGGCCCACGCCGATCAGCACGATCGCCAGGGCCACCACAACTTGCGTCGGAAGACGGAATTTCATACGCTCGGCGCCCCCATTTTGGCCTCGCGCGGTCACCGGACCGCCGGCGGGCCTGTTCCTGAGCTTACCGCGAAATGCTCAAAAGTTCTCTCCACAACTGCAGACGAGTCGAGCGGCAGCCACGCCCGGGATCGCGGGCAGCGGGCTGGAGTCCTGAAAAACCAGGATTAGCGAGAGCGAACTCGGGCTCGGACACGGTCTGCTGCTCGAGTCCTCCGCCCCCACGCTCAATCTTCCGGGTCCGGAGTTGACCATGCTCCGGGATACAATCGCAGGCGACAGCCGGGAGCTCGACATCCAGTTCCATTTCGCCCCGGTCACCCAGCGGATGCGGCTCGGCCGCGATCTCCTGAAGTCTGGCGAGGGCGCGCATCGCCGAGAAATTGATCTGCGGGGGAGTTCGCGGGCAGCGCCGCGGGCGGCCGAGCCGGCATCAAGGCCAGGAAAAACAACCCGGCCAGCAGGACGAGAGTGGCCAGGGCCGCAGTCGTGGCTGAACCCTCTTCGATCCGCGAGGGTCGCGTCATCGGCGTCGTTCCGGATCGGATTTGCCCGGCTTCGCTTTCCACTCTCGCATCCGCTCGACGGCCGAATCGCAGGGCTCAGCCGGACGAAAAACGCGGCCGCTTCTGAGGCCCTTTTAGGCCGCGAACCCGCGAGCGTCCTGGGAGACGCAGTGTACCGCAAATGCAGCGGTGGCGCGTCCCCTATTGATTCCCGGTTCAGTTTGGTGTTTGTGCGACCACCCCGGCCCTCGGCCGCTCCCTGCTAAACCCGGGGGGAACCCTTTCCCGCCGGGCACCAGCCCGCTAAGAGGAGGGGAAACCCTTGAAAGGAAAGAGGAACAAAGCGCCCCAGTCCCTTCCTGGTTTGGGGTGGCCGAACGCCGGGTGATCATCAATCCCGCCGAGTTTAAGCGGAGCCGACAGCCTGGACCGGGGCACCTGGACCGGGGCGCAGTTGACTTTGTTCAGGCATCCGCAGTAGACTCCCCGGACACCTATGGGTGCCAGACCACATCTACCATGAGAGGAAACGAATGAAAGTCCGTACGGTTGCAATCGCGCTTTTGGCTCTACTGGCGTGCGCGGGTATCGCCAGCGCCCAGAAACCTACTGGAACATGGCAAAAGATCACGCATCAACCGACCTTCAACACCGACACCGCCCTTTTGCTTACGGACGGCACGGTCATGATGCACCAGTACAACAGCACCGAGTGGTGGCGTCTCACTCCGAATATCTTAGGAAGCTACCTCAACGGCACCTGGACCGAGTTGGCCCCGATGCAGTCAGGGTACGAGCCCCTCTACTTTGCCTCCGCCGTGATGCCTGACGGCCGGGTTCTCGTCGAGGGCGGTGAGTACAACGACCTCGATCCTATCGAAACCAACAAAGGGTCGATTTACGATCCCACCACCAATGTCTGGACCGTGGTCAATCCTCCCACCGGGTGGAATACGATCGGCGACTCACCTGCCGTCGTCCTTCCGAACGGGACGTTTATGATGGGCCAAGGCGGGGAACCATCCACCCTACAGGTGAACTTCAATGAATCCACGTTGACCTGGACCTCCGTCACAGGCAGCGGCAAGGCCGACGGCTTCTCCGAAGAGGGCTTTGCCCTCGTGCCCGATGGCTCGGTTCTGACCGTTGATACCGAGGACGGCACCAATTCCGAGCTCTATAATCCGACCACTGAAAAGTGGGCCAGTGCGGGCAGCACCATCGTCGTCCTGCCCAATAGCGGCGGACTCGGGATCGTCCCAGAAATGGGCCCGCTCATGCAGCGACCCGACGGAAGCGTCGTCGCGTTTGGCGCGACCACGAACACATCCATATTCAGCACTTCGAGCGGAACATGGACCGCAGGCCCCACTTTCCCCAACGGGGACGACATTGCTGACGGTAATGCGTCTATCCTTCCCGATGGCAACATTCTCGTTTACACCAGCCCCGGCGTTTTCAGCGGCACGGGCAGCTTCTATGAATTTACATTTCCCGGAAACACTTATGAATCAGCTGCCAACACATCGTCGGGCGGATCCCTGGAGTCTTGGGATGCCCGCCAGTTGCTCCTGCCTACGGGCCAGGTGCTCTGGTGCCCGGCCAATGGCTCGACCAAGGACGTCGAGCTTTACACGTCTCCGGGTACGGTCAACGCATCTTGGGCGCCCACCATCACTTCGGTTCCCACTTCCATCACCCCTGGCACCACTTACACCGTCTCCGGTACCCAGCTCAATGGTCTCGCTGCCGGTACTGCTTACGGGGATGACGCCCAGATGGCTACCAGTTTCCCGTTGGTTCGTATCACCAACCTAACCTCGAAGCACGTCGTCTATGCCCGGACGTCGAACTTCAGCAACATGGGAATCGCCACCGGTTCCACCGTCGTTTCCGCCAGCTTCGTTGTTCCCACGAACGCTCAACCCGGTTCGAGCGAACTGGTTGTCGTCGCCAACGGAATTCCATCGAAGCCCGTGAAAGTTACCATCAACTAAGCGAAGTTCCTCTCACTCAAGCCTTGATTGCCACTCTCCTCTCGGATTCGCGAGAGGAGAGTGGCGTTCTTGGCGCCGCCTCGGAAATCAAGGCTCTCTAAGGGCTGAGATCTTAACGACTCAAGGCTTCAAATCCGTATTCTTGACCGCGAGACACTGGAGCCGCAGCCGCCTAGTTTCGCGCCGCAGGCGGGCTGTCCGCAACGCCCAGATGCGCGACGAGCCGCAGGTTCCCTTCTGACTTGGGAGGGCGGCCGAAGCCCGGTAGTCGCCCGGTGGTCGCACAGACAACAGATACCAAACCGATCAAGGACGACCAGGTTTCCCCTCGGCAGTAGCGGAAATGGCTTGTAAACCCTCCGCCGGAGTTGCACAATGAGGGACTCGTGAAGCGCCCATCTCTGCCGGCCCACTTGTGAGCGCAAAGGCTGGATCGGCTGATTGCCGGCTGCCGGTTTTGTGATGGGTGGTGGAGGTTCTTTCTGATGCCGACCGTTTATGACGCCGTGGTTGTGGGCTCCGGGGCCGCCGGTTTGATGGCGGCCACCGAACTCTGCCTCAAGGGCCTGAAGGTGCAACTGCTCGAGGCCGGCCCTCCACTCGATCAGAGAATGGGCTTTCATCATCACGCCAAGCCCTACGAGTTTCCCTTTCGCGGACGCATCCGGCCGCTCGAGCGCGCCAAATACAACTACAGCGCCAACGAATGGAACAAACCCCACTTCATCAATGAGTTGGACCATCCCTACACCGGCAAGAAATACGTCTGGGTGCGTGCCCGCTGCATGGGAGGCAAGACCCTGCATTGGGGCCTGGTGTCGCTCAGATTCAGCCCGCGCGATTTCAAGGCCGCGACTCATGACGGTTATGGCGTGGATTGGCCCATCGCCTATGAGGACGTCGAGCCTTACTACACGCGCGTGGAGCAAATGGTCGGTGTGGCCGGCAACGCCGACCACCTCGAAAACAACCCGGACAGTCACTTTCTGAAGCCTGTGCCTTTGACCTGCCCGGAGGTGATCTTCCACAATGCCGTCGAGCGGCAATTCCCGGACCGCCCGGTGATCCATGGCCGGACGGCCACCGCCACCGAACCCATCAACGGCCGGGCGCCCTGCCACTATTGCGGCCATTGCGGACGCGTCTGCAACGTCGGCGCATCTTTCAGCTCGACGGCCGTGCTGCTGCCCATTGCTCAGAAGACTGGCAATCTGACGGTTCGTCCCAACGCCGTCGCCTGGCAGGTGCTGAGCGACGCCGAGGGACGCGCGCGCAGCGTGCTGTTCGTCGACCGCGAATCGCGCCAGACCGAAGAGGCCTTCGGCAAAGTGATCGTACTCGGCGCCTCCTCGCTCGAATCCACGCGTATCCTCCTCAACTCGAAGAGCGCGGCCTACCCGAACGGCCTTGCCAATTCGAGCGGCGCGCTCGGACACTACTTCTGCGAGCAGATCATGGCGGGCAACATCACCGGCATCATCCCGCAACTCCGCGGCCGACGCTCCTTCGCGGACGACGCCCGGCCGGACGGCACCGGTATCTACATCCCGCGCTTTCGCAACCTCAAAGACAAGTCGCCCAACTTCATCCGTGGGTATGGTTTCGAGGGCGGCGGCGGCAGCGAAGAGTTTCCCGGTTTCGCCCTCAAGGTTCCGGGCTACGGCGCCAAGTTCAAAGACGAGGTGAAGAAGAATTACGCCACCGTGATCGGCATCGGTTCCTTCGGCGAAATCCTGCCGCGCAACGAAAACTACATAGAGATCGATCCGGTCGTCCGCGATGCCTGGGGGATTCCGGTCCTGAAGTTCAACATCGAATGGGGGCCGAACGAGCTTGCCATGGCCAAGGACATGGTTGAGACGCAACGCGAGATGATGCACGCGGCCGGCGCTGAGATTCTGGACGAGCGCACCGAGCCGCTGCCGCCCGGCTGGAGCATCCACGAAGCGGGCACCGCCCGGATGGGCCAGGATCCCAAGTCGAGCGTGCTCGATCAATGGAACCAGACCCACGACGTCAAGAACCTGTTCGTGGTGGACGCGGCGAGTTTCGTGAATTCGACGGAGAAGAACCCCACCCTGACCATCATGGCGCTGGCCATGCGGGCCTGCGATCACATCGCGGATGAGATGCAGCGGGGCGCGTTTGCGTAGACGGAGCGCGCCGCACTTCCCATGGTCCGCTCGAGGTTGATTTATGGGGCCGGACGTCATGCCACAAACCGTTGCCAGTCCCCAGCCTCGCACCATTCCCTTCGAGGCGATCGAAGACGCGCGGAAACATGTCTATGAGGCGGCTTTTCGCACGCCGCTGGTGCCGCTCAATTACGCCGAAGGGCCCTGCCGGATTTATCTGAAGCTTGAAAATCTGCAACCCATCGGCTCTTTCAAAATCCGCGGCGCGTATAACGCGGTCCGTCTTCTGCCTGCGAGCGAGCGCAGCCGCGGCGTTTGGACCGTGAGCGCGGGCAACGCGGCGCAAGGCGTGGCGCTCGCGGCCCGAAAGGCCGGCGTGCCTTGCAACGTGCTCGTGATCGAGACGGCGCCCACGGCGAAGCTTGAAGCGATTCGCCGGCTTGGGGCGGGAATCGTCAAAGCGCCGTTTGACCAGTGCTGGCAGGCGCTCGGCGAGCGCAAGCATCCGGCCATGTCCGGCGCCTTCGTTCACCCTTTCGAAGACGACGCGTTTATCGCCGGCAACGCTTCGGCCGGCCTGGAGATTCTGGAAGACCTGCCCGAGGTGGACGCGGTGGTGGCGGGCTTCGGCGGCGGAGGCCTGTCCTGCGGCATCGCCTGCGCCCTGGCAGCACTAAAGCCGGGCGTCAAGGTGTATGCAGCGGAGCCGGAAACTGCGGCGCCGCTCGCTCGCTCCTTCGCCTCAGGTTCGGCGCAGGATTTCCCGGGCTGGACGGCCAGTTGGGTGGACGGATGCGGCGGCAAGAGCGTCTTTCCGCGCATGTGGGCGCTCGCCGAGCACGTCCTGGCTGGCTCCATCGTGACTACGCTCGACGAGACGCGCCGTGCCATGAAGCTCGTAGCCGAACGCAACCACGTGATCGCGGAAGGCGCCGCTGCCTGCGCCGTGGCGGCGGCGCTCACGGGCAAGTGCGGCAGCGGCAACGTGGTGGCCGTGGTCAGCGGGGGCAACATCGACCTGGCCAAGTTCACAGAGCTGGTTTCGGCGCCCTGACTGCTCCCATTTCAGGACACCTGAGCGCTCCCATTCAGGACAATCGCTCAGCGCCAGTGGCCCTCTCTCCAATACCAGCCGCGACCACTGTGGACCCAGTGCCCGGCGACCCAGCCGCGCCGACCGTCGGGCGGATGCTCCCAGCGGCCCGGCACCCAGACGTAGGCGCCACCCTCCCAGCGGTGATACCCGGCGATCCAGACGAGGCCCGGCCCGGGGGCTGGCGGCCTCGCTTCCACCACGAGCGGCGGAGGCGCCGTGCCGACATAAACCACCGCCCGGGGCGGCGGTCCACCGCAACCCGATAGGAGGATCATCGTTCCAAATGCCACGGCTGCGAGCAAGCCAACATGAACGCGCTTGACCATCAGTTCCCCAATCTCCCCCCTCTTTGCACATACTATACGATGCGAGCGACGTGGACAAAAGCTGCGCCTCAAGGGCCGGCCGCAGCGATTGAACATTCGGTTCCGCGCTCGAAGCGGCGATCGCGCCATCGGGCGACCGCGCTATAATGTGCAGTGACGGCAGCACCGCCTCCATCGACGCGGATTCGTCGTGCGATGTGCGCGCGATGCGAAATCACCCGATCGAAGGTCACGGTGCGAGGACTTACATGGAACCGATGTATTTGCCTGAAGTTGAGCAGGCCGAAGGCAGCGGCCAGTACGCGGATCTGCTCCGCGCCATGCGCGCGTCGGGCGGACCGGTGTCGCAGATTTTTCACTTGTTCGCTTTCAAGCCCCAGGCGACCGACCACCTATCGCGATTCACCCAGGAGGTGATGCGCGGCCCCTCGCCGCTCCACCCGGGGTTCCGCGAGCTCATCGCAGCCTTCGTCTCCGCCGAGAATCACTGTCCGTATTGACTGCGGTCTCATGGCGCAACTGCGGCGCAGTTGCTTGACAATCACGATCTCGTGCAGGCGGTGGTGACGGACGTCGCCTCCGCGCCGCTGTCCGCGGGCGAGAAGGGCCTCTTCGAGTTCCTCCGCAAGGTGAATCGGGCATCCCACACCATCTCGCAGGCCGACGTTGATCAGGTGAAGGGCCTGGGCTGGACCGATGAAGCTCTCTACGACGCCATCACCGTTTGCGCGCTCTTCAATTTCTACAATCGCTGGTGTGACTCGACCGGCGTCCATGCTATGCCAATGGAAGCACATGAGATGTCGGGGAAACGCCTGGCCGCTCACGGGTATGTGATGGGTACGGGACCGAAGTAAGTAGGTAGCCGTGCTTTACCCTCATCGCCTCATGCGAACCGACCCGTGTCGCGGTTATAGGTCCGTACCCAATTAAGGGCCAAGCTACTCGACGCATTGAAAATTATTCTTGACTTACAATAGAGACACTTTATAATTATCTCGTGCTGGCGTGGTGGTGCATTTAGTGGTGGTGCATTTAAAGGAACCGCCGGCTTAAGAGTTCAGAAATGCTGAGATTCCCCAAACCCGAGACCCGACGCGAACGGCAAGGTTGGCCGTCTCGCATATTTGTGTGCCTGCATAGCCAGGCCGGTAGCATCGTCATGGCGACGAATCCAGGGCGCGGAGGTGGCGGGTAGAGTCCAGGCATAATCAGGATTCTAAGAAGGCCCGCCCTAAAAAGCGGGCCTTTTTTATTGTTCTTTGACAATTAAAGCCAAGAAGCAACCACGGGAGCATGGCGTAGTGGCAGCGCGGCGGTCTCCAGAACCGCAGGCGAGGGTCCGATTCCTTCTGCTCCCGCCAAGGCGCGGTAGCCAAGTGGGAAGGCGCCTGTCTGCAAAACAGGCAACCGCCGGTTCGATTCCGGCCCGCGCCTCCACAGTGGGCAGCACTGGTGTGCAAGCGGGCCTTATAAGCCTGTAATCGCCCCGGATCAGGGTGCTCGGCAGAGTTCGATTCTCTGGCCCACTACCAGGTTCGAGCCCGGTTGCCAGAGAGGAAACTATGGCCTTCGCTACGAACGAAGTGTACGGGGGTTCGAATCCCTTACCGGGCTCCAGATCTTGGGCGCGTGCGGGCAACTGGAAAGCCCACCAGCCTCCTAAGCTGGGTTCCATGTGAGTTCGAGTCTCACCGCGCCTTCCATCCCGCGATAGCTCAGTGGCAGAGCACCCGATCGATAATCGGGCGACGTGGATTCGATTTCCTCTCGCGGGACTACTCCGGTTTAGCACAAAGGTCGTGCGCTCGCCTGTTAAGCGAGAGGATCTGAGTTCGAATCTCAGGGCCGGAGCCAAGATTGTTTGCGGGCGGAATTCGAGCGGCAGAATACCTGACTCTTAATCAGCGAAGTACGAGTTCGAGCCTCGTCGCCCGCACCAGGATTTGCCCCGTTAGCTCAGACGGTAGAGCGCCGGTCCTACAAACCGGAAGTCGGAGGCTCGAAACCTCCACGGGGTACCAGATTGGGCCGTGGGACTGCATGGGGTAGTTACCGCACTTGCAATGCGGATATTCAGGTGAGTTCGATTCTCACACGGTCCACCAGAGCAAGCGGGCGTAGATCAATGGCAGATCGCCACGATGCCATCGTGGAGGTTGCCGGTTCGAAGCCGGCCGCCCGCTCCACGCGGCGTTGGTACATGGGGTGTGCCCCGGCCTTCCAAGCCGGAGAAGCGGATTCGATTTCCGCACGCCGCTCCAGATTTCCGGGATGTAGGGTAACTGGCAGCCCACCTGTTTTGGGGACAGGGCAGTGGAGGTTCAAATCCTCCCATCCCGACCAGATTGTTGCGGGGTAGACTGGAGCTGGTTCCAGCATGGTCTCATAAGCCATTCTACGTCGGTTCAAATCCGACCCCCGCAACCATAGTTAACGGGCAGTTAGAGGAGCTTGGCCGTCCTCGGAACCTTGTCACGGTTTCAGATCGCGGGTTCGAATCCCGTACTGCCCGCCATGTTTGTGGAGTGGAAGACGAAGTGGCCGAGTCCCCGGCCTTTCAAGCCGGGCATTAGCGGGTTCGAGTCCCGCCCACTCTACCAAGGGCGCGTCGTCCAACGGAGCAGGGCCGAGGTCTTCTAAACCTCCGACGGTGGTTCGACTCCACCCGCGCCTTCCATTTTGGGGAAGGGTTTATGAGCGATACTCTCGTTCTCGACACTCAAGGCTTCCCGGTAGCTTTCGTGTCCTGGCAGCGCGCCGTCAACCTGCAGTGGCAGGATCGCGCCATCGTGGTCACGGAAGATGCCAGGCGGATACTCCGCTCGCCGTCCTTCGAGATGGGACTGCCGCGCGTCATCAAGCTGCGGAACCACATCAGCCGGAAGCTGCGGCTCAAGGTTCCGATGACGCGCCGCAACATCGCGATCCGTGACAACAGCTCCTGCCAGTACTGTGGCGTGCTGCTCGAGACGGCGGATTACACTATCGACCACGTGCTGCCAAGGGCTCGCGGAGGCAGGTCGGTCTGGACCAACCTGGCGCTGGCGTGCGTCCACTGCAACAAGCGGAAGTCTGCCAAGCTGCCGCACGAGGCAGGCCTCACGCTCAGGCAGAAGCCGGTTGAGCCCAACCAGTTCGATCCGAGGTTCAACTTCCGGCTGCACATCAGGGTGCTGCGGCCGGAATGGTCGGACTACAAGGCTTACATCTATTGGAATGTCGAATTGGAAAAGTAACCCCCGGTGAGCAAGCGCGGTCGTTGTGACGGTCTGAAAAGCCGTAGAGTCCCGTTCGACTCGGGGACCGGGGACCATTCTGGCCTGGTCTAATGGTAAGACGGCTGACTTTGACTCAGCTCATCTTGGTTCGATTTCAGGGGCCAGAACCATTGCGAGATCGTTCAAGTGGCAGGACTCCCGACTCTGACTCGGGCGATGCTTGTTCGAATCAAGCTCTCGCAACCAACATGATGGGTAGGAGCAGACTATGCCGGGATGCGATTGTAGAGGGACGGCTTGCTGTCCCCTCTGAGGGTAGGGCAGCTATCCCCTCAGAAGGTCGGGCAAGGGATGGTAGAGCAAGGCATCCTCAGAAGGGTAGGGCAAGCTGTCCCCCGAGCGGGTAGGGCATAGCAGTCCGCTCAGAGGGTAGGGCAAGCCCTACCCCTACGTCCGGGTCACGCGCCATTACGAATTGCCGATCAGAACGCCGGTGAGGAACACCAGCGCGCCGCCGAGCACCACTTGCAGTGCAGCGGAAAATGCCGGGGTACCCATGTAGCGATGGCGGATGCCTGCGATGGTGAAAAGCTCCACCAGGACTACGGCGCCGGCCACACTCATCGCGATGTTGAAGTTCTTGATCAGGAAGGGCAGGGTGTGACCGATGCCCCCGAGCGCGGTCATGAGTCCGGTCACGAAGCCGCGAAGCGTTGGATGACCCCGGCCCGTCAGGCTGCCGTCGTCCGAGAGTGCCTCCGCGAAGGCCATGCTGATGCCGGCGCCGAGCGACGCCGCCAGACCCACGGCAAAGGCGTCCCAACTGCTCTTGGTGGCAAAGGCGGCGGCAAAGACGGGCGCCAAAGTGGAGACCGAGCCGTCCATCAGGCCGGCAAGACCGGGTTGAACCACCTGCAGCACGAACAAGCGCCGCTTCGCCGCCTCCTCCTCACCTTTGGTCTCGGTGGTGAGCTTCTCCTCACCGAGTTGCTGCGCGAGCGACGCGTGACGCCGCTCCTCCTGGGCAAGGTCGTCGAGAAGCTGGCGAACGCCGGCGTCGTGCGAGCGCGCGGCGGCAGTCTCATAGAAGCGGCGCGTTTCGATTTCGATGGCGCTGGCCTGCTTGCGCAGCCTGTCGAGTCCAAGCGGCTTGATCAGCCACACCGGCTGGCGTTGTACAAAGCCCTTCACGTCCTGGCGGCGGATGAGCGGAATGTGCTCGCCGAATCGCTTCTGGTAGAGCTCGATCAGGCGGCGGCGATGCCCGGACTCCTCCGCGCGCATGCCGTCCAGCACGGCCGCGGTGGAGGGAAAGTCCTGGCGCATCCCTTCAGCGAAGTCCGCGTAAATCCGCTCGTCTTCCTCTTCGAGGGAAACGGCCAGTGCCAGGATTTCTTGCTCCGACAGGCTGTTGAAGTCTCGCATGGTTGTCGAACCTCAATGTTTGGACTCAGCCGCGTATTCTGTCACGGATTCGAGCCTCCGCAAAGCGAACGCCCGACCATCCTTCGCCTCGCTTTATGAGACGTTTACTTGGTGACGTTTACTTGGTTGACATAGCCAGACCCGGGTGGTAGTCTCCGGGCACTAACACAACAGAGCCGCGCGGGGCGGCAAGGAGAAGAACATGGGTAGGCTTAGCTGGAGAAGGCAAACATGCTTTGCCCTCGTTTTGTGCGTAACGACCGCGATTGCTTCACGTGGACAGGTGTTCACCCTGCTGCATAACTCCACGGCGTCGATGGCGCTGACTCCTACGCGGCGCTGGTGCAGGGCACCAGTGGCGACCTGTACGGGACAACTTCCTCGGGAGGGACCGGCGACCGTGGCACCGTGTTCAAAATGACCACCAGCGGCACGCTTACCACGCTTTATAACTTTTGCTCGCAAAGCGGTTGCACGGACGGCGCCAGCCCCGAAGCGACGCTGATCCAAGCGAGCGATGGGAATTTCTACGGGACAACGAACGGTGGCGGGAACTATGGGGAGGGCACGGTCTTCAGAATCACGCAACGCGGCACCCTGACGTCACTCTATAGCTTTTGCTCGTTAAGCGGTTGCACGGACGGCGCATACCCCAGCGCGGGGCTGGTGGAGGCCACCGACGGGAATCTCTACGGGACAACAAGCGCTAGCGGGGCTAATGGCGCCGGGGGGACGGTGTTCAGGATCACCCCCAGTGGCGCGCTGACCACGCTTTATAGCTTTTGCTCACAAACCGGTTGCACTGATGGCGCCAACCCCTTAGCTGCGCTAATCCAAGCCACCGACGGGAACTTCTACGGGACAACATACCAGGGCGGCGCCGGTCTCAGCATCCCTAACTCTGGAACGGTTTTCACAATCACGCTGAGCGGCGCGCTGACCATACTTTACAACTTTTGCTCACAAACCAATTGCACGGATGGTGCCCACCCCTCCGCTGCACTAATTCAAGCCCCCGACGGGAACTTTTACGGGACAACGCGCTATGGCGGGACCATTGACTACCCAGGCACGGTTTACACCATAACCCCAAACGGCGCACTGACGACGCTGCACAATTTTCTCGGCATATCCGGTGACCGTCCCGACGCAGGCCTGGTTCAGGCCACCAATGGGGAGTTCTACGGGACAACGTTGACCGGGGCGAACCCTGTTACGGGGACGGTCTATGAACTCGGACCCAATGGTGCGGCGAGGACCCTTGTCAGGTTTTGTGTTGACAGAGCCGTGTGTGGCGGCGCGGAACCGCGGGCGCCGCTAATCCAAGCCACCGATGGAAAGCTCTATGGGACAACGTCGTTTGCCGGGAAAGACCTCGATGGCACAGTCTTCAGCCTGTCTGTGGGTCTCGGTCCGTTTCTGGAAACACAGCCGACGTCCGGCAAGGTGGGGGCGGGTGTGAACATTCTGGGAACCAATTTGACGGGCGCGACCAGCGTTACCTTTAACGGTACGCCTGCCGTCTTCACGGTGGTTTCTGGTTCCTTGATCACGGCCACCGTCCCGACAGGCGCCGCCAGTGGCGAGGTTCAAGTAGTCACGCCCGGCGGCACACTGACAAGCCACGTGCCCTTCCGCATGCTGCCGTAGGACCAGAGTTTGGAGTGCGGCGGCTTGCCGCTGCATTTGTCAGGCCAGCTTGCTGCCCGGGATTGCCTGCATCGCCGCGAGCAAGCTCGCGGGAAGAAAGCGCCAGTAAGCTGCCGCACTCCAAATCGGCGCTCATCCCGCTCGCGGGTATGCCGGCCCTTTCCTATTTCCTGTCCCAGTCCTCTCATAGCCGAACCGGTCATAGCCGAACCGGCACGAAATTTACGATTGCCGATTCTCGATTGCAGATTAAGATTAGTTCCCGGAGAAAGAAACGCGGAGGGAACGGAATGCCAAAACCCCGATTAGGAGTCCTTCTGGAGGGCATGAATTCTTGAAGCGCGCGACCCGAACCCCGAACCCCGAGTCCCGAACCCCGAACCCTGACTCCCAAGGCTGGGTGGCGGCCGTCGATATGGGGGCCAGTAATCTGCGCTTCGCGCGGGCCGATCTGCGGGGCCGCTTGAGCGCCACGCGCGCCGAGCAAGTCCGTCCGGAGGGAGGCCCCGAAGGCGTCATCAGCCAGATCAGGGAGGGCATCGAGGCCCTGGCCGCCGCTGGGACAAAGTCGGCAGGCCGTGCAAGACGGGGCGCCCGGCCGCGTGCCATTGCCTTCGGCGTCCCGAGCGCAGTGAACCCCCGCACGGGCCGCGTGAGCCTGGCGAACAACCTGCCGGGCTGGCGCGACATCGATCTGGTGGGCGCCATCGCCTCGAGTTTCGGCGTTCCCGTGGTGGTCGAGAATGACGCCAACATGGCGGCCCTCGGCGAGCGATGGAAAGGTGCTGCGCGGAAGGCCGACAACTTCGTTTTCGTGGCTCTGGGCACCGGCATCGGCGCGGGAGTGGTGGTGGACGGACGCCTCTGCCGCGGACGAACTGGAAACGCCGGCGAGCTCTACCGTCTGAACGTGGACTGGCACTGCTGGGCGGACGATTTTGGCGACACCGGATACTTCGAGTATCACGTCGGCGGGCTTGGGATTGCGGCGGCGGGCCGGCGCGCGCTTGGCGTTCGCCGGAAACGGGGGGCGAGCAACCTGGTCTCGGCCCGCGACGCTCAATTCGTCTTCGAGGCCTTCCGCCAGGGCGATCCGCGCGCGCGGGCGGTGCTGGAGCGCGCCTTTACCATGCTCGGCGTGGGGGCGGCGAACCTGGTGTCGGTGCTCGATCCGGACCTGCTGGTGCTCGGCGGAGGCCTGACGCGCGGCGCGCCGGAATTCATGCTCGAGACCGTGCAACGAGTCCTTCAGCGCATCCATCCTGACATCACGCCCCCGGTGCGCCTGAGCGCTCTCGGGGATCGCGCTCAGCTCTATGGCGCCGTATTCGCAGCCCTAGGCGCGGCAGCGAGCGCTCACGAACAGAGGAAGCCGGGCGGCAGGGGATAATACTTCGCCCGAGCAAGCTGACGCTGGAACAGGCTGACGGTGCAAACAGATAGCAAAGGGAAGCAAAATATGTGTTAAGGTCGTTAATCGATGCACATTTCAAGCAAAGGGCTCTACGCGCTCGAGGCCATGGTTCGGCTGGCGCGAAATTATCCCGAGGGCACGACCAAGATCCACGAGATCGCCACCCAGGAGGACATTCCGGAGAAGTTTCTGGAATTGATCCTGCTCAACCTCAAGGCGGCGCGGTTCGTCGAGAGCGTGCGCGGCGCCAATGGCGGTTACCGCCTGCGCCGTCCGCCAAACAAGATCTTTCTCGGCGAAATCATCCGTACTATCGACGGCCCGCTCGCACCCATGGGCGATGCTGAGAGTCTGCGCCGGCTCGTCAAGATGGACCGCAAGCACAGCTCTCTTTACCAGGTGATGCTCGATGTGCGGAACGCCGCCGCGGGCATCCTGGACCATACCTCGCTGGCCGATCTTTGCCGGACTCCCATTCGCGGCGAGTAGCGAGCTCCGATCACGCCAGTGCCGATCTGTGCGCGCCGATATATCGGCACGAGCCGACATTTAGGCTCATAAAGCCCCCGCCACAACCAAGCCTCGAGCTCCAAAGCAACCGATCAAATCATCCGGAATCAGCGGGCTGAGGCGAAGAAGCCCGAGCCCAGCTCGTTCGGCACCAACTGTGCTCCTCGGATAGCCGCCGAAGGAGCAGCAGTATGTTGAGGGTAACGAGAACCGACGGGCCAGACGGCGCTTGCTTCAAGCTCGAAGGCAAGTTGACGGGAAGCTGGGTAGACGTCGTCGAGCAGTCCTGGAAGCACGGGTCGTCGGAGTGCGCGAGCGGGCGCTGCGTGGTGGACCTGACTGCGGTCACTTACGTCGACGCGCGCGGCATGGAACTGCTGCGCGCGATGCATGGCAGCGGCATCAGCCTGCAGGCTTCCGGGTGCCTCGGCAAGGGGATCGTGGAGCAGATCAAGACGCAGAACGAGGCTCCGGCGAGGGCCGGGCAATAAATTGAGATTCCGACCTACAACAATCCTGGTGTTGCTGCTGGCCCTGGCTCCCGGGCTCCGAGCCCAGGAGAGGCCCGCCGCCCAGCTGACGCTCCGGCAAGCCGTGGACCTGGCGCTGAAGCAGAACCCCCAGGTGCAAATTGCGCTCTTGAATCTGGCCGAGAGCAAGCAGGATCGCAACCTGGCGCGCGCAGGGCTGCTGCCGCAGGCCGACTTCCGGCTTTCTGAAGAGGCCGAGCGCGCCAACATCGCGGCCCTCTTCGGCCGGCCTTTCCCCGGCATCCCGGAGCACATCGGTCCCTTCGGCATATTTCAGGCCGGACCCGCATTCTCGTTTCCGGTCTTTGATCTCACCGCTTACCGGCGCTGGCAGGAAGCGTCACACGAGACGCGGGCGAGCGGACACGACTCCGAGAACGTCCGGGAACAAACGGTATTGATGGTCGTGTCGCAGTACCTCGGGAGCATGCAGGCGTCGGCCAACGTAACCGCGGTCCAATCTCAGGTGCAACTGGCCCAAGCGCTTTACGATCAGGCGAACGACTTGCAACAGCACGGCGTCGGCACCGGCCTCGACACTCTCAGGGCGCAGGTGGAATTGCAGAATGAGCAGCAGCGGCTGATCGAGGCGCAGACGCAGTATAAGACCTCTCTTTTCGGCTTGTCGCGCCTGCTCAACCTGGATCCGAAGCAGCCGATCGAGCTCACGGACCGCTTGAGTTTCTTCGAGACGCCTGAATTCCAGGGTGACACCAGTTTGGAGCAGGCCTATGCCCAGCGCCCGGAGATGCTGGCCCTGGACGAGCGCGCGCAGGAGGCCGAATTCGCGCGTAAGCAGGCGCGGGACGAGCGCCTTCCCAGTCTCGACTTCAGCGGTAACTGGAGTTACATGGGGCTGGGCATCGATTCCGCGATTCCGATTTACACCTACGCGGCTACGGTGGACGTGCCCCTCATCACGGGCGGACGAATCCGCGCCCAGGTCACCAAGTCCGACCTGGAACTCAAGAAGATCGAGCAGTCCAAACAGGATCTGCGCAACGGGATCGCTCTCGAAGTCAAAACCTCGCTGGCCGAGCTTGAGGCCGCCCGCCACGAGGTGGATGTCGCCAACCTCGGCGTAAAGCTGGCCGAAGAGGAAGTGGGCCAGGCCCGGGACCGCTTCGCGGCGGGCGTCGCGAACAACATCGAGGTCGTAACTGCGCAAGATTCTCTCGAGCGCGCCCACAACAACCAGATTGAGGCCCTTTACACCTATAACCAGTCCCGTGCGGACCTGGCTCGCGCCACGGGACACATCCAGGATCTATACGCGAAGTAAGCCCGACTACGAGGAATACATGGAGACTCAGGTGGCTGAGCTGGAACGTGAAATGAACGCGACACCGGACCCGGCAGCGCAGTCCGCGCCCCCGAAGCCGGTCGCGGCCCAGCCGAACAACAAGCTGCGGGGACTGATCGTGGCAGGGGCGCTGGTGCTGGCGGCGGTGGCTCTCGGGTTCTATCTCTACTCGCGAAACCGTGTCTCGACCGATGATGCGCAGGTCGACGGCCACATCGTCCCCATGGCCGCCAAGATCTCCGGTACGGTTGCCGAGGTGCTTGTGCACGACAACGAACCGGTCAAGGCCGGGCAAGTCCTGGTTCGCATCGATCCGCGCGATTATCAGGCGAAGTTGGACCAGTCCAGGGCGCAGCTCGAAGCCGCCCAGGGCAACAGCAAGGCCGCCGACGCCGGCGTGCCTATGACCAACGAGACCACTCTCAGCAGCACCAGCGACGCCCAGTCGGAACTTACGGCCGCCCAGGCGAACTACGATCGCGCCAAGGTCGGTCTCGATCAGGCGTCAACCTCCGACCTGGCCTACGCCCAGGCGCAGGTGGAAAAGGCCAAGGCCGACAACGACAAAGCGCAGGCTGATCTGGAACGTATGAAGCCGCTCGCGGCCAAGGCGGAGATTTCCCAGCAGGAGCTCGACACTTACAGCGCAGCGGCCCGCGTGGCCTCGAGCGAGCTCCAAAGCGCCCAACAAAAATTGACGGGCGCCGAGCAGTCCGTCGACATGGCGCGCGCTCAGATGCGCGCCGTCGAGGCTCAGGTTCAGGGGGCGCAAGCCATGGTGCGCCAGGCCCAGGCGAACCGCCGTCAGGTGGCGATCCGCTCTGGAGACGCCCTTGCGGCCACGGCCTCGATCGCGCAAGCCCGCGCCAATCTGGAGGCCGCGGAACTCGATCTCTCCTACACCACGATCACCGCCCCGGCGGACGGTGTGGTGACGCGGAAATCCGTCGAGGTGGGAGAGATCATTCAACCCGGGCAGGAGCTTTTCGTGCTCGTTCCACTCAACGACGTCTGGGTCACCGCCAACTTCAAGGAGACCCAGCTTGCCGACGTGCATGCGGGCCAGAAGGCGGAGATTCACGTCGATATGTACGGCAGGACCTTCAACGGACACGTGGACTCCATCGCCGGCGCTACGGGTTCACGGCTGAGCCTGTTGCCTCCGGAGAACGCCACCGGAAACTTCGTGAAGGTAGTGCAGAGGATTCCCGTGAAAATCCTTCTTGATTCGGTGTCGGACCAGGCCGTACTTCGTCCCGGCATGAACGTGGACGCAACCATCATCACGAAATGATTCGGAGGGCTTGACGAGTGTGTGTGAAGAGCGGGAAACGCCGCTGCCGATGGAAACCCGCCGGCGCGAACGCAACCGGCTTCAACGTTGGCCTGAATGATGAAAGGAGAACGGCGAAATCATGAGCAATCAACCCCATGTCGATGAAGAAGTTCTGGTACAATCCGGACTCCGCGGTAACCCGGAGGCTTTGGACACGCTCTTCGCCCGCTACGCGCGCCCCCTTTACCAAACTGCGCTGCGCCTGCTCGGGAATCCCGAAGACGCCGAAGACGCTTTGCAGGAAGGGATGCTCTCAGCCGTGCGCAACCTGAAGCGATTTGAGGGGCGCAGCAAGTTCTCGACCTGGCTCACGCGGATCGTGATTAACGCCGCGCTGATGCAGATGCGGAGACAGCGAAGCCGGCCCACCATTTCAATTGAACAGGAAGACCCGGAGCAGCGCGACCTGACACTGGGCAACCGCATCCCCGACGTGCGTCCGGGTCCGGAAGAGGGTTACGCGCGCCAGGAGAGATTCGAGATTCTCGAGAACAACCTCAAGAGGTTGCCGCCGGCGTTGCAGTCGGCGGTGTGGCTGCGGCATGTCGAGGGTCTTTCCACCGCCGAAGCCGCCCGCGCCCTCGGGCTTTCGGAAGGCACGGTCAAGTCGCAACTGCACCGCGCCCGCCATAAGCTGGCGTCGCTGGTAGGGCCAGGCCAGGGGCTGCACGGCGCGGCCGCCGCGGCCTGAATGCCGTCGCCCTCGGGTGCCTGTTGAGTCCTCAGGCCTCGGAGCATACAATGGGCTTAGGCTGGGCGAAGGAGGAGTTTATGTTGCGCATTGTCAGGTGGGTGGGTGCAGGCTTGCTGCTGGCAGTGACGGCGGGCGCTGTGACGTCCTGGGCGCAGAACGGCGGTTTGACAGGACAGGTCACTTTACAAGACGGTACCGCGTGCGTGAAGTGTCCCATTATCATCGAACGCAAGGCCATCAAGGCCGTCTATCAGACCAAGACCGACAAGAAGGGCCACTACATCTACATCGGACTCGCCCCCGACGTTTATAAGGTCACCTTGCAGGACCCTGACGGGAAGGAGATCTTCTTTATCACGAAGCACGTCGACATCGGCGATCCCACCGAAGTGAATTTCGACATGCCTAAAGAGGCGACGAACCAGGTGAGGGCCAATCCGCAGGCCGCGCAGCAGGCCGCGGCAAATCAGAAGGCCCAACAGGAACTGACGAGCCTGAAGCAGGTGTTTGATCAGGGTGTTCAACAGGAGAAAGCCGAGCAGTGGTCCGACGCAGCCGCAACCTTCCAAAAAGGCGAAGCCCTGGCCAAGGGCAACAACGTCCCGGTAGTGCTCAGCCACGAGGCTCAAGCGTATTACAAGGCCAAGATGTACGATCAGGCCACAGCGACTTATCAGAAGCTCCTGGCGCTCAATCCTAACGACGCCGACGCGCACAACGGACTGGGTGCCGTCTACGCCAGCGTAAACAAACTCCCCGACGCGGAGGCGGAATTCCAGAAGGCAGCTCAACTGAACCCGGCCGGCGCGGCCCAGGCGTATTACAATCTGGGCGCGATCATGAGCAATGCCGGCAAGATGGACGAAGCCGCCGCGGCCTTCAAGCAGGCGACCGTGGCCGATCCCAAGTTTGCCAACGCCTACTACCTCGAGGGTCAGGCCCTGATGGGCAAGGCCACCATGGGCTCCGACGGCAAGGTTGTGGCGGCTCCGGGAACGGTCGAGGCGCTACAGACTTATCTGCAGCTCGACCCCAAGGGACCCTACGCGGAGAGCGCCACGGCCATGCTCCAATCCGTTACGGGAACGGTGCAAACCGACCTGAAAACCTCAAAGAAGAAGAAGGGAACGTAAGGGGGAATCCGCCATCCGGTCGATCCGTCTTCGAACGTTGTCTTGGGTGTGGGCGATGGCGGCGTTGCTCAGCGCGGCGCCACTCGTCGCCGATATCATCTCGCAAACCAGCTCCGCAGGCCGCCAGGTCGTCATCCAGCGCGATGCCATCGTGGTGAAGCAGGATCCCGCCACGATTACCTACAAGCATTTTGATCTGAAAGAGCGCCGCATCGTGAAGGCCACGTTGCAGGAAAGCAGCCTTCCCTACACGATCAACCGCAGCGCGCCCGACAATCGACGCCAGATCGTCGATCTATGGCGGCGCTTCGGCTTCAGCGCGACCGTCACCGACACCTCAGGCAAGGCCTCGCAAGTGTGCGACGTCTACATCGATTTCTATCCGCCGGGCGGCCAGGGCTCGCTCCTGGAAACGCTCCCTGCGGACACTCACTTCTCGGTACAGTTTGCCGACGGCTCCACGGACCTTGTCGATTTCGCCGACATCGCGCGCGTGGAGTTCGTGGGCGACCACCTGCGCCTGACCCTCACCAACGGCCAGGTGAAAGAGGCCCGCTACCTCATGCCCACCGCGCACCCTGCGGAGGCGCGCATCCTCGGCGTTACGGACAAGTACGATCCGGCCAGCGAGGACACCTTTGATTTTTCCCTGTCTTTCGCCCGTATCAAGCAGATCGACTTCGACCGCTGACGCCGGTGGTCCGCTTGTTTCACTTCTTTTTCTCGGCGGCCCACAGCGAATTGGAAAGTGCGCGTCCGCAGAACGGACAATAGTTGATGCCGAAGTAGTCGTAACCCCGGCTGCTCGCGGAACGAATGAAATATTCGGTGTCGATCTCATTCACGATGCGGCCGTCATCAATCCGGTGCTTCGGCCCCACAACCATGGCCCCACGATCGGCCGCTTCGCTCATGGCGTCACAACAGTTCATAATCACCTCGGTCTCCGGATAGCTTTCCCCCAGTGCTGGGTACTCAGCTAGAGGCCCCCACTTCGACGTGCAGTTCGATTACACTGTGCGTTCACTGTACCACTGTCAGCATGACCGCCAACCACCAACCTGCGACGAGTGCGCCTGCCGCTCCAGCGCTTTCCAAGTTCCTCAAAGGCGGCGAGGGCCACGCCGTCATTGCCAGCTTTCTCGGCTGGACCCTTGACGCCTTCGACTTCTTCGTGGTGGTTTTCCTGGTAGAGACCCTGGCGACTCGATTCGCCGTGAGCAAGGCCGCCATCGTCCTGACCTTGACCGCCACCCTGGCCACGCGCCCCATAGGCGCTCTGCTCTTCGGTTTGCTGGCGGATCGCTTCGGGCGGCGCCGGCCGCTGATGGTCAACGTGATTTACTTCTCCGTGATCGAGCTGGCCTGCGGATTCGCGCCCAATTTCACCGTCTTCCTGGTGCTGCGCGCGCTCTATGGGATCGGCATGGGGGGCGAATGGGGCGTTGGCGCATCGCTTGCCATGGAGACGGCGCCGCGACGGTGGCGCGGTCTGCTTTCGGGCGTGCTGCAAAGCGGCTACCCCATCGGCTATCTGCTCGCGGCGCTCGCGGCCCGATTCCTCCTGCCGCTCTGGGGCTGGCGCTCGATGTTCTTCGCGGGCGCCTGCCCGGCCCTGCTCGCCCTCTACGTGCGCTCGAAGGTCCCGGAGTCCGAGGCCTGGCGCCGCGTCCGCCATCTCACCTTCGGCGGCATCCTGCGCACGGTGGCCGAGAACCGGAAGACGGCCGCCTATCTCGTGCTACTCATGACGCTGATGAATTGCCTCTCGCACGGCACCCAGGACCTGTACCCGGATTTCCTCAAGACCGCGCACGGCGCCGCAGCCGCTACCGTGGCGCTGGTGGCGATGCTCTACAATCTGGGTGCGGTCGCGGGCGGCATCAGTTTCGGACATTTCTCGGAGCGCCTGGGCCGACGTCGGACCATGCTCGTGGCCCTGGCCCTGGCCCTGGCCGTGATTCCGCTGTGGGCCTTCGGCGCCCGCCTGGCATCGCTCGCCCTCGGCGCCTTCCTGATGCAGGCGGGCGTGCAAGGCGCCTGGGGAATCATCCCCGCGCATTTGAACGAGCTCGCGCCTGACGCGGCGCGCGGCCTCCTGCCCGGACTTTGCTATCAACTCGGCATTCTGATCGCCTCGCCCACCAACTCGATCGAATACGCGCTGCGCGACCGGCTGGGGTATGGTTGGGCGATGGCCGCTTTCGAGGTGGGCGTCATCGCGCTCGGCGCCCTGGTGATCAGCCTGGGCCGCGAGCGACGCGGGAAAGATTTCTTGGAGCCGGGGCTCGAACCCGCGGTCTTGGCCGGCCGCGAATGAGCCTGGCGGTCAAGGTGTCAACGTGCTTCGTGGCGCACGCAGGATGCCTGCGTCACAACGCCAGCCTAGGTTGGCCGCACCAGCTCATACACCGTAATCTCCGGCGGAGCGCCGATGCGCATGGGCACGCCGATGGTGCCGATGCCCCGATTCACGTAAAGCTTGCCGCCAGGCTTCTCAAACCAACCCACGACGTAGGAAGTCACGAAGCGGCTGGGGCAGATGTCCGGGCTGATGAACTCCATCGTCACCTGACCGCCATGCGTGTGTCCGGCAAGGCTCAAGTCGATCCCAAGCTCGGCGGCGCGGTCAAAAGTGTTGGGGTTGTGGCTCATCAGAATGTTCACCGTATCGTGGCGCACCAGGGGCTCGACGCTCGCGAGATACTGCCGCACCACGCCCTCGTTGTGCGGACCCATGTGCCGGCGCGACTCGTAATCGACCCCGATCAGGTTCAGTTCATCGCCGCCCGCGCGCAACGTGGTGTTCTGCTGGCGCAGAATCACCATGCCCTGCGCCGTGAAGAGTTGCGTGATGGAATCCTCGGTGTGCGTCCACTTTTCGTGATTACCGAGCGTCCCAAACACCCCGTGCGGCGCGTGCAGACCCGATAGCGCGTCCACCACCGCCGATTGCGTGGAAGGGTCCCAGGTGACGTAGTCTCCGGTCAGCAGAATCAAGTCGGGCTTCAGGCGACTGGCCATCTCCGCCACCCGCCGGATCTCGGCGGCGCTCATGAACGGTCCGACGTGAAGGTCCGAGATCTGCGCGATGCGGAAACCGTGGAATCCGCGGGGCAGGCGGTCGAGGGGCACGCGATAATTTGTAGTCTCGACATCGGTGCGCTCCACCACCAGGCCGTAGAACGACCCGACGAAAGGCACCAATCCCACCGCCGTGGTCGCTTGCGCCAGGAAATTGCGGCGCGAAGGCTCGACCCCTTCGGCAGCCACTGGGGCCGCCTTGGGAGAAGGACCGGCGAGGGCGGCGATCGCGCGGCGGGCCAGCCGGTACGTCGAGCGCCCCAGCCGGAAAAGATACCAGGGAAGGCGCAGAACCAGCACGAAGAGGAACCCGATTCCCGATCCGAAAATCCACCAGGCAAACGGGCCGCCCACCAGAGCGTCGCTTGGGGTCAGGCTGACGGGCGACGTGGCGCGCGTCCACCAGGCCGGAACCGTGTTATAGACCCAGAGGAAGGCGTAGATCGCGAACAGCACTTCCGCGCACGTGCGCCAGATGCGGCTCGGAATCCACTTGCGGCCGAGCGCGCGGATGCGGCGAAGCCAGAATATCTGGCTCGCAACCAGCAGCGCCAGGATCGACACGGGCAGCAGGATTTCACTCAGTGCCATCATCGCAGAAGCCCCATGTAACTAGAGTCGCCGTTTGCGGGACGCGTTGCAAGCGCCACCGCGGGGTCGTACAGCGCTCCTTGAGTGCGAACCAGCTATAATCAGGACGTGAAGTCCCTCGAAGAGTATCTCACCCTGGCTGCCGAGCGCCACAAACACCTCTGTCCCGGGCAAGTGCTGGGCGTGCGCATGGCGATGCTCGGTCTGGCCTCGATCGGCATCACGGACCCCGAAGCCCACGCAAGGCGTCTGGTGACGTTTGTCGAGATCGACCGCTGCGCCACAGACGCGGTCAGTCTGGTGACAGGGTGCAGCCTCGGGCGCCGCTCGCTCAAATACGTCGATTACGGTAAGGTGGCAGCCACATTTGTCGATCTCGAGACCGGCGCGGCGGTTCGCGTCAGCGCGCGCGACGACTCGCGCCTCAAGGCCCGGCAGCTGTTCCCGGAGCTCGACAAGCCTTACCGCCAGCAGATGCAGGCCTACAAGGTGATGGACGACGCGGATCTCTTCACGGTGCAGAACGTGACCGTGCAGATTGCGCCCGAGGACTTGCCCGGCGGACCTCGCTCGCGCGTGGCCTGCGACTCCTGCGGCGAAGGGATCAATAACGGACGCGAAGTGCATCAGCAGAGGCAAACGCTTTGCCGGGCCTGCGCCGGCGAGGCTTACTACGCGCTGGCTCCGCCCGAGAGGACGAACTGACGAATCCCGATCTGCAATTCGCCTCGGATCGCGCAGCATCAGATTGACTTATGGACTTTGAGAGCCCCCAACCCGTGATGGTATCCCAATGGGCGAGCTCGAACCCCGACGGCCCGAACCCCGAGGTCCGCTTACCCCGCCGCGAGGCTAGGCCGTTCCCGGCGGCTACGATTGTCATCGTGGCGCTGTGCGTGGTGATGTTCGTGTTCCAGACGCTGGCGGGCGGCTCCCAGAACACCAACGTGCTGATCGATTTCGGCGCGTCCTACAAGCCCTACTTCCAGGACGGTCAGTACTGGCGGGCCGTGATGCCGCTTTTCCTTCACATCGGCCTGTGGCACCTGGCGGTGAACATGTTTTCGCTGCTCATGATCGGGCCGGTGCTGGAGCGGATGTACGGCTACGGCCGGTACGCGCTGATCTACGTAGTCGCCGGTATCGGCGGGTGTCTGCTCTCCATGTTTTACGGACACGCTCTCGCGGCCGGCGCTTCCGGAGCGATCTTTGGAGTGGCCGGCGCCATTGTGGTGGCCCGTTGGGCGCATCCAGATGCGGTGCCGCATGAGCTCGAGCGCATTTTCCGGCGCGGCCGCTTTACCGCGGTTCTGCTGGTGTTCATCGTGATCGAGCTGGTTGCCGGCCGCATGGTGTCGAATATCGATAACTGGGGACACCTCGGCGGATTGCTGGGGGGCGCGGCGCTGGCGTTCCTGATCCCGCCGCTGAAGCGTGACCAGGCCTTTGCGGGGCCGTTTTCAGGGCACTTCGCCGAAGGATCGGCGCCCGGCTCGACGCCCGCTTCGACGCCTAGTTCGGCGCCCGCTTCGACGGTAATCGATCGCGGTGCAGGCTGGGGCCCCGCAGCGCAAGATCGGCCAGCGCACGCCGCGTTCCAGGCCGTCGTACTCGTGCCCGTGGCTCTGGTGGCGCTCTCGATGGCCGCTGCGGCCCGGCATTATCGCGTGGCGTCTCAACTCAGCCGGCTGCTTAGTGAAGGGCAGCGCCTCGAATCCGCGCATCAGCCAGGCCAGGCTTTCGACCGCTACCAGCGCGCCCGGCAGCTGGATACTCGCGACGAGCGGCCGGTCGTCGCGCTCGGCCAGCTCGAATTGACGCAGCATGACCCGGCCCGGGCCATCGCCGAGTTCCAGCAGGCGCTCAAGCTTGATCCCGACTCGATACAGGCTCGATTTGGGCTGGCCGTCGCCTATCAGGCGAACGGCAACACCGCCGAAGCCGAGAAGGCATTCGAAGCCCTGGCAAGCCTGGACCCCAGAGCGGCCGACGTGCAGGAGGCGGTGGCGGACTTGCTGGCCGAACAGAAGCTTTATGCCCGGGCCGTCGAGCGCTACGAGGCCGTGCTGCGCCTCAGTCCGAACTCGCCGATCGCGCACAACAATCTGGCCTGGCTCTACGCCACCGCCGAGGATCCCAAGTTCCAGAATCCCGCCGCCGCGCTCGATCACGCCCGCAAAGCCGTGGAGCTTTCGCGGTGGCGCGCACCCGAATACATCGATACGCTGGCCGAAGCGCTGTATGCCAACCGGCAGTACGCCGAGGCCGTGAAGGTGCAGACCAGGGCGCTCGCGCTCGACCCGAATAACCACGAATTCCAGCAGCATATGGCGCGCTACCGGAGTGCGGCCGGGGGATGAACCGGCCGCGGCCGCCGCAGAGCCGCGGCACGATGGAGCTGTCCCCTGATCGCTACTCCATGACGATCGACTCCAAACCGTCCGCGCCAGTTAGAGTCCGCGACAAACGTCGCGACGGTGCCCGATCCTGATCACCAGAACAATCAGCCGGACGTTTTCGATCGAGTAGATGATCCGATAGTTCCCGGACCGTGAGCGAAACAGGTCTGACTCACCCTTCAGCCTTTTGACTCCGGGCGGACGCGGGTCGGCCGCCAATCGGTCAATCCGTTCTTTGATTTTCTTCTGGTCACGGCGCGGAAGCCCCGCCAACTGGCCGAGCGCGGACGGCAGGATCGTAACGCTGTAGCCTGGCACTAGAGGCCCAGCTTCTTCTTCGCTTGGGCCCAGGGAATCGCCTTCTCGCCCCTCGCCTTGGCATCGGTCAGCGCCTTGCGCGCTCTTCCGCGTCCTGCCGATCCTCAAGTTCTTCGAGCAGCGCCAGGTCTTCGAGCGGAATCAAGGCAGCGAGATTTCGGCCCCTGCGATGCAGGACAATGCGCTCGCCGCCGTAGGCGACACGGTTGACCGTCTCGGCGAAATCCTGACGCGCCTCGCCGGCGGCAAGATGAGCGGCAGAATCGGTCTTGTGCGTTTTGTACATCTGGCTCTCTTGTACAATCCTAGAGGCCGGTCCGTCTTCTGTCGACAAGCCTGAAGGGGCAGGCAGCCTATTCGATTCCAAGGCCCGACAACCCAACAGTTTGCTCCGTGGCCGTGTTTGTATCTCTCACTACAAGCATCGCGGTGAAGAGGCCAGTCGCCTGCGGCCCGAAGGTGATGCCTATGGTACAGGCAGCGCCCGGCGCCAGATGCTGATTCAGGCAGTTGTCCGTCTCGGTGAAAGGCGGGCCCAATCGTCCGCGAATCGACACAGCCGTTACGGTGAAGGCGCTCCCGCCATAATTGGTCAAAGTAACCTGCGCGGGCTGGCTGGCGGAGCCCATCTTCACTTTGCCGAAGTCGATATGCGTGGGTGAAAGTGCGGAGCCGGATTGAAGCGCCACCGTTACCGCGTTCGAGCTGTAGGCCGCGCCCGCCAGATCCATGAGGCCATCGCCGTTGAAGTCGCCGGGCACGACCGTTCCCACGGTCTCCTGGCTGATCAGCGAGAACCTGGCGGGGCTTTCGAACGTGCCATTGCCCTTCCCGTTCAACACAAACAGCGGCCCGGCGCTTATCTGGAGATCCAGAAAGCCTTCCCCCCTCAGGTCGGCCTCTGCGATGTCCTCGGCGAGATTCTCCGTGCCGTACCCCGTGTAGCTCTGAAGGGTCCCGTCCCCATTTCCCAGGAGCACGGACACGATTCCCTCGAAGGTTGACGTTGCCACGTCGAGCTTCCCGTCGCCGTTGAAGTCTCCTGCCGTGATGTTAATGGGTTCATCCGCGGTAAGATACTGGCCGTTGCTCCGGAACGTTCCGTCACCGTTGCCGAGCAATATGGCCACGGCGTTGTCGAATCGCGCGGCCACGGCGATGTCGACAATTCCGTCTCCGTTGAAGTCGCCAACCGTTGCCCCGGCGGCGCTGCTCCCCGCGCCGTAATACAGAGGGGCCTGAAACGTGCCATCGCCGTTGCCCAGCATGATGCCCACCTTATTGGGACCGGTGGTGAACGCCAGATCAAGTTTCCCGTCGCCATTGAAGTCAGCGCTAAACAAATTGTATGAGAACAACCCGACGGTAGAAACGATCGGCGAGCCGAAGGTCCCGTTGCCAATCCCAGGGAGCACGGCGATCTGGCCATCAATGTTGTCGAGGAAAACTGCCAGGTCAACTTTGCCGTCTCCGTTAAAGTCGCCCGGTACGAGAAAGCGCGGGAATTTGTCTTCCTCATCGTAGATCGCAGCCGGCTGAAAAGTGCCGTCGCCATTGCCGAACAGGACGGACACGTCTCCGGGATCCACGTCCGCGGTTGCGAGATCGAGATAGCCGTCACCGTTGAAGTCAGCCGTGACCAAGTCGTTCGGCTCCGGTCCCACGGCGTAGCTCGACGAGCTGAAACCGATGGACGGGAACGGCCGTCGAAGTTCGAAGTACGCCGCCGCCGAGACGGCGCCCGGTTGGCCGTTGTTCACGGTCACCGACGCTGTGCCGGCCGCCTTGACCAACGATGCCGGCACGGCAGCCGTCAATTGCGCGGCGCTGACGAACGTGGTGGCAAGCGGCGCCCTGTTCCATTCCACAATCGAGCCCTTCACAAAGCCGGCTCCGTTCACCGTAAGCGTGAACCCCTGGCCGCCCGCCGCCGCCGCATCCGGAGCCAGCGGCTGGTCGATCAGAGGCACGGGCACCGATTGCGCCCGCACCGCTTCAGTGGCTGCAACCAGAAAGACAAGGCAAAAGGCGGCCGAGAGTCGCAACCGAGATCTGCGCATGATTGTCTCCTTACCTATAATGGGCGTTCACCAATCTTTATGAGTGCTACCAGCGAAAAGCGAGACCAGGAGATTCGCTCAACCGGCTCCGGGCGACGGACTATTACTCCAGCACCACGAAATTTGCCTTGCTCCTGATCGTCCCGTGCGCCGTCGACACCTCGATGGGTCCGGTGGTCGCGCCGGCCGGCACAGTGGCCGTGATCAGCGAGCCTGAGACTACGTTGAAGATGGACGCCGTACCGTTGAACGTCACGCTGGTAGCGCCGGAGAGGGCTGTTCCCAGAATGTTAACGGGTGCGCCGGGCTTGCCTGCGTTGAGCTGCGGTTCCACAAACCCGGGCAGGCGCCCTGCCAGCTCGAAACTCGTGCCGCAACCGCCCGTGCCGCACGCACGACTGTTTCCGCCGTAGATGGTGGTCCCATAAATCTTGCCGTTCGTGTCCTCCATCAAACGCTGCGGATCGGCGCCGTCGCCGCATCCGGGCAGCGCGCAAAAGCTGTGAAGCAAGGTGAAGGCGCCTTGGGGTGTGAGTCGGAACGCAGTGCCCTCTTCGGTCGCGCCGCCGTCGGTGGTTCCGTACAGATTGCCGTCGCTGCCCTGGATCACGGGATTAACAGGAAAACTTCCATCCGTGCAGCCCCTGTTCGGGCAAAAGCTGTAGACCGTAGCCAGGCCCGCAGCGGGCGAGAATTTGAAGACGGTCCCGTATCCGGTCGTGCCGCCCATGATCGTAGTGCCATACAAGTTTCCGTCATTGCCTAAGGTAAGACCGTTAGGTCCTTCGCCGTCCGTGCAGCCCGGCTGGGAACAGAAATTATAGAGCGTGGTAAAGACGCCGTTCCTGATGGTGAACAGGGTTCCGTCGCTGGAGGGCCCGCCGCTTCCTGTCACGCCGTACAGGCCCCCGTCCGCCGCAACGAGCCCAAAAGGCTCGCCCCCGTCGGCGCAAAGCGCGCGGGAGCAGAAGCTGTGCACAGTGGTCAGAGCGCCGCTTTCTGCGATCTTGAACACCGTCCCCCAATTGTCGTTACCGCCAGACAGCGTGATTCCATAGATCCGCCCGTCGCTGACCTGAGTCAGGGCGAAAGGATCGGTGCCGTCAGGGCACGGTTGCACTGAGCAGAAGTTGTAAAGAACCGTGAACTCCCCCGCCGGGCTGATCTCGAATAGGGTGCCGCCCCCGAGGCTCCCGCCTTGGCGCGCGGTGCCGTAAAGGTTTCCATCGGTGGCCTCGATGACGTGCCAGGGGTTGGCGCCGTCGAGTTGATTGAAGCTGTGCAGGGTCGCCAGCGTCCCCTGCAGGTTGATCTTGAAGATCGTGCCGGCATCGTCCGTTCCGCCTTCCGACGTCACGCCATAGAGGCTGCCGTCCGTGCCCTGGATCAGGCTGGTGAACGGGGCCTGCCCGTCGGTAAACTCAAAGTCGTGCAGTGTTGCGAAGGTCTGCGCCGGCGACGAGACCGCGAGCGTGAGCATCGGGATCAACGCCGCGCAGAATACCGCGCAGCGCGTGGCGAGACGGGTCAAGTGCGCAAGTCGGGATCCATGTAGCATGAAGTCCTCCTCGAAAAACATCGGGATTTCCGTTTTGGAAATCCGAGACACTCGGCGGGAACCAGCAGGTCGAGCGTTTGGGCACTTTGTGGCGGCGCCTGAGCCAACGCAGCCAGCAAAGCACCCATTTCTTGATACCACGCGTTTCTTGAATATCAAGCGAAATTGATACACGAATCCTGCTATCTATAGTCGAATCCTGCTGCGCTCTCGGACCAGAGGCCGAGGGGCGGTAGCGCTGCGTCGATGATAGGGTTAAGTTTATCAGGATCAATTCGTTATGCCCAAGACGTCGGAGGCGCTCGCTTGCTTTCAGCGAGTTAGGCCGGGAAGAGGCCGGTTTTTGAACAATGTTGGACAAGAGTATGTTCGGGGCCGCTCAGGTTCGCCAAAGGTTGCCTGCTTCAAGACGCGTCTTTTGGGAAATTCCTCAGCGGCTTGGCCGCCCTGCCGTGCGGCAAGGCTTTCGCCTTTCCTGCAAAGCGGGCAAAGCAGCGGTCCGACTTCTTCTTTCCATATGCCGGGCGGCTTGCCGCGTGGGCAAAGGACCGCAAAAAGCTTGCCTCTAGCCTCGACCTGTCATACACTGCGCTGGTGCGCCTCCGGCGCGCCTGAAAGCACGATTGCGGGGGCGAAAGGGTGACCACGTGGCGACTTCCGTTTGGAAAGGCTATCTGACTTTCGGGTTGATCTCGGTCCCGATCCGGTTGTTCTCGGCGGCGCGCGGCGAGGGCATCCATTTCAACCAGCTTCACGCCGAGTGCCACACCCGCATCAAGCAGCCGCAGTACTGCCCCCATTGCCAGCGCCAGGTGGAGCGCTCTGAGATCATCAAGGGCTACGAGTACGAGAAAGACCAGTACGTGCTGGTGGACGAGGAGGAGATCAAGAAGATCGCTCCGCCGTCGGCGCGCACCATGGAGATCCAGGAATTTGTCGAGCTCAAGGATGTCGATCCCTTGTATTATGAAACCTCTTACCTGGCGGTGCCCGAGGATCCGGGGCGCAAGGCTTACGAGCTGCTGGTTCAGACCATGCAAGACTCGGGGCGTGCTGCCATCGCCAAGGTGACGATGCATCAGCACGAGTACACGGTGATCATCCGGCCGCGGGCGCATGGCCTCACGCTGCACACCATGTACTACGCCAACGAGGTTCGCGACGTTCCGGAGTACGGCCAGACGGGTGACGTCAAAGTGAAGCCCGAGGAAATCAAGCTTGCCAAGCAGCTCGTCGACAGCCTCACGGGCGAATTCGATCCCAAGCGCTATCGCGACGAGTATCAGGACCGGCTGAAGGCGCTGGTAGATGCCAAGCTCGAGGGCCGGCAGATTGCCACCGCTCCCGAGCCCCAGCTTGCGCCCGTCATTGATATGATGGAGGCGCTGAAGAAGAGTCTGGCCGCTCGCGAGGTGGCGCCCAAGAAGCCGCCCGTTCGCGCGGAGGCGGAAGAGGCCGCGGCGCCCAAGCGCGCCTCGCGCAAGGCCGCGAAGTGAGCGAGTGAAGGCATTCCCGGAGCAGCGACTCCGGCCGGCAAGGCGAAAGACGCATGACCACCCTCGAACAGTTCAGCCGCAACGACGTGCTCCGCATCGTCGGCATCACCACGGCCCAGCTTAGCTATTGGGAGCGGCTGCGGCTGGTGGATCCGCCCGAAATCCGTGAGCGTCCTTACAGCTTTGGCGATCTGGTGCGCCTGCGCACCGTGAAGCAGATCACGGGCCAGCGCATTCCGGCCCGCCGCCTGTGCGTGGCCCTGGAAGCGGTCCGGCGCCAGTTTCCCGGAGAAGCGGGCGTGGCGCTTACAGAGCTGCGCTTTGTTCCCGCCGGACGGCGCGTGGCGGTGGAGTACCACGGCACGCGCATCGAGCCGGTCTCCGGCCAGCTCCTCCTTGATTTCGAGCACACCGGACAGCCCGTTCGTGTATGCCCGATGCCTGAGCGCAGCCTCGAGGACTGGCTGGGGCTGGCGCTCGACTGCGAAGGCGATCCGACACTGCGCAAGCAGGCCATCCAGGCCTATCGCAACATCGTGGAGAAGGCGCCGCAATGGCTCGAACCGCGTCTCAACCTCGGGACGCTATGCTATGAGGACGGCGATTGGGCGTCGGCGGCCGAAGAGTTCCGGCACGCTGTGGAAATCTCGCCGGGCAATCCCCTGGCCCACTTCAACCTGGGAAGTGTGCTCGACGATCTCGGTGAGGTCGAGTCCGCCGCGCACTTTTTCGACGCGGCGCTGCGCCTCGCTCCCGGATTCGCGGACGCGCATTACAACCTGGCCCGGGTCAGCGAGAAGCTTGGCGCGTTCTCGCGGGCGCGCGCGCACTGGCGCCGCTATATCGAGCTCGATCCATCGAGCTCATGGGCGGAACATGCGCGCCAGCGCCTGGCAGACCTCGAGAGACACGCAGCAGCCGGTACCCCCGTCGGCGTTTCCTCCTGAGATCGCCTTCGAATCGATCGAGTCCCTGAAATGCGCCGTTCCCTCATCCTGAGTCTGCTGTGCCTCGCGGCCGGCCTCAGTGCCGCGGCCGCAAGAATCCCGGTGATCCTGTCCACCGACGTTGGCAACGAGATTGACGACCAGTGGGCGGTGGCCTACCTGCTGACCAATCCGCAATTCGAGGTGCTTGGCATGGTGTCGGCGCACGCCCCGACGCTACCGCCCCCGGCGGCCCACTACACTTATCGCGTCCTGGTAGACGAGGTGGAGAATCGCCTCAACCTGGCGAGCCATCCCCCATTGTTCGAAGGCTCGAGCCTGCCGCTCGCCGACACCCACAGCCCGCGACCGAATGCGGGCGTCGATTTCATCATCGGCGCTTCACGCGATTTCTCCAAAGACCATCGCCTCGACGTGCTGACCATCGGCGCGGCCACGGACGTGGCCTCGGCCATCCTGCAGGATCCCGCCATCGTGGATCGGATTCGCGTGGTGGCCATGGGATTCAACCGCTGGCCGGATGGGGGCGACGAGTTCAACGTCGCGAACGATCCGCGGGCCTGGCAGGTGATCTTGAACTCCGAGGTTCCGGTGGTGATCGGTTCGGGCGACGTCTGCCGCGCTTATCTCGCCCTCACTCCGGAACAGGCGCGGCTGCTGGTTGCGAGTCATGGCCCCGTGGGAGCGTGGCTTTGGGACGAGTACCAGGAATGGTACTACCGGTTCGTCAAGCCCATGCGGCAGGATGACCTCTCCAAGCCCTGGATCATCTGGGACATCATCACGGCCGCTTACGTCGAGGGCCTGGCGAGCGGCGAGACCAAGCCTCGTCCACGCCTGCGGGATGACATGATCTTCGAGCACCCGGGCACCGGCAACACCATCACGTGGATCACCAGCGTCGATTCGAAGCGCTTGTGGGCGGATTTCGTGGACCGGCTCGACGCGTTCACGCGGAGCCATGCGCTGCACTAGGGCGCGCTACGGCATGATGGCGGACTCACTCTTCGAACTGTCTCGCGAAGCGCCGGAAGAAGCTCCGGGCGGCTGCGATCGGCGCAGGGCCGATTGAATCATCATGAACTCGCCCACGTTTTCCGCGTTGAGGAGGCCGATCAGGTGGCCGTCGTGCAGGACGGGAATCGTGCGCACTTTGGTGGTGCCGAGCAGCTTCAGAGCCTGGTCGAGCATATCGTGCGAGTCGGCGATTTGAAATTCCCGGCGCATGGCGTCGCGCACGTGCAAGCCGGACCCGTGCGCGGCCAGGGCCTTCATCAAGTCCTCGCGGGTCAGGATGCCGAGGACATGATCGCCGAAGACCACCGGAAAGTCGTGCTGAAATCCGGCCAGGACGCAGTCGATGGCCTGGGCCAGGGTATCGTCCGGTTGCAAGCTCCGAAACTCGGTGAGCATGACGCGTTCCACCGGAATGCCGCCGAGCGACGTGTGAAGTTGCACCATCGAAGCCTCACTCTCGGCGCCCATCCAGACAAATAGCGCGATGAAGAGGAGAAATGGGTCGCGAAACAGGCCGATGAAACCAAACACCAGGGCCAGGGCCTGGCCCACATGGGCGGCGCGCAACGTGGCCACGGTGTAATCCATCCGCGTAGCCAGCAGCGCGCGCAGCACGCGCCCTCCGTCCATCGGAAAAGCCGGAATCAGGTTGAACCCAGCCAGCCATAGATTCACCGCCATCGTTCGCTCGACGAAGCCGCCGTTCACCAACCCAAGTTGTGAAAGCTGCAGCCTGGTCCCGAAAGCGCTGAGCAGCAGGAAGAGGCCGGCCGCGATCACCACGTTCACGGCAGGACCCGCCAGCGCCACTTTGAGCTCTTGCAGGGGCTGGTCCGGCATGCGCTCGAGACGCGCGACGCCGCCGATGGGCAGCAGGATGATGTCGCGCGTGCGGATTCCATACCGGCGCGCCACCAGCGCGTGCCCGAGTTCGTGGAGTACAACGCAGCCAAAGATGACGAGAATGAACAGGACCGCGATGAAGGCCGCGCCCAGATCATGCTTCTCGGACCAGGAAGCAAACAGGATGAAGGCGAGGAGCAGCACAAAGGTGGCGTGCATGTAAACGTTGATGCCCGCCAGCCGCCCGATCTTCCAGGACCATCGCATGAGGCCTCGCCCGGAGCGAGCGCACTCGCTCGCTGTGCCGAACTCAACTTAGCACCGCCGCAGGCCGTATCGCAACCGACTTTGAGCCCCCGCTGCCGCGCCCCGACCTCCTGCCCGCTCGCGTAAAGGGTCCAAATGCAGGCCCCTGATGAGCATAGAATCGCCCGGGAATCGCCCGGTCTGGGCATTGGCCGGCATGGGGGCGGGGAGCTTGGTTAACATATGTATTATCAGTAGTTTATGTCCATAGTAACGCCCTATGGGCTGGGGCATCTGATCTCTCGGAGGCCGACTCCAGGGCAACTTTTCTGCCAGGGTCGGGTTTAACAATATGGGGGTAAGTGCAGGATAAGGAGGGCAACCTCATGGTACGCGTTATCAAAGGATTTCTCATAGGCCTCATGGCGATTCTGATGGTGGCGCCCTTTGCGCCCAAGGCCCAAGCCCAACGAGGCCACGTGGTGGTCGTGGGTGGCGCCGGCGGGTTTTATGGCCCTGGCTGGTATGGTCCGGGTTGGTACGGCCCCGGCTGGTACGGCGGATACCGGGCGCCGTACTACTACGGTCCGGCTGCCGGCAACGTTAAGATCGTCACCAAGCTCAAAGGCGACTCCATTTTCGTCGACGGAGGCTACGCTGGCCTCACGGGCAAGCTCAAGAAGTTTCCGCTCCGGCCGGGTAATCACACCATCGCCGTGAAGGACCCGAACGGACAGCCGATCTTCCAGCAACGTGTCGAGGTTTTGATGGGCAAGACCACAAAGGTCTACCCCGATCCGCTCGGCTGAACACTGCTGCCCGACCAAGTCGCGGGCGGGGCTCCCGGCCCCGCCCGAGCAGCCTGACAGTCCCAATGCCTGGGCCTGATCGACGATTTCAGAAGCAATCTCACAAGCCAACGTATTGAGCATAGACCTTGCGGGCGAGCGCGGGATCGTCTGTTCCTTTGATGATCGCGCGGCCGTCGGCGAAAACGGTGATCTCATAGGGATCGAGCCGGCAGCGCAGCAGAAAAGCATTCATCCGCACCGGCCCTGAAGGCTCGAGACGCGCACGTAACGCGGCAAGATCGAGCCGCCGCGATCCCGGTTGCCGGATCTGCACCGAATCGCGGCCGCACAGCACCGTGGCGCGGGAAAGCTTGCCTCCGGCGAGATACGCAAAATCGCGCTTCCCGCAGACCCGGCACTCGGGATCGATTGCCGGCCTCAGATCTCGAAGGGCATTGGTCCAGATATCGAACCCGAGCAGCCGCCCGTGGATTTGAGCCTCGCGCCCGGTGAGAATCTTCAGCGCCTCGGTCACCTGGACGGCGGCCGCCCAGGCCACAGCCGGTGAGATCACGCCGGCGGTGTCGCAGGTTTCCTGCAAGCCCAGCGGCGCTTCGGGGAAGACGCATGCCAGGCACGGCGTCCGGCCGGGAATCACCGTAAGGGTAGCGCCATAGCTGCCCACCACTGCGCCGTAAATCCACGGGATGCCGAGCTTGACGGCGGCGTCGTTCACCAGGTACCGGGTTTCAAAATTGTCGGTGCCGTCCAGAATCAAATCGAAGCTGCCGACTTGCGCTTCGATGGAACCCGCATCGACGTCCGCCACGATGCCTTCCACCTCGACGTCGGAGTTGAGCCGGCGCAGATGGCGCTCCGCCGCGACGGCCTTGGGCAAATTCTCGGCTGCGTCAGATTCCTCAAACAGCAACTGCCGCTGCAGGTTGCTTTCTTCAACGTAATCCCGGTCGATCACGCGCAGGCGTCCCACTCCCGCCCGCACCAGGGCGTTGGCCGAGGCCGAGCCGAGCGCGCCGCAGCCCACGATCACCGCGCTCGCCCGGCGCAGCCTCTCCTGGCCTTCGGGCCCGATGGACGCAAACAGTACCTGGCGGGAATATTTGTCGAGGTTCATTGGGGCTCGAAATCCATTATACTGGCGCGCGAAGCGGCGGAGGAAGCGCGCTCGCTTCGTAGCGGACACGCAGTCGGCAATCAGCAATCCACCTTCAGGAAAGGTGTCTCCATGAGTCGTCGCCGTCGAATCGCTCTCCATGTGGTTTTCATCGCGTCCGCAGGTCTTGTTTTCGGCCTCGCGGCGCGTGAGGCCACGCATCCAAGGTCGGTGCTGGCGGCGAAGTCGGGCGCGGCCGACGTTGGACAGGCGGACGATTGGCCGGTCTACGGGCACGACCCCGGCGGCATGCGTTACTCGCCGCTGACCGAGATTAATCGCAATAACGTGACCCGGCTTCAAGTGGCCTGGACGTTTCACACCGGCGATGTTTCGGACGGCAGTGGCAATCGCCAGCGGAGCGGGTTCGAGACCACGCCCATTCTGGTGGACGGCACCCTCTACCTCTCCACGCCCTTCAATCGCGTGATCGCACTCGACCCTGGGACGGGCCACGAGCGTTGGGCCTACGATCCGAAGATCAATCCCGCCGGGGACTATGGCGACGGTTTGGTGAATCGTGGCGTCGCCACGTGGGTCGATCCGAAGCTCGACGCGGCGCAATCGGCGGCGGGCGAATCCACGCCGGCCTGCCGCCGCCGCATTTTCGAATCCACCGTCGATGCGCGCCTGATTGCCCTCGACGCCGCGACCGGCAAGCCTTGCGCGGATTTCGGCCAGAACGGCGAGGTCAGCTTGATCGACGTGCCACGCTACCATCGGGGCTGGTTTCACATGACTTCGCCGCCCGCCGTGATTGACGACGTGGTCGTGGTGGGCTCGGCCATCAACGACAACAACCGCGCGGACATGCCGGGCGGCGTGGTGCGCGCTTACGACGCGAGGTCCGGCCAATTGCGCTGGAAGTGGGATCCGATCCCGCCGAACGAGTCGCTCGGCCAGGCGTGGAGGAGCGGGGCGGCCAACGCCTGGTCCATCATGTCGGTTGATCCCGAGCGCCATCTGGTCTTCGTGCCCACGGGGAGCGCCAGCCCGGACTTCTTCGGTGGCGCGCGCCTGGGCGACGACAAGTGGGCCGACTCTGTTGTGGCCCTGCGCGCCGGGACCGGCGAGATGGCCTGGGGATTTCAGCTTGTCCACCACAATCTGTGGGATTTCGACACCGCCTCCCCACCTCTGCTGGCAACTTTCGAGCACGATCACCGGCAAGTTCCGGCGGTGATTCAAGGTAACAAGACCGGATTCCTTTACGTGCTCGATCGCGATACGGGCAAGCCGGTGTTTCCGGTGGAAGAGCGCCCCGTGCCGCAAAGCGATGTTCCCGGCGAGCAGACTTCGCCCACGCAACCGGAGCCCGTGGCGCCGCCGGCGCTCGGCCGCCAACGGATGACCGCCGATGACGCCTGGGGACTGACGCCGGGCGATCGCGAGACTTGCCGCGCAATGATCAGCGGCCTGCGCAATCCGGGCATGTTCGCGCCGCCCAGTTTGCAGGGAACGCTCAACCTGCCGGGATCGATCGGGGCTTTGAACTGGGGCGGCTACGCCTTTGACCCAAAACTGTCGCTGCTTTTCGTGAACAGCAACAATATCCCTTACATCGTGAAGTTGATTCCACGCGCCGAATTCCCGGAGGCCATAAACCACGGGCCTCGGGGAGAATATGGCTCCCAGATCGGCGCGCCTTACGCCATGTACCGCAACGTGCTGTTCTCGCCTTCGGGCCTGCCTTGCAGCCCGCAGCCCTGGGGACAGATGACCGCCGTCGACATGACGACGGGTAAGATTCGTTGGCAGGTTCCGCTCGGCTCGATGCGCGACGTCACCACCAATTGCGCGTTGTGCCACGGCAGCGGCGCCCCTGGCGCCGCCGCAGCGCCCACCGCGCCCGCGGCTGCCAATGCGCCGAAGCTTTCCGACACTTCCGGGTCGCTCAGCCTGGGCGGTCCCATCGTCACCGCCGGCGGACTGGTCTTCATCGCAGGAACCTTGGACTCGCATATCCGCGCCTTTGACGCCGAAACCGGCAAAGAACTGTGGCGGGCTGATCTGCCCGCGAGCGCCCACGCCACGCCCATGACCTACCGACTGCCGGGCGGCAAGCAGTACCTTGTGATCGCTGCGGGCGGGCATCCCAAGGTGAGAGAGGAAAAACAAAGCGACGCTGTGGTGGCGTTTGCCCTGCCCTAGAATCCCTGCTCCGGCGGCTGGCCGAGCTCCACCTCGAGGCGCAGGGCTGCGGTCAATTCCGAGAGGCGGCGCGCCTCCGCTTCGCTGAGCGCGTCGCCACGTTGCAGCCGCTCCTCCAGTTCGCGCGCCATGCGCGAGCCTGCCGCGAGGCCAAAAATTCCGAGAGAGCCCGCCAGTTTGTGGGCCTCCTTCTTCGCTTGCAGGCGCAGGGCGTTGGGGAGGCTGCCTTCGAGCGCGGTCGCGCTTGCTTGATCGAGCACCGCCAGGCGATTGAGCATCAAGGGTCGCACCTGGTTCCAGAGTTCGGCCAGCCTGCCCTGAAGAGACATCCGCCACTCCTCGCACCCGTGGTCTTGGTGTATCCGCGTGATCTGCGGATTCACTCATTGCCAGCCGGGGGCGGCCAGCCCAGCATTTCGGCGATCTCTGAGCCGAGACGCAGCGGGTCAAAAGGCTTGAGAATCACTCCCGCGGGTCCGCTCGGTGGATGCCGGGCCGTCTGAGCCTTCGCGGTCAGCAGGATTATCGGGATGGCCGCGGTCGGCGGTTCCGCCTGGAGCCGCGCCAGAATGGCCATTCCGTCCTCGCCCGGCATCATCATGTCGAGCAGGATGGCGTCGGGGAGGTCCGCCTGAGCGCGAGCCAAGCCTTCGGAGCCCGACGCGCACCCCACGGTGCTCCACCCTGCGACCTCGTCGAGACAGATCTGAACCACTTCGCGAATGTCATCGTCGTCGTCGATGATCAGGATTCGTTTGGTCATTTTCGTTCTTAGAGCCTGCTTGTTATCGGAATTAGCCGCGTACATCAAGTTTCGCTTTGAATCGCTAAAACGAAGCCACTGTCAAGATCGCTTGACTGATTCTAAAAGGCTTACGCTGAGCGAGTTTGGCTTCGATTGGCTTCGTTTTGACCCATTTTTCAGGTCGATTTATTGATTCTATTGGACCTAGTGGCTTCGTTTTGCAAAATTTTAGATTCTTTTTTTTTGGCTTTGCGCGGCATTCGGTGGTGCAATCACGGTAGGAGCAGATCTTCGAGCCTGTCGCCAAGCCGGAGAGCGAACTGGTGGCATGATTCTGAGGCCCGGATTGAGGCATCGAATCGTTGCCCCATGGGCGCGATGGACGCGATGGAGATGATGGGGTGATGGTCATCGGATTCCGCCTGCCCGCTTCTGACTTCTGAATTCTGACTCCCGTCCGATCCATCTTGCACCTGAGCGAGGCCACGGAGAGGGTGGCACGTTTGAGCCGCACCGTGGGCACGGGCTGGACGATCGGGAAAGTTTATTTCAGTCAATATTTTCAGCGGATTAGCCTGTGGAAAAATATACTATGGCGTGTGTCTGCTACCATCAGGCGGCTGGAAGCAGTTATGGTGGAATTGCGGTAAGGCATCGTGCAATGACACGCAAGAAAGAAAACCTGGTCGAAGTGGCGGTGATGGCGCCCATTCCGCGGCCGCTGACCTACCGCGTCCCGAAGCGCCTGGAGGTGCGCGCGGGCCAGCGCGTGTTTGTGCCTCTCGGCCGGCGCCGCGCTCAAGGCATCGTGCTCGAGCCCGTGGCCACGATAGCCGCAGGCATCGAGGCCAAAGATATCCTCGAACTGATTGATCCTGAGCCCTTGCTTTCGCCGGAACTGCTGACCCTCGGCCTCTGGATCGCGGAGTATTACGTTGCGCCTCCCGGCGAAGTCTTCCGCACCATGCTGCCGCTGCTCAAAGAGACGCGCCGCGCGGAGCGTCTGGAGATCACGGGCACAGGGCGGGTCCGGCTCGAGTATCTGATCGAGAGAATGTGCGACGTTGTGCTTGCCCGCGCCGGTGCCCCGGCTCCTGACGAGAAGCGTGACACTATCACGTCGGCCGACCATTCGCCTGCCGATCCGAAGGTTGATTCACCGGGCGGCGTAGCCCAGGGTCCTACGCCTGCGGCAAGCACGGAGGCGGTTCCGGCAAGCGAACAGGCTGCGCCGGCGGCCGACCTCGATCGCGAACGGCAGTTTCTGGAAGCGCTCGCCAAGCGGCCTCTCGCGCTCAATGCGGCTTCGAAGCTCTACGGCGCCGATGTGGTGGAGCGTGCGCAGCACGAAGGCTGGGCGGAGATGCACAACGTGGAAGAGAAGCAGGCCCGCCGGAAGGTCCTCTCGGTGCGGTTGTCCGGGCCGCTGCCGGAGCATCTGCCGAAGCTCTCGCCGGTGGCGCGACGGATCCTGGATGCGCTCGCGGGCCCAGTCGCCCAGTCACGCCAGTCCGGCCAGTCCGCCGGTGAATTGCGCGATCATCGCCCGCTGCTGAAATCCGCCAAGGGATCGCTCGCGCACCTAAGGCAATTGGAAACCGCCGGCCTGGTCGAGATCGAAGACCGCTCCGCCTTCGGGTCGCCCGCCCGGCCGGCGTCGGAGCCGGAATTCGAGGCGCCTCCTGACGGCCCGCGCTTCGAGTTGACTCCGGCCCAGGCGAGGGCTTTCAGCGACCTCGCGGCGCGCCTGGACGCGCGGAAGTTCTCCACCACGCTCCTTTACGGTGTTACCGGCAGCGGCAAGACCGAGCTTTACCTGCGCCTGATCAGCCGCGCTCTCGAGCAGAATCGGGCCGCCGTGATGCTGGTTCCGGAAATCGCGCTCACTCCCGCCGTGCGCGCCCTCTTCACCTCCCGATTCGGACGTGAGGTGGCCATGCTGCACAGTGGTCTGGCGCGCGGTGAGCGCCACGAGGCATGGTGGCGCGCGGAGCGCGGCGAAGCGCGGGTGGCGCTCGGCACGCGCTCGGCTGTATTTGCGCCGGTCGCGAACCTCGGCCTCGTGATCGTGGATGAGGAGCACGACTCGAGCTACAAGCAGGACGAGACGCCGCGTTATCACGGCCGTGACGTGGCCGTGGTGCGGGCGCGCCTGGCAGGCGCGCTTTGCGTGCTGGGATCGGCCACGCCGGCCCTCGAATCGTACTGGAACGCCGAGCGCGGCAAGTATGCGCTGGCCAAGCTCGAAGGGCGGGTTGCGGGGCGGCCCATGGCCGGCGTTGAAGTTGTGGACATGCGCGCCGAGTTTCGTCAGACGTTCAGCAAGATTCCCATATCGCGGCGCCTGCAGGCGGAAATCGAGGGCCAACTCGAGCGCCGCGAGCAGACCATCATTCTGCACAATCGCCGCGGCTACTCGTGGTTTCTGCTGTGCCGCAGTTGCGGCAAGAGCCCTGAATGCGTGAACTGCTCCATCGCCCTGACCTACCATCGCCAGGAGCACCGCCTGATCTGCCACTACTGCGGGTATTCGATTCCAGTGCCTGCGCGCTGCCCCGCCTGCCAGAGCGAGTTCATTTACTACGTGGGCGAGGGCACGGAGAAGATCGAAGACAAGTTCCGCGAGCTATTTCCCACGGCGCGCGTCGAGCGCCTGGATCGCGACGTGGCGCGGCGGCCGGGCCACTTCGAGCGCGTGCTCGGCCGGTTCCGGCGACGCGAGGTCGATATCCTGATCGGCACGCAACTGGTTTCCAAAGGGCACGACTTCCCGGGGGTGACGCTGGTGGGCGTGGTGTCGGCCGATCAGGGGCTGCGCCTGCCGGATTTCCGCGCCGCCGAGCGCACATTCCAACTCCTCACCCAGGTGGCCGGCCGTTCCGGGCGCGGTTCGATTCCCGGGCGCGTGCTGGTGCAGACCTTCTATCCGGAGCACTACGCGATCCGGCTCGCGGCCGAGCAAAATTATGAAGGCTTCTTTGCCAAGGAGATGCGCTTCCGGCGCATGATGCGCTATCCGCCCGTGGCCGCGCTCGCCCGGATCGTAGCCCAGCACGCTAAGCTCGAGCGCGCCGTGGAAACGGCCCGCGAGATCGAGCGTTACCTCGCCCGCACCCTGCCGGGGCCGCGAGGCCAGGCAGACGGCGCGGCCGACGCGGAGAGCCGCGACCCCGGACTCCAGGCTGCGGGCCCCTTCCGCTTTGCCGTGCTCGGCCCGGGCCCGGCGCCGCTCGCGCGTATCCAGGGCCGGCATCGCATTCAGTTCCTCATCAAGGCGGCTTCGCGGTCCGAGCTCAATCGCCTGTTGCTCGGCCTTGCGCTTCACCTCGAGGCCGAGCGCATCCCGCCCCCGAGCGTCCTGATCGACATGGATCCGGTCTCCGTCATGTGAGGTTCAGGGTCTCGCGCGCAAGAAAAACCGGGTGCGGCGTCATTCGCGGGAATGACGGTGGGCGAAAGAGGTTCGACATTCTGGCGGCCCTTACCGCTTCAGCCGGTAAGGACGATAGACCGGTTCCCATATTTGCGCGCGAATCCGGCCTGGCACGCTTTCCTCGTCGCGGAATTCCGCCACGCCCTCGGCCTGCGCCTGGCGGGCCACGGCCGCCGCCACTGCCACCGATACCTCGCGCAGTTGGCTGACCGGCGGAAGCAGGCGGCCGGCGTGCGACTGGCGGGCCGGTGAGAGCGCGGCCAGCGCCTTCGCTGCCGCCATAAACATCGAATCGGTCGCCCGCCGTGCGTTGACCGCCAGAATGCCGAGACCGATCCCGGGAAAGATGTACGAGTTGTTCGTCTGGTCGATCGGAACCCACCGGCCCTGCCAGTTGACGGGCGCAAAAGGGCTTCCCGTGCCGATCACAGCGCGCCCATCGGTCCAACGAATCAGATCTTCGGGCGTGGCCTCAGCGCGCGAAGTGGGATTGGAGAGCGGGAAGATCACGGGCCGTTCGGCAGATTGCGCCAGAGCGCGGACGACGTCTTCAGTGAAGGCGCCGGGCTGCCCCGAGACGCCGATGAGCGTAGTGGGCCTGGCGTTAAGTGCCACGTCGAGCAGGCCGATGCGGCCGGGATGTTCGATCTTCCAATCTGCCACGGCAGACCGGGGCTGAACAAAAGGCGTCTGCGCGTCGCGGATGCCCGGCATGCCTTCCACCAGCAAGCCATCGACGTCGACGGCATAGAAGCGCCCTCGCGCCTCGGCTTCGCTCGATCCCGCCCCGACCATCGCGGCCAGCAGAAGACGCCCGATGCCGGTACCGGCCGACCCGGCGCCGAGCAAGGCGATGCGTTGTTCGTCGAGCGGGACGCCGGTCACCTGGATCGCGGCCAGCAGGGCGCCCGCTGCGACCGCCGCCGTGCCTTGAATGTCGTCGTTGAAGGTGCACAGCCGGTCGCGGTAGCGGTCGAGCAGCCGGCCAGCGTTTGTTCCCGCGAAGTCCTCCCACTGGAGAAGAACATGAGGCCAGCGGTTGATCACAGCCGCCACAAGAGCCTCCACAAAGGCATCGTATTCGGCGCCGCGCACTCGTTCGTGACGCCAGCCGACGTAGAGCGGGTCCTGCCGGCGCTCCACGTTGTCGGTACCCACGTCGAGCAGAATGGGCAGTGTCTGCTGCGGGTGAATGCCGGCGCAGGCCGTGTAAAGGGACAGTTTGCCGATGGGGATGCCCATGCCGCCCGCGCCCTGGTCGCCGAGGCCGAGGATACGCTCGCCGTCGCTGACCACGATCGCGCGCACGCTGTCATACCGGGAGTGAGCCAGAATCGCCGGAATCTGGTCCTGGAGCGGCAAGCTCAGGAAGAGGCCGCGCGGCTTGCGCCAGATCTCGCTGAAGCGTTGGCAGCCCTCGCCCACTTCGGGCGTGTAGACGAGCGGCAGCATTTCTTCCAGGTTCCCGACCAGCAGGGCGTAGAAGAGGGTCTCATTGATGTCTTGAAGGTCGCGCAGGAACGAGTAGCGCTGAAACCCGGTTTCGAGCGCGCGCAGCGCCTTAAGGCGGCGCGCGACCTGCTCCTCGATCGTGCCCACGTGCGGCGGCAGCAGCCCGTGCAGCGCAAAGTCAGTGCGCTCCGCCCCGGTGAAGGCGGTACCCTTGTTCAGCATCGGATTGTTGAGCAGATCGAAGCCCGTCCACTTGGTTTCGATCACATCTCCGGTTTCGGGCGAGGGCGCGGTGTCCATGCAACTTACTTCACAAAGAACGGGGTCGGCATAAAGCAGAGGACGAAGATCACGAGCGCGATAAAAGCCAACACGGGGCGCAACCGGCCCAGGCCCTCGGCAGGGAACATGACGGGTGGATGCCCGACGCCGATGAATCCGATCATCGCCGCCCAGAAGAACCAGCCCGCCCAACAGAAGTAACCGAGCGGCAGGAGCGCCAGCCAGAACACGCGCGCCAATAGACGGTGCCTGCGCTCGAGAACGGCGTAAAGAATGTGGCCTCCGTCGAGCTGGCTGATGGGCAGCAGATTCAGGGCCGTGGCGAACAGACCCACCCAGGCGGCGCACCCGGCGGGCGTGAGCGCAAGTTGAGAGACAGGCAGGCCCGGGCGCAGCCAGTGTGTCAAAGCGGTCAGCGCCAGCGGATGGCCGGGAATGATGGCGTCGGGAATCGAGGCCACGCTGCCGGAGCGCGACCGCAGAACGGCGAAGGCCAGCGCCGGGATCGCCACTACGAATCCGGCCAACGGGCCGGCCACGGCCACGTCAAAAAGCACGCGCCGCGTGCGAATCGGCGAACGGATACGGATAAAGGCCCCAAGGGTGCCAATCAGCGTCGGGGCCGGAATGAAATATGGGTAGCTCACGCGCAGGCCGTAAGCGCGGGCCGTGATGTAGTGTCCGAGTTCGTGCGCCAGCAGAATGCCGAGGAGCGTGGTGGAAAAGGGCACGCCCGACGCGAGCAGGGACGGATGCTCCCAAAGGTTACGGAACAGCGTCCAAGAGAGGTCGAGATCGAAGGCCGGGCGGCGGGCCGCGTAGTTCGCGGCGATCTGCGCGCCGACGATCAAGGTGGTCAGCAGCGTCACGCCCAGAAGGGCGGCGTGGAAGGGAAATGAGGACGTCCAGGCCGGAGCGCGGAAGCGCCAGGCGGGCCGCCAGCGCCACCAGGGCGGGCGCGGCACAACGATGTCCGGCGAATCGAGCAGCGCCGCCGGACCGAAGGGGGAATGCGCGGGGCCGTCACCCATAGCAGCACGAAGAGCACGGCGCGCTTTGAGCCTACCGAGATAGGCTCACCTCAGGGCGCCGGTTGAGGCCGGACAGGGATCGCCGCTCAGAGCGTCTGCAATTCCTTGCCGGGCTTGAAGCGGACAGCCTTGCCGGGCTGGATGGTGACCTCTTCTCCCGTCCGCGGGTTGCGCCCGACACCGGTCTTGCGCGCCTTGACGTTGAAGACCCCGAAGCCTCGCAGTTCGATGCGATCACCGGCGGCCAGGGCCTTCTTCAGCGAATCGAAAACCGTCTCCACCGCCATCTCAGCCTTTGTCTTGGTGATGCCGGTACGGTTCACGACCTCGTTCACGATATCCAGTTTGATCACGGGCAATCTCCTGATAGAGAAGCACTTCCATCCTAGAGAATGACTTTCGGGATTGTCAAGGCGCATTACCCCGCGAAGCCGCTATTCATGCTCAGAGCCATGAGCGCAAACGAGGCTACAATCACCAGGGTGGCAACCACCCCGAGCGTCCCCCAAAGAACTTCCTCGTTGCGCGTCTGTGGCTCGCCCTGCGGGACCATGTACCCGAGTAGCAACCCGGAGACAAGTCCGCCCAGGTGAGCCGCGTTGTCGACGGGAAAGAAGAGTCCAAAGATGAAAATGTAAATGACCCAGCGCCACAACTGCGCGCGGTAGGTCTTGCCGAGTCCGCCATGGTGGAAGCTCGCGCCGATCAGCACGCCCACCAGGCCCAAAATCGCGCCCGAGGCTCCGATGGAGACGCCTCCGGGACTCCACAACAGGCTGAAGATAAATCCCACAACACCGGTCACCAGGTACAAGACGATGAACTTGGACTTCGTGAAGAGCGACTCCGCCATCGGTCCCAGGTCAAACAGGCACCAGAGGTTCATGCCGATGTGAAAAATGCCGGCGTGCAGGAACATCGCGGTAACCAGGCGCCACCATTGGCCCGCGTAAATGAGGGGTCCATATTTGGCGCCCAACCTCACGAGGACGCGAGCGTCAATGCCTCCGAAACCCGGATTCGACCCGGCCTCGGCCGACGCCGCGACGACGGTGAGATACCAGCTGAGACCGTAGAACGCGATGTTGACGGCGATCAGGGTGGCGCTGGCGGTCCCCGGAATCGGGATGATCCCGAGGATGCGATTGTTGCCGCTATTGCTCGATCCGCGCGCGCGCAAGGGTCCGGTGGCGGCGCCGCAGAGCGGGCAGACGCGTGCGCCCCGGTCGATCAGGCCCCGGCAAGAGGGGCACATCCGGAAAGCGGAGCTGGGATTGGATTCACGTGAGCCGAACATTGGTGTCGATTGAAGGCAGAGGGAGCCCTTTTCCGTGTATACGCCGTTCTGGAAGCCTGTGCTGGACCACTTGGGTGGACCGGGTCGGCTCGAACCTCCATCATTCTCATCCTTTCACACTCGAATTTCTTTTGTCTAGCGTGCCGCTGCGGATAAAATGGCTCGCACGAGGAAACGCGCATGAATTTTGAAGAGGCGGGACGCGCCGCAGACCGTGAACTTGAGAATCTCAAAAAGTGGCTGAACAAGAATGTCGAGCCCGGCACCAAAAGCGAAATGGCCGCCGGTCTGCGAAAGATCGCGCGCCGTCTGGAGAAACTCGCTGACAAGCTGCAGACTCCGAAGCGCTGAGGGGACCGTGGTCTCCCGTTTGAGGCGCGGCGAGTCGCGCGGGACGCCGCTTGCGCGGGCGCTGGCTGCCGCGTTGACCGCAGCCCTCTCGTGCGGCTGTGTGCACCGGCACCACCATCAGCAGGCGGGCAATAATCCTCCACCGGCTCCGACTGCGGGTCAGCCTCGGGCCGGTAACCAACCGGCCGCTCCCATCGTGCAAGGCGAGAAAGGGCTTGCTTCGTGGTATGGCCATCCTTACCACGGCCGCCCCACGTCGAGCGGCGAGATCTACAACATGTATGCCATGACCGCAGCCCACCGCACGCTGCCTTTCGGTACCCAGGTCCGCGTCCACGACCTCGACAACGGGCAGGCTGTTGAAGTGCGCATCAACGATCGGGGTCCCTTTGTCGACGGACGCATCATCGACCTGTCTTACTCCGCGGCCAAAGCGATGGGGATGCTCGGAGCGGGCGTTGCCAGGGTCCAGCTTGAAATTCTGAATCCGGCCGTGCTGAAAACGCCCGGCATCTTCGCCGTCCAGGTGGGTGCGTTTCGCGAGCGGTCCAACGCCGACCGGCTGCGCGACCGCATCGCCGAACGCTTTCAGCCGGTGATCATCCAGAGCTTCGACCGGGGCGACGGCCTTTACCACCGGGTGCGCGTGGGCCAGGAGTCGACGGAAGAAGCCGCGCAGGAGCTGGGTCGTCAACTGCAGCAGGCGGGCCTGGCCACTGACGTTTTTGTGGTACGGCTGAATTGAATCTGCATGATCACCCTCAGGTCAGACTCGGCTGCGAGCTTGCACTCATCTCGCGTTTGAGCGGCGTTTTTCGCATGCATCGTGCGGGCATGTGGTGATATGCTGGCCGCAGGGTCCGAAGAATCGGGTGCCCTTCTGACCTCGGAGGCAAGCCGCAAAAAAAGGCTTGACGCCCCGCGTCGACGTGCTGTAACGTTGTCGATGGCAGTTTGACAGGAGGAAATACGCGAAAAACAGTTAGCTAGGGGTTGATTCGGGCAGGTTCCTTCTGTTTTCTTTCCCGCCTCGCTTAACCCCAAGAATTGCACCACATTACGCGTGGTACAAGGCCGGCGCTCGAAGACGCGTCCGTTGTGGATCGGCTTCGGGTGATTAAACGTTCGGCGTGGTTGTCGCCGGGCGATTGTAGCGTCGGCGCGGCAGTGAGACGGGGTGTTGAGTCTGGTGCCAGCCACAGTATGGCGGCATCAAACTGAGCATCCCGGGAGTCTTGAGTAATCAGGACTTCGGTTTGCGCACGAGACCGGGGATAGGCCCTTGAGGCCATGTTCCTGGTACTCAACGATCTTTGAAAACTGAATAGTGCGGCGTCTACAAGTGCTCAGTCTGCCGGGAGGGATCCTGGCAGAAGTAAGCGAATCTGCGAGACGGCGGTTATTGGTTCTCGGAGTTCAGTTCCCGTCAGGCCCGGTTTCGGGTTTGGTGGCTCTGGGCGCCGGGGTTCGATGATCGCTCGAGCCGGGATGCGAGGTGAATGCCGGGGTGGGTCGTCTAGCCCCTGGTTGTGATCCTTGAGTCCTGGTTTGTGTGTGTTGAGCAGATTTTATGGTCAAGCTACTAAGGGCGTACGGTGGATGCCTTGGCGCTGGACGGCGATGAAGGACGTGGTTACCTGCGATAAGCCTCGGGAAGGGGGAAACACCCGTTGATCCGAGGATCTCCGAATGGGGAAACCCTTCCGATGACAACATCGGAAACGGTCCGCTGAATACATAGGCGGGCGCGAGCAAACCCAGGGAAGTGAACCATCTCAGTACCTGGAGGAAAAGAAAACAACAGTGATTCCGTTAGTAGCGGCGAGCGAACGCGGAAGAGCCCAAACCCAGCCTTCCTTTCAGGTTTCAAGTTCGAAATTTGAGATCTGAAAGGAGGGTTGGGGGTTGTAGGGCGTGCGTCGGTTTAGAGCCATCGAGTTACCAAACTGGCGGCTAGTCGAACGACTTGGAAAAGTCGGCCACAGAGTGTGATAGCCACGTAGTCGAAAGCTGACCAGACTCGAACGCGCGTTCCTGAGTACCGCGGGGCACGAGAAACCCCGCGGGAAGCTACGGGGACCATCCCGTAAGGCTAAACACGTGCCAGCGACCGATAGTGAACCAGTACCGTGAGGGAAAGGTGAAAAGAACCCCTGCGAGGGGAGTTAAAAGTACCTGAAACCGTATGCCTACAAGCAGTCGGAGGGCCACGTCCGCCCCTCTGAGATCTCAGATTGAAAAATTTGAGATTTGAGAGGGGCGGTCAAGCCTGACGGCGTGCCTATTGCATAATGAGCCGGCTAGTTATTGTCCGTCGCAAGGTTAAGCAATGATCCGGCGCGAGCCGGGGAGCGAGCCGTAGCGAAAGCGAGTCTGAATAGGGCGACGAGTGGCGGGCAATAGACGCGAAGCGGGATGATCTACCCTTGGTCAGGGTGAAAGCCGCCTAACAGCGGCCGGAGGCCCGAACTGGTGTTGGTTGAAAACAGCTCAGATGAACTGAGGGTAGGGGTGAAAGGCTAATCAAATTCCGTGATAGCTCGTTCTCCCCGAAATAGCTTTAGGGCTAGCCTCGGATGATTGCCCACGGTGGTAGAGAACTAGATGGACTAGGGTCCGTTAACGGATACCGAATCCAACTAAACTACGAATGCCGTGGCGCACAGTCCGGGAGTCAGACGGCGGGGGCTAAGCTTCGTCGTCGAGAGGGAAAGAGCCCAGATCGCCAGCTAAGGTCCCCAAGAAATGGCTAAGTGGGAAAGGAAGTGGAGTCGCTCAGACAGCCAGGAGGTTGGCTTAGAAGCAGCCATCCTTTAAAGAAAGCGTAACAGCTCACTGGTCGAGTAACTCTGCGCCGATAATTTAACGGGGCTCAAGCCATTTACCGAAGCTGCGAACTCCAGGCCAACGGTCTGGATTGGTAGGGGAGCGTTGAGTATAGTTTGAAGCGGGACCGCGAGGGCCCGTCGACGGTACTCAAGTGACTCTGCCGGCATAAGTAGCGATAACGGAGGTGAGAACCCTCCGCGCCGAAAGTCTAAGGTTTCCTGAGAAAGGTTAATCCGCTCAGGGTCAGTCGGTCCCTAAGGTGAGGCCGAAAGGCGTAACTGATGGACACACGGTTAACATTCCGTGACTGAACCGGGAACGTTATTACGATGCGGGGACGCAGCAGGCTAGCGGAGTCGTCTGATGGATGGCGATTTGCGCTTCGAGGGTGAGCGGGCAGGAAAGTCCACCCGCTCGGCGTAAGCCGAGCCTGAGAGGCGTGACGAAGGGCAACCGCCCTATAAAGTTCGCAACGTCACACTGCCAAGAAAAGCCGCTAAGGAGTGCCCGGGGCAACCGTACCCCAAACCGACACAGGTAGACGAGGTGAATATCCAAAGGCGCTTGAGAGAACACTCGCTCAGGAACTAGGCAAATTAACTCCGTAACTTCGGGAGAAGGAGTGCCTCGCTAGGGTTAGTAGCCCGAGGAGGCCGCAGTGAATCGCGCTCTGCGACTGTTTAACAAAAACACAGGTCTCTGCTAAGTCGAATACGACGTATAGGGGCTGACGCCTGCCCGGTGCCGGAAGGTTAAAGGGAGAGGTCATGGGGAGCAATCCTCGGAAGCTTTGAACTGAAGCCCCGGTGAACGGCGGCCGTAACTATAACGGTCCTAAGGTAGCGAAATTCCTTGTCGGGTAAGTTCCGACCTGCACGAATGGCGTAACGATAGAGCGACTGTCGTGGCGAGTGACTCAGCGAACTTGTAGTACCGGTGAAGATGCCGGTTTCCCGCACCTAGACGGAAAGACCCCGTGCACCTTTACTATACCCTAGCCCTGACTTATGGGATTGTCTGCGCAGCATAGGTGGGAGGCTTTGAACCTGGGCTTTCGGGCTCAGGGGAGCCAACGGTGAGATACCACCCTGATGATTCTGTGGGTCTAACCTAGGTCCGTAATCCGGATCAGGGACACGGCTAGGCGGGTAGTTTGACTGGGGCGGTCGCCTCCTAAAATGTAACGGAGGCGCTCCATGGTGGGCTCAGGCGGATTGGAAACCCGCCGTCGAGTGCAAGGGCATAAGCCCGCCTGACTGCGAGACAAACAAGTCGAGCAGACACGAAAGTGGGACCTAGTGATCCGGTGGTTCTGTATGGAAGGGCCATCGCTCAACGGATAAAAGGTACGCCGGGGATAACAGGCTGATCGGGGCCAAGAGTTCACATCGACGCCCCGGTTTGGCACCTCGATGTCGGCTCATCGCATCCTGGAGCTGTAGAAGGTTCCAAGGGTTAGGCTGTTCGCCTATTAAAGCGGTACGTGAGCTGGGTTCAGAACGTCGCGAGACAGTTCGGTCCCTATCTGGTGTGGGCGCAGGAGATTTGAGGGGAGCTGTCCTTAGTACGAGAGGACCGGGATGGACAGACCTCTTGTGTCCCGGCTGTCATGCCAATGGCACGGCCGGGTAGCGAAGTCTGGAAGTGATAAACGCTGAAGGCATCTAAGCGTGAAGCACGCCCCGAGATCATATCTCCCAAGGGTAAAAGGTGGTGAGCTACTCCACCGAGAACCCTATGAAGGGCCGTCGAAGACTACGACGTTGATAGGCCAGAGGTGTAAGCGTGGTAACACGTTCAGCTTACTGGTCCTAATCGCCCGTTCGGCTTGACCATAATCTCTGCTGAATGCACAGTTGACTGCCGTCAGAATCGGATCTGACGGACGAAGATTCGTCTTACTCCTCTTCGATTCCACCTCATTCGAAGAAGTTGAGCATGATTTGACGCCGCACTATTCATAAAACAGTAAGTTGGTGTTCAGTGGCCAGTGGCTAGAGGTTTTTTTGCTCGCCGCTTGTTACTAGCCACCAGCCACTGTTTCTAAGGTTTTCCGGCGATCATACCGGAGGGGTCACACCCGTTCCCATCCCGAACACGGTAGTTAAGCCCTTCAGGGCCGATGGTACTGCGTGGGTAACTGCGTGGGAGAGTAGGTCGTCGCCGGGATAAATTAAAGTAAGCCAACGGGCTCGCATCTTGCGAGCCCGTTGGCTTTTGGGGCCTGCTCCAAGCTTCGCACCGGGTCGAACAGTTACCGCCTGACAACCGAGATTTAAGGCCAGATGCATGCGCCGATTCGACATGAAGAGCGACTGGGACGCGAGGGCGCGGGAGGACGCGCGCAAAGCCATCGCGTGCGACGAAGGCCGGGATGACGCCGTATTCCGGGCTTCAGGTGAGCGCGACCTGCACCTGGTGCTCGACAGCGTGATGGGCGCCCTCGACGGCCGCGAAAGCGCCCTTGAGATCGGCTGCGGCACGGGCCGCCTGCTCGAACCGCTGGCCGGCCACTTCGGTCAGGTCTACGGAGTCGACGTATCGGGGGAGATGGTCCAGCGCGGCCGCGAGCGCCTGGCGCATTTGGGGCACGTGAACTTCTTTGAGGTCGACGGAGAGGGCTGCCTGCCCTTTAAGGATGAGACCTTCGACCTTTGTTTTTCCTACATCACGTTTCATCATATTCCCGCGAAGCCGATCGTTCACCGGTACATCGGCGAGGCCCGGAGAGTGCTCAAGGAGCGCGGCATTTTCCGCTTCCAGTTGTTTGGCCGACCTGAGGGTATCCTGCAGACGATGCGGGAGCGCCTCACAAACAAGAGCACCTGGAGAGGCTGCAAGTTCACCTTGCCAGAGATTACCTCGATGACCCAAGGAGCAGGGTTTGAGATTGCCGCCACGAACTATGTAAATGCCGAGTCGCGACCGCGTTTGTTCGGCAAGACTCAGCCGGACGTCATCTGGGTCACAGCACGCAAGCCCGGGCGCGCAAAACTGTAGGTGCCTGCCACGCACTGTCGCAGCCATTCCTAATCCCAATCTGCCTAGTCTTTGGCTGCCACTGGTAGCTCGATGTACGACGACGCCTCCTTGGAAAAGTAGACTCGCTGGGTCGCCTTCTGATAGTCGGAGGCTTGAGCCTTGAAGATATTCGGCACGAATTTTTGCGGATTGCGGTCAATCAGCGGAAACCATGTGCTCTGTACCTGAACCATCATGCGATGACCCTTCAGGAACACGTGGTTGTTGGTATGCAGGTCGATGATGAATGGCGTCACGCGGTTGGGGACGAGCGCTTCCGGCCTTTCGAAGCTCTGCTGGAAGCGCCCGCGAAACACTTCGTCGGCGATCATCAACTGGTAGCCCGCGAGCTTCGGGTCGTCGCTGAAATTCTCCGGATAGACGTCGATCAGCTTGACGATCCAATCGCTGTCGGTGCCGGTGGTGGAGGCGTAGAGATGCGCCACGATATCCCCCGAGACGGCCACGTCGTTGGGGAGTGCATCGGTTTCAAAGGAGGCGACGTCGGGGCGCAGATAGACGAAGCGCTGGTCTTCGAGCAGCCAGACCGGCCAGCCGGGCCCGGGATAAGTCGGGCTGATGGGACGGTGCCGGTACGGGACCGGATGGGCTGGATCCGAGAGGTAGCTCGTGAACCCCTGGCCTTCCTTCGCGCCCGGCGCATCCATCGAGAGCCCGCCCTTGTCGTGAAAATAGAGCTTTTGGTTGGTCACGCCCTCGCGCGGCGGCCAGGCGTCATAGTCCTCCCAGCGATTTGAGCCAGTCTGGAACGTGATCGCCTCTTTGAACGGCAGGCTGCCCTTGCCTTTGAGCCAGTAAGCGAACCAGGGCGCCTGGATTTTTTCGCGGAAATAGGCCGAAGCGTCGCTGCCGAAGTCAATATTTCCGAGCCTACGGCCCTTGCCACCCGCCCACCCTCCATGGTTCCACGGACCGGCCGCCAGGTAATTCAGGCGCTCGGTGTCGTTCTTTTCGAGCAATTCGTAGATCTCGACTGGCCCGTAGAAGTCCTCCTGGTCCCACCATCCGGCCACGTTCAGGTTGGGCACGGTCAGCTTCAGGTTTTCGAGGTAGGTGCGGAACACCTGCTTGTGCCAGAAGCTGTCGTAATTGGGGTGATCCACAAAATCGTTCCAGCTCGGGAGACTCCCCTGCAGATAAAGCCGGTTCGCGTTGGAGAGCGGGCCGAGATCGTTCAGGTACCAGTCGAAGGTGTCGTTCTTCGAGAACTCGAAATGAAAATTCTCCTTGGAGGTCTCCATCAAGGTGGCGTATTCGAACCCATAGCTCAGGCGGAAAGCGCCGTTGTGATGGAAGTCGTCGCCCAGGAACATGTCGGCGGGTGACGCCTGCTCGGAAACGGCCTTGAGCGCGGGGTGCGGTTCGAGCAGCGCCATGGTGGTCAGCCAGCCGCCGTAAGAGATGCCCGCCTCGCCCACGCGCCCGTTGTTGCCCGGGACGTTTTTGACCAGCCAATCGACCGTGTCATAAGTGTCGCTGGCCTCATCGATGCTTTTGGGATCGGATTTGTCGCGCGGATCGCGCTGCATCACGAATTGACCCTCGGACTTGTAGCGTCCGCGAATATCCTGGAAGGCGAAGATGTAACCGTCCGGAAGCATCTCGGTGTAGAGGCCGATCTGTTCGCTGAATCCTTTGGCGTCGTCGTCGAGGCCGTAAGGCGTGCGGGTCAGGAAGATCGGCAGCGGCTCTGTCGCGTTTTTGGGCGTATAGATTTCGGTGTGCAGCCTCACGCCGTCCCGCGCCCGGATCATGACGTCGCGCTTGTCGAAGATTTGGCTGTAGTCGGCCGGCGGTGCCGGCTTGGCGACGCGTTCCAGCTTGAGCGGCAAAGACGATCCGCCTTGCGTCCAGGCGCCCGCGATCTCGGACGCGTCCGTGCTGAACACGCCCTCGTAGCTGCCGTGCGCAGCCTCGACATCCACGTGCAGCGTGGAGCCCTTCAGGGCTATGGAGCTGAGCGGAATCGCGAACGCGTTCTGGTCCGGGCTATCCAGCGTTCCGGAGTAGGCCCCTTGGGCGTTTGCCGAAATGTGAAAGACGATACGGAGCGTCGAGCCTCCCACGTTGAGATTGCCCTGCCAGTCACCGGCCGCCGAGACCGCGGACTGGCCGAGCGACACGGCGGCCCGCAGCGCCCAAAGCAGCCCGAGAGCCAGCAACGCCCCGGCAGGCCGTGCCCAGCGGTTCGACCGGGCCCCCACGCATTGTCTGCTCATCCTGGAACTCCTTCTCGCGGAAACTGTCACACTAGCTTAACAAAACTTTGACAGATTTTTTACAAAGCGCCCGGCAAAGCAGCGTCTAACTCTCACGGTGGATTGTATGCGGCCGGTTCGCTCGTGGGCCGGCGCCACCAAGCATTCTAGTCTTCGCAAGACCGTCAGGGAAGGGGAATGAGTGTGGATAGCCTGCCATCTGTCGCCCAGGGCGGCGTGGTACCGGAGGGCCATCTGATCGCTCGCGCGCAAGCCGGAGACGAATCTGCCTTCGCTGCGCTTTTTGAACGTCACAAGCATCACGTGTACGCGGTCTGCCTGCGGATGACACGTGTCGCCTCGGACGCCGAAGACCTCACCCAGGAGGTCTTCCTCCTGCTGTTTCGCAAGATCGCCTTGTTTCGCGGGCATTCCGCGTTTTCAACCTGGCTTTATCGCCTGACCGTCAACGTGGTGCTCTCGCAGTTGCGGCGGCAGAGCCTGAAGTGCATCGCCCTCGAGCCCGAAGATCCCGACGGGGATTTCGTTCATGCCGAGATCGGCACTCCGGACCCGCGCCTGCGTCACTGTCTGGACCGCCTGAATCTGGAGCAGGCCATCCTGCGCCTGGCGCCGTCCTACCGGGCCGCCTTCGCCCTTTATGAGTTGCACGGGTACGCGCACAAGGAGATTGCCGAGATCATGAACTGGTCCGTCGGCAATTCCAAATCGCAACTCCATAAGGCGCGCCGGAAACTCCGCGCCTTGCTGTCCGGACGCAAGGCACCCGCGTCGACGCGTGCCGCGAAACTGCTGGCCAGGCGAAAACGCCGCCCGGTGGCGCGCCCGCCCGTGCCCGATCCCTACGACGTCAGGCTGGCCCTGGCCGGCATTTGAAGGTCGCGGCTCGTCTTCGCGTAATCGCCGCGAGCAGACCAGGCACCCCGATCACCCGGCCTTCGGCCCCCAGTAAAGGCGCGCCTGTTCAAAACCGTGCTGCCGACCGCGAATCCTCTCGCATCGAATTATGGTGGGAGGAATTCTTATGAAAGCTGCGGTCGTTCCCGCTGTCAGCAGTTCGTGGCAGATCAAAGACGTCCCCCAACCTCAACCCGGGCATAATCAAGTGCTCGTGAAAATGCACGCGAGCGGCATCTGCTACACTGACGTTCATCTGACGCTCGGACACTTTCCGGGACCACCATTTCCCCGAATCTTAGGCCACGAGCCTGTGGGCGAGATCGTCGCCGTGGCTTCCGACGTCACGACGCGGAAGGTGGGCGACCGCGTGGGTACCGCCTGGATTCAATCCACCTGCGGGCGCTGTGAATGGTGCCAGCGCGGCCGCAGAATGTTCTGTCCTTACATGAAGGGCACGGGAATTGAGGTGCCAGGCGGGCACGCCGAGTACATGCTGA
>DASZIG010000104.1:0-42344 GCA_035949375.1 Terriglobia bacterium | reverse complement strand
AAGACCGGCAACGCCAAGCAACTGATCGCCATTCGCATCTCGCCGCGCTTGCTGGCCCAGCTTCGCCGCCTGGCGGCGAAACAGTCGAAGCCCTACCAGACCCTGATCCACGAGCTGCTGGAAAAAGCGGCTAGGCGCGCGCCCACCAGCGGATTCGCTCGCAACAATCCATGCCGGGGCTGATCGTCGTTTCAGATACCATGCCGATCGGCGGTGCTATCGAGTCTCTCGCCGTTTATCTTGAACTGGGCACGGCGGAGGAGTTTGAGAACCTGGTGTTCTTCCTTCCCTGAACGTTCGCGGAGAATGGAGACCGGAATGATTCGGGGGAGGGCGACATGCAGAACGATTTCGCGGCCACCCACGAGCATCTCAAATCCTTTACAATTGCGCGGGGATTATCGCAGGATTACCCTTTCGCGCCAGGAATGGCCGGACTTTGTCTTCGCCTTCCACGACGGTGAAGAGATTGGCCCGCGCATGCTTAGCCGTATCGCGCGTCGGACCGGCCTGAAGCCCGAAGACTTGTAGCAGCACTGCGGCGACCTGAAAGACGATGTCGTTGCCACGCGAGTGCACATGCAAACTGGCGCGAAGCACGAAGCTGAAATTGAGACGGTTGCTCCGGCTCACGCATTCACAGTGGGCGCAATCGGGATCCTCGCCTACATGCTGGGGAACGTCTTACATGAAGGCCTTGGCCACGGCGGCGCTTGTCTCTTGGTCGGGGCCAAGCCTCTCGCGCTATCCTCGGTGGACTTTGAGTGCAGCCTGGACAGCCGCCTTGTAATGGCTGGCGGCACGCTCGTGAACCTACTCGCGGGAGCGGTGTTCCTTGTCCTCGGACGCCTCACGGGCCCCCGCTATCCACGATTGAAATACTTCTTCTGGATCTCGATGACGGTGAATCTTTTCACCGGCACAGGATATTTCCTGTTCTCTGGCATCGGCGGTATTGGTGATTGGGGCGACTTTATCCAGGGCCTCGGCCCTCAGTGGCTGTGGCGAATAGGCTTGACGATCTTTGGCGCTCTTGCTTATCTACTCGCCGCCCGCATTAGTTTACGTGAATTGCGTCCCCTGATCGGCAGCAACAAACAGCACCGCTATCGCCGCGCCCTGCGCCTCTCGGTGATCCCATATTTTGCCGGGGGAATTTTGATGTGCATCGCCGGTGCGCTGAATCCCAAAGGAATGATCCTGATTCTGGTCTCTGCGGCGGCATCGACCTTCGGCGGCACCTCAGGATTGATGTGGACTACCAACTGGCTCAACCGCGGGACGCTGATTCCTTACGGACCACCTGCAGAACCACTTCCGATTCCCAAGAGCTGGCCGTTAGTCGTGGCGGCTTCGGCCATTGCCATCGCATTCGTGGGCATTCTAGGTCCGAGCGTCCGCCTCGCACATTGATGAGATCACTGGCAACCCGAACGGATATATTGATCAGTTCCTTGGCAAGCGCAGAGTCTCTGGCCTGCCTCGTGCTACACTCGATCGAGAAGGAGCGCACTTTTGGGGGCCGTTCAGGAGATTTCTTACGTTGCAGTCTTGAAAACCAAGGGCGAAATAGGAGTTGACGGGCGCCTGCGCGTGGATGTTCCCGTAGAACTCCCGGCCGGACCCATCGAACTCGTCGTGGTCCTTGGGGGGATCGCGCCGTCCAACGGGTCGAAGTACGATTTCTCGGACCTCACTGGCCGGCTTCATGGGAGGGCGACGCCGTCCGGGAACAGAGACTCCTGCGCGATGAGTGGTGAAAGGAGCGGCAGGCATGAAACTGAGGAGTCTTGACATCACGCGCATTGCGCATGACTGTTTTCGTATCGCCGGGTCCAAGGTGATCTACATTGATCCCTTCAAAGTCACGAAGAATGACGAGGCGGACATCGTGCTGCTCAGTCACGAGCACTTCGATCATTTAAGCCTCGAGGACCTGAACAAAGTGATCTTCCCGGGCACCACCATCGTGGCCAGCCCGCTCTGCAAGGACGGATTGAAGGGTGTGAAGGTGAAGGAGCTTCATTACCTGGACCCGGGAGGCAAGTTCACGGTGGGCAAGGTGGAGATCTACGGCCTCGCCGCCTACAACATCGACAAGGGCCCCGAGCCCGGGAAGAAGTTCCATCCTCCCGGGGAGAAACGGCTGGGATTTCTGATCAAGATGGACGGCACCACCGTCTATCACGCCGGCGATTCGGATTTCATTCCGGAGATGAGCTCTGTGAAGTGTGACATCGCGCTGCTGCCGGTCTCAGGCACGTACGTGATGACGGCGGAAGAGGCCGCGCAGGCGGCGGCTGCCATCAATCCGAAGATCGCCGTACCGATGCACTACGGCGCCATCGTGGGCAGCGAGGCCGACGCGCAAAAGTTCAAGGCAACGGTCAAGAACTGCCAGGTGGAGATACTTTAGGAATTCGAAATTTGAAATTTGAAACTCGACATTCGTCTCGATCGATTTTTGATTGAAGGCCCGATCTGTCAGTCCCTGTGCCAGAGAGGAATGCCCTGCGCGCCCAGGGCCAGGTGGCCGAGCGACGCCGGCGGGACTTCGCGTGAAACCGGTTTGGCTTCCGGATCAGCGGAGCGCGGCGTGGATCCCGCGTCGGCGTCCGGTCCTGACGTTTTGCCGGCGATGATCGGCCGGTTGGCAGTGGTTTCGTACGCGTATCCCGTCAGCAAGGCAAATATCCGGGTGCCGTTCACGCTCACCGTCATGCGGGCCCACCCATAGTGGGTCTCACCGTTCAGCACGAACTTCAGACCCAGAAAGCGGTTCTGGACGTCTGGCCAGTTTCCCGAGTCTCCGCGCGCGTAGTTGGCGGCCGCCATGATCTCCTGGGAGCTGTTGCAGCCAATGCACGATCCGTAGAACAGCTGGCTGGAGCCGATCCTGGCGCCGCGGTTCAGAGCGAGGGGCGAGAAGATCTCGCCCGCTTTGACCTCGACCGCATTTCCGGCTTGCCCGCCGTTGCTGGCGTAAGGGGCCACCACAAGTGCGCCGAGAGTGCCCCGCGCCGTTATGGAGTCCGTGAGCAAGAAGTCGAGGCTTCCGTCATGGTTGAGATCCAGGCCGTAGGAGCTTCCGGGTGCGATGTTGATGTGGGCCGGCGTATAGACGATTTGTGCCCGGGCCGGCGCGGCTGCGGCAAGCACACTGGCGCCCGCGGCGCCGGCGGCAAGCGCGTAAGCGTTGAGGCGTTTGTGGAGTGCTTCGGAGAGATCAAGGGTCGCCTTCCGGCGCGGGGCGGAGCGCTTCATATAATCCTCCAAGGATGAGATCGAAATCGGAGTGTATAACGGAAGGAGTTGCTCTGCGGTCTTGAGCTACGGTGCGGTTTCACAAAGATCCCCCTGGACCTGCTACTTGGCATCGGAGTATGTGCGCGCCGCCTGCAGGGTCAGGGTGCAAAGCCGTGCGCCACGCAACCGGCAAATTCAATGAGTTCGCGGTGCGCTCAGCAGGGAGTTATTGGGCCCAGGCAAGCCCGTCTGCGTTATTCCCAGCGTCAATCAGCTTTTCCACTTTCCAGTCGCTGAGCGAGATTGCCGCCACCTGGCGGCTTCGGTCGCAGGAGACGTAGGCGACCTGGCCATCGGGCCGGACGATCGCCTCCTGCGGGCTCGGTGGTACGTCGATGGTTTTCGAGACCTGCATGGTTCCGATATCGATCACCGCCACGGCATGAGCGTCGGGCAGGGGCAGCAGCAGCCACTTGCCGTCCGGCGTCACGGCCGAACCGTATCCGTGCCCGGGCAGGGCAATCCAGCGCGCGACCTTGTTCGTGCTGGTGTCGATCACGGCCAGGCGCGGCTTCTCCGTGTCGGACGTGAACACCCAGCGATCGTCGTTCGAGATGGCGATGCGCTGCACGTGCGTGGCAACCGGAATCACCGTGATGAGCTTGCGCGCCTCGAGGTCGAGCACCGACACTGAACCCGGCCCGACGTTGGCCGTGTAGCCGCGCTTGCCGTCGTGACTGATCGTCAGCATGTGCGATTCCGGCGCGCCGGTCGGAACCTTGCCGACAATCTTCAGCGTGGCGGGATCGATGACGGTGATGGCCTGGTCAAGCTCGGTGGTCACGTAGAGCAGTCCGTCCTTCGGTCCGATCAGGGGGCAGTGCGGCCGGACGCCGTGTCCGAAATCGATGGTATGGATCACGCGGCGCGTGGCGAGATCAATCACATCGAGGGTGCTGCCGTCCGTGCCCGGCGACCCGACGCCGGAGTTGCCGTAGATGGGAACAAAGGCGCGGCTCCCGTCGGGCGAAGCGATCACTTCGTGCCCGGTCACGCCCCCTTCGGGAACCGTCGCGATCTGGCGGCCCGCCGCGGGATCGATCAGGCCGAGGGTGTGCTCACCCTTGTTGGCGACGAGCAGCAGGCCCGCCGTGGAAGGCGCGAGCCCGGGATGAGCCGACGCTAAAGGCGCCATCGCAAGCAAGAAGCTGAGAAGCGGTGTCATGACAATCCTCCTTTGAGCATCCTTCGAGCCTCCTTCGAAACAGGGCCAGGCTCCGGGCAACTTCCGAGCGAGGCCGGACGGATCAGAGCTGAAGCGCCCGCGTCACCGTTCCCATCGGATCCGGATCACGGTCCACCGGACCATCATACTTGATTCGGCCGCCTTCGAGCGTGACCAGGCGCCGCGCGATGGCCGCTCCCTGCTCGTAGTGGTGCGTCGAAAACACCACGGCCTTGCCCTCCCCAGGCAGGCGCGTGAGGATCTGCTCGAGATTGCGGACGGAAGCCGCGTCGAGCCCGGTGAAGGGTTCGTCGAGCAGCAGAAACGTGGGGTCGTGCAGGATGGCGCGCGCCAGCGTCATGCGCTGTTGCAGGCCGCGGGACAGGTTGCGCACCGGCTCTCCGGCGCGATGGCGCACTGCAAACATGTCCAGCGCGCGATCGATTTTTCTCTCGAGGTCCCGCAGCCGGTAAAGGCGTCCGAAGAAGCGCAGGTTCTCGCGTCCGGTGAGCTCGGAGTACAGGTAGGACGCGTGCGAAACAAATCCGATGGCGGCCTTGGCGGCCGCGGTGTCGTCGTGGAGGCTGCGCCCCGCAAACAGCACGTCACCTTCGCTCGGACGGGAGAGCGCCGCCATGGTGCGCAGCAGCGTGGTCTTGCCGGCGCCGTTCGGGCCATACAGCAGCACGGAATCCTGCGGCGCGACGCGCAGGGAGACGCCGCGCAGGGCGGGAAGATCGCCGAAAAATTTGGAGACGTTGCGCGCTTCGAGCGCGGCCTCAGCGGGGTTGGGGGCGGGCGGCATAGGACTCGAGCCCCGCTGGCGGATTCTTCTTGAGCAGGGTCACCAGACGCGCCTTCAACTCCAGGCGCTCTTTCCAGTACTTGGATTCCGGGATCTTTTTACCGGCGAACAGCTCATCAAGGTCGGCCATGGAGGTCAGCAACTTCTCGACCTTCGCGTCCAGAGGCGGAGCGGAACCCTCGGCGGCGATGCGCGCCTTCAGACGGTGCCAGTCCTTCAGCACGCGCACTCCCAGGGCCCAGAAGAGCAGCAGCAGGAATCCCGCGAGGATGGGCGCGCCCACGGTCGAGATCGAGTTCGGAATGATCTTGACCTGGTCCTGCGCGGCCCCCTGATCCTGCCCGCTGCCTTGCCCCTGCCCGGCGCTGCCCTGGTCCATGTTCGGCGGCGGCCCTGCGGCGGCGGCCCCGCTCAGCCGGATGGCGAGGGCCATGGTATTGGCGGGGAACTGCGGCGCCCCGAAGACCTGAACCTCGTGGGTGGTGTCGACCCGCGTCGGTTGGAACCCCGTCGCCGAGACGGAGAGGCTGGAGGGATAAACGTACAGCTCCGCCTGGTCGATGGGGAACGATGCGCCGTCGTGGATCTCGGCGGAGGCGCTGTACGGCCTCGTGTACTGCAGGGTCAGCATCGTGACGCCGGGCTTCAGGGGATAGCCGATCGAAAACTCGCCGGGCTTGCTCCCCGGCTGCGGCGTCTGGGGCAGCGGCATGTTCATGACGCCGGTGACGGAGACGTTGGCCTGATTGGCGTCCGCCGGAATGTGAAACTTGAAGGTTCCGGCGGCAGCGGTGTAGGCTCGCGGCGGATCGTTCGAATTCTGGATGGCGTATTCTTCCTGGATGCGCAGCTCCTGGCCTTCGGCCCCGATGAGCATGCGCATGGCGGGAATGCGGATGCCGGCCGGCGAGTGCGTGGAGTCGTAAATCGTCAGCTTGACGTCCGCATTGCCGTTCGAATCGAAAGAAGCCGGCGCATTATAGGACACGCCCTGATACTCCGTTGTGACCAGGTAGAACGATTTGGGATCGATCTCCCCGGACGTGAAGGCGAAGTGTCCCGCGCCGTCCGAAGTGGCCGTCGCCACCTGCGCTCCCGCGCGCGGATTGAGCAGCCGGATCGCCTGATTGGCAACGGGACGGTCGGTCGTTCCGTTCGAGACGCTCCCCTGGACTTTAGTCTGCGCCAGAAGCAGGGAGGCGTGCAGGGCAGCGGCCAGGACCGCCGACGCGAAGAGCGATTTGGAGAACGGGCGAAGCATATACAGAAGGCAGAAATCAAAACCTTGCGTCGAAGGTTAAAAGTTGAAAGTCAACATTCGACATCAGCCTGAAAGCTGGCACCTGGCAGCTAATACTTAGCACCTAGCCCCCTAGCCTGGCTCCGCATTCGCCGCAGAATTTAACCGGCACGGGATTCTCGAATCCGCATTTGGGGCAGGTGTAATCGGGCACGGCCTCGGCTTGGCGATGAGCGCGCCGGGCGGCGACCTCGCGCTCGATGAACAATTCCTCGGTGCTTTGCCGGTCTACTTCATGAGACTCCGTGACCAGCCGGGCGGCCTCGGCGGTGTACGTCTCGCGCAACGCCTCATAGTCCTTGGGGGCGATCTTACGCGCACGATATTCGAACTCGAGGTCCTGGATGTTGTCGTAGACCACGAGGCGCCGGCGCTTGAGCTCTGTCTGCAAGGTCACATCCACCGGCAGCGTGCCCTCATCGGACCCTGCCGCCAGCAGCGGCTTGGCTACAAAAAAAGCCAGGCCAAGCGCCAGCGCGAAAGCGAGTGCGATCAGCATCAATTTCACCCTCTGTTCAGATCAGAAGTCAGCAGTCAGAAGACATCTGACACCCAGCACCTGGCACAGTGCCTAACACCTAAAACCTAGCGCCTGACACCTAACACCTAGCACACCCTCACCCGAGGTGTTTCATTTCCTCTTCGACCTCGGCCAGGATCTGGGGATCAACCGCGCCCGGCCCGGCTGGAACTGCCGATGGCCTTCGCCGCCAGCGGCGCACCAGCACCACCACCAGCGTCAGGCCGGTAATGCCCAACGCGATGGGCAGAATCCACACCATCAGATTGAATCCGCTCGGCGGCGGTGTAGCCAGTACCTGAGTTCCGTAGCGCAGCACGAAGTCCTGGAGAATGGCAGCGTTATCTTTTCCGGTGGCCGCTTCCTTCTCGGCCATGGCCTGCATTTCCGCTTTGGAGCCGCAGCCCTCATGGTTGCAGGCGCTCACCGTCTGCTGGCAACCGCATTGGCAGGTGAGGCCGCCCTCGATCGCCGTTGCCGTGGTCTGGCCTGGGGGCGCGGCCGCGGCCGTGGCGCCGATTACGAGCCAAGCTCCGAGGAGCGTTGAAAAAACCAGTCTCGAGTTCCTTGATGTTCTCATGGGCTTATGATGTCTTGCGGCCGCGGCCGTTGCCGCCGAACCCGCGCTCTAGCGCCGTCAGGACCGTCCGGAGCCTCTCTTCTGTCATTTTCTGCGATTCGGCGAGTTGCTTTTGCGTCCCGGCGAGCTGCTTATGCGATTCGGCGAGGTCCGCCAGCGCGTTCTGCATGCGCACCTGACTTTTCGCGAGTTGGCTTCCCAGTTCCTTGATCTGCATCATGTCGGCGGCGAATTTCGCCTGTTGCTGCACGAGGGCTTCGATGGAGCGATGGAAATTGGCTTCAAACGTTGCCTGATGCTGCACCATGAACTCCATCGTGCGTTCCATCTCTTCGTAAGTCATAGATCTCCCTTTAAATCTACTCCTGCGACTCGAGGTCCTGGATTTCGACGGCTTCCTCCTGCTCGCGGCGCATCTCGGCCATCTCGCGCTCCACGCGGCTCGGAACCAGCGCCAGCAGCGTGCCGAGCAGGAATACCGCGCCGCCCACCCAGACCCACATCACCAGAGGATTGATGAAAACCTGGATGATGGCCTTCTTGCTGTCAGGGTCCTGGCCGGCCAGGACCACGTAAAGGTCCTCGCGCGGCGAAGTGCGGATGGCGACGTGGCTGGTGGCCTGCTGGCTCGCCTTGTAGAAACGCTGCTCCGGCTCCACCAGACCGAGGGCCCGGCCATCGCGGATCACCGAAATCGAGGCGCGCTGGTACTCGTAGTTGGGCGTGTCGCCGGTGTTGAAGCTCTCGCAGCGCAGCGTGTAATCCTTGACGTGCATCAGGTCGCCTTCGGCCATGAGGGTCTTGGATTCGCTCTTAAACGCCTGGCCGAGGAAGCCCACGAACAGAATCACGATCGCGAGGTGGATCACGTACCCGCCATAGCGGCGCGTATTACGCATCGTCAGGTTGAAGACAGCCTGCGCGAAGTTCTCATGCAACGTGCGCTGGCGGGTGCGCGCGCCTTTGTAAAACTCACCGATCGTGGCCACGGCCACAAAGGAGCTGAGAAGCACGGTCATGCTGACGTAGAAGCCGCGCACGCTCAGTGCGTAAAGAACGGCAGTGACGACGATGGCCGCCGCCATCGGGATGGTGAAATTCTGGCGGATGCTCTGGAAGCTCGTCTTGCGCCATGCGAGCAGCGGACCCGCGCCGGTCAGGAACAGCAGGATCAGGCCGATCGGGATCATGAACCGATTGAAGAACGGCGCTCCCACGGTGACCGTCTCGTTCTCGAAAGCCTTGGAGATGATGGGAAAGATGGTTCCCCAAAGCACCGCGAATACGGCCGCCAGCAGCACCCAGTTGTTAAACATGAATCCGCTCTCTCGCGAGATCACCGAATCCAGTTGGGTGTCGCTCTTGAGAAAGTCGAGGCGCAGGAACAGCAGCGTGACCGAGAAGACGGTGATGACGCCCAGAAACGCCGCGAAGAACGGCCCGATGTTCGATTGCGCGAAAGCGTGTACGGAACTCACGATGCCGCTGCGCGTGAGAAACGTGCCGAAGATCGACAGAAAGAAGGTGGCGATCACCAGCACGATGTTCCACACCTTCAGCATGCCGCGCCTTTCCTGAATCATCACGGAGTGCAGGAAAGCCGTGCCGGCGAGCCAGGGCAGCAGGGAAGCGTTTTCCACGGGGTCCCAGGCCCAATAGCCGCCCCATCCGAGCACTTCGTAAGCCCAATTGCCCCCGAGGATGATGCCGACGCCCAGAAACATCCACGGCACCATGGTCCAGCGCCGCGTGGTGCGGATCCAGTTGTCGCCCAATTGGCGCGTGATCAGCGCCGCCATGGCGAAAGCGAAGGGCACCACCATCCCCACGTAGCCGAGGTACAGCATCGGCGGATGAATCACCATGGAGGGATACTGCAGGGCAGGGTTCAGACCATTTCCGTCCGGCGGCGTAAAGGATTTCAGCGCGCCGCCCGCGCCGGCGATGGCAATCTCGGTGAAGGGATTTGCTACAAAGACAATCAGCGAGGAAAAGAAGACGCCCGTGCCCATCAGGATGGAGACCACGTACGGCATGAGCTGGCGGTTGCGCCGCCGGTTCATCAGCACTACCAGGGCGCTATAAATCGAGAGGAGCCACGTCCAGAAGAGCAGCGACCCTTCCTGGCCGGACCATAACACCGGCAGTTTGTAATAGAACGGCAAGGCCCGGTTGGAATGGGTGGCCACATACGCGCTGCCGAAGCTGTCAGTGAGAATCAGGTACTCGAGCACCACCACCGCCAAGGTGACCATCACGAAGAAAGCAAGCACCGCCCGCTCGGCGCTCCGGGTTACACGCAGGCTGCGGAGGCGGCCGCCGAGTACCCCCGCGATCACTGCATAAAGCGCGAAGGCCAAAGCTGCAATAATGCCGATGCTGCCGACCTGATTCATATGTGCCCTCCGCGGGTCGAGATGGCGCCGCTCCGGCGACGCTTTCCCGTTGATTTCATCCCGCGCACGTGCCCACTTTACACCCTAAAACTAGTCATTTTGCGGCTCCAGCAGCGATTATGATGGAGTTTTGTCCCGAATTTATGGCTTAAAGCCTTCCTAGTCAACTACCTAACGGCTTTGATCGCGTAAGTTATCTGTTTTCAATAACCTATTGGCTTTCGATCTCGGTCGAAAAAGAATTGCCTTTATTTTCAATAATATGACGGCTTCGTTCGTAATTTTCTCTTTTCCAGCGAAACTCGGCCCTGGTTGACTTATCCGCCGCCGGCCTCTTGTCGCCACGATTCCGGCCCCGTCAGCTTCCGTTCTGCGCGACTTTCTTTTGTGGCGCTCCCGGAAGAGACTGGTACTTCGATGCGCATTTCGCCTGGACCTGCTCGGCTTCGAAGACGCCGCTCGGAGTATAGTTGCCCTCGATGATGGCCTGTGAGCCGTCCACAAAGGTGTCCGGGAGCGTGTCGGTCCCGACGTAGACCACCGGCACCGAGACCTCGTCCTGGCTTAGGCGAAAGCGCACTTGGCCGCCATGGCGCTCGATCGAGCCGGTGGCCACCATCCCGCCCACCCGAACCCGATGGCGCGCCGCCTTGCCGCTCGCGAGCTCGCTCACGGTCACGTAGTACGTCTTATTCTGCTCGAAGCCGGATACGGCGAGCCAGCCGACCACCGCCACGATGACGCCGATGCCGATGGCGAATTTCAGATGCTTGCCTTTCATAGGTCACCCCTGATGAGCGCCGCCAATCCCAGGGAGGCCCGAAGCCTCGGGATGGAGTCAGCCGCTATCAATGAATTGTCTACCTTCTCGATGATGGGAGTCAACGATGATGGGACGCGAGGACGCGGTTGCACGTTGTCCCGCTGGACCGGGATTCCGGCCGGCGAGGCCGGAGACCGGAACGAAGTGGCTGGCGAAGGCCGGCATGCGGGATCCCCAACCTCCGGCTGCTGCACGCCGGCGTGCCCTGGATCCCGCATCGAGCGAAGGTTACCTGCCGAAGTGAAGCCCCGGCCACCAAGGCCCCGACTAAGTCGTTCCCGTCCCCGATACCGGGACCATCTGCGGGCTGCCGCCACCGGTGTCGAAAATGGCCAGCGTGCTCATTCGCGGTCCGCTGGCTTTGGGTGTGAAGGTTACGCTGACCGTGCAGCTTGATCCTCCCCCGAGACTTGATCCGCACGTGTTGGTTTCAGCGAAGTCCGTGGTATTGCCCCCGCCGAACTTGATGCTGCCCATGGTGATGCTCGTAGTTCCGATGTTGGTCACCGTCACGGTCTGCGCCGGGCTGGTGGTGCCGATCTTCTGACTGCCAAAGCTCAGGCTGCTGGGGGAGACTGTTACCACCGTTCCAAGGCCGGAGAGAGGGACCATCTGCGGACTGTTGCCGGCGTTGTCCGTGATGGTGACGGCGCCCGCACGCGTGCCCTGCCCCTTGGGCGTAAAGGTCACCGAGATCGTGCAACTGCCACCGCCCGGCACACCCGATCCGCAGGTATTGGTCTCGGCAAAGTTGCCGCTGACCGTGATGCTGCTGATCGTCAAGGGCCCGGTGCCGGTGTTCATGAGGGTCACATTTTGCGCTGGGCTCGTCGTGTTCACCAGTTGCGTGCTGAAGGTCAGGCTGGTCGGTGTGAGCACGACGTTGGGAACGCTGTTTACCGTCTGGGTCAGCGGCGGAGCGCTGTTGGGATTATAGTTGGCGTCGCCCGAGTAGTTCGCGTAGATCGTGTAGACGCCCGCCGCGAATCCCGCGCTCACCGTATAGGACGCCTGGCCGCTCGAGTTGAGGGTTCCGGACCCGAGCAAGGCGGTGCCGTTGTAGAACGTCAACGTGCCGGTGGGCGTTACCGAGCCTGAAATGCTGGGGGTGACCGTGCTCGTGAAGGTCACCGCCTGGCCCACCGTTGACGGATTGGGGTTGCCCACGTCCGTCACGTACGTGCCCCCGTTGTTCAGCAAAACGCTCAGTTCCCCCATGGAGCAGGCGACTGCGAGATCGGGAGCCCCGTCGTGCAGGAAGTAGCCAACGGCCACGATTCTGGGCAGGTTGCCGGCCGGGTAGGTTGTCGGGGACTGAAAGGTGCCGTTCCCGTTGCCGAGGAACGTTTGGACCTCGTTGGATGTGAAGTTCTGATTCGTGATCACCAGGTCCGCGTTGGAGTCACCGTTGACGTCGGTCACCACCAGCCCCGAAGGAGAGCTGGCTGTGTTGATCGTGGTTTGTGACTGGAAGCTGCCGTTGCCATTGCCCATCAGAAGGCTGATGGTGTTGCTGCCGTTGTTCGTCACCGCCAGGTCAAGATTGCCGTCAGCATTGAAGTCGCCGGTCGCGACCACGGACGGGTTGGTTCCCGCCGTGTAATTAACCGCCGTCTGGAAGGTACCATCCCCGTTTCCGATGAGAATGCTGATGTTGTTGGTCGCGCTGTTGGCGACCGCGAGATCGAGAGTACTGCCTCCGGCAAAATTGCCGATGACCACGGATTGGGGATTGCCGCCCGCGTTATAGGTCGTCGGGGTCTGCAGCACGCCGCTGGCGGTGTCGAGGTAAACCTGGACCGGCCCCCCGTGGCCCACCAGCACCACGTCAGGCAGGCCGTCTCCATTGAGGTCCCCTACCGCCACATAGTAGGGCGCTCCCTGGACGGAGTAGTTCACCGGCGCCTGAAAAGTGCCGTTGCCGTTTCCGAACAGGATGCTCAGGCTGCCCCCAGGGTGGTTATTGCCGTTGTTGGCCACCGCCAGATCCAGGTTTCCGTCCCCGTTGAAGTCCCCTACCGCCACACTGATCGGGTAGGAGCCGGCGGCGTAGTTCTGGGCCGTCTGAAAACTGCCGTTCCCGTTGCCAAGCAGGATGCTGACGTTATTACTATCGTAATTCGCTGACGCCAGGTCCGGTTTGCCATCGTTGTTGAAGTCTCCAACCGCCACGAAGTGCGGCTCCGTGCCCGCCGCGTATTGAACGTAGGCGTTGTAACCGGTGGCCAAACTCTGAACACAGGCCGTCAAAACCGCCGCGACAATAGCCGCGGCCCTCGGCGTGAACTTACGGTATCCTGACATAGCGCGGTACCCCTCTCCAGGCTTTTCTTGCCCTAGCACGTGGTTGCCACGGCCCTTAAGACGTAGATTAGTCCCCCAAAGTCTCATGCAAGGTAACATTCCTGATGGTCAGCTTCAAGTGCTGAGTTCTGTATCGCACCGGTTAACAACATTAACACTAACGGTCAATGGGGTGTTTAAATTTTTGCCCTCACGCCGGCTGTTCCAGGCGATGAGCGATGGCGTGGAGCAGGTCATACTTGGTCAGAATCTCGTAGGCGCGGTTGCCGAGGTCGACAAACACGGCGGGGCAGTCACGCGTAATGCAGTTCATGATGTGATCGATAGCCGTCGAGGGACCCAGCACGGGAAATCCCTCGCTCATGGCCTCACGAACGACCAGTTTCTTGAGGTCTTTTCCCTCGAGGGCGAGGTTCAGAATGGCATCTTCATAAATCGCGCCCGCGGGCCGTCCGTCCTCAAATACAGGGAGCTGCGAGAAGTCGTGCGCCTGCATCTCTTCGAGGGCCGCGAGCACGGTGTCCGAAGGCGCCACGGCGATCAGCGCCGGCCGCGTCCCATTGGCGGCCTTGCTCTGTACAATCTCGCCTGCGGTGAGGGGAAGCGACGACTCGAGGTAGCGGTTCTCCTTCATCCATTCGTTGTTGAATACCTTGCTCAGGTAGCGCGCGCCGGTATCGGGAATCAGGACCACCACAAAGTCGGCGTCGCTGCAGCCCGCGGCGATCGCCTGCGTTGCCGCCATGGCGGTTCCCACCGAGCCCCCCGCGAAGATTCCCTCGACGCGCGCCAGGCGCCGCGTCCACAGGAACGAATCCTTGTCATCCACCTGGATGATGTCGTCGAGGACGCTGAAATCGAGGGCTGCCGGCAGGTAGTCCTGTCCGATGCCCTCCACCTTGTAAGGCTCGCCCTTGCCGAGTTTGCCGGTGCGGAAGTATCCGGTGAGCACGGAACCCACCGGGTCTGCGCCGATGATTTTGATACCGGGATTGCGGCTCTTGAGGTAACGGCCCACACCGCTGATGGTCCCGCCGGTTCCGATGGCGCAGACGAAGTGCGTGATCCGGCCCTTACTGTCCTCCCAGATTTCCGGGCCCGTGGTGCGATAGTGGATCTCGGGATTGGCGGGGTTCGAATACTGATCGGGGTGATAGGCGTTCGGGATCTCGCGCGCCAGCTTCTCCGCCACCGAGTGATAACTCCGCGGGTCTTCGTGTTCGACGGCCGTCGGACACACGATTACTTCCGCTCCGAGCGCCTTCAGCAGATCGCGCTTCTCCTTCGATTGCTTGTCAGCCATGGTGAAGATGCACTTGTAGCCCTTCATCACGGCCACCAGAGCCAGGCCCATGCCGGTGTTTCCCGAGGTGCCTTCGACGATGGTGCCGCCGGGTTTCAGCAGCCCGCGGCGTTCAGCGTCCTCCACCATGGCGATCCCAATACGGTCCTTGACGCTGCCGCCGGGGTTGAGGTGGTCGCACTTGGCCCAGTATTCCCCGGGGAATCCGCGCAGGATGCGGTTCAGGCGGACGAGCGGCGTGCGGCCGATCACCTCGAGGATGTTGTTGTAGCGCATGAAGTGCAATTATACGGGAATCCGTGCCGTCCCGGTGGTGGAATCGAGGTGGCGGAATTCTGGCGGCGTTCCCAATACCATACGCTGCTACTAACTCACTTGATTAGTTGACAGAAGGCGCTTGATCGGTGTAGAAATTGTTGGGTGCAGTCGCACAGGCTCATGCCACCTTTACCATGTGATTCGCTCTTGATTGGTGCGGCCCACGTTGTCGCGCTCATGGGCCGTTCTCAGTGGAGGCTCCGCACGAACCCGGGACAGTTAACGAAGACCGGCGGCGTCCCAACGGTAAGACACACTTCTCTTCTTTTGCTCCCTGCATTTGACAATTGAGAGGGAGCGGCACGGTCTTTCATCTTCAGGCGTAAAAGGCCCGGGCATAAGTCACGGCGAAAATGGCAAAACACCGAGCGGCAATAGACTCCGCGATCGGGTTTAGAGGGAAAATATGGCATTGCGACAGATGGATATCACCGTAAAGCTCGCACTACTTCTGGCTGTGATGGCAAGCGCCGCGGGCGGCGCCTCGGCCCAGGTGACGGCGACGCCGTCCAGCATCAGTTTCGGCTCGGTCGCGGTGAACATCGCCGCCTATTCGCCCTCGGTGACGTTGACGAACAACAATAAGAACAGTGTGACCTTGTCCAGCATTACTTTCGGCATACCGCAGTACGGTCTCAGCTTCGGACTTCCCACGCAGACCCTCGCCGCGCACTCGTCTGTGGCATTTACTTTCATCTTCCAGGCTTCGAAGGCCGGAACCTACAACAGCACGATCACGTTCAACATCAAGAACCAAGCGTCGGTGGTGGTCCAAGGGTCGGCGAACGCGTTCGTTTCGAACGCGATCACCACTCTCAGCAGCACGTCTTTGAATTTCGGCACCGTAGACTTCGGCAGCACCAGCACCCAGTCGGTGACCGTGACCAACACGGGCGGGCCGAATTCGATAAACATTGCTGCGGTATATGACTATTACGAACCCTTCGGCATCAGCGGGCCTGCCACTCCGGTGACGCTCGGGCCGGGCCAGTCGGCGACCTATGAGGTCACCTTCTCGCCTCTCGTGACAGGGCTCACTGACGGTATCCTGACCTTCTGTTACAACAACCTGCCTTGCGACGCCGTGGACCTGACCGGTACCGGCGCCGCGCCGACCCAGTTCGCGCTCACCAATTATCCTGCGCTGCCTTATGGCACCCAGGGTTTCGTGTATCAGGCGAACGTGGCGGCGACCGGGGGTACGCCGCCCTACCAGTACCGTGTGCTTTCGGGCAATATGCCGACGGGTCTGACCATGGCCAAGACGGGCGCGATCACGGGGACCATCAGTTCCACCGCTGCCACGGGCACCTACAGTTTCACCGTCCAGGCGCAGGACTCAAGCCAGCCCAAGCGATTGTCAGCGACGGAAGCTATAACGCTGACTCTGGAGGCGCCGACGGGCGCCAACTGCGCGATTACGAGCGTCAACGTGCCCAACACTTCCACGCCGATCGTGGATCTGATGGACCTCGGCACGGGCACCTACCAGGGCTACGAGGGCGGGCTGTACCCGAACGGATTGAATACCGACCCCGACCCCCACGACTCGGACGGTGTGGCCATAGCTCAAAGCATCGAGCCGCTCAACAGTAGCGGACAGCAGGTGCCGGGCGGGACGTGCTCAGGCGCTGACCCCGCTTGCGAGATCCTGATTTCGATCGGGGAGTCCGCGAGCCAGCAGCCCTTCCTGCAATTCATAACGGAGGCGAATGCCGACCGCGAAAAGAATCCCAATCTGGTGATCGTCGATGGCGCCGAGGGCGGTGCCACGGCCAGCTATTGGGCGTTGCCCGGCTCCGACTTCTGGACACAACTGATCAGCTACTCGATACCCTACACCGGCTTCCAACAGGGAATCATGAATCCTTATCTCAACTCGAAGCAGGTGGTGGCGGCCTGGGTGAGCGATGTGAACTCCTTGACAGGACAAGGGGCCACTTTCCCGACGGACGCGCAGACGCTGCAGGGCAACTATGAAAACATTGCCAATTTGCTGCTGACAAAGTTCCCCAACATCAAGCTGATGCTATTCTCGAGTATCAACTACACCGGATACTCGCAGGGCATCACCTCCACTCTTCCCGAGCCCCAGGGTTACGAAAGCGCGTTCGGGGCGAAATGGGCGATCCAGGACCAGATCAACGGCGACCCCAACCTGAACTACAATTCCGCCAATGGACCGGTGGAGGCGCCGTGGATGGGTTGGAGCTTCTACTACTGGGCCAACGGTCTGATTCCGCGCAGCGACGGCATCACCTGGAGCTGCCAGGACCTCAAGTCCGACGGCTTGCACCCTGCCGGCCCGTGGGGGCACGAAAAAATCGCGCAATATTTGCTGAATTGGTTCAAGACGGGCGATGTCGCCGCGCCTTGGTTCCTGGCGCCCCCGCAGTAGTCGGTGCGCCGGAGCGTGAGTCGGCTGCCTGGGTATCCAGGGGGCACCATCTTCGTCCGGCACCCGCATAATCCGCGGGCCTGGTTGATTATTCACAGTGTTAAGACCCAAGTTGATATCGGGTTTGGTCTTGACACCGGCGGCGCCTTCGAGTATTGTTTCACAGCGCTGTCGGGAACGGATACGGGGGTTCGTATGTCAAAGCGTCCGCCGACAGAGGGGGTCATCATGTTGCGGTGCCTGCGAAGCGGGATTGCGTACAAGAATGCCTTGAAAGCTGCCTCGGCGATTTTCCCGGCCTTCATACTGCTGTGTTTCGCCCAAGGAACGGCGCGGGCCCAGATGGCCCAAGACCCAGGGCCCCGCGGCGGCCCGGCCGGCGCGGGCCAGTTCGTTTCCGGCTTGACCACCGACCAGCAAGCGGTCGAGACGCCATCCCTGAATTTCTTTAACGAAGTCAATAACGTGGCGGGCGGAACGTCGACGAAGAGGGTCGGACTCGGCGGGCGATTTGACTCGAACGCGTGCAACGGCTGTCACGCTCAGCCCGCCTCCGGAGGCTCGAGCCTGCCCAGCAATCCTTTGTTCAAAGTCTACCAATTGATGGGCGACCAGAACGCGATGCCGTTCTTTGAGACATCCAGCGGGCCTACGCTCGTGGCCCGCGCCCCCTATCAATCGGACCTCGTTACCCCGAACGGCCACGTGCAGCAACTCTTCACGATCACGGGCCGTACGGATGCGGGAACGTGCGACATCCAGCAGCCGGACTTCAACGAGCTGGCCGCGGAAAACAACCTCATCTTCCGTCAGACCACGCCTTTCTTCGGCGGAGGCCTCCTTGAGATCATCAACGATAGCGACATCATCGCCAACGAGAACTCCAACCTCACCCAGAAGATGGCCCTTGGCATTTCCGGTAATCCCAATATCAACGCGGACGATGGCAGCGTGAACCGGTTCGGCTGGAAGGCGCAGAAGCGCTCCTTGATTCTCTTTGCGGGTGAGGCCTACAACGTTGAGGAGGGGATCGACAACGAGTTCTTCCCCAACAAGACGGACGAAACACCCGGCTGCACGCCCCCATTTCCCTTGGGGCCGCCGAACGGAAACGGAACCCACGGCGTTCCCGACGATCGCACGGACTGGGCGGTCCTGCCCGCCTCCGGCTTTCTGATGCCGGGCGACCCGGAACGATTCGGCATCTATGGTCGCCTTCTCGCCGGGCCGACTCCGGGGAGCTGTCCGGGCCCGAACAGCCAAAGTTGCAACAGTGGACAGATAGACTTCAACACCATTGGGTGCCAGCTTTGCCACAACCCTACTTTCACAACTCCGCCGTCATCCATCGCCGCGTTGAGCAACCAGCCGGTCAACTTGTATTCGGACCTTCTCGTGCACCACATGGGTATATGCGACGCGGATAACATCACTCAGGGGCAGGCCACTGGGGACGAGTTTCGCACCATGCCCCTTTGGGGCGTCGGCCAACGATATTTCTTCATGCACGACGGCAGAACGAAAGACATCGTGCAAGCGGTGTTAGATCATTCCTGCGCGGCCAGTTTCCAGTACGGACCCTCGGAGGCGAACGCAGTCGTGGTGAACTTCAACAACCTGGCTAATGTGCAAGGGGTCGATGGCAGCGCGCAGCAGGACTTAATCAACTTCCTTCGCTCATTGTGAGACGGAGACCGGACATCTTGGCGCCCATGCCCCCCGGGGACTTGGGCGCGGCGTCATAGAAAAACGGGGGAATCCCATGGTAGAGCGTAGGAATGGACGTAAAGAGCGGGCTGGCAGGCGCCCTTCGAGGCTGGCACGAAGTCTCGTCATGGCCTCGGTAGCGCTTCTGGCGCTGGGAGTGAGTGCGGTGCTCTGGGCGCAGAGCACGGCCAGCGACCCGGGGGTCCGCGGCATCGGCTGGTGTACTACCGGTTGCGCGAACGGCGCCGGTGGGTTTCAAGCCGGCCTTACCACCCAGGAAGTGCAGTCGGAGCCCGCGGCTGCACAGCAGTTCCAGACGACCGCGGTTGTGACCGGCGGACCGATCACGGGGAACGGATTGGGTCCCCGGTTTAACTCGAACTCCTGCACCAGTTGCCACGCCCAGCCTGCAATGGGAGGATCAAGCCCTACACAAAATCCGCTCTTTCAGGTCTACCAGTTGAACGGCGCTCAGAACTCAATGCCGTTCTTCGAAACCACGAGCGGACCGACCCTGGTCGCGCGTTTCCCTTATGAAGCAGACCTGACCACACCGAACGGTTTGGTCCAGCAACTCTTCGTGATCACGGGGCGCAGCGACGGCGGTTCCTGCGGCATCCAGCAGCCGAATTTCACCCAGGCCGCGCAGCAGAACAACCTGGTCTTCCGCCAGCCGCTGCCGACCTTCGGCGACGGCTACATCGACATTATCCAGAATAAAGATATTCTGAATAACCTGAATTCCAACCTCCAACTGAAGACCTCGCTCGGAATCAGCGGCCTCGCGAACATCGCGGACGACGGTTCGGTCAGCCGGCTCGGTTGGAAGGCGCAATGGCGCGCGATTTTACCCGCCATTGGCGCGGAAGAAAACGTGGAAGAGGGCATCACCAACGAAATGTTCCCGACGGAGATCGATCAGACGGCGGGCTGCGACTTGAACCCCATACCGGAAGATCCGACCAACTATAGTCTCTACAATACGTCGAACACGCCGTGGAACTTTCTGGCCGACGCCGAGCGCGATGCCATCTTCATGCGCTTTCTGGCGCAGCCTACCGAGGGCCAGTACTGTCCGAGCGGGGGCAGTTGCACGAACGGGCAGGCCCAGTTCAACAAGGCGGGGTGCGTGCTCTGCCACACCACGTCGTACCGCACGCCTGCGGCGTCCATACCTTCGCAGGGACATATTCTGCTGAATCTCTATTCGGATCTGCTCCTCCACCATATGGGACCCTGTCTTGCGGACAATATCGCGCAAGGCCTCGCCCAGGGCGATATGTGGCGCACGCCGCCGCTGTGGAACGTGGGACAGCGCATCTGGTTCATGCATGACGCCAGAACCAACAACATCGTGCAGGCGATAGAGGACCACTCGAACATCATTACCAGTTGCAGCGGCAACTCCTCGTACCCGAATTCGGAAGCCAACGCCGTCATTCAGAATTTCAACAACCTGTCGGCTCAGAACCAGCAGGACCTCGTTGACTTTCTGCGTTCGCTCTAGCCTACCTCCAATTGCCTGGCGCAGTATTTCGACGCGGGAAGGACAGGGCTTGTAGTCCTGTTCTTCCCGCGAACCATTCCGCATGGGGCTTTCGCGCCCGGCTCACCCGTTGTATAGTCAAGTACTCAGGCACGTGGACGCGCCCAAGAGGAGTTGTGCGAGCGTGGCTGATCGGAGGGTGTAATGAGCCCGGAGTACGAGGCGATTCTCGATCGTCTTGACAAGCTGGAGCGGCGTGACCGACGTTCACGCGCGGAGCGGCTCGTCATGCTGGCGGTCATCGGCTGGCTGCTTGCGACCGGACCGGCCGCAAGGCTGCTTGTCACGGCCGCACCGCAACTGGAGGCCGGCGCGCGCGGCGCGCGCGTGGTGACCGGGCAAAGCCTCGCGGGGCTGCGCCGCCTGATGCGGGTTCAGCCCGCGCTCGATCCGCGGACAGTCATCGAAGACGAGCGTGAGGCGTTCGGCGCGCCTGCGCCGAACCTGGCGAAACCCGTTGCTGCGCCCGTGGTGGCGGCATCCAGCGCGCGTCCCAGGGCTTCGAAAGCCGGCACGACTGCGAAGCTGCGGCCTCAGGTCCCGGCGCTGCCGGCCGCCCGTAAACCTGCCATGGCGCAATCTGTCGCGGTTCCTCGCCGCAGCCTTGCGCAAGCGAGATCCGCGGGGCAAGCGCGCTTCCCGGGGCAAGTAAGCTTGGCGGCGCAAGCGAGCCTCGCGCCTTCAGGGCGGCGTTCGATTCGACGGTTGCCTGCGGCGTCGGCGGCTTCACTCGCAGCGGCCGGCTTGTTGATTGGCCGGGATCTTGAGAAGAGACTGCCTCAACTGCCCGGCGACGAATCCCTCCGCACGCTGGCGCTCGCGGAGTGGCCTGATCCGGGCGCGGTCGGGTTGCCGCATCGGGCCGGCTTGCGCGAGCCTCCGGCCGGCGCCGCTCGGCTTCTGCCGGACGCGCTCAACCCTGACGCGGCGTCTCCGCCGTCGATGCCGCCCGCTGCGGCCGCTCCTGAGCCGCCCCCGACAGTTCCGGCGGCGCCTGTGGTTCTCAAGGCGCTCGGCTATGCCCAGGCCGGGGACGGGTCCGCCCAGATCGTTCTGAGTGACGGGAATGCGCTTTTCGTGGTGAACGAGGGCGAGGAGTTCCTGGATCGCTTCCGGGTGGTTTCGGTAGGTCCGGAGGGCGTGGACGTGAAAGACCGGCTCACGAACGAGACGATTCATCTTAGCTTTGGCCCTTGACGAGGCGCGCGTAGCCTGCGACGCCGCGGCGGCATTCGCGGGGGAATGAGTTCTTACGGCAAAATCCTGGTGCCGGCGGCCGCTGTGCTGCTCGTCGCGCTTGCAGCCTGGCTCTGGCGTGCAGTGCGGCGGTGGCGCGGAAAGGACCCCGACGAGATCGAGCGCTTGCGGCGCTTGGACGTCCATCGGCGCGGGCGCATCACCGCAGCCGAGATCATCGACCTGGTTGGGCCCGAACCCACAGCCCCAGCCCAGGGCAACCGCCGGCGTCTGCTTGTGGTCTACAAGTACCAGGTCGCTGGCGTGACCTACGAGGTCTCGCAGGACGTCTCGGCGCTGCCCGGCGCTGTCGAGCCCGGCCACTGGTTGTCGAGCGAGTTGGCATCGGTCAAGTACGACCCCAAAGCGCCAACCAATTCGATTATTGCCTGCGAGGAGTGGAACGGCGTCTGACGGCCGGCCGATGGGGCGGCTGCGTCCCCGGTTGTGAGTCCCATGTCCAAAAAGCTGGAAGAAAAGCTCGAAGAACTGCGCCGGCGCCGGGAGCGCGCCGAAGAAGGCGGCGGGCCCGAAAGGCGGGCGCGCGCCCATGCCGAGGGCAAACTGTCGGCGCGCGAGCGTCTGGAATTGCTGTTCGACGAAGCCACCTTTAACGAGATCGACAAGCTCGTTGAGCACGATTGCCACAATTTCGGTATGCAGCAGCAGAGCGTCCCGGGCGACGGCGTAGTGACCGGGTACGGGCAGATCAACGGCCGCCTGGCCTACGCGTTCGCCCAGGACTTTACCGTCTTCGGCGGATCGCTCAGCCGCGCGAACGCCGCCAAAATTTGCAAGATTATGGACCTGGCTCTCAAAGTCGGCGCGCCGATTGTAGGCTTGAATGACTCGGGCGGAGCCCGGATCCAGGAAGGTGTGGATTCGCTCGCCGGCTATGCCGACATTTTTCTCCGCAACACGCTGGCCTCGGGTGTAGTGCCGCAGATCTCCGCCATTCTCGGGCCCTGCGCCGGCGGAGCGGTCTATTCGCCCGCGATCACGGACTTCATCGTGATGGTTGAGGGCTCCAGCTACATGTTCGTGACCGGACCAGACGTCATCAGGACCGTGATGCACGAGGACGTCAGCAAGGAACAGCTCGGCGGCCCCATGACGCACAACGCCGTGAGCGGCGTGGCGCATTTCATCGCCCGGGACGACCCCGATTCCCTGGCGCTGGTCCGCGAACTGCTCTCGTTCATGCCGCAGAACAATCGCGAGGATCCGCCGCACCTGGAATCCGCCGATCCGGTGGACCGTTGTGACGAGGAACTCGACCACCTGGTGCCGGCGGAGAGCGATCAGCCTTACGACATCAAGGAAGTGATCCGGCGCGTGGTGGATGGCGGCTACTTTCTCGAGGTCCACGAACACTACGCCCCGAATCTGGTGGTGGGTTTTGCGCGCCTGGCGGGCTCGAGCGTCGGAATCGTGGCCAATCAGCCGGCCGTTCTGGCCGGCTGCCTCGACATCAATGCGTCCGTAAAGGGCGCGCGATTCGTGCGTTTCTGCGACGCCTTTAACATACCGCTGGTCACATTTGAGGACGTGCCCGGATTCCTGCCCGGCACCCAGCAGGAGTTCGGCGGCATTATCCGCCATGGGGCCAAGCTGCTGTTCGCCTTCGCCGAGGCCACCGTGCCCAAGATTACGGTGATCACGCGCAAGGCTTACGGCGGCGCCTACTGCGTGATGTCATCGAAACACATTCGTACGGACGTCAACTACGCCTATGCCACGGCCGAGATTGCGGTCATGGGCCCCGAGGGCGCCGTGAATATTGTGTATAAACGCGAGTTGGAAAAGGCCGAGGACGCCGAACAGTTGCGCCGCGAGAAGGTCGAGGAATTCCGGGAGCGCTTCGCCAATCCTTACGTCGCGGCGGAGCGCGGGTACGTTGATGAAGTCATCCGTCCGCGCGACACGCGGCCCAAGTTGATTTCCGCGTTAAGGATGCTCGCCAACAAGAGCGACTCGAATCCCCCCAAGAAGCACGGCAACATACCGCTCTGAGGCGAGCCTTACCGGAACTCGTGGCACGCCCCCGGCGTCGAGGGATCGAGTGCCGTGGCGGACACCGAGCGCTGGTGGCGGACCACACGACGCGATCCCCTGGCCCCGAAAAGATCAAGCCGCCCCGGAGGAACCACACGGGGCGGCTGCACGACATTCTAAAGTCCGGCGGACGGCGGAGAAGCGCTACGGTTTTGGCTTGGTGGCCGGGGGCTTGGCCGCTGGGGCCGAGGACGCGGCTGACGCAGGGGCCGGATTGGCCTGATCGTAAAGCTTCACGATCGGGTCCGTGATATCCACCCCCTTGGCCACGTAATAGACGGGCAACTGGGAGTCGTCGAGCACCAGCGCGTATGCCTGCTTCAGCGCATAGTCGTTGATCACCTTGACCATCTTCTGGCCGATGCGCTGTACGGCGTCCTGGTTGTCGGCCTGCCAGTCGGCCTGGTCATCGTCCTGCTCCCGTTTGAACAGACGCTGTTTCTGGTCCAGGTCACGCTGCATGCGGGCACGCTCTTCGTCACTGAGCGTCGACGCCTGCTTCTGGATCTGGTCCTGCAGGGCGTTGATTTCGTCTTGCTGACGCTGCAGTCCCTGCCGCTTGGGCTCGTACTTCTTGCTGAGCGCGTCCAGGGCCTGCTTGCCCTCCCCGGTCTGGGCGATAGCCTGCTGGATGTTGATCACGGCCACCTTCTCCGAACTCGGGGCCGGGTCCTGGGCCGCGCACATTACCGCCGCCAAGGCGATGGCGAGAATGGTTCCACTAAAAACTCGTTTTCTCATTCAAACTCCCTCAATTTAGTGAGATTCGTCGGAAGACTCCATTTTAACCCAACTCAACCGCGGCGCGGACCTAATCTTGAGCCGCCCCATTAGAACTGCCGGGCCACGGTGAATCCGAAAAGACCCTTCTGTTCGCGCAACGGAATAGGCGCGAAGAACTGATAGACAGCGCTGTACGTCGCCTGATTGGGGAACATCGACTGCGGCGGCAGAGCCTGCGGCGGCGTTACCTGCACTTCGTTCAGGCGCAACCAATTATAAGCGTAATACACGCGGAAAGGCGCGTTGAGCACGGGCATGATGACCTGGAACTCGATGCCGGTTGAGCTCCGGGGCCGGATGTTGTCGACGCCAAGCGGGTGAAGGTTCTTGGGAGGGTTACCCCCGAAGAAATAGGGGTAATCCTGCTCGATGGTGCTGAGCGCCGTGGACGTGTACTGCAACTGGCCCGGACGGAGGATGAAACTGCTGCCCGTGTCGATGAAGTAAGCGATCGTAAAGTGCTGCGGGATAATCGGGATGCGGTACTCGAAGTTCAGCAGCGCTTCGGTGTCACCGCCGGGAAACTCGAGAGTGTAATAGGGGAACTGGGTAAAAGAGCCGCACGATCCGGTAGGGACACCCGTCGATCCAATAGACTGAATCGGGTTGCCCTTCGCGTCCCGATTGCACACCTGGCCGATGGTCGGGAAGAACCCGGTCGGGCTGATGGTGTATGGACTAAATCCGCGGATGTCCATATCGCCACCCATGTAAAACCTCGAAAACGGAGGCGGCACTTTGCCGTCGTAGCCGGAAATGGTGGAGGCAATGGCGTGAAACGCCAGGACGTTCTTGCCGTGGCGCACCGGGTGGTAGTACTTACCCTCGAAGATCGGGCGAATGGTGTTCACATTGCCGCCCAGGGGTCCGCCGGCGAACTGCATGGAGGCTGCGATGTACTTGCCGGCGGTCGGATCGAGGGCGCCGTTCAGCCGGTTGTACGTGAAGGTGGGCGTCACCTGGCTGGTCTTGATACCGCTGAGCTGGTTCGGCCCGTTGAACTGCCCGAAGGCTATGGAGCTATAGAACTGTTGCGAGGCCGCGCTGAACGTCGTGATGCTGCTGTCGGAAAAGCTGTAGGTTAGGCCCACGCGCGAGAATCCACGGCGGATGGGCTTGGTGGCGAAAACCGTGAATCCCTTGGAGTTCTGTTCGAAGTTCTGATACAGCGCCGCGGTGAAGGGGTTCTGCTCGATCGAGTTCGGGTTCACGTTGTTCAGGACGGCCAACTGCCGCAACTGGTCGAAATGGTAAAAGGTCTCGAAAACGGTGAATCCGGCCGTGATGGGGCGGTCAAACAGGTAGGGCTTGGTGAACCCGACCGAATACGTCTTCTGATACGTGCCCACCTGTGCTTGGATGCTGAATGTCTCGCCCAGGCCAAAGAGATTGTTAGTGGCGTAGTTGACCCCGATGAAGGTGCCCGCGATGCCACTCACGCCGCCCGAGAAGCCGATCGAGTTTTTCCCTCTCTCTCTCAGCTTGAGCAGGATGTCCACCGTGTGGTCCTGGTTGTTCTGGGTGATGTCGTAGCCCTTCTCCTGGTCTGTATTTTTGATGGGATCGAAGTAGCCGAGCTGGTTCACCCGCAGAAGGCTTAAATCCCAGAAGACCGTGTTAAACAGGTCCCCTTCATTCACCAGCAGCTCCCGGCGGATGACCTTGTCGCGCGTCTTGTTGTTGCCGGAAAACTCGATGCGGTGGACGAAGTATTGATCGCCCTCATTAAAGTCCAGTGCCAGATTGATGACGTGCCGCTTGCGGTCCGGCTCGATGTCCGGGTCGGCCACAAAGTTGATGTAGCCGAACTCACCGTAGAGTTTCTTGTAATCCTCCAGGCTCTTACGAACCCGGGTGAGGTTGAAGACGTCGCCCTGCTTGATGGGAAATGAACGGAGCAGCGCGGCTTGCTTAAAGAGCTTGTCGCCCCGGATCGTGAAGTGCCCCAGGCGGTACTGGTCCCCTTCTTCGATGGGGATGGTCACGTCCACGCGCTTGCCATGCCCGCGTCCGAGGAAAAACAGTAACGGAGAGGGCTGGGTGTCGATGGTAGTCGTCTTGAACTCAAAGGACGGCAGCGCGTAGAAATAGCCGTGCTCCTGGTAAAGCTCGCGCACCTGTTCGAGGTCGGCCTGGATCTTTTCCTTGTCGTACGTCTTGTGGAACCAGTAGAACCAGGGCGGCGCGCCCCAGGGTTTGGAATACTTCATGGCGCGGATCAGGCGGTCGTTCGAAAAGACCTTGTTGCCCTGGAACTTGATCTCGCCGACCTTGACCTTTGGGCCCTCGACGACCACAAAGACCAGCGCGACTGAATTCGGAGGAATGTTCCGGGTGCGATGACGGACCGTGGCGAACTGGCGTCCGTGCTCGGCCAGCATCTGCTGCAGAATGACCTCGGCGTGGCGGACCACGACGGGGTCATACTGCGCTTCCATGGTAAGCCCGAGCTTCTCCTCGCGAAAGCGGTCCAGCACGTCGGAGGTCGTGATCGTGCTCAGACCCTTGTACTCAATCGAGCGGATCAACTTCTTCTCCCGGACGAAGAAAGTCACCACCTGCCCTTTCGCGCCCGGGGTCACTTCCAATCTAATGTCATCGAAGAAGCCGGTATTCCACAGCGCCATGTAATCGCGCTCCAGCGCGTTTTCGTCGTAAGGGTCGCCGTCGTGCGAGAAAATACGGGCACGCAAAGTCGATGACGGAATGCGCCGGTTGCCGCGAAAGATGATGCTCTGGATCGTTTGGGGCGGCGCCGGCGCGGCGCCAGTCTGCTGACCTGGAGCGGCAGGCTGCGCGGCGCCCTGCCGCGCCGGCGGTTTGGGCGGTGCCGGAGCGACCGGCGGCGCCTCCAACTGAAGACCGCCGGACGGCTGCTGCGCTGCCGGGGGATTCTGGCCGGCCGGCTGTTGCGCAGGCTGCTGACCGGACTGCTGAGGTGGCGGAGGATTCTGGCCAGACGGCTGCTGCGCAGGCTGCTGTCCGGACTGCTGAGTCGGCGGAGGATTCTGGCCGGGCGGCTGCTGCGCAGGCTGCTGTTGCGCAGGCTGCTGCCCGGTTTGCTGTCCGGGCTGCTGATCTGGCGGAGGATTCTGACCGGATGATTGCGGGGGAGAAGCCGGTTGAGAAGACTGCTCTGGGGCCGGAGCACTGGACGACTGGGAAGACGGCGTTTGGTTACCACCACTGGCGGAGTCTTGCACAGCGGCCGCGGAATCCGGAACACCCTCGAAGGTCGGCGTCGAGGCCCCCGGCAGAGCCATGGACAAGGCTGCTAAGGAGGACGGGAAAGTCGCCGGCGCGCCCCGCTGGCCGGCATGGGCCCAAGGGCAAATGATCACAGCCGCGGCCATCGCCAGCCATGCCCCTCGATTCCTTGTGGACCCTCTGTTTAGGGCACCAGCCGTCACGCGCAACCTTTTCCCCTCGGGCTCGCCCTCGTTCCACCGTCGGCTGAGCGTGCCCGTCTCACATCGTCTAAAGCTGACCGGTTGGCACGGCTCCGCCGTGGTTCAGGCTTTGCGGAACCGCACGTTAGAAAGCCCCTTCAGCGCCCGCTCTGCTTCCGGTGCAGACTTGTTCGGATGCCCCGCTCTGGACGCGGGTTGTCACGCACCGGAAACCGCCGAAGCAGCGAACATCTGCCAAATGTTACCATGCGCAGGCCGCGGACGCCAGAAGTTGGCGCGGCAGGCACTGGTGTCATTTGCCGCGTGGGATCCCTTTCAAAGGGCCGTCATCTCTGCGAAAAGGGAGCCGACTCCTCAAGGGCTTGGAAACGCAATGTCCAAAAACCGGATTTCCCGCCTGCGCGGGGATGATGGGCCCGAGATCCCAAACAACATCGGACACGATGCGGCCGGCTTCCGGCGCGTGGCTAAACCTTGAGGAACACCTTCCTCCGGTACATCCACAACAGGATCAGCCAGTAGCACAGCAGTATGGCCGCGCCCTGCATCAGGGGCTGGAGGCCGTTGCCAAGGAAGGCGAAGAAATTTGCGCCCAGGTTGATTCGGAAGGAGCTACGGATGAATTCCTCAAGGAAATGCGCGATGCAGTAAGCCGCGATCGAGTTCATGCCGATCACCACCAGTGGGAACGCCCATTTGCGATGGCGCTTCACTTCGACGATCCAGCAGAACAGCGCCAGGAAGAGAAAGCACAGCCCGCCGCTGAACAGCGTCCAGGCCGGCGTCCAGATCCGCTTCACCACGGGGCAGATGTGGGTGAAGTGCAGCAGTAGTCCGGCTGCCACGCCGATCGCCCCCGCCGCCAGCAGGCGCTTCATCGGAATCTCGGGAGCACCCTCGCGCAGCCAGCGTCCGGCCACGAGGCCGAGAATCATGGTGCCGAGCGTGGGGATAAAGCTGAGCGTCAGATAGCCGCCGTCGTTATAAACAAAGGGATGCTCACGCGGAAACAGGTTGAGGAACCACTGGTCGAAGGCATTGCCGAGGTTGTAATTCTTGTTCCAATGCGCCAGAAAGCCGGTGTAATTGTGCTGGGCATGCCAGGCCGCGGTGACCCCGACTGAGCCCCAATCGAAGCCCGGGCCGGCAACCGGGTAAAGCGCCCACGCCAGCCAGTAGCCCCCAAGGAGCGCGCCGAGCGCCCACCAGGCCCAGCGCGGGGGACGGAAGCCGAGCAGAAACAGGAAGGGGTAACCGAGGCCGATTTGCGACAGCGTGTCTTCAAAGGTGAAATAAGTCTGCGTGTGGTCCATCGAGCGCAGGAAAACGCCGAGCAGGATCAACACCAGCGATCGCCAGAGCGCATGGACAAACAGCTTGCCGAAGCTCCCGCCCTTCGCAAGGCGGCTCGCGATCGAATAGGGCAGGGCGACGCCCACCAGGAATGAGAATCCCGGCTGGATGGTGTCGTGCAACGAGCAGCCTGCCCACTCCACGTGAGTCTGGTTGTAAGCGAGAATCCTCCAGAACCAGCTGGTGGGAAAAGCCGCGGAGACGTGAGAGAGCTGCAGCACTTCAGCCATCATCAGCAGCATCACGAAGCCGCGATACACGTCCACCGCGACGTTGCGCTGCGCGGGAGATGGAACGCCGCGCACAGATTCAGCGATCGGGAGTCGAACGATCTCGACGGCGGTTGACAAGCATCCCTCCATTCAGCCGACATTCCGGGCGCCAGGCGGAGCATTTCCGTCGCGGGCCACGCCAACGTCCTCAGACGCACCTAGCGGGGCGGTTTACGTTCTTCCTGAGGCTTTTCGCTCGGGGCTGGCCGCGGCGCGCTCTTCGCGTGTGCAGGTGCCGGCCGCGGCGCGCTCTTCGGCTGTGAGGTTGCCGGCCGCGACGCTGTCCTCGGCTGTGCTGTTGCCGGCCGCGACGCCGTCCTCGGCTGTGGAGTTGCCGGCCGCGATGCTGTCCTCGGCTGCGCAGTTGCCGGGCGCGACGCGTTCCTCGACGCAGTTGCCGGCGCCGCGGTCCTCGGCTGTGAAGTTGCCGGATGCGCAGTCATAAGTGGACGGGTTCCACCGCCGCCCGGATTTGGACCCCGGGCTGTGGCGCCTCTTGCCGGCGCGGCTGCGGCGCGGTAGGGTGCCGCCGCTTTGGCCGCCACCACTCCGCTGCCGCTGAACGCCCCCGGCTTGGCCGTGGCGGCGATCGGTGGCTTGCCATGGTTCGCCGACGCCCGTAGCAAGCGATTCGTGCTGGCGACGTGCTCCTGCTGCGCTTGTTCGCTGGTTGGCGGGATATGCCTCTCGTTGGCCGCGGCCTGTTCCGCAGCGGTCGGCTGAACCGTCGTTCCACCCTGACCGCCGTTGTAGCTTACGTTGTTGACCGTGACGTTGTTAATGACGGTCTTGTTGTAGACGTTGGTGATGTTGGTCACGTTGGTGACGTTGTTCACCGAGCGGTTGTAGAAGAAAGCCCCGTTGTTCCAGTATCCGCCTGCATAGCCGACGCCGCCATAGCCGAACCCGTAGTTGACGCCCCCGTAGAATCCGATATGCGGACCCCAGTACCCGGCGTGCCAAAGGAACGCGGCGCCGCCCCAACCCCAGTAACCCGGAGTCCACAGGAATCCAACCTGCGGCGCCAGCACCCAGGTGCCGGGCACCCAGTAGTAGTCACCGTAATCGGGGCTCCACGCCCAGTAACCCGGCGTCCAGATATAACCGGGACCGGGAATCAGAGGCTGCTCGTATACGGGCAGCATCGGTGGCGCGACCGTAATCGACACTCCTATGCCAATCTGTGCGAAAGATGTGGCGGGCGCCAACAGCGTCACCGGCGCGCATAGCGCGAGTCCCAACAACACCAAACCACCCAAGCGGATGCTGCGCATTTTTGATTTCCTCCTCTAAAGAGCCATCATTTTGCAAAGGCGGTTCCCATCGGCACGCCTGTTCGTCTTGCCACCTTTACATAAAGAACCCGGCACCCGCCGTGCACCGCGCCGGTTGCTCAGGGCTGACCAATTCACCCGAGGAAAATGGTAGCATGAGCCCTTGGGCTCCAGGCCGGAATTTAGGCCTTCCTTCTGCGCACGCAATTCGTCCCGGTGCGGCTTCCTCCCTGCGCGAATCTACGCTGCCCGCCTGAACTCCAACCAGAATAGGGCAGGCCCTTGGGGCTCGAACCCCAGACGTCTACCCGTGTCAATTTAGCATGAATCGGTGTTTCAACAACTTTCAAGACTGAAGGGACTGCCAAAGCTCGCGGAAGTGGTACAAGACATCAGGCCGTGTGGGTCGTGGGTTGGAATTGATTGGGGGAGCTACCGCCGGCCCTTGGGGCGAAGCCTCGGTCACCACTCGCGCCGGTGTCCACCAGGCGCGAGCTGCGGTAATGAGCTAACGAGCTGATTGTTGTGTTGGAGGGAGGAGGATGTGCTCAGCGCTGATTGGTGACTGTGATGCTCTGCGGCTGAATGTCCACGAATCCGCACCAAGCCGTCGCCCACTTGGAACGGCCTTTGGCTCCGGGGATACGCCTTTCGAGTTCGAGTTTGGCAACCAGGGAGCCGCCAACCAACTGCCAATCCGTCCATAGCCTGAGGTCGCCAAGATCGGCAACCTTTTTCCTTTTAGACCGATGCAGTCTTACGGTTACACTATCCGGCATCGCTCGCCTCTTTTCGGTTCGAGCCGCTTGACAAGTCGGGTAGGGCTCTCCAGCGTGATATAGGATGGCAGTTATAGCAGATGAAGCCAACCACAAGGCGGCGACCGCGAATTCGAGAAGGGAAGGCGCCGGGCTTGGGCGTAATTTCTGCAACACGACTTTAGCCCGTTACCCGAGCTGCGACTCTTGGGCAGCCGGTCCGTCACAAGATCATAAGGGCGGAGCCCCGCCTGCTTGACCGCAATTCTGCCGTTGGCTCTGCTGGTGGCACGGCGGCGCCGACGGCGGATTGGGCATTCCGTCCGGTCCCACGTCGTTCTGGCCTTCGGCCGCGCCCTGGGTGGCGCCGCCCGTTGGAGCGGGTCCTCCGGCGCTGCCCCCCTGGTTCTGACCTTCCTCCTGGTCCTGCAACTGATTCACTTCTGAATTCTGTTGCTGGTTGTCCGCCTGATTGACGTACTGATTATCGTAGTTTGGGGGCTGCACGGAAACCGGTGGAGGGCCCGGCGGAGGTTCGTAGGGCAAAGCGGCCTCAGGGTTCGGCGGCACGGGGCTGGAGGTCGGATTCTCCTGCTGCTGTCCCGGAGCTTCCTGCTGGGCTTGCACGGAGGGGTTCTGGCTTTCTTTCGATTGGTTCGATTGGGTACTTTGTGCCCGCACGACTCCAGGCGAGAATAGCATGACGGCGGCCGCGGCTGCGGCGCATATCGTCAGCAGTCGAATCGGGCTTTTCATACGGTGGTACTCCTTGCCGGCACAGGCTCCTCAACACGGGAAGTCATCCGGCCAACAACAACTCAAGCAATCTGGCAGTGTGGGCAGACCAAGCTAGCGGGCAATGGTCGTTCGTGCGCTGTGCGGGCGGGGACTTCATGGTCCTGTGCCGGCGCTTTGATGCCGCATATCGTGGCGTTGCAGTTCGGCTAGGGCCACGGCAGTCGTAAGGACCGGAGCCGCGCTCGCGGTGGGCCCCCCAAACAGAGTGTACTGGCCGTCCGTCCGGTCCTGGCCGAGCGCACTGATGGCGGTAGTGGTTGCGTCTGACAGGGGGACTGTGATCTTGCTACCGTTCACCGAGATTTGGGCTAATTTGCTACTCAGAGTCACGTCGCTGGCCTTTATGGACCCTAGCTCGATGTAGCCGTTGGCGAAATCGTCTCCGATGTCGGCAGCGATTGCCATACTTGTATTCGGATTCGAGCTTGGTGTTTGTGCCGCAAGGGGGGCGGCGACAGCCAGCTTGATCCAAGGCGACATGCGCGGCAGTAGCCCCGGACCGGCGCCGGGAACTAAGGTCTTATGAATGGCCTGAATGGTAGCTGGCGACAGGTGTACAGGCACCGTTCCAACGACGGTGGGCACGCGAAGGATGCCAGTATTAGGATCGAAGTCAGAAATCTTTATGTCGTTGAACCTGATCGCGAATGCGGCTGCGTCGTCCAACAGCGAATGGGCTGCCAGAACGGCAGCTGAAACAGGTCCGTTGGCGGCTGGCTCGCCCTGCCCCAGAAGCATCGCCCCCCCGGCTAGAGTCAGGACAACCGCGACTATCGGTTTAAGGCTGAACTTTCTCAAGGTACTGCCAGACGCTGGTCGCAGGCGCGCAGTTCTCGGGTGCGCTTGCAGTCTTGCCATAGTGATCCTCTGGTGTCGTTACGCGGTCAGCTGCCCGCTTTTGGTTTTGTAGCCTAGATGTTGTCGTCGGAGTGAACGCATTGTGTAGCAGCTCCGCCAGCGACTACCCCGCTTGTCAAGCGCCAGGCGAGCGGATGGCCGGCGCACGGGACCGACTAACAAGATGGAGGTTAGCGCGTCTCCTAGCCTCGGGTCTATTGGACTTTGGTCTATTGGACTTTAGTCCTAGTCAGGACTTGGGAGGGAAGAGCGGATTCCGAGCTTTTCTGCCATGCGAACCAGATCAGCGAACGACATTGCCCGCATCTTGTGCATGACTTGGCCGCGATGGACCTTGATGGTCTTCTCGCTCGTGCCGAGCTGGCCCGCGATCTGCTTGTTGAGCAGGCCGCTGGTGACCAGGGAAAAGACTTCCCGCTCGCGAGGAGTCAGAGAATCATAAAGGCGCCGGAGCGCCAGGGCTTCTTGTTGGCGGCCGCGGGCGGCGCGATGTTTCTCGATGCCTTGCTCGATGGCCCTCAACAAGACCTGGTCGCTAAAAGGCTTGGTCAGGAATTCCACCGCGCCCGACTTCACGGCCCGAACCGTCATGGGAATGTCGCCGTGGCCGGTGACAAAAACGATGGGCAGCTCGTCGCCGGTGCGAATCAATTCCTGCTGCAGATCCATCCCACTCATGCCTGGCAGGCGCACGTCCAGCACCAGGCAGCCAGGCGCGTCCGGACGTTCCATGCGCAGGAAGTCCTGGGCTGAAGCAAAAGCCCGGACAGCCAGGCCCGCCGCGCGGACCAGCCTTTCGAGCGCCGCGCGCACCAGTCTTTCATCTTCGACGACAAAAACGATGGGGTCGGCCTCGCTCATACCGACTCCATGCCACAAGGCGGCAGCGTGAAGCGGAAAGCGGCCCCGGGTCGCCCATCGCTCGGCAGCGCCCATAGCCGTCCGCCATGCGCTTCGATAATCGAGCGGCTGATGGCCAGCCCCAGGCCCATGCCATCGGGCTTCGTAGTAAAGAAGGCTTCGAAGATATGGTCGGCAGTCTCGGCCGGCAGGCCGACACCGGAGTCGCGCAGCGTGATTTCCACCGAGCCGTTCTCGTCGGTTTGCGATCGGATCACAAGCAGGCGGGGCCGGCCGGTATCGGGCATCATCGCCTCGATGCTGTTCATGACCAGGTTCAAGACGACCTGTTGCAGCTCGACGCGGTCCCCTTGAACCTCCGGAAGGCCGGACTCGAGCTCGCACGACACGGAGACTTTGTGCCTCTCCAGTTCGCTTCTCGTCAAGTTCAGGACCTCTTGAACAACCATATTGAGATCGAGCCGGATAGGCGCTGGAGGCGCCTTCCTCACAAAGGCCCGAATCCGCGCAATCACTTCGCCCGCCCGGGTGCCGGCCTCCGCGATATCTCCCACGGCCCCCTGCAGCTCGCCGAGATCGAGCGCCTTGCCCGCCAGCAGGCGAGTGCAGGCATTGGCATTTGTGACTACCGCCGCCAGGGGCTGATTGATCTCGTGAGCGATGGACGCCATCAGCTCGCCCATTGCCTGCACGCGCGCCACGTGGGCGAGTTGGGACTTGGCCTCCTGAAGGCCCTGTTCAGCGAGCCTCCGATCCGTAACGTCCATCGTGGTGCCGATCAGTTCGGCCACATCGCCGGACCCGTTCGTCACAGCGCGTCCAACGCTATGGAGATAACGCACGCCCCCGTCAGGCAACAGGATCCGGTAGTCAGCCTCAAAATCCCTCCGCTCGCGGATGGCCGAATTGACGCGACTTTCAAGATGAGTGCGATCCTCCAGTGAAACTTCGCGGAACAGGGCGTCCGGCGCGGAGTGGGCTTCGGTGGGGGTTAACCCGTAAATCCGGAGAGCCTCCTCCGAGAGTGTGACCTTCCCTGAAGACGTGTTCCAAGCCCAACTGCCCGTGTGGCTCAAGCGCTGCGCCTGAGCGAGATAAGCTTCGCTTCGCCGCAGGTCTTCCGCCACCCGCTTTCGCTCTGCAATTTCGAGCTGGAGGGTCTGATTGCGGCCCTCCAATTCGGCAGTGCGCTCAGCCACTTTGATCTCCAACTCGTCACGCGCCAGCGCCAGCGCCCGTTCGGTGCGCCGCCGCACGGAACTAAACCAGTCGGTCAGCAAGGCGAAGAAAACAAAGCTCAGGAAGTAGAGTAGATCGGGGCGGGGAATCGCGAACGAATCGGACGGGGGCAGGAAGAAATAGGCCAGTGACAAGATCGACAAGGTCGCTGCCAACAGGCCCGGCCCGGCGCCGCCGTACCACACCGTGACCACGATGGCCACGAGCAGGATCTCAGGCGTGGGCCGCCGGATGTCATACACTCCCAGCAGACGATCAATGCCACTGGCCAACCCAACCAGGGCTGGTGCGAGCGCCCATCTCGCGAGCGCTGATCGCATCAAGCCGGAGTGATTACCGAGCGCGGCTCGGCCTTGCCATATGCTCGAAACCGATCGTTTGCCGTCGCTCACCGTCTGTGCTACCCCAACGCGATTCTAGCACTCTGAAGGTCGGTGTTCTGGCGACCGGTGCCAAGCCCCATCGTGCCGATGGACTGCGTGCAGAGCCTAGCCCGGAATCGCTCCGATCGAGGGCGGGCGCCTGTGCTGCGCGCACTAAGCCCGAGGAAAAAGTTGGTAGGCCCGTGGGGACTCGAACCCCAGACCTCTACCGTGTCAAGGTAGCGCTCTAACCGGGCTGAGCTACGGGCCTGCCCTTGTGAATCAATCAGTTGGCTGCGGTTGATTTTAACATACTTTGCACTTGGTGCACGCCCACCTGAATTTCGGGTTTGCTTGCGCCTTCGAGCGCCAGCCCTACGGGGCAAGATTGGACTCGTTCGCCGGCCGGTTGGTAGCTCGCGATATCCTTCGAGGTGATCTCGCATACGAGCTTTGTTCCGAAGGGCGCCTTGACATACCGGGATGCGCCCGCCGTTCGGATCAGCGCAAGAGGTTCCGGCGTCATCCTAATATCGTCACTAAATTGTCATCGTTCCGGAGTCCTCGGAGTGTAAAATCCAATCTTCCACCCTTTCCTGGAGGAATCCATGATTTCACAAGCCAACATCACGCCGGCAACTCCCATGGGCGCGAACCTCGTTACCGGCGGCGGAGCGACGTTTCGCGCCTGGGCGCCACGCGCGACGGCGGTATACGTCAATGGCACGTTTGCTGGCACGCCGTACACAACCCAGAGCGACGATTTGCTGATGGCGAATAACGGCAACGGATACTGGACGGGCTTCATGCCCGATGCCCAGAACGGAGACCCTTACCATTTTTGGGTGGTGGGCGCCGGATCAAGCGGGTACAAACGGGATCCCTACGCCAGAGAAATGGCCACCGATGCTCCCTTTCCCAACTGTAGTTGTCTGATTCGCTCGGGCACGGCCTACCCTTGGCACGACTCCGCCTTTGTGACGCCCGACTTTTCCAACATGATCGTCTACCAGTTGCACGTCGGGACCTACGCACCCGGCACGCCCGGGTCAGCGGGGACTTTCCTCGACGTGATTGGGAAGATCGAGTACCTTTTGGCGCTCGGCATTAACGTGCTTCAGCCGCTGCCGATCGATGAGATCGAAGCGCAGCCGTCGATGGGCTACAATGGCGCGGATTATTTCTCCCCGGACTTCCCTTACGTCGTGTACGATCAGGCCGCTTTGGCCGGATACCTCAGCACCATCAACGCGCTGCTGGCCAACCGGGGCTTTCCGCCGTTGGGAATTGGCGACATCAATTCCGGGCCCGCGCAGCTCAAGGTGATGGTGGACTTGTGTCATCTGTACGGCATCGCGGTGGCCTTCGACGTGGTTTACAACCACGCCGGCGGATTCGAGGGCGACGACCAGAGCCTCTACTTCTGGGACCGCGCCGTCGATAGGGACAACAATCAAAGCCTGTACTTCACCAATCAAGGGTTCGCCGGCGGTCTCTCCTTCGCTTTGTGGAACAACGACGTTCGGCAGTTCATCATCAACAGCGTGAAATACTACATCGACGAGTTTCACGTCGATGGTTTCCGTTACGACGAAATCAGCGCCCTTCTGTCTCTGAATGAAGATTCCGGCTGGACTTTCTGCTGCAATTTAACGGACACCCTTCGCTACCTGAAGCCGAGGCTGCTGCAGAATGCCGAGTATTGGCCCTTCGAGTTCCCGAACTATCCGCAGCCGTGGCCCCTGATCGTAACGCCTACGGCAGGCGGCGGCGCGGGCTTTGACGTTGTGCAGCACGACGGCTTGCGGAGCGCCCTGCGCAACGGCGTGCAGCAGGCATCCTACGGCCAGAGCGCCGCGGTGGATTTCGACAGCATTGCCGGGAGTCTTTATCCGCAGGGATTCGCGCATGGCTGGCAAGCCGTCACCTGCATCGAGAACCACGACATCGTGTACCTCGATCGAAACCCGCGCATCCCGGCTCTGGCCGACGGATCGAATAGCCGCTCCTGGTACGCGCGCAGCCGCTCACGATTCGCCGCCGGCCTGCTGCTGACCGCGCCAGGCATACCCCAGCTTTTCATGGGGCAGGAGTTTCTTGAAGACCAGCAATGGAACGACGATCCCACCGTGGCGGCCAATCTGATCGACTGGTCCGGTCTTGGCGGCGCCGCGGACTCGACGATGCGGAATTATCTCGGTTTCATGCAGGACCTCATCCGGCTGCGGTGGAGTCAGCCTGCCTTGCGCGGCGACAACGTTAATCCGTTTCACGTTCATGACCAGAACCGCGTAATCGCGTTTCACCGCTGGGTGGAAGGCACCGGGCAGGACGTCATTGTGGTGGCAACCCTGGCCGAAACCACCTGGTACAACTACGCCATTGGATTCCCTTTTTCCGGCCACTGGTCGGAAATCTTCAACAGCGACCTCTACGACAACTTCCCGAACCCGATGGTCGCGGGCAATGGCGGAGGCGTTTCGGCATCGGGAGGTCCGTTGCACGGCTTCGATGCCTCGGCGAGCATCGTGATCCCCGCGAACGGGATGGTGGTGTTCGCGCGCAACCGAGAATGACTCCTCAGCAGCGCTCAAAAGGCGATTCAAGATCTGGGATTTGAGGCGATGACCCCAGGGCGCCGCGTGAGGCGGAGGCTTGCAGGGAAACCCGATCTCAGCTACGCCTGCGGCGAAGGCGGGCGATCATGCCGTGAGCTGCCCGGGCGCCTGAATACCCGGGCAGTCACCAGCCCTCACGGATTATTGTGGTCTCGTCGGCGCGGCAGGAGAACGGTCGAGGCCCAGGCGCCGCAGAATCATCTGGCGGACATTCTCGGGCATCGCGGCTCTTGGTGTTTGAGCCCCGCGCTGAGCTTGGGGTAAGCGAGCCTCGCCTGCGCCCGGAGTGGGGATCGCGCGGAAAGGCGGGGTGTCACCGGTGCTCTGCTCATAGGCTTGTCCGGCGATCTCCCCGCGATTGTTGATGCCGTTGGCGTCGAGCAGATACAGGGGCGAGTTTGGCGGGATGAGGGTGTTGAGGTCCGTCATCACTCCGTTCTGCCAGATGAAGGCGCGGCAGCTCGCGAAGTTGGCCGTGCACGACGTCCCGACTACCTGGCCCTGCTCGTTGATGTCGAGAGCCTCGCTGTAAACGTCTCCCTGCAGCGTGCCAAGGTCCTGCATACCGGTTTGCGCGGTCCAGAGGAATGCGTGGAAATTCGGCGCGCCGTTCTGATCGCCCGGCAGGTCGGAGAAACCGACCACTTCACCGAGAGCGTTGATGGCGGCCGGCGTATTCCACGCGACACCGCCGAGGCTGCCCAGATTCGTCGGCACGCCGTTTTGCCATAGCAGCGCGTGGGCGGCGCTGAAAGCTCCCACCGCAACGTCGCACACACCCGAGATGCCGACCACCTGGCCCTGATCGTTGATCGCGGTCGCCGCACCATCGACGTCGCCCGAGAAGGGTGGCAGTTCCTGGACCTGGTTGTTCGATCCCCAGATGACGGCCTCGAACTGCAGAACCTGGGGCGCCACGCAGGTCGAGTCATGAACTGTATTCTCCGCCCAGCCCACGATCTCGCCCCGGTCGTTGACGCCTGCGGCGTATCCGTCATATCCCCCGAGCGTCGGCAGCGCGGTCATCACGCCATTCTGCCATTTGAACCCGAGACAGATGTCGCCGGTAACGGTCGGGAAAAAGGCCGAGCAGCTCCAGGCCTCTCCCAATGGATTCGCGGTGCCGGTTTCGGCGATGCCGGCGATCACGCCGCGATTATTCTTCACGGGCCACTCGATGCCGCTGTTCGGACCTCCAAGCGTGCCGAGGTCGAACGTCAGACCTTCGAGCCAGACCGTGGCGTTCACGGTCTGATTCCCAGCCAGGTTTGCAGCGCCCATCGCCCAATTCCGGTTGTTGATGGTGTTGGCGATGCCGGATGTCCCGCCCAGGGTGGCGAGGCTGACAACAGAATAGGCTGCTTGCTGGGTGTGCGCTTCCGAGTCTTGCGCGGCCAGCCGCACAGCGACCATGAGCGCAACAAGTGAGATCATTACGGTGGTGCAGGTCCACATTCGAGATTTCATCGTGCCTCCTTCGTAGTTTCTTCCTGATCGGAGGGACCGCGCTGCCGGCCACGACCCGTCGTCGTTCCCGGATCTCTGCCCGGTGAAAGCGACGGTTCGCTGATCACATCAGAGCACGCTCGGCGCATGCGCGGTCCGCCCGTCTCGACAACGATAGGTTTATTGCGCCGCGAAGAGTGGACGTTTACGGACCTCGCTGTCGGCGGGTTGGACGTTTTCGGACCTCGCTGTGCGGCCCCGTCCGAAAACGTCCAGAGCGCCCCGTGAAATCGACTATCCTGATCTTCGAGTCTCGGTATGAACCTGAACTGGCAAGTCTGTTCACGCGCGCGGCTGTCGCGCGACCCGCGCTTCGACGGCAAGTTCTTCATCGCGGTCAAAGGCAGCATGGTCTATTGCCGGTCCATCTGTCCTGCTCCCACGGCGAAGGAGAAAAACTGCCGGTACTTTCCGACCGCTGCAGCCGCGGCCGAGGCGGGCTATCGTCCTTGCCTGCGTTGCCGGCCCGAATGCTCGCCCGGAACGCCCGCCTGGTTGGGAACTCCGAGCACGGTTTCACGCGCCCTGCGCTTGATCGACGAGGGCGGTCTCGAGGACGGCGGCCTGGAAGGTCTTGCCGGACGCCTTGGCGTGGGCTCGCGTCATCTTCGCCGCTTGTTCCTGCGCCACCTCGGAGCGACGCCGAGCGCGGTGGCGCAAACACGCCGCCTTCACTTCGCCAAGAAGCTGATTGACGAGACTCGTCTGCCAATGTGCCAGATCGCCGTGGCCTCAGGCTTCGGCTGCGTGCGGCGATTCAACGCCGCGATCCGCCGCGTCTACCATCGGACGCCCACGGATATCCGGCGCCTGGCGCGGCAGAAGGCTGCGCACCCGGAGAATCAATACGTCTTCCGGCTTCGTTTCCGCCCGCCGTATGACTGGGAGGGCATGCTCGAGTTTCTCGGGCCGCGCGCGACGCCGGGCGTGGAAGTTGTGGATCGCGGCAGCTACCGGCGCTCCATCTCGGTCAACGGCGAGCACGGTTATTTCGAAGTGTCTCTCGACGAGAAGGGTGACGCGCTCGCCGCGCGGGTCCAATTTGGCAATCCGTGCGCCCTGTTCTTCATCGTCGAACGCATTCGCGCCATGTTCGACGTGAACGCCGATTGGGCGGACGTTGTCGATGGGCTCAAGGGCGATCCTGCGCTCCGGCACCGTCTGGATGCCCAGCCGGGGCTGCGTGTGCCGGGCTGTTGGAACGGCTTCGAGCTCGCGGTCCGGACCATTCTCGGCCAGCAGGTCAGCGTGAAGGGTGCGACCACGCTTGCCGGGCGCATGGCCGAGGCGTTTGGGCAGCCCATTGTGGCAGGCGGCGGTCTCGCGCGCCTGTTTCCGCGGCCCGAGGTTCTGGCCGATGCCCCGATCGCTCGCATCGGCATGCCTCAGCCGCGAGCCCGGACCATCCAGGCCCTTGCCCGCGCAGTTTGCGATGGACGGTTGCGCTTCGAGGGCGTTGTGGACTCCGATGCCTTCCTGGCCCAGCTCACCGAGATTCCCGGAGTCGGCAACTGGACGGCCCAATACGTGGCCATGCGGGCGCTCGGCGAGCCCGACGCGTTCCCGTCCGGCGATCTCGGGCTGCTGCGCGCCTTGAATCTCCCGAGCGCCCGCGAGCTCGAGCGCCGGTCCGAGGCCTGGCGGCCCTGGCGCGCCTACGCGGCCATGTACCTCTGGAACACCCCAGCCAAGCCACGGGTGAACGGGAGCAAGACCGTCGCGTCCAAGAGCTCGAACGCGCAAGACGCCGGAGTTGAGCTTCGCGCGTCGCGAGCCGCGCTACCATAAATCCAAACTCCCTTCGCCAAATCCGACCTCCGTTCGCCGCCGACTTCCTTGAACCGTCCACGAAACGTCCGCGCCCCAAGCAATCCGATTGGCTGTCGCACATCGACGCACACGAGTTTTGGCTTGGTATTGGTAAAACGGAGCCACGCCAGAATCCGCGGATTGATTACAAATGACTTAGCGGAATCAAGTTTGGCTTCGTTTGGCTTCGTTTTGACCCATTTTTCGGGTCGATTTATTGATTCTATTGGGCTTAGTGGCTTCGTTTTGCAAAATTTTAGATTCTTTTTTTTGCCTTTTTGAGGGATAACGCTGGGGGCTAGCGTGAAGGCTACACAGTCCCAGTTGTCTCAGCGGCAATTGCCGGCGGGAACCGGTCCGGTTCCGCGGTCCGCCACGATTGTCTATGGATGTTGCTGCCCGGCGTTTGCGCGCGGAAGTCGGAGGGCATTCTCACGCGGTCGATGATCAAACCGCGGGTGGCGCATACATCGACTTGTGTGTATGCGCATCACCGGCGCACGGGCAACGCAACGCCCAACCAGCGCAGAGTTTCGAGCTGTCCGAAACTCTGCCGCTTTTCGTCCACGCGAACGAAGAACCGCAGAATTTGAAGTGCAGAAACCCTGCGACACTGGCGGATGCATTTGCATCGGTGAGACAGCCGATGGTATTCTTCCCGCCGGCCTGTGCAGACGGGAC
>DASZIG010000103.1:0-120046 GCA_035949375.1 Terriglobia bacterium | reverse complement strand
GGGAAATTGCGCACATCACTGCGTCAGCCAGCTCACGGCTCGCGTGACCGTGGCCGTTGCGGCGGCGGCTCCTCAGGCTGACGCCCACGGCCTGTTGGCCGTCACCGCCTATTTGAGTGCTGAGGGTATTAGTCCAAAGTTCGTACAGGCCCAGCGTTCTCTCGCATCGCCTTTCCGCTCAGGACGCAGCATCTGCCGCCGCAGTTCCCTGCTTCGCATCTGACCCCAATTTCACTCACCTTGAATGGATTCCCGCTTCCGCGGGAATGACTGCGCTGCGAAATGGCTGCGCTTCGAGAGGGGTTCGCCAGAGGAAATGACACGAGTACCGAGGTTACGCTCGCGCGCGTCGCGACGAATCGGTGGTGTCCTGGTTTGGCAAGATGTCGCGTCTCCGGCGGCGCTGTCCACAGCATTGCAAGAGCCCGCGCGGCGAGAAAGACGAGCAGGAGGTCTTCAATCTATGACGACGAACAGCAGACGGCAATTCTTCCAGCGCACGCTGCTTGGAGCAGGTCTGGTGGCGAGCGGAACCAGGCTCGTCGCGGAGCCGGGGTCGGCCCGGCGCGCGCCCGAAAGCCAGCAAACCGCGCCTCGCCAGGCCGCCCGCCCCCGTCAAGCCGGCGGATACCTTCCGGTGCTGACGCCGGACGTTCCGCGATTGCCTTACGCCATGGACGGCCCCGTCAAAGTCTTTAATCTGGTGGCCGAACCGGTGCGGACCGAGCTCGTGCCGGGGCGCGCCATCAACGCCTGGGGCTACAACGGCACCGTTCCCGGACCCACCATCGAGGTGGGGCAAGGCGACCGGGTCCGCATCATCGTGGACAACCACCTGCCGGAACCGACTTCCATGCACTGGCACGGCTTCGAGATCCCGATCGCCATGGACGGCATGCCAGGCATCTCGCAGCCCATGATTCCGGCGGGCGGGCGCTTCGTCTACGAGTTCACTCTGCACCAGGCCGGAACCTTCTTCTATCACTCGCACGCGCCCATGCAAAGCATGATGGGCATGATCGGCCTTTTCATCATGCACCCGAAGGACGCGCTCGCTCCGCCTGTCGACAAGGATTTCGGATTGATCCTGCAGGAGTGGGCCATCCTGCCGAACAACACGGTGCCGAACACCATGTCGATGGAGTTCAACTGGCTTACGATGAACGGCAAGGCAGCGCCCGCGACCACCCCGCTCGTCGCGCGCCTGGGGGATCGCGTGCGCATCCGCCTCGTCAATCTCGGCATGGATCATCATCCCATTCACCTGCACGGCAACACGTTCTACGTGACCGGAACCGAGGCAGGACGCGTCCCTGAAGCCGCATGGACTCCCGCCAACACCGTGCTGGTCGGCGTGGCGCAGGCTCGCGATATCGAGTTCCAGGCCAACAACCCCGGCGACTGGATGCTGCACTGCCACATGCCGCACCACATGATGAATCAGATGGCCTCGATGGTGGGCCCCATGATGGAGCCGGGCCACGACGGGGCGGAGGGCATGCCGACAGGCATGGGTATGGCGGAGGGCATGGGCATGATCCAGCAGGGCGGCGCCCTCGACCCCGAGAACGGCCCAAGCCTCGGACGCTCGATCGGCATCGGCGCCGACCGCGAGAAAGCGGCCACGAACGCGCCGCTCGGTGATCAGCATCCGGCAGGTGGTCCCTGGCAGGTGCCGGGGTTCCCGCAGGACATGCCCATGAACATGAGCAGCACCGTCTCAAAGCCTGAAACCTACGGCCTTACGCCCGGCTGGAGCAGCGATATGGCCGGCATGATGACCCTGGTGCGCGTCCTCGAGCCGGAATTGTACGACCAGGTGATGGCGCGCGTCGGGCACCGGACGTAGCGCCGGCGCTACAAGACTCCGCAGATCAAAGGGTGGTCGCACATGAATACAAAACTGGGAATCGTGATCCTGGGCGCGGGCTGGCTGGTTATGGTCTGTCTTGGCGCAGCTTCTTCCACACATGCGGCGCAGCAACGCCCGAGCGCCGATCCGGCAGGACTGCCCCAGACACAGGCCACGCTCACGCTGGCCGATCTTGAGCGAATGGCGCTGGCCCACAATCCGACCCTCGCCGAAGCTCAGGCCGATGTGCGCGCGTCGGAGGGACGCAAGCTGCAATCCGGTCTTTATCCCAATCCGGTGATCGGGTACGAGGGGCGCGAGATCAACGACAGCTCGGTTTATCGGGGCGGCGAGCACGGGTTCTTCGTGCGCCAGCCGATTGTGACCGGCGGCAAGTTGGGCCTGAGCCGTCAGGTGTTCGCATCGGAACAAGAGCAGGCACAATCGGAGGCGGCGGCGCAGCACGAACGGGTATTGACGAGCGTACGGACCGCCTACTATCGCGCTTTAGGCGCGCAGGAGCGCCTGCGGCTCGAGACGGATCTCGCGGCGCTCGCGCGCCGTGCCGCCACGACGGCCGCGGAACTCGAGAATGTGGGTCAGGCCGATCAGCCGGACGTTCTGGAAGCGCGGGTGGAAGCGGGGCGGGCCGGGCTCGAGCTGCTGGCCGCGCAGTCGGAACAGGAAAGTGTGTGGCAGGAACTCGCGGCCACCGTGGGCGATCCTGCTCTCCCGATGGCCGCGCTCGCAGGCAAGCTCGACGACCCCTTGCCCGCCCTCGACCGCGGTCAGGCGCTCGACGCCATCCTCAGCCGCAGCCCCGAAGTGCAAGCCGCGGCCCAGGACGTGACGCGCGCGGAACAAGCGTTGAAGCGCGCACGCGCCGAGAGATTGCCGGACATCGAGTTGGGCGGCGGGCTCGACTACAATCGTGAGCTGCTCGGGGTTATGAACCGTCCGGTGGGCTGGGAGGGCGAGGCCGAGGTCGGCGTCGAGATTCCGCTCTTCAACCGCAATCAGGGCAACGTCCGCACGGCAGAGGCTGAGCTCGCACATGCCCGGCGGGAACTCGAGCGCGTGAAGCTCGGTCTGCACGCGGGCTTCGCATCCGCCTTTCACAACTACGCTGAGTCGAGCGAAGCCGTGCGCGTGTATCGCGACCAGATTCTCCCCGATGCCGAGAAGGCCTACCAGCTTTATCAGGGCAAGTACCGGCAAATGGCCGCGGCTTATCCGCAGGTGCTGATCGCGCAGCGAACCTGGTTCCAGCTTCGCGAGGACTATACGCGGGCCCTGGTGAGCGAGTGGGAGTCCGCCGTTGCGATCCAGGGTTATCTGCTGACAGACGGTCTTGCCGCCCCTCTCGCGCCGGGCGAGCCCGCCAATGTGTGGCCCGGCGTCGAGGTGAAACCTTGAACGAGCCGGGCGCCGGACCGTTCCGAATTTCGGTCCGAATTTCGGTCCGCGCCTGAGCTTGCGAGCGTATGGTAGCCTGTTCCTGCCATGAGCCATCTCACGCCTCTTCGAGTCTTCGTGTCGCAGGCACAATGGCAGCAGGCCGCCGAGATGCTTCAGCGTCTCGATCCTTCTGCGGCGGCTGAGGCGTTCAGCAGTCTGCCCTTCGAGGACCAGCAGAGCCTCTTCCGCAAGCTGCCCGTGGAGGTGGCCGCGAGCCTGGCCGGAGACCTTCCCTATTACCAGACCTACGTGTTGCTGCATTCCCGGCCGATCCCCGACGTGATCGCCATCGTCGACAAGATGAACCCCGACGACCGGGTGCAATTCTTCGATCAGCTCCCTCAGGAAACCTGGCAACGGCTCATGGACGAGCTCGCTGAGAAGCCGGAAGCAGCCCCGGCAGAAGCGGAGGCTGAGGGCGCCATCATACCGCCTGCCTCCGTCGAGCCGCCGCTGCACGAAGAACCCATCATCGAGGCTCGGCATATTGAAAAGTCATTCGAGCGCGAGGGCAGCGGCCCGATTCAAGTCATAGCTCCAACGGACTTGTCGGTTGAGCCCGGAGTGATCCTCGCTCTGCTCGGGGCTTCCGGGTCAGGCAAATCCACTCTGCTGCGCATCCTGGCCGGGCTCACGCCGCCTTCGGGCGGAGAAGTCCTGTGGCACGGCCGGCCGATCGCGGAAAACCGGCCGAACGCCGCCATTGTCTTCCAGAGCTTCGCCCTCTTCCCGTGGCTCACCGTTCTTGAGAACGTCGAGGCCCCGCTGCAGGCGCAAGCCATGAAGAGCAGAGAACGGCACCGCCGGGCACTGCACGCTCTCGCATCGGTGGGGTTGAAAGGCTTCGAAAGCGCCTACCCCAAGGAACTCTCCGGCGGCATGAAGCAGCGCGTCGGATTCGCGCGCGCCTTGGCCGTGGAACCCGAAGTACTGTTCATGGACGAACCGTTCTCGGCTCTCGACGTACTCACCGCCGAGTCGCTTCGGGGCGAACTGCTGGAACTGTGGCTCGGGAAGAAGATCCCGACGCGCAGCATCTTCATGGTCACCCACAACATTGAAGAAGCGGTCATGCTGGCCGACAGGATCATCGTTCTCGACCGTAACCCAGCCCGGATCCGTGCGGATTTTCGCATTCCCCTGAGCCATCCGCGAGAACACGGCTCAGCCGAGTTCCTGCTCTACGTGGACTACATCTACAAGCTCATGACGCAACCCGACCGGCAGCCGGGCCTGCCCTCGCTCGCGGCCGGAGCGAGAACGCCGCACCCAGCATTGCCTCACATTCACCTGGGCTCGACCGCCGGCCTGCTCGAGCTGTTGAACGATCGCGGCGGCAAGGAGGACCTTTATCACATCGCCGACGAACTGCAAATGGGCGTGGACAACCTGCTCCCGATCGTTGAATCCGCCACCTTGCTGTCCTTCGCCCGCGTTGACCGCGGCGATCTGGAGCTGACGCCGGGCGGCAAGGCTTTCGCCGAGGCCGACATCGAAACGCGCAAGCGTCTGTTCCGGGAAGCGGTGCTGGCCAACGTGCCGCTGTTGAGGCAGATCCACGGTATTCTGGCGGGAAAGTCCGATCACACCATGCCGATCGAGTTCTTCCGCGACCTTCTGCAGGAACATTTCTCCGACGCCGAGGCGCAGCAACAGATCGAAACCGCCGTGAGCTGGGGCCGGTACGCCGACCTGTTCGCCTATGATTCTGAAAGCGACCGATTGTCGCTGCGCCCTGTCACTGATGCTGCCGAGGAGAACGAGAGCGTAACGCAGGCCTGATGGAACAACCCTTCCGAAGCCGACTCTTCTCGCTCGTTCCCTTGCCGGCGTCGCGGGCGGGCGCCGCGTCGCTTCTGCGGGACCTTCCCATCATCGTCGCCGGCCTGGCCGTCTTCTACAGCCTCGTGGCCCTGACGCGCTACTGGAACGGCCCCGTAAACACCCAGCCCGAAATCCATCTGAATCCGAGTGCGCTGCCGGGGTACGCCCTGCACTCGGTCGAGCGCATCACGGTCGCCTATCTGCTGAGCCTGGCCGTTACCCTGGTCTATGCGTACGTGGCAGCGCACAACACCAGGGCCGAACGCTTCATGATTCCGCTGCTCGATACTCTCCAATCCATCCCGGTGCTCAGCTTCCTGCCGAGCGTCATGTTCGCGATGGTGGCGCTCTTTCCCGGCCGGCAGTTGGGAGTTGAACTGGGGTCGATTCTGTTGATCTTTACAGGCCAGGTCTGGAACATGGCCTTCAGCGTCTACTCCTCGATGAAGGGCGTGCCGGTCGATCTGATGGAGGCTTCGAGGTCCTATGGGTTCAGTTGGTGGCAGAAGCTGGTGCAACTGGAGTTGCCCTACGCCGCCATCGGGCTGGTTTGGAATTCCATGATGTCAGTGGCCGGCGGCTGGTTCTTCCTGATGGCCTGCGAGATGTTCGTCCTCGGGAATCATGACCTGCGACTGCCGGGCCTCGGCTCCTACCTGCAGACGGCCGCCAACGCCGGCGACACCGGCGCCATTCTCTGGGGGGTGACAGCAATGGTAGCGGTCATCGTCCTGATGGACCAACTCATCTGGCGTCCGGCCATCGCCTGGAGCCAGAAGTTCAAGTTCGAACAAGTGGAAGCCACCGAAATACCGCGCTCGCCGATCCTCGATCTGCTGCGCCGTTCGCGCATCATCGGGCGCGCGGAGCGGGCCCTGGCGATGCCGGCAAGAGAAGGCTTGATGCTCCATTTTGCGGCGGCCCGCGAGCACAGTCCGGAAAGCGCGGCTTCCGGAGGCGTTCTGAAATGGGTGGGCCGCGCGGTGGCCGGCGTCGCGCTTGCCGGCATCGGGTACGCGATCTGGAGGATGGCCCTGGCGCTTGCTACGCTGTCACGTTCCGATCTGCTGACCATCGTTCAAGGCGCCGGAGCCACTTTCCTGCGGGTTGAATCCTCGTTGTTACTGGCCGCGCTCTGGACCATTCCGGTGGGCGTTCTCATCGGGACACGGCCGCGGCTTGCTGCCATCGCTCAGCCGGTCGCCCAGGTCACGGCCTCGATACCAGCGACGGCCCTGTTTCCCATCGTGCTGCTCCTGCTGATCCGTGTCGGCGGCGGGTTGGGGGTCGGTTCCATTGTTCTGCTGCTCCTCGGCACGCAATGGTATCTGTTGTTTAACGTCATCGCGGGCGCCAGCGCCCTGCCGACCGATCTGCGGGAGGTCTGCGACGTGTTCGGCCTGAGCAAGCCGGAGCGCTGGCGCAAATTCATTCTGCCGGGGATCTTTCCCTACCTGATCACCGGCTTCATCACCGCATCCGGTGGCGCCTGGAACGCCAGCATCGTGGCCGAGTACTTTCATTTCCGCGGCCAGACGTTCTCCACCACCGGCCTTGGAGCGGTCATCAGCCGGGCCACTGACGCGGGAAACGTTTCTACCCTTCTCGGGGCCACCGCGGTCATGGCCGCCATGGTGGTCACGCTGAACCGCCTGGTTTGGCGGCGTCTCTACTTTCTGGCCTCCACAAGGTTCAGATTGGAGGCGTGAACCGCAAGGCAATATCAACAACGGGATAGCATTTCGTGGTATTGCATCAGGATTCTCCCTTGTAAACGCCGTCCGAGCCGATTTACAATGGCGGCCTCGCCGTTCAACAAGACTTCGACCCGGTATCCGCCACCGGGCGAGTGGGGGTAGATGATTATGTCTGTACGCCGGTCGATTTTTCTCGCCGTGATGTGTCTCGGGGCAGGAGTTTATGGGGCCCGTGCACAGGGCTTTCTGGAGGCTCCGCTGTACGCCACAGGCGAAACCCCCTACGCCGTCGCGTTGGCCGATTTCAATGGTGATGGAATCCTCGACATCGCCACCGCCGATCAGGTCGACGACGCCGTAAGCATTATGCTGGGCAACGGCGACGGGACCTTTCAGCCGCAGGTGGAGTACGCCACGGGTTTGGAGCCGGTCTCGATCGTAGTCGCGGACTTCAACCAGGACGGAAAACTCGATATCGCGGTCACGAACTACGAAGACAACACGGTCGGCGTGCTGATCGGGATGGGTGACGGTACTTTTTCACCTCAGGTTGCCAAGGACGTGGCGGGCGGCCCGGTTTGGCTTGCCACCGGCGACGTCAACGGTGACGGCATCCCCGATATCGTGGCCACGAGCACCGTCCAGAACGCGGTCAGCGTGCTGATCGGGAAGGGCAACGGGTTTTTCAACAACGCGGTCACCTACTCTACGGGCACCGAACCGGTTTCGGTAGCTCTGGCGGACTTCAACAACGATCACAACCTGGATGTGGTAACTGCGAATTATGTCAGTGACACCGTCAGCGTGCTGCTCGGGAAGGGAAATGGCACCTTCCAGACGCACGTCGATTACGCGGTCGGCAACTCGCCGGTCTCGGTGGCGGCCGGGCTCATGAACTCCGACTCGAATCTCGATCTGGTGGTCGCGAATGCGGTCAGCAACACGGTCAGCGTCCTGCTGGGCAATGGCAACGGCACCTTCCAGTCCCACGTCGATTACGCAACAGGTGCGAGCCCACATTCGGCGGTTCTCGGGAACTTCAACAACGACGGCTTTCTCGATGTAGCGGTGGCCAACACGCTGGGCTACAGCACCAGCGTGCTCCTCGGCAACGGGGACGGCACCCTCCAGGCCCACGTGGACTTCGGAACCGGGTCGGACCCGCTCTCGGTGGCCGTAGGTACCCTGATCTCCGGCGGCGCCGCCGACCTGGTGGTAACCAACTCGGCCGTCGACAGCGTGAGCATTCTGCTCGGCAACGGCAACGGAACGTTCCAGACGCGGCAGGATTTCGGCGCCGGTGACAAACCTCTGGCGGCGGCCTCCGCCGACTTCAACAATGACGGCAAGCCGGACGTGGCCGTTGCAAACCTTGGCAGCGACACCGTGAGTATTTTCCTGGGAAATGGAACCGGGTTCTTGCAGTCCGGTGTGGCCTATGCAACCAGCACCAGCCCGTTCTCCGTAGCAACCGGTGATTTCGTCACCGGAACATCAATCACCGACCTCGCAGTGGCGAACCTGGGCAGCAACACCGTCAGCGTGCTGATCGGCAACGGAAACGGTACCTTCAACACGCACGTGGACTACGCGACCGGCACGGATCCCATTTTCGTAGCAACGGGAGACTTCAATAAGGACGGAACACTGGACCTTGCCGTGGCCGATCTCAGTGCGAACACCGTGAGCGTCCTGATCGGCAACGGAGACGGCACGTTCCAAAGCCATGTGGACTACGCCACCGGAACGGATCCGCACGCGGTGACGGTGACTGACGTGAACGGTGACGGCAAACCCGACCTTGTCGTGTCCAACAGCCTGAGCAACACGGTGAGCGTCCTGATCGGCAACGGAGACGGCACGTTCCAATCTCAAGTGACCTATGCCACCGGGTCCGAACCGGTCGCGGTCGCGAGCGGCGACCTCAACGGCAACGGTTCTCCTGACGTCGTCACGGCGAATGCGACCGCAAACACGCTGAGCGTGCTGCTGAACGGTGGCAATGGCGTATTCCAGACGCATACCGACTACGGCACGGGATTCGATCCGGAGGCCGTCGCAGTCGCCGCCTTTAAAGGGAACGGTGTGCTCGGCCTCGCTTCCGTCAATGCCATGAGCAGCACCGCCAGCGTCCTGCTCGGGAACGGAGACGGCACTTTCCAGGTGCATACCGATTACGGCACCGGCGCCAGTCCCTATGGCCTGGCGGTGGCAGACTTCAATCTTGACGGCGCGCCTGACATGCTTGTGGCCAACGAGGGAAGCAACAGTGTCAGCATGCTGCTCAACCTGGGCGGCACCTACATGACTTCGACGAGTTCGCCCAACCCGTCTACCGTTGGTCAGACGGTCACTTTCACGGCCACGGTGGCCACCAGCGTGAATGTCACCGGCCGGCCGGCGCCCACCGGCATGGTGACCTTTGATGACGGATCGACGCCGCTCGGCAGTGGAACTCTCTCCGGTGGAACGGCAACGTTCAGCACCTCCGCCTTGCCCCAGGGTAACCAGATCATTACGGCGATTTATTCCGGTGACAGCAATTACAACCCGAACAGCGCGCCGCCGTTCACCCAGGTCGTGAACTCATCCGGAGCGCCCCAAGTCACTTTCTCGCCCACCAGTCTGAAATTCGGTACGGTGCTGATCGGCACCGCGAGCGCAGCGCAAGCCGTGACACTGACGAACACGGGCACGGCGTCGCTGAACATCACGAACATCGCGACCACGGCCGGCTACCTGCAGACCAACAACTGCCCCGCCACCGTGCCACCGAACAACTTCTGCACGATCAGCGTGGTCTTCTCGCCGGGCAAGATTGGAAGCATCAGCGGTAGTTTGGCGGTCGCGGACAATGCCGCGGGCAGCCCTCAGTCGGTTCCACTCACCGGCACCGGCACGCAGGTGCAATTGTCTCCCAGCCCGGTGAACTTCGGGAGCATCGGGGTCGGACATACCAGCGCGCCCAGAACCGTTACGCTCACCAATGTTGGAACAAGCTCGATCAACGTCTCCAGCGTGCAGATCACCGGCCCTAACTCCGGTGACTTCGCCGAGACCAACACCTGCCACACGGTCGGGGCCGGCCAAACCTGCACCATCTCGGTCACCTTCACTCCCGGCGCCCAGGGCGCCCGCCAAGGAATACTGAACGTGAACGATAATGGCGGTGGCAGCCCGCAGCAGGATCGGCTGCTTGGCTCAGGAACCTAGTATCAGCGACCCGGCGATAGGCGGGACTCGTGTCTTGCGGGTCCCGCCGCGTCCGCGGAGACGTGCTAAGCTCGTGCTATGCACAGGCACGGTCCCAAGCAGAGCGCGGGCCTCGTCCTTTACCGTCAGCGCGACTCGAAAGTGCAGGTCCTGCTCGCGCATCCCGGCGGCCCTTTCTACGCCCTGAAAGACGCCGGCGCTTGGAGCATTCCTAAAGGCGAAGCTGACCCTGGTGAGGATCTGCTGGCCACGGCCCGGCGGGAGTTCGCCGAAGAATTGGGATTCACGCCGTCCGGCGACTTCCTGCCTTTGGGCTCCGTTACCCTGAAGAGCGGCAAGGTCGTGCACGCCTGGGCGGTGGAAGGCGATTGGGACCCGAGCCTCATTAAGAGCAACTCGTTTGTAATGGAATGGCCGCCAGGGTCGGGCAAGCAGCGAGAGTTCGTCGAGGTTGACCGCGCGGAGTTCTTTTGCATCGAGGAGGCTCGGCGCAGGATCAATCCGGCCCAGGCGGATCTTCTCCTGCGGCTCCAGCACCTCCTCACTGCGAGTCGCTGAAGCTTGATCCCAGGTCGGGCGCGTCGGTCAGTACGAACGCCCCTGCACGGCTCCTTGAACATTTGCGGCCGCCGCATTATATTGTGAAGCCATGGTTACGATCCAGGATTTTACCGAAGGCTTGGCCGCAATTCGTGAGCCTGACTTCACACATGAGGGTGTCCTCGACTATCTGCGACGCAATCCCGTCGATCTCGACAGCCTCGACCCTTATCTTTGCTTCAGCACGGACCATTACACCCGCAACCTGATTCAGAAGACCCCGCTTTACGAATTGCTCACGCTTTGCTGGGATCCTGGGCAGAAGAGCCCGATTCACAACCACAGCAATCAGCGCTGCTGGATGGCGATCGCTTACGGCCGCGTGCAGGTACAGAATTTCCGGGTGGTCCGGCGCGAATCCGCAACCCATTACTGCGAGCTGGAGCCGACCACGAACTTCATCATTGACGCCGAGCGGCCAGCCGAAGTCGATCCTGAGGAGCCGATTCACCTGGTCGCCAACCCGAGCTCTTTTGGGTCGCGCGCCGTAACCCTGCACATCTATTCGCGGCCTTTCGACACCTGCGAGGTCTATGATTTCAAGGCCCGGCGCTTCGGAGAAGTGAACCTGACCAATACGACTGAGTTTGGCGTGTTGAAGTCGGACCTCAGGGTGGAGAAGGCCGTCCTGGTTCACTGAACAAGCGCCCCGGGCGCTCCGCGCATTCCATTTCAGAAGGCGACCGGCCTGCCGCCCGCGCATCGAGCGTGATGCGCCCCTTCCGGTTTTGGGAGAGACCCCATGAAACGATTTCTTCTCTTGCTGGTGTTTGCGACCGCAGCGCTGGCGGCGATTGACGGAGCCGCATTCCCGCAGAGCGCCCCGAGTGGCAACAAGCAACTCACGCCTGAGATTATTACGTCCGGCGGCGGGCGCCGTTTTTCCGGCGGCATGATCCGGCTCACGTGGCGTCCGGCGACGGATCAGTTGTCGTACATCAAAATGGAAGGCGAGGGCGCCAAAGCGCAAATGACGTTGGTGCTGCGTGACGCCGCCACCGGTACCGAGCAAATAGTCCCCGAGCCCGCCGGCGATCACCATCTCAGCATTTTCAGCTACAAGTGGTCTCCGCAAGGAGACAAGCTGCTTGTGGAGGGCGGCTCAGACCTCTGGCTGATGGACCTGAAGGGCGGCGAACCGCGGCGCCTGACGACGGATCCGGGAGAGAAGGAAGGCGTGACCTTCTCGCCCGGCGGAGACCGCGTAGCGTTCGTTGAAGCGAACAACCTCTACATGGTCGATCTCGGGACCGGCATGCTGAAGAAGCTCACCACGGACGGCAACGACAACCTGATGAACGGGAAGCTGGACTGGGTGTACGAGGAAGAACTCCTCCAGCGCGGGAGCGCCCCCGGTTACGTGTGGTCGCCGGACGGCAGGAAGATCGCCTACCTCAGCCTGGATGATACCCCGGTCCCGAAGTATCCGCTCACCCACTACATCTCCGATCACGTGACCTTGACGGACGAACGCTTCCCTCAACCCGGCGACCCCAACCCGACTCCGGGAATGCACGTCGTGACGGTGACCGAAGGTGAGCCCAGGATTTCGGACTACCCGCTGAAGGACCGCGACGTCGAATACCTCAGCCCTGATTTCACGTGGACCCCCGATTCCAAGACCGTCGCTTTTTCCACCATGAACCGGCATCAGACGGACCTGGCCGCCCACTTGTGGGATCCCGAGTCGGGGGCAGATCGCACCCTCGTCGAGGAGAAGGATCCGTATTGGATCAATGCCATTGATGCGCCCTATTTCCTCAAGAACGGGAAGGAATTCGTCTGGCTGTCCGAGCGCGGCGGCTGGTTGCACCTGTATCTTTACGGCATCGATGGCCACCAGGAGCGGCAGCTCGGGTCCGGGGATTGGATGATCGATCGTCCCACGTTCGCCAATCCCGGGCTCGGCGCCTCGCAGGTGGATGAGGAAGGCGGCTTTGTTTATTTCCTCTCGACGAATCCCGATCCGCGCGAGCGTCAGGTGTATCGCGTGCGGCTTGCGACGGGTGAAATGCAACGGCTTACGCAGGAGGCGGGCACGCACAGCGTGGAAGTGTCTCCCGACGGCAAATACTTCATCGACAATTTTTCGAATCTTAGCACGCCGTCCGAGACCCGTCTGCTCAAGTCGGACGGCACGGCGGTCGCCACGCTCAACAAGATGAAGAACCCGTGGGCCGACTACGCCCTGGGAACCACCGAGCTCGTGACCGTGAAGGCGGCGGACGGCGCCACGCTCTACGCCCGGCTCGTCAAGCCGCCCGGCTTCGACCCTGCGAAGAAGTACCCCGTGCTGGTCGACGTCTACGGCGGACCTGATGTGCAACTCGTGCGAAACGCCTGGGGCGTGACGGGCGCGGACGACCAGCTCTACGCCGAGCAAGGATACGTCATCTGGTGTCTCGACAATCGTGGCTCCTCGGGACGCGGCCACGCGTGGGAGTCGGTGATCTTCGAGCATATGGGACAGCACGAGGTTGAAGATCAGCTTGCGGGCATCAGCTACCTGAAGTCGCTGCCTTACATTGACGGCGGTCGCATCGGGGTCCACGGCTGGTCTTACGGCGGCTACATGACGCTGGAACTTCTCACTCACGCGCCCGACGTTTTCAAATGCGGAGCCGCCGGCGGCCCGGTGACGGCCTGGAAGTTCTACGACTCCATTTACACCGAGCGCTACATGCGCACCCCCGCCGAGAATCCCGACGGCTTCCGCGACTCTTCGCCCCTCAACTTTGCCGACAAGATCAAGGGCAACGTGCTGCTGATTCACGGCACCGACGACGACAACGTTCACATGCAGAACACGATGAACTTTGTGGAGGCGCTGGTGAAAGCCAGGGTTCCCTTCGAGCTTTATCTGCAGCCCGGTGAGAGGCACGGCTTCGCCAGTCCCGCGGCGCGGCTCTATCTGAGCCAGCGCGAGCTTGATTTCTTCAAGGCCAATCTCTAAAGGGGCGGAAAAGCGAGCCGACAAAAACGTAGTGCCCCAATACGCTCGGAGAGCGGTTGTCCTCACAAACGTTCGAGCATCAGGGCCCGCCAAGCGACGGCCTTGCTTAAGCCGTCTGCGGGTGAAAATCCTCGGAGCGAGGCGTGGACCCGGAATTAAATTGCATTCAGCTTGAGCCGCGGCGCGTGCTGGCGTGATAGTGTACTCCAAACGATGACAGTTCGTCCTCCGGGAGGCATGATGAAAAAACTGATCGCTCTGTGCATGATTGGTCTCGCGGCGTGGGCCGTGAGCGAACGAGCCGCGGCGCAGAATCAGGCGGCGCCGCTCAAGCTGGCAAATACGGTCAAGATGCCTGCGGAAGTGAAGGGCCACTTCGATCATTTTGGAGTGGACCTGGCCGGCGGCCGGCTTTTCTCCACCGCCGAAGGGTACAAGGCGGTGCTGGTGTTCGACCTGAAGTCGGGCCGGTTGATTCACACCATCAGCGGCATCGGCATTCCGCACGCCGTCCTCTATCGCCAGGATCTCAGCCGCATCTACATCACCGACGGCGGAGACGGCGCGCTCCGAATCTACGAAAGCAAGACCTACCAGCTCGAGAAAACGGTGAAACTGCTGGTGGACGCGGACTCGATCGCGTATGATCCCGGCACGAAATATCTGTACGTCGTGAACGGCGGCGGCGATGCCCACCAGACTTACTCCACCATCAGCGTGATCGATACCACGGCCGGCGACAAGCTGGCGGATATCAAAATCGACGGTGATACGCTGGAAGCGATGGCCGTCGAAAGCTCCAGTCAGCGGCTTTACGTGAACAACCGTGCCAAAAACCAGGTGGAGATCGTCGATCGCGCCAAGCGCACCCTGGTCGCAACCTGGCCGGTGACCAAGGGCAAGGTGAATGTGGCCATGGCCTTCGACGAGCCTTCGCATCGTCTCTTCGTGGGCTGTCGCAGCGGCCAGATCGTGGTGTTTGACACTGAGTCCGGCAAGGAGGTCGCGGCGCTTCCCATCAACACGGGCGTGGATGACATGGTGTTCGATGCGGCCGGCAAGAGGCTCTACGCCGTCTGCGGCGCCGGCGGCGGCTCGGTGGACGTATATGGGCAGGACGATCCCGATCATTACCACTTGCTCGGCAGAGTGCCGACCAGCCCCGGAGCCAAGACCGGCCGCCTCGTGCCGGAACTTGGCAAGTACTTCGTGGCCGCGCCGGCACAAGGCGCCACTCCCGCTCAGGCCTTGGTTTACGACGTCCAGTAATCGGCGATTCTGACTCCCGCGTGTGACACGACGCCGGGGTTTTCGATATCCTGGCCTCGCAAGGAGGTCCCGATGAAATTCAAGACCTTGACGCTGGCGCTTGCCGCGCTCTGTCTGATTCCACCGCGGCTGGCGGCCCAGGCGGCCGCCTCGCCGGGATCGAGCTCCAAGGGCGTCGTCGCTCCCGCCACCCGTTCGAACCTGTCGACGGGGCGCGCGGCCAGGTATCTCGATTCCATTCGCGATCAGCCGCCGTTGCTCATCGATTTTCTGGCCCGCATGCCAAAGGGCGGCGACCTGCACAATCACTTGAGCGGCGCCGTCTATGCCGAAAGCTTCGTGGAGTATGCGGCGGCCGACGGGCTTTGCGTCGATCTCGACGCGGTGTCGCTGCTCGCCCCGCCGTGCGACGCTTCGCGTCAGCGTCCGGCCGCGGCCGACGCCTTGAATGATGAGGATCTGCGCAACCGCCTGATCGATGCCTGGTCGATGCGGAACTTTCATCCCACTCCCGCCGACCGCTCCGGGCACGATCACTTTTTCGCCACCTTCGGCAAATTCGGGGCGGCCACGGACCGGCATACCGGCGACATGCTGGCCGAGGTGGTGCGCCGCGCCGCCGCCGAGCACGAGACCTATCTCGAACTGATGCTCACACCGGACGGCGGCGAATCGAGGAGGCTCGGCGCCGGCCTCGCCTGGAGCGACGACTTCAGCGCCATGCGCGCAAGTCTGCTCGCGAACGGCATGGCGAAGGCCGTGGCCGACGGACGCCGCAATCTTGACGAGGCCGAGAACCAGATGCGCCAGGCGCTCGGCTGCGACGGCGCGCATCCTGATGCGGGGTGCGCCGTCACCGTGCGCTACATTTATCAGGTGCTGCGCGCCTTTCCCAAAGCGTCCGTCTTTGCGCAGATCGTGGCCGGATTCGAAATCGCCGGCGCGGACCCCCGGGTGGTGGGCTTGAACCTGGTGCAACCCGAGGACAATCTGGTGGCCCTGCGCGATTTCGACCTGCACATGCGGATGCTCGATTTCCTGCACGGCGTCTATCCCAGGATCCACATTTCGCTGCACGCAGGCGAGCTCGCGCCCGGCTTGGTGCGTCCCCAGGATTTGAGTTTCCACATCCGCGAGTCCGTGGAACGGGGTCATGCCGAGCGCATCGGCCACGGCGTGGACGTGATGCAGGAGCGCGATGCCCGCGAATTGCTTGCGGAGATGGCGCGGCGCCACGTTCTGGTGGAGATCTGCCTGACCAGCAACGACGGCATCCTCGGCGTTCGCGGCGCGGACCATCCCCTGCCGGCTTATCTGCGCGCAGGCGTGCCGGTGGCCCTCGCGACCGACGACGAAGGCGTGTCGCGGTCCGAACTGACCTGGGAATTCGAGCGCGCCGTCGAAACCTACCATCTCGATTACTCCACCCTCAAGCGCATGGTTCGCGACAGCCTGGATCATAGTTTCCTGCCGGGCGCGAGCCTTTGGAGCGCGGCGGAGCGATTCACCATGGCGACGCCCTGCGCCGGCGAAAGTCTTAATCCCGAGCCCGCTTCGACGGCCTGCCGCCGGCTTTTGGATGGCAGTGAAAAGGCGCGGATCGAGTGGAATGAGGAGGTGGAACTCGGCCGCTTCGAGGCCGGTTTCTAGCCGGCGGGCGGTTGACCAATGTTGACCGCGGAACCATCCCCGGCCTCTTGGCATCCAAGGGGCAGGTGCCCTGGCAGGCGCCGTAGGGGGGGATTGGGCCGCGCTCGAAAATGCGGCCAAGAAACAGAAAGGAGTGCAATGAGCACTGAGCTGCGACCACCTGAACCCAACTCGAATGCACGTCCATTCCGGCTCGACGTAGAACTTCATGACCTCCTTCAAAGCCCGAACCCGCCAAGGCCTGCTGCAGGCCCAGTGATCCCCGTTAAAGGCGAGATCTTGCCGGAACCCGCGTTTCCGCGTCATCCCGAGCTCCTGACGAACGACTGGCTTCCCGCCGACGAGCACGGCACGCCGGCCGACCCTTACAAGCGCTCGTGGCCGCCGTCGATGATCTATCGCGCCATGCGCGGCTGGCTTTTCCCCTACGTCAAATCGCGCGTGTTGCCCGGCGACTTTCACCCCATCATCGCCTACCTCTTTACCGAGTGGAAATGCAACCTCGATTGCCACTATTGCTGGGCCTTTGACAATCGTGTGAAGGGCATGACCGAAGAGATCGCACGGCGATCCATCGACTGGCTGCACTCCACAACCTGCCGCGTGCTGGCGCTGATGGGCGGCGAGCCCCTGCTGCGTCCGCAGTTCGCGCACAAGGTCGTCGACTACGCCGCCCAGAAAGGGTTCTGGGTCTACGTCCCGACGAATGCCCGTTTGCTGCGCCCCGAAGTGATCGATCGCCTGGCAGACTCCGGCACCGCCATCTTCAACATCGCGGTTGACGTGGTGGACGAAAAGCCCGGGCTTCCGAAAGCCCTGAATGCGGTGCGAAGCTACTTTGAGTACCTGGTCCGCAAGCAGTACCGCTATGGCTACTCGGTGTTCTTCAATATCAACATCTGCCGGAACAATCTCGAGGACGTGAAACAGTTGACCGAGATCGCGCACGAGCACGGCATCGCCACCGACTATCACATCAACGAATCGCCTATGCTTGATCAGCCCCAGTTCAAGCACCTCGACGAGAACAGCACGTTCATCACGAGGGAAGACTGGCCCCAGGTTGACGCGCTGGTCGACTGGATCATCGACCGGAACCGCTCCGGCTACAAGATGGTGAACTCGGTGAAGCGCCTGAACGACATGAAGGACTTCATGCGCGGCAAGCTCGAGCCCTGGAACTGCCGGGCCGGGCAGAACAACGTGATCATCCGCGTGGATGGCACGCTCGCCCCGTGCTTCCCGATGTACTCCGCGACCTACGACTGGGGCGTTATCGAGAGTCCCAAGTTCGAGGTCAAGCAGCTCAACGCCATGAAGCAGGATTGCCAGACCCACTGCTTCTCCACCCTCAATCACAACCTTGGGTATTGTTACGACGACAAGCGCGTGATCAAGTGGATGCTCAAGCAGACGGGCCGGGCTTTCCAGGGTATCAGCGGCAGCTTCGACGACTAAATGACGACCCAGCGGATCGCCTGTGCGGCCGCGGTCTGCGCCCTGGCGCTGGCCGCGGCCGCAGCGCCGCCCGGCAGAACGTCCGGACGCGATCCGGCGGTTGCGCGGCCCACCTTCTATCGGGACATCCTGCCGATCCTTCAAGACCGTTGCCAGACTTGCCATCGATCGGGCGGAATCGCGCCCATGGCGTTCGAAACCTATGCCGAGGCCCGGCGCTCGGCCGGCGCCATGGCCGCGCAGACTGAGGCGCGGCGCATGCCGCCCTGGTTCGCCGATCCGCATTACGGCCATTTCTCGAACGACCCTTCGCTCACTGCCCCCGAGATCGAGACGATCGACGCCTGGGCGCAGGCGGGCGCCCCGGCCGGCGATTCTCGCGAGGCGCCTCCGCCGCGCCGGTGGACCGCAGGCTGGAACATCCCCGAACCCGATCGCGTGCTCCGCATGCCGGAGCCCGTCACGATTCCGGCACGCGGCGACGTCGATTACACCTACGAGATCGTCCCGGCGGGATTCTCTCGCGACACCTGGGTGCGCATGTCGCAGGTGCTCCCGTCGAGCCCCGAGCATGTCCATCACGCGGTGATCTACATCCGCCCGCCCGGTTCGAAGTGGTTGCGCCACGCTCCTGTGGGCGTGCCGTTCACGGCTTCGAGCCTGACCGACCCGCAAGACCGGCACGACCCCGAGTGGACCACGAGTGACATCCTGCTGGTCTACGCGCCCGGCAGTTCGCCCGATCAGTGGCCGGCCACCATGGGCAAGCTCATCCCCGCCGGCTCCGATCTGGTCTTCCAGGTGCACTACACCACCAACGGCCATGCCGCGAAGGACCAGAGCAGCGTCGGCCTGGTGCTTGCGGACCAGCCTCCCGCCGAGCGCGTCCTCACCCTGCAGTTGACCAACGACCGCTTCGTGATTCCGCCCGGCGTCGATGACTTTCGCGTCGAGGCCCATGGCACTCTTCCCAATGACTGCACGCTGCTCGGCTTCCTGCCGCACATGCATCTGCGCGGAAAGCGATTCGAGTACAACCTCGTCGATCCCGCCGGCAAAGCCGAGACGCTGTTGCGAGTGAATTACGACTTTTACTGGCAGCTGAGCTATCGGCTGGCGGAGCCGAGGAAGCTCGCGGCCGGCACGGAGCTTCGAGCCGTCGCCTGGTACGACAACTCGGCGGCCAACCCGCACAATCCCGATCCCACCGCCGCCGTGCACTGGGGCGACCAGACCTACGACGAGATGATGGTGGGATTCTTCGACGTGGCCGTGCCCGCGGGAATGGACAAGAGTCGTTTCTTTGTGCGTCCATAGAATAGGCTAGATATATAGCCTATGCGATCACCGGGTCCGCTGCCAGGTCTGGCCGCCGTCCGATGTCGTCCAGGTCTCGCCCGACGATGCGGTCACCGAACCGTGCGCCGGGTCGGCGAACTGGATGGAGATGATGTCGCCCGCGATTGCGCCGCCGCCGCTCGATAGCGGAACCGCGGACCAGTGCTGGCCCGCGTCGATCGAGTGAGAAAACGCGCCCGCCGCGCCGCCGGCCCAAACTTCACTGCCGCGTGCAAAGACCACTCGAAAAGCCACGCCCGCCGCAATCACCACCGGCTGCCACGAGCGCCCGCCGTCGAGCGACCTTTCGATCTCACCCGGGCTTGCCGCATCGGGGGATGCGGAGACCTTCCAGCGCGCATGCAGCTCCGCAAGACGCAGAGTTGTCTTGCGCGAGGCCGCCGGCCTTGCGGCGAAATTCCCGGCAATGCCGCGGACCGCAGTCGCTCCAGCCTCGACGCCCGGCGCGGCGGCCTGCGCTGCCGCCGGTGTCTGTTTTGCCAACGCCGACGGCAGGTCCAACGCGCTCGCAGGTGGCGGGCGCGGAGGCGGCGCTGCTCCCGCAACCGACTGCTCAGCCTCGACCCCGGCGGTTGGCGCAGACGTAGCCTGATCGCGGGCCGTCCCGCCGATAGTTCCGGATTTCTGTGCCATGGCATTTTCCGCCGCGCCTGCCGCCGGCGGCGCGCTTGGCGCGTGCATCGCTCGCGGCCCGGCAGCCGGCCCGGCAGCCGGCCCGGCAACCGGACCGGAGCGTTGCAGTTGGTCGGCGGCTCGCTTTTCCTCGCGGGGCGCCGGACTCGGCGCAGTCGGAGAATTCGCGTTCGTCGCCATGGTGGCGGGTGCGGGCGCCGCCGGAAGACTCGCGTAATGAGCCGGACGCCGCGTCGCGACCCAAAAGACCAGGGAAACAGTCGCCAACGCGGCGGCGGCCGTGGCGGCCTGCCAGCGCAGCATCCGCCACCAGGGCCGGGGCTCGGAAGCCCCATCGCGAATCGATGCGTCCTCACGCGCCGGAGCCGCGGCGAGCACCAGTTGGACCTCGGCCCGGCACTGCTCGCAGGCCGCAAGGTGCGCAATCACGCCGTCGCGCTCGTGGGGCAGAAGCGAGCGCTCCACGAAGGCCGACATCACGTTGGCGTCGGGATGCGACTCGCCGGCATCGCCGGGGCCGGGCGTGGCATGCGGCGCACGCGAATTCGACACCCTTCCCGCCGCCAGCCTCTCGCGCGCGATCTTCGGCAATTCCCGCATGAGCCTATTCCTTGGTTCCTGTACTTAGAACGGTCCCCGATTCGCTTCTTGCATCGCTCAAATGGCGGCGAACCTCCACCGCCAGGTCACGCACGTCCACTTCGAGCGCCTCGCGCGCCTGGTCGCGGCTCAATCCGCGCCGGCGCAGGCCCTTGACGATGTTCCTTGTGAGCGCGCGCACGGTGCGATCGAGCCGCCGGCTCACGGTGGACTCGTGCACGCCGAGGAGAGCGGCGATTTGCGCGAGCGTCTGGCCGTCGAGGTAGTAGCTCGCGAGAAGCAAGCGCTCCTCGGCCGGGAGGGCGGCGAGCGCCTCGTCGGCCGCCGCTTCGAGGCGCGGGTCGGGCGCCGGCGTGGTCTCGGTTTGCGGCGCGCGGAACTCGCGTCCGGCCTCGACCTGCTCTTCGAGGCTCACCAGGCGGCGCTCACGCCGGCGGCGGTCGGTGAATTCGTGCGCCAGCACGCTGCGCAACCAGCCCTCGAGCGATCCGCGCCCGTCATACCAGGCCAGTTTAGAGATCCGCCGTCCCTCGGGCGCATCGAGTCCATAAAGCTCGGCGTAGACCGAGTCCGCGAGCTCGTGGGCCGCGCTCTCTTCGCGGGCGATGGCGAGCGCCGAGCGATCGAGGCTATCGCGGTATCGCGTGAGGAACGCGTTCCAGGCCGGCTCGCTGCCTGCGGCGCAGGCGCGCGCCAGGGCCAGCTCCTCGAGGCGGAGCCCGCGGCAGAAGTCGGACGCGTCCTTGCCGGGCGGCAGGACCTTGGAGACGATTCGCTCCAGGATGTCGCCGAAGTCGGCAGCGCTCAGGCCGAACCCGGCCGCGCCCGAGCGCCGCCACAGCTCGTCCACGACCGCCGCCGGCAAGCGGGGCGCGGCTTCCGTGCTCGTGTTGGTCTCAGAAGCGCTCATGCTTGCCGTTGCGCGACCTCACAAGTTCGTTCCCGGCTTGCCCGGCTGCGGCAAAGCCGCTTCATCAAGTCTTCACAAGCTCTTGATTGCCGCCTTGCGTCCCTGGGGCGGCAAAGCCGCTGCCGCCGAAGCCACGGGTTTTCAGACACACTCGTCGAGCCGCCGCACTCCAAGGCGGTTTGCGCAGGGCTGACTCGAAAAATAGGATGCAAGACTGTCACGCCGCGGCGTTCTTTCAGGTGGGCAGAGGCCGCGAGTCTCCGTCCGACAGGAGGCGCCATCATGTCGCGCACCATTTCGCAAACCGTTTCGCACACCCTTTCGCAAACCATTTCGCAAACCATTTCGCACACCGTCAAGCTCGTTCTGGCCGTTGCCGCTGTTCTGTTCGCCGCCGTAATTTTTCAAACCCCGGCTTCGTTTCCTGCCGGCCCCGCCGGACCCGCCGGACAGGTCCCCGCAAAGTACAAGGCCCTCGAGCCCATCACCGAGGGCAACCTGACCGTCTTTCCGGTCGTGGCCGCCGAGACCTATGATACCAGCGGATTCCTGACGCTCGACGAGGGCATGCACCGCGGCGAAGTGACCATCAGCGAGGCCGGCCGGGCCGGGCTCGTCCGGCCGCGCCGCCGCCCCACGGAGCCTCATGCCGAGCTTCTGGTCGCGCCCCAGTCCGACGGCGCCGAGGTGAATCGGCTGGTGCTGGTGAATGACTCCAACCGCCCGCTGATTCTGCTCGCCGGCGAGATCGTGACCGGAGGCAAGCAGGACCGCGTGGTGGCCAAGGATCGCATCGTGGCGCCGCACAGCGATCCTATTGACCTCAGCGTTTTCTGCGTGGAACCCGGCCGCTGGACGCCGCGCGGCGGGTTCGTGTCCCAAAGCGCGCCGCTGGCCCAGCCGAGCGTCCGCCGCCAGGTGATGGTCGAGCGCGACCAGCAGTCGGTGTGGGCGAGCGTCGGGAAAGCCCTCGGCGGAGCCGTTGCGGCCGCGCCCCCGCCCGCCGCGCCCGCACTGCGCTCGAGCTCCTCCTACGCCACCACCATGGAAAACGACGCCGTGCAGGAGAAGCTGCGCCGGTTCACTGCGCCGATCGAGCGCGACTACAGCAAGATCGAGTCGCAACTGCGCGCCCAGAAGGCCGTGGGCGTGGTGGCGGCCGTCAACGGCGAGATTGTCTGGGCCGACATCTTCGCGGGGCCAGAGCTCTTCAATCTTTATTGGCCGAAGCTGGTGCAGTCCTACGCCGCCGAGGCCCTGACGACCTCGCCGGGCGGGCGGCACGCCGATCGCAAAGAGGCGCAGGCTTTCCTCGACGATTGGAACGGCCGCCGCGTCACTGCGGAGACCGAGACAGGCCTCTACCGCCGCAGCGAGATATCGGGCGATGGCTTCAGCGCTTTTACGCTGACGTCGCTCGTGCCGAAGACCGGGTTTGATGTGCATGACGCGAAAGTGTCGGAATGAGACGAATGCGCCCTCGGCGCCCGCGAAACACCTTCACTGTCTTCAAAGGAGATAGTGGGTTCGTTCCGCGGTTTTCGCGTGTTTTTCCTGGCTTCCCCGGCTTCGAACCGCCGGGAGAACCGTGGGCCGCCGGACCGTCCGGGGCTGAACCCGCGAGCTCGGCCTCGCGGCCAGCGGGCGGAGAACTGGCCTCGCCGGCGGGGCTTGCCGCCGCCGGTGAATTGCCTCCGCCCTGCGGGTCCGATTCGCGGTCCCGGTTCCCGGCGTCCGGGGTTGGGGCGTCGCCGCTCCGGGCCGTCTCCACCGCCTCGCGCGCGGCCTGGTTCCGCAGATCGATCAGCAGGCGCACTTTGCGGTCGATCGACCGGCGCAGGAAATTCTCCTGGTGCCGCAGCCACGCCCACTTGCGCGAACTGGTGGCTTCGAGCAGCCGTTCCGCCTGGCCGGCAGGGCTGAGCGGCCCTTGTTCCTCGAGGCAGATCGCCAGTTCTTCCTCCACGCGGTCGAGGTCCGCCTGCGCGGCGTCGGTCAGGCGAACACAAACCTGTTCGAAGGCCTCATCGGTGATGCGGGACTCGTGGGTGTCGTAGCACGCTCCCCGCAGCGCCCAGCCGCGCCAGGCGTGCCGCCGGGTGCCGTACAGGGTTCCCACATAGCTCTCGATGGTGCTCACCTTGACCGCCTCCTGCGCGGCCTCCCGCAGAACCGACTGCAGGAGAGTCCGCATCTCCAGAAACTTGCCCGGCGAGTCGGGCAAGCCAGCTAGCCCAGACTCGCTCACCTGCTCCTGGGTGGTCTCCATGGCCCCGCCCCGGACGCGCAGAACGCGGCGGCGCTGCTCAATCTCGAGCAGTTCGCGCTCGCGCTGCCAGAGCGCCTGCTTCACGCGCTCCACGCGTCGCAACTCGAATTTCGCGTCCGCCAATTCTTCGGCCTGAAGCCGGCCGAAATCATCCCGAGGCTGGTAACTGCGGACGATTTCGGCGCGCAGGCGATCGCGCTCCCCCTCTTCCGCCTCCGCCGCTTCCGTCGAGGAATGCTCGGCCAGCAACAGTTCCACCGGGTCGGGGCGCTCGGCATACTTGCCGTGCTTCGTGGCGTTCATCTTGGATTTTTCCTTTCCCTCGGGACTTGCGGGCCCGTGGGATTGCCGGCTGTTGGCCTGGTTGGCAGCCTCGGCGGCCGCCGTCATCGTCTTGTGAATCGTTCCCATGTGGTGCTCCTTTTCCGTCATGCGCGTAGCGGCGGCCTTACTTGGCCACCGACATGGGCGGATTAACCCGCCGCCACAGTGTGCCGGGGTTATTTTGGACGGTGGGTAAGAGTGGGATTTTCGAGAAACTTTATTTTGGGGGGCGCAAGCCGCGAGTTTTCACACACACTTAAAGCCCCGCCCTTGTTGCTCCACTGTCACTGTGATCTGAATCCTCATTAAGGACGATTGGAAATCGCTCATCGCAGAGCATCAATCCGGTAGCCGTAACGTTCCGCTCGCGCATCAACTTATGGTAGGTTGTGTCTATGGCTCGGGCTGCCGCGCAAAAACTCGGTGCAAGGAGGCAATTTGTTGAACGCCGCACTGCTGTTGTTTCAGAATGAAGTCGGGCAGTTGCTGGCCAATACGGGGTTGGTCGCGCAGATCGTGCTTTTGATCCTTTTAATCTTCTCGGTAGTTTCCTGGGCCATCATCGTGCGGAAACACCGGAACTTCCAGAAGGCGCGCAGCGCCTCGGCAGGCTTCCTGAAGGTCTTTCGGGAAAGCAAGAAGCTGTCCGACATCAAGGCCTCAGCCGATACTTACAAGAACAGCCCCCTGGTAGACGTCTTTCTTAACGGATACCGTGAAATTGAAGGACAGGTGTTTTATACCGAGAACCCGGGCAAACCGAGGATCCGCAGTCTTGATTCCGTGGAGCGCGCGCTGCAGATCGCCTCTTCCACGGAGCTCACGCGGCGCGAGCAATGGCTCAGCTTCCTGGCCACCACCGGCGGCATTACCCCGTTCATCGGCCTTTTCGGAACCGTATGGGGCATCATCGACGCCTTTCACGGGCTCTCGAACGCCACCACCGCATCGCTGCACAGCGTGGCGCCGGGCATCTCGGAAGCCCTGATCACCACCGCCGCGGGGCTGTTTGCGGCTATTCCGGCGGTGATCGCCTACAACTACTTTCTGCAGCGGATCAGGGAATTCGGGACCTTGATGGATGAGTTTTCGCTGGAGTTCCTGAACATGACGGAGAGGAATTTCACGTAACGCGCGAGACTCGAAATTCGAAATTCGAGACTCGAAAATCGGCCTGATTCGAGTTCCGCTCTTCGAGTTTCGATTTTCGCCTTTCGAATTAGCCATGGCATTCACCACCCCCAAGGGCCGCACGCGCACGTCGCTGTCTGACATCAACGTGACGCCGTTTGTGGACGTCATGCTGGTGCTGCTCATCATCTTTATGGTGACCGCGCCCATCCTCGAGTCAGGCATCGAGGTGGATCTGCCGAAGACGCGCACCGTCAAGGCCGTCTCCATCCAGAAAGTGGTGATCACCATCGATAAGAAGCAGACGCTTTACGTGGGCAACGATCCGATCAACATCAACCTGCTCGGGAGCACGGTCGCCCAGCGGCTTCAGGGGGCGAGCGACGCACCGGTTTTCATCCGGGCGGATCAGGCCGTCCCCTTCGGAACCTTTGCCCGCGTTGTGGACGTTTTGAAGCAGGCCAACGTGACCAACATCAGCGTGGTGACGGAGCCGCTTTCGACGAAGGGCAACTGACGGGCTGCGGGAGGATGGTATCCCGAGCCCATACGCAAAATGAGCACTGAAACCCTTTCGCCTGCCCTGCCGTTCGAAGGCCGTGAGAGCCTGCGCGGGTCGATCCTGATTTCGGCCGGCATGCACGCCGTCCTGTTGGGCATCATGCTCGGTTACGGCTTGATCCGGTTTGGTCGCGGTGAAGCCTGGGGCAATCCCTGGGAGAAAGGATCAAGCGCGCGCGTGAAGGCGGTGAGCTCACTGCCCGGCGTGCCCCTTCCCGCTCCGATGCAGGTGACGCCCAACACGCTGGCCAACGACAGTCCGGGACTTTACAAGAGCGAGCCCATCCCTCCTCTGCCGCTCGAGAACGCCGAACCGATTCCCAAGTTCAAGGATGAGATCAAGCCGGTGGAACCGAAACGAATCAATACCCGCATCCAGAAGCAGGAGCTGACCCCGCCGCCGAACGCCATTCCTTACGGCGCGAACGGTCAGCCGGCGATGTCTTACAGCCAGGCGCAAACGGCGGCCGGCGAGGCGGGCATTTCCTTCGGCGAGGGCGATTTCGGCAGTCGCTATGGCTGGTACGTCTCCGCGGTCCGAAGCCGCGTCAGCAGCAACTGGCTGCTTTCGACCATCAGCCCGACCCTGACTTTGGCCCCGCGCGTTTTCGTGGAGTTCACCATCCAGCGCGACGGAACCATCAGCGGCATCCGCCTGGCGCAATCGAGCGGCATACCCGACGTCGACCGCTCGGCGCTGCGGGCCGTAGAGGCCTCGAGTCCGCTCGGTGCACTGCCTTCGGATTTCTCGGGCAGCAGCGTGTCCGTGAGTTTTTATTTCGATTTCCATCGTTAGAAGTCATGCCGATTTTCCAAGCGGGGCGGCCCAAATAATAAGGAGATACCTGGTCATCATGAAAGAATTAAGATCCTTCCGGTCAAGACTGCCCGCCCGCCTGGTGTGGGCCGCGCTCGTCGGACTTGCCTCGGCCATCGTCGCCGGGTCGCTCCTGACCTCGCCTGGCGCGAGCGCCCAGCAGATCACCGTCGGCACGTCCAGCGGGGTTCCGCGCATCCGGATGGCGGTCACGGAATTCCAGGCGCAATCCACGGATCCGAAGTTGACCCAACTGACGCAGGAGTTCAACACCGTTCTTTGGAACGACCTCGACAACGCCGGCATTTTCGATCTGATCAGCCGCAGCTTTTACCCGTTGAAGCCGCCGGTGGCGCCCTCGGACGTCGTCTTCGACCAATGGGCGAACCCGCCCGTTTCGACGCAGATGCTGGCCTACGGCAAGACCGAAGTGCTGAACTCCAACCTGGTGTTTACGGCTTACCTGTACGACGTGAAGAATCCGGGCAATCCCGGCGTGCTGGCGCGGCGGTTTGTGGCCACGATGGATGAGATCTCGACGCGCGAGACGGCACATCGCTGGGCCAACGAGATCATCAAGACGCTGGGCGGGGGTATCTCCGGCATCGCGCTCACCAAAATCGCCTTCGTGAGCAAGCGCACCGGGCACGCCGAGATTTACGCGATGGATTACGACGGCTTCAATCAGCACCCCATCACGAGCTACGGGTCGCTGAGCCTGACGCCGCGCTGGTCGCCGGATAACAACAAGCTTGCCTTCACGAGCTACGCCGGAGGCAATCCGGAAATCCTGATTTACTCCCTGGAGAGCCACCATCTGCTGCCATTTCCCAAGTATTCCGGGCTGAACGCCACGCCGGCGTGGTCGCCTGACGGTAAAAAGCTCGCCTTTTGCTCGAGCCTGAGCGGCGACCCGGAGATCTACGTGTCGAACGCCGACGGCTCCGGACTGCAACGGCTGACCTTCAGCTCCAGCGTCGATATCTCGCCGGTGTGGAACCCCAAGACCGGCAATGAAATCGCGTTCGTATCCGATCGCAGCGGATCGCCCCAAGTGTATATCATGAATTCGGACGGGTCGAATCTGCGGCGGCTGATCTCGGGCGGCGGCGACGCCAGCGAGCCTTCCTGGTCGCCCGACGGACAATTCATGGCGTTCGAGTGGCGGGTATCGGAGACGGGAACCTATGACGTCTACCTGATTGACATAGCTTCGGGGCAGATTACGCAACTGACGCACGACACCGGACGCAACGAGCATCCGACGTGGTCCCCGGACGGCCGGCACCTGGTGTTCGAATCCACGCGCGGCGGAACGCGCCAGGTCTGGATGATGCTGGCCAACGGCAGCGATGCCAAGCAACTGACGTCGGAGGGCGAAAACTGGAACCCGAACTGGTCGAATTAGTGCCGTGACGCGCGCGCCGTGGATATTACAGTGATTTCCGGGGTCAGACCCCAAAATCACATGGTTGTCATGGCTGCAAGCTTGATGCTAAGATATTTACTCTTGATGGCGTAATTCGTCCGGACGCCGGGCTGGGCATCAAGCCAGCCGGACCAGGCGAACTGGAAAAAGGCTTTGAAAGACCCACGGGATCGCGACAAATGTGGATTACTGCCAAGGAGGATCATGATGCGAGGAAGGAATCGCCGCAGTGTTGAGCTTCTCGTCAGCGTCCTGGGAATGCTTCTTCTCTTAGGCGCCTGCGCACCTAAGAAGAAGGTGGTAGCACCGCCGCCGCCACCGCCACCGCCGCCGCCCCCAGCAGCCCCGGTGTGCACCTTGACGGCCGAGCCCACGACAATCGAGAAGGGTCAATCGGCAACCCTGAATTGGTCGTCGCAGAACGCCACGGATATGGATTTGGAACCCGGTGGCGGGAAAGTTCAGGCTTCCGGCACGCAATCGGTGACGCCGGATGACTCCACTACCTACACCTTGACGGCTACAGGGGCCGGCGGGAACACGAGCTGCACGGCTCGCGTGACTGTCACTGCGCCTCCGCCGCCGCCTCCGCCTCCTCCTCCGCCGCCAGGGCCGAGCGAGCAGGATCTCTTCAACCAGACTATGAAGCCGGCGTACTTTGACTTCGACAAGTCCGACATCCGGCCCGACGCGCAGACGGCTCTGCAAGGGGATTCTGACTTCCTCAAGCAGCACCCGGATATCAAGTTCACGTTCGAAGGCAATTGCGACGAACGTGGCAGCGAGGAATACAACCTCGGTCTGGGTCAGCGCCGTGCCGATGCTGCCAAGAAGTTCCTGGTCGATTCGGGAATTTCCGGAGACAACGTCAGCACGATCTCCTACGGCAAGGACAAGCCAGTCTGCACGGACCACAACGAGGCATGCTGGCAGCAGAACCGCAGCGCCAAACCGGCTTGGGGCACCGAAAGCCAACCGGCAGCAGCGCCCCAGCAGTAAACCACTGGCCGGGGCCTTCATGCGCCCGGCCCATGATCCCGACCAGCCGGGCCGCCCCCTGGGGAGGCGGTCCGGCTGGCTCTTTATCTTTCACCACTACGAGCGAACCCGCACTCGCCCGCCGCAGTGCGGCTTCAGGCAGTCTGAGACGGATCGGCTCCGCCGCCTGACGGCGTCGATCATCCGCAGCCGCCGCTACCCTGCGCAACTCTACTTGATCCCAATCGGACCCCAATCGCATTCCAATCGGCGGTTCTGGCGCGTCGGCGTATAGAGGTATAATGTGCGCCGTGAACTTCTCAAAATGCCGGCTCGCTTATCGCCCCCTTTTCCTGGCCTTGATTTCCATGGGCGCCGTGGTCTTTCCTTCCAGTACACGCGCGCAACAGGTTGACACCAAGGTCTTCACGGCGATGCGCTGGCGGCTGATCGGCCCGTTTCGAGCCGGGCGCGTGACCGCCGTGGCCGGCGTGCCGGGCGACCCCAACGTCTACTACATGGGAACTCCCGGGGGCGGCGTGTGGAAGACCACGGATGGCGGCGACGTCTGGAAGCCGATCTTTGACCAGGAACACGTGGCGTCGATCGGCGCGCTGGCCCTTGCGCCCTCGAACCCCGACATCATCTACGTCGGCACCGGCGAACAGACGCCGGGCAATGGCGTATACAAATCCACCGACGGCGGCGCCAGCTGGACCAACATCGGCCTGAAAGAGACCCGCTACATTCAAGCGGTGATCGTCGATCCGCGCGATCCCAACATCGTGATTGTGGGTGCGACCGGCGACTTCCACGCCGGACCCGATCGCGGTGTGTACAAGTCAAAGGACGGCGGCCGGACCTGGAACAAGGTGCTCGACACGAAGGATGACGTCACCGGGGTTGTAGATATGTGCGTTGACCCGGGGAACCGTCGCGTGCTCTATGCTGCACTCGAGACCCATGGCTTCCGTGTGCCCAAGCCCGGCGAAAAGCCGCCCCAGGTAGTCTCCGCTATCTACAAATCCACCGACGAAGGCTCGACGTGGAAGCCCGTCAGCGGCGAAGGACTGCCGTCCGGCCGCCTGGGGCGGATCGGCGTGGTGGTGGCGCCGGGCAACAAAGGCCGCCGCGTTTACGCCATCGTCAACCAGGGGTTCTATCGTTCCGATGACGCCGGCGCCACCTGGCAGCGTTCAACTACCGATCCGCGCGTGGTCGGCAACGGATACTTCAGCCGCATCTTCGTCGATCCCGGGAACGCGGATGTCGTCTATGCGGCCCAAACATCTCTCTATCGCTCCACGGACGGCGGCCACACGTTCGAGGCGTACGTGGGCGCGCCCTCGGGCGACGACTTTCATGTCTTGTGGATCGATCCGCAGGATTCCGCCCGCATGCTCCTGGGCGTGGATCAGGGCGCCATCATCAGCCGCGACGGCGGGCGCACCTGGAGCTCGTGGTACAACCAGCCGACGGGGCAGTTCTATCACATCTCGACCGACAACGCTTTCCCGTATCACGCCTACGCGGCGCAGCAGGACAGCGGCACGGCGGCCGTGGCCAGCCGCAGCGACTACGGCGAGATCAGCGATCGCGACTGGTATCCGATTGCGGGATTCGAGGCAGCCTACATTGCGGCGGACCCGCTCAATCCCAACATTGTCTATAGTGAAGGCTGGTACGGCAGCATCCTGCGATTTGACAGGACCACCGGCCAATTCGCCACCGTGTTCGTGCGCTCGAAGAAGTATCGGAGCGCCGGCATGGAGCCGCTGGCATTTTCACCGCAGGATCCGCACACCCTGTACCTCTGCGCCCAGTTCGTGCTCAAGACCACCGACGGCGGCATGAGCTGGCAGGAAATCAGTCCCGACCTGACCGAGAAGCCCAAGCCTGCCGCGGACAAGCAGGGCGCTCCCAGTTCCGGGTCCTCGGGCGGGTTCGGGGCCATCACCACTTTCTCGCCGTCGCCCGTACAGGCGGATGAGATGTGGGCCGGCACCAGCAACGGAAACATCCAGCTCACGCGCGACGGCGGCGCGGCCTGGACCAATGTCTCGCCGCCAAGTCCCGCGAGTCCGGGGCCGGGACCCACGGGCTCCGTCAGCGTGGTCGATGCGTCCCCTCACGGCGCCGGCACGGCGTACGCCGTCCTCGGGGGCGGAGGCTTCATGGCGCCGCCCGGACCGGACATCGTCCGCACACACGACTACGGCCGGAGTTGGCAGAAGATCGTGGAGGGTCTGCCCGCTTCGGAAGGAGTGCGAGTGGTGCGCGAGGACCCGGGGCGGAAGGGCTTGCTCTACGCCGGCACCACCACGGGCGTTTTTGTATCGTTCGACGACGGCGACCACTGGCAGTCGCTGCAACTGAATCTGCCCACCGCCACGGTGACCGACCTGACGGTGCATGGAGACGATCTGGTGGCGTCCACCTACGGACGGGCGCTGTGGATTCTCGACGACCTCACACCCTTGCGCCAGTTCGACGCACAGGTGGCCGGCTCGAGCGTGTTCCTCTTCCACCCTGAGACCGCGTGGCGCGTGCGGTGGGACAACAATCAGGATACGCCGCTGCCCATCGAGACTCCCACGGGCCAGAATCCGCCGGACGGAGCCATCCTGAACTATTATTTTAAAACGGTCCCCGAAGGCGAAATCACGCTCACGATTTCCGACGAGCAGGGCAAAGTGGTGAGGCAGTTTTCGAGCGCGGCCTCCACTGAACCCAAGATGCCTCCGGCTAACGCGCCCGAGTACTGGTTTGCGCCGCCAGAGGTTCTGCCCAAGGCCGCCGGGACGAACCGCTTCACCTGGGACCTTCGTTATCCTTCGCCGCCCCCGCTGCCCTACGGCTACTTCGGCGGGCTCCTCGACTACACCGAGTACACGCTGGCAGACCACGCGATTCCGGGGGCCACGCCGCGTCATCAGCCGCCGGGTCCCCTGGTGACGCCCGGGAACTACGTGGTGGAGCTCAAGGCGGGCGGCCAGACGCTGCGTGAGACCGTGGCCGTCAAGCTCGACCCGCGCGTGCAGGCGACCGGCGCCGATCTCGCCGACCAACTCGATCTCGAACGCAAGATCGACGGCGGGATGGCCGTAAGCTACGCGGCATTTCACGAGGTCACGGCCTTGCGTGCGGCGCTCGCAGAACGAGAGAAGAATCTGCCGGCCAGTGGCCCGACGAAGGACGTGAGCGACGCCGCCAACGCGATCGATAGGAAAATCATCACGGTCGAGAACGGCACGCGGAGCGCTCCCGGCCTCGGACCGGTGAACCGTGACCTGGCGCGCCTGGCTACAGCGCTCGGGACCGCGGACGTGCGTCCGTCGGAGACGGCTCGCGCCGCGGTGCAAGAGTCCTGCAAGGCGCTCGACGGGGACCTGACCGCCTGGAGCGAACTCAACAGCAAGGACGTGACGGCGTTCAACCAGACGCTCGAGCAGCATAAAATGGCCGCGCTCCCCGTGGCCGCGACCGCCGAGGCCGATCCGGGTTGCCGCGCGCAGTAGGACCGCACATTTGAGGAGGGAAGCCTGATGAAAACAAATCCGATTTCGCGTCGAGACACCTTGCGGTTGATCGGGGGCACGGCGCTGGCCGCGAATGCTGTGGGCGCGGCCGCGACCCTGTGGGCCCGTCCCCAGGAGGCGGAGAGTCAGGAACCGGCGGACGTCATCGCCGATCGCAACCGGCGCATGCAATGGTGGCATGAGGCCACCTTCGGCATGTTCATCCACTGGGGCCTTTACAGCGTGATCGGGCACCACGAATGGGCCATGGAGAAAGAGGGCATCCCGGTGGCCGATTACGAGGGCCTGGCGAAGGTCTTCAAGCCCGAGCCCCACGCCGCGCGGGCATGGGCGCGGCTCGCCAAGCAGGCCGGACAGAAGTACATGGTGATGACCACCAAGCATCACGAAGGCTTCTGCCATTGGGACACCAAACTCACCAACTACTGCTCGCCCAAGCAGGGTCCGGGGCGGGACCTGGTGGCTGAATTCGTGGAGGCGGTGCGCGGCGAAGGCTTGCGCGTGGGATTCTACTACTCCCTGATGGATTGGCATCACCCGGACGGCGCCCGTTGCGCCACCGATGACGCCGCGCGCGCTCGCTTCGTTGAGTACACCCACGGCCTGGTCCGCGAGCTCATGACCAACTACGGCAAGATCGACGTGCTGTGGTATGACGTGGATTGGCCGCTCAACGCCGAACAGTGGCGCTCAAAGGAAATGAACGAGATGGTTTTCAAGCTCCAGCCCGACATCATTGTCAACGACCGCAACGGCCTTCCCGGTGATTTCTCCACGCCCGAGCAGGAAATTGTGGCGGCCAAAGCGGGGCGCGGCTGGGAAAGCTGCATGACCATGAACGACAGTTGGGGTTACAACAAGTCCGACGACGCCTGGAAGAACGCCAAGACCATCGTGCGGAACCTCGCGGACTGCTCGCACGGCGCGGGCAACTACCTGCTGAATATCGGCCCGAAGCCCGACGGGTCGGTGCCCGAGGAATCGGTGCGCGTCCTGACCGAAACCGGGCGATGGATGAGCCACAATGGCGCCAGCATCTACGCGGCCGAACGCTGTAATGCGGGCTGGCATCCTTATGCGGACTTCACCCGCAAGGGCAACACGCTTTACATCCACGTCCACTTCTGGCCCGGGCAGACGCTCGGGACAGAGACACTGGCGTTCGAACATCCTCCCGTCGTCGTAGCCATCGGCGGCATGCGCTCCAAAGTGGTCTCGGCTCGACTGCTAGCCTCCGGCACGCCGGTGAAGTTCCTGCAGGACGACATCGCGGCGCGCTTTGTGGGTCTGCCCGTGGCCGCGCCGGAGCAGCCCGTCACCGTGATCCAGGTGGAATGCGATTCCGAGCCGGTGGTGGACAGCGACTACGTGCGCAAGAACCGGCCCCGGCACGGGGTATGACGGTCGCCCTGCCCGGGCCTCAGACACAAAGGCAAATCGTCATGGCGCCTACCAGAAGAGAGATGCTCGTGACTTCAGGGCGCGCGGCCGGGGCCATCCTGGGACTGCCGCTCGTCGGAGGCGCTCAGGAACAAGCCCGGGCGCCGGACCACAGACTGAAGGTCGCGATCGTTGGCGCGCACCCGGATGACCCGGAGTCGAGCTGCGGCGGCACCATGGCGCTCTATTCGAGTCTCGGCCACGAAGTGATCGCCGTGTACCTGACGCGCGGCGAAGCGGGCATCAAGGGGAAGACGGAGACTGAAGCGGCGGCCATCCGCACGGCAGAGGCGCAACGCGCCTGCGCCATCCTGGGCGCGCGTCCGGTTTTCGCCGGCCAGATCGACGGCAAAACCGAGATCATCAACGTACGATATGACGACTTCCGCCGCCTGCTCGAGGCCGAGCACCCGGACATCGTGTTTGCTCCCTGGCCCATCGACTCCCACCGCGACCATCGCGCCGCTTCATTGCTGACCTACGACGCATGGGAGCGTAGCGGCAAGGCCTTTGATCTCTACTATACGGAAGTGGACCTGGGCGACCAGACGCAGAATTTCCATCCCACTCACTACGTCGACATCTCCGCCTTCGTCGAGAAGAAGCGCCAGGCTTGCTTCGCCCACACCAGCCAGGATCCTCCCTCGTTCTACGACGCATTTCACGAGCCGATGCAGAAGTTTCGAGGTATGGAGTGTGGCTGTGGGGCCGCCGAGGCTTTCATCCGTCACCCGCAGAATCGGCCGGTGCGTCTGGAGGATTGATGGACGTTCGCGGCCCCGGGCGTCCATATCCGGACGCGGCTGGGCCGGAACCGAACGCTGGCTTTGGGAATTACGAGCAAAGCTCAGCAAAAGACGCCCACCGTCAGCGGCCTTTCGGTTGCAGGTCAGAATAAGTGTTGTCGACCCTCCGTCTTAACCTCCGGTACTCCGCGAGAAGCTTCATACGAAGGCCTGGGCTGACCCTGGCCTTGTTGTTCACGATTGCGCTCGGTATCGCCGGTTATGTTTCCGTTCATGGATTCGTTCGGGGCCTGACAAGACCTTCGTCTCCGCTCGAATCTCTCGACCGGCTCGTCTCGGTATTCGGGCAAGACGCGAATCGCGAAACAGGGCCGCTCTCGAGGCAACAGTATCTGTACGCCGAAACCCGGCACGACCTATTCCAATCGCTCGGCGCCGCGCGCGTGTCGTCGGGGACCGTCACGATGGCCGGCCAAACGGCCTTCGTGCCCATCGCCGCCGTGACGTCGAACCTCGCGGGCGTCTTCGGTCTACCGCTCGACCAAGGCGTTGTGATCAGCCGGCGCATGTGGCAAGCCGACTTCGGAGCGGCGGCCCAGGTTCGCGGTGAGCAGGTTCAAATCAACGGCGTGGCCGCCCGCGTCAGCGGCATTGCGCCGGACTGGCTTGAAGGGATCTATCGCGATCGCCCGGTTGACGTCTGGTTGCCTTGGCAGGGGGAATCCTTGGCGGGGCCCGACGATGCCAGCCGGAATCTCTGGGTCCTTGCACGGCTGGGCCGGGGCATTTCGCTAACGGCGGCGCAGGCGGCGTTACAGTCGGGACAGCGCGCGGGCGACCTGCGTGTGATGGTCTACACCGGCATGACGCCCGAAACGGCGGCCGGCCTGTCGCGGGTCGGCACCCTACTCGAGTTCGCGGCCGGGGCGGTGTTCTTTGTCGCCTGCGTCAATGTGGGCTTGTTCATGGTTGGGCGCGCCTTCACGCGCTTCCATGAGACCGGCCTGCGCGTCGCGCTCGGGGCCAGCCGCCGGCAACTCGCCCGCGAACTGCTCGTCGACAGCGTAGTCCTGTCGATTGCGGGCGGAGTATTGGGCACGCCGCTGGCTCTCTGGACGTCGTATCTTGTTCCCGCACTCCTCTACGACCAGGATGCGCAGCACCTGATCTTCGCGCCGGACCTGTTCAGCATCGTTAAAGCGTCCGTCGGGTGTGTCGGAATCACGATCCTGTGCGGTCTGTTGCCGGCCGTGGCAATTCCGCATAAGCGCCCGATGAACGTTCTTCAGGGAGGACGGGCCGGGAGCGGGCGGGCCCTGCGGCGCCTGCGGCTCGGGCTGGTGGCGGCACAAATGGCGGGCTGCTGCGTCCTCGTGATCTTCACGGCGTTTCTGCTCGACGGTCTTCGCAGTGCGCTCATCACGAGCGCGGGCCAGCGGCTCGGGCATACCGTTTTTGCCACTGCGCAAGCGGATCCCCGCGTCGCCCTGGAGTATTTCCGCCGAGCCGGGGCAGCGGTGAAATCGGCGCCCGGGGTCTCCGGGATCGAGTGGGCCGGAACATTGCCGGGAGGTGAACCTGTACGCCAGTCGTTCCGCGTTGACCCGGCGCAGTCGCCCCTTCGCGACATCACGCTCGACACCGATTGGATCACGCCTGACTCGCTCGAGCTTTTCCGTCTTCCGCCTGAGGCGGGGCATATGTTCGGAGTTGCCGAGCGAACGTGCCGGGCCGCGATCGTGAATGAAGAGGCGGCCAAAGAACTGTTCGGAGGATCCGCGACCGGTCGAACCCTCCGAGACCCCGAGGGCCGTCCGGTCGAGATCATCGGCGTGGTCGCCATGCGAAAGCCCGAGCAGGCGTCCGGGAAAAATCGGCCTACACTCTACTACGACTACACGGAACACGCAGATACTTCGCCGCGACGGATCGCTGACGGGCGATTTCGCACGGCCACTGCCTCGGAGTTGGTTCAAGCCGAGCTCGAGACCAATGTGGTGTCGCCGGGCTATTTCGACGCGGTGGGAAGCAAGCTGATCGAGGGCCAGGATTTCACGGGCCATACGAAATCTACGGAATGCCGGATCGGCATCGTCAATCAGGAGGCCGCTGACCTCTACTTTGGTGGAAGCGCGGCTGGAGCCGCCGTGATCGACGAGCAAGGCCGCCGCACCGGCATCATCGGGGTTGTGCATTCGCAGGCGCTCGGAACTTTCGAGCGGCGTGCGGAGCCCGCGCTGTATCTCCCGATGTCGCAGGACCCGCTCCCACGGATGAGCGCGATGATCCATGTCCGCGAGGTCAATGGTCCAGTGTTGGCCGATCTGCGCCGCAGGCTCGAGGCAGTGCCGGGGCGCGGCCCGAGTCCCCTACTCATAAGGACGCTCGAGACGTACCTCAATCAGACGTCGCTCGCGCCGTTGCGGATCGCGACCCTGATTCTGGGCGTCTCGGCGACGATGGCCCTCCTGCTCAGCGTTCTCGGCCTATTCGGCGCCTTGAACGATGCTGCGCGTCAGCGCCGCCGCGAGTTGGCGATTCGCATTGCTCTCGGAGCACAGCGCTGGCGCGTTATCGGCCAGGTGCTGGGAGAAGGAGTACGGCTTGCTTGCGCAGGCACCCTGGCGGGGCTGCTTGCGTCCCTGGCGTTATCGCGATGGATGAGCGGAATCACGCGAGGTAGCGGTTGGCCGGCTATGTGGGTCTGGTTGGCAGCGCCCATCGCGCTCGCGGGAGTGGTTACAATAGCAAGCGTCCTGCCCGCGCGCCGCGCGTTGATGGTGAATCCGCTCGTGCTCATGCGAGAGGACGGTTGACGATTTCACCTTGATACATGTCCGGGGTTGGCATGCGGGTCAAACGGGAGCATGGAGATCGGTCCTCGATGAAATGCTGGGTCTTCAAGATCAACACGCGTCGCGGCTGGGAGTTCGCGCAGTACTTTCGATCCCGCGCTCGCGGCCCTTTTCCGCTCGGCGATGAAGGCTGGATTCGCAGCGCATCGAGCCTGCGTTACCTGCGCGAAGAGGTGAAGCGCGGCGACGTCTTCTTCTGTTATGAGGCCGACCGCAAACAACTGGTGGGCGTGGCGCGCGCCGCTTCCGACGGGCGCGACCGCGGGCTGGGCTCGCTCCTGGACTTCTGCCCGCCCCGCGAAGCGGTGTATCTCGCAAATCCGCTCCGGCGCCGTCCCGACCTCGACCACATCCTGGCCTTCACGCCGGCGCGCGGACGCGGCACGGTGCAATCGATCGACGCGGATGAGTTCGCGCGCCTGCGGCGAATCGTAGTGGCGAAGAATCCCGGGCAGGCCGCAACCCTTTACCGGCTCCTGAGGGGCCGGCGCTGAAGAGTCCGTGTTATAACCGGGGAGCTTTCGCGGCAAAGCCGCAGCGGCGCAAGTCACGCGCGTTCTAACACATACTCTGAAGGCCCGCCCGCCCTGCGCGCGTCCCCAATGTTTTCCGTCAAACTCCTAGTCTAGTGCAGGGCCGCCAGAGCTTGATTCGATTCCTCGATGGCGCGGTCGATCGCGTGCATCGCCTTGTCGCGATGCCCGTACCCGTCCGCTTCGGCTGTCTCCAGTTTTTTGCGCGCGTCCCGCAGCTCATTGATCGCATCGTGGTAGTTGGGATGCTCGGCCGGAGCCGGCTTCGCGAACGCCCCGTGCAGGACGGGAATGGCCAGGGCGCACAGCAAGGCAATCAAGCCCGTCCAAACGCTCAATGTCCTCTTCATCACTTCCTCCAGGATTTGTGTGATCCGGCCTGAGGCTCAGGCCACCCCCTTCGAGCGGCAATCAACACCTTTAGTCTTGGCGACGGTTTTGTCGCGCCCCCCGGGCCCGCTAGTCCAGATCAATATCGCGCAGACCCGGCCGTACAGGAACATCGCGCGTCTTCTTGAGCGCTTCTTCGAACTTCCGGGACAGCACGTCCGCTTTCACCTTTTGCTCCTCCGCGCTCTCCCGGAAATGCGCTTCCCGTTGGGCCGCCTGCTTTTCGAGAACATCGCCGGCGCGATCCAGGTGGTTGTGGCCGGACTTCTTCGGCTTCGGAGCGGCCTCATGCCAGATCACCCGTCCGAGCAGCGCGTCGATTTTCAACGTCGCCCCGCAGCACGGGCATCGGACTTCGATTTCGGACTCGTTGCCTGAGTTCATGCCTCGCACCTCGATCGCTCTACCAAAAGCCATTGGAGCACAAAAGCGCCCCAAGGCAAAGCATGTCCGCGTACACATTGATTTCGCCTCTAATGTTCGATTCCGAACAGCACTGCCGCGAAACCGGCCAGACCGGTCGCTGCGAGCAGGTTCCATGCGACGCCAGGCAATTGCGTCTGCATGAGTTAGCTCGTCCTCGCGGCTGGCAGCGCACTTGCGCTGTGGCGTTGCTTTGGTCAACGAAATGTATAGGTCTGACGCGGTCCGCTTAGAGCAGCGCCCGGCGTTGAGGTGATCCGATGGGAACTTTTCTTCAGGACGTGCGCTACGGCTTGCGGAACCTGGCGCGAAATCCGGGCTTCACGATCGTGGCCATGCTGACGCTCGCGCTCGGCATCGGCGCCAACACCACCATCTTCAGCGTGATCAACGCCACGCTGCTGAAGCCGGTGCCATTCCCCGATCCCGATCGCCTGGTGTTGGTGTTCGAAACCTCCGGCAAAGGACCCGACAACTACAACATCGTCTCCGCGCCCAACTACTGGGACTTCAAGCGCGAAAATCATGTCTTCGAGGACATCGCCATCTTCGACTCCGGGGGACGAGGCTACAACCTGTCAGCGACCGGGACGAAGCAAGAGCCGGAGCAGGTCTCGGGGCTGCGCGTTTCAGCCAGCTTTTTCCCGCTGCTGGGAGTGAAGCCCTTTCTCGGACGCACTTTCGCTCCAGAAGAAGAGACTCTCGGACGCGATCGCGAAGTCGTTCTCAGCTACGGACTCTGGAAGCGCCGCTACGGGGGCGATCCCGCGTTGGTCGGCCATACCGTCAAGATTGATGGCGAGGACTTCACCGTGATCGGCGTGATGCCCCGTGAATTCCAATGGCAATTCTGGAGCGGTCCGCGCCAGCTCTGGGTCCCTGTTGGCTACACCCAGACAGACTACGGCCGGTCCGATCACAGCTTTCTCGCCTTCGCGCGGCTCAAGCCGGGGGTCACCGTGGCGCAGGCGCGGTCAGAGATGGAGACTATCGGCTCCCACCTCGCCGAGCGGTACCCCAAGGAAAACGCCGGAGGGGGCGGCACGGTCTTGCCGATGGCCGACTTCAACATGGAAGGCATTCGCCAGACCATGCTCGCCCTGCTCGCCGCAGTGGGGTTCGTGCTGCTGATCGCCTGCGTGAACGTGGCCAACCTGCTGCTGGCGCGCGGTGCGGCGCGGCAGAAGGAGTTTGCCATCCGGCGCGCGCTCGGAGCCGCGGGCTCGCGTATTGCGCGGCAACTCCTTACGGAAAGTCTGCTGTTGGCCCTGTTGGGCGGAGCCGGCGGTTTTCTTCTGGCGGCCTGGAGCGGTCAACTGCTGTTCCGTGTTTTCCAGCTTGACCAAATGCAGCTTCCGATGCGGGAGGTCGATTCGATTTCGATCGACGGCCGGGTGTTTGGTTTTGCGCTGCTGGTCTCCTGCCTGACCGGAATCTTGTTCGGTTTGGCGCCGGCGCTGAGCGCCTTGCGCGGCGACGTCAACGAGCCTCTCAAGGAAGGCGGCCGCGGATCGACCGAAGGCGGGACAGGCCGATTACGTCAGGCGCTCGTGGCCTCTGAGGTGGCTCTGGCGCTGGTAGTTCTTTGCGGCGCGGGACTCATGATCAAGAGCATGACGCGACTGCTCGGCGTTGATCCCGGCCTCAATCCGAAAAACGTGCTGACCATGTACATGTCAGTGCCTCAGGAGATCATTTACAACGGCCCGCCGGGTTTGCCGCGCTTCTGCGAGGATCTCGACGAACACGTGAGCGGTATTCCCGGTGTGGTGTCGGTAAGCGCCGTCGCTCATCTGCCCTTTGAAGGAAACGCCGGCCGAGACTTCCAGATCGAGGGTCAACCGCCGGCGGAACCCGGGCACACGCCCGGCGCGAACTACACGGTGGCTTGCCCGAACTACTTCCGGACGATGGGCGTCCCGATCCTGAAGGGCCGCGAATTCAACCATCAGGACACGCTGGGCTCGCCCGGGGTGATCGTCATCAATGAGACCTTGGCGCGAAAATACTGGCCCAAACAAGATGCCGTGGGCAGGGCCATCCGGCTCGGCGGTTCTGGCGGCCCACGCCTCACTGTGGTGGGGGTGGCCGGAGACGTTCACCACACGGGACTGGACGCGGATGTGCAACCGCAATTCTTCCGGGCCTACACGCAGGCCGGCTGGCCCATCATGAACGTGGTGGTGCGGACCGCTTCGGCTCCGGGCACCTTCACCGCGCCCATCAAGCGCGCCATCGCGGACTTCCTACCTGACCGTCCGGTCTCTGAGGCCGCGACCATGGAAGACGTCGTCCACGACTCTACGGGCTCGAGACGCTTTCCGATGATGCTTCTGGCCGGCTTCGCGGTGCTCGCGCTGGTGCTGGCCTCCGTGGGCATCGTGGGAGTGGTGAGTTATTCGGTGGCACAGCGCACGCACGAGATCGGCATCCGCATGGCGCTCGGCGCCCGCACGGTCGATGTGCTGCGGCTCGTCTTGAAGGGGAGCATGGTGTGGGTGCTCGTCGGGATCAGCCTCGGAATCGCAGGGTCATTTGGCTTGACGCGGCTGCTCGGCGGCCTGCTTTACGGGGTGAGGCCGACGGATCCCGTGGTGCTGGGATCGGTATCGGCGCTGCTGGCCTCAGCGGCGCTGCTCGCAAGCTATCTGCCTGCGCGGCGGGCGGCCAAGGTGGATCCGATGGACGCGCTGCGTTGCGAATAGGCCGTCATGCGGGCGTGTTAGTATGGGCTCGAGGTTCCATCCGCGACTACTTCGCCGCCGCCACGCTCGTGGTGTGGGACGTCGACGTGCTCCGGGCGGAAGCGGTGAAAGCATATCGCGCGGCCGATCCCGACAATCCGCCGGTCGAAGATCTGTTTCGGTAGACAAGCCGTTCCCTTCGCGCCTCGCCCGGGTTGCCTTTTTCCACTCCACCTCATAACATCGCCGGGAAGCGTCTGGAGGATCACGATGCGACTTCCCGGAATCAAAGCGCTCGCGCTCGCCTTTAGTTTTGCCCTCGCCGCAGGCATGCCGCTCCTTGGTCAAGGCGCTCCCGATCAAACATACAATCTGATGCCGCAGCCCGCGGAGCTTTCGGCGGGCCAGGGCAGGCTGGCGATCGATGTCTCGTTTCGCGTGGCTCTGAGCGGATACCAGGAGCCGCGGCTCGCACGCGCCGCCGAGCGCTTGATCGACCGCCTCGGGCGGCAGACCGGCATACCGCTCGATGACGAGCTCGCGACGGACGCTTCCACGGCCACTCTGGTGATCGCGTGCGAACATGCCGGCGAGGAAGTGCAGTCGGTGAAGGAAGACGAGTCTTACACGCTCGACGTGACCCCGCAGCAGGCAAGGCTCTCCGCACCCACGCCCGTCGGAGCGCTGCGCGGTATGGAGACCTTCCTGCAACTGGTCGATCTCGACGACAAGGGCTTCGGCGCGCCGGCGGTCCAGATCCACGACCAGCCCCGCTTTCCATGGCGCGGCTTGATGCTGGATGTGAGCCGGCACTTCATGCCGGTGGCGGTGGTGGAACGCAACCTGGACGGCATGGCCGCCGTGAAGCTCAACGTGTTCCACTGGCACCTTTCCGATAATCAGGGATTCCGCGTGGAGAGCAAACGCTTTCCCAAGCTGCAGGAACTCGGCTCCGGCGGGCACTACTACACCCAGGCCGAGGTGAAGGAGGTGATCGACTACGCGCGCGACCGCGGCATCCGCGTGGTCCCCGAGTTCGACATGCCCGGACATTCGACCGCGATGCTGGTCGGATATCCGGAGCTGGGGAGCGCGCCCGGACCTTACAGCATCGAGCAGCACTGGGGCATCTTCGATCCCTGCTTCGACCCGACCAACGAAGCGGTTTACACGTTCCTGGACGCGTTCATCGGCGAGATGGCCGACCTGTTCCCCGATGCCTACTTCCACATCGGCGGCGACGAAGTGAACGGCAAGCAATGGAAGAACAATCCCCGCATCCAGGCCTTCATGAAGGATCACGGCTTGAAGACCACCGCCGACTTGCAGGGTTACTTCAGCAAGCGCTTGGTTCCTCTGGTGGAGAAACACGGTAAGAAGGTGATCGGCTGGGACGAGGTGCTTCAGCCGGGACTTCCGAAGAGCGCGGTGATTCAATCCTGGCGGGGACAGCAATCGCTGGCCGAAGCGGCGCGCCAGGGCTACATGGGGATTCTGTCGGCGGGCTACTATCTCGACCTGGTACAGCCGTCGTCGTTCCATTACAAGGTCGATCCTCTGGAACTCAAGGTTAATCCCCGGGCGACCTCGCCGCAGCCACCCCTTACGCCGGAAGAGCGGGCGCGCATCCTCGGGGGTGAAGCCTGCATGTGGTCGGAATTTGTGACCCCCGGAAACGTAGACACCCGCATCTGGCCGGGCACCGCCGCCATCGCGGAGCGGCTGTGGTCACCCGAGCAGGTGAAAGACCTGGATTCGATGTACCGGCGCATGGCGGTCATCAGCCGCTGGCTCGATTCGCTCGGGCTCACGCACCGCACCAGCCATCCTTACATGCTCGAGCGCCTCACCGACCGGAAGCCCATCGACAGCCTGCGTATTCTGGATGACGTTCTCGAACCCGTTAAGGGCTACAGCCGCGAGGGGGCGCGTGAGTATAGCAGCCTCACGCCCCTCAATCGCCTGGTGGACGCGACGCCGCCGGAAAGCGACGAGGCGCGCGACTTCGCGGCGCTGGTCGGGAACTGGAGCGCCGGCCAGGACGCGATCCGCAAACGCCTGACAGCGTGGCGCGACAACAAGGCCGCGCTCGTTCCCATGATGCAAGGCTCCGCGCTGCTCGAGGAAGACATTCCCCTGGCCGAAGACGTCTCCGCGCTGGCCGCGGCCGGTCTAGAGGCCCTCGACTACCTCAGTTCCGGCAAGCCGGCGCCGGCCTCCTGGGTTGCGCAGCAGAAGGCGCTCATCGACCGCGCCCGCAAGCCGCGCGCGGAATTGCTCATCATGATCGCGCCCGCCATAGAGACGCTCGTGGATGCGGCGGCGAAGTCCGGGAGCTGACCGTGGCGGGATGCTGATGTCGTCGCTCATGCGCAGGCTCACGCGCTTTCCGGCGTGCCGCCGAACACGAGCAAGGCGCCTTCTTCGCGGAAGCGACGCAATTCCTCCGCGTCGCGGAACCATCGGCCCGTGTAGACGTCCGGCGTGGGCGTGGGATCGGGAATACGGCGCTGGCTCACGCCCGTGAAGCCCGCCTCCCGGAAAAGACCGGTCCATTCATCCGCGGAAAGCAGATGGGTGGGAATCGCGTAGTGCCGGGCCCACTGGTGGCAATAGGGATTATCCCGGTAGTAGTTGATGAGCATCCAGACGGACCCGCCGGGCCGAAGCACACGGCGAATCTCCGTGAGACCCGACGCGGGCTCGGGCCAGTAGTAGGCCGATTCCACGGAGACCACGCGAGTGAACTGCGCCGCCGGTTGCGGGATGGCGTCCACAGGGCCCATCGTGAACGAGAGGTTGGCAACGCCCGCGCTCGCCTCCTCGGCGCGGCGAATCATTTCGTCGGAGACGTCCATGCCCACCACTCTTCCCTCGGTCACGCGCCGGGCCAGCAGGCGGCAGAGCCAGCCCGTGCCGCACCCCACGTCGAGAACGGCCTCGTCCGGCTGCACGTTCATCATGGCGAGCATGGGCAAGACGATCGGCAGATGATCGTTCTCCATGCCCTCGCCGCGGCCCGCTTCCGCCCAGCGATTGAATTCTTTCCGAAGCTGCTGCTCTGCGCCTTCAGTCGTCATGCGCTAATCCTCTTGGAAGTATTTGCCATGAATTGCGGGGCCGCCGCCAGCGGTTAGCCGATGTAAGGTCCACCCCATAGCAGGCCCGGACCGACAGCGGCGGCAAGAATCGCCGGAGGGCGCGTCGCGTCGCGGGTTCCGTTCGTCCCGGTCAACGCCTTGCATAGATTCACACCGCAGGTGGCCGAGCCAAGATTGCCCCAGGATTTCGACGTCAGCGGCGTTTTCTCAGGTGCGATCCCGGCCTTTTGAGCGAGCAATGGCGGCCACACGCGGATTGGGCTCGTGCAGCGCAAACTGATCGACGTCGGCGATGCTGACGCCGCTCAGGGCGGTGAGCCGGTCGATGACCCGCTCCAGAACCGTGATGGCTGCGCCCGCAAGTTGTTCGCCGCGAAAATGCACCTTGGGAACGCCGCCCTCCGGCCACGTCACGCGCAGAGCCGAGGCGTATGTGCCGGACGTTCCCCAGGTGAATTCGCGCAGACGCCTTCCGGGCACTCCGGCACCGGCGGCGGAGCGCTGCAGAGCAAAAGCGCAGGCCGCGTCACCGAAGAGAGCGCGGAACTCCGGCGGCGCATCCGTGGACGCGAGCCGCCGGCTGTTGACCTCCGAGGCGACGACGAGAGCCGTGCGTCCAGCCCCAGCTTCGCGCTCAGAGAGGATCACTTCCGCCATCGGGATCCTTCACGTTCTTCTTACGTCGAGCCTTTGCCTTGGGCATGGCCAGGTGATGAAGCTCCGCCTCGTGGCCGGCGGCGGTCCAATGCTCCACGAGCATCTCGCCGACCAGCCGCCGGTGGCATTTCTCGGCCGTGGGCTCGGAGCAGAGCAGCGCCACGCTGCCCTCGTAATCCGCGGGATCGATCGCCTGCGGCACTTCGCGCTCAGCCATCAAAGCGCGAAACGATCGCTCGTAGGCATCCCAGTCCTTGGTCGCCTGATACTGCTCGCGGATCTCCGGCGTGGGCGCAAAGAGCGGCTCGTGGGTGTATGGAATGCCGAGCAGCTTGTCGAGGAAATAAGCAATGTCCGGAAACTTGGCGAAGCCGGAGAGCTGTCCGACGCGATTCTCACGGACATCCACCAGCTTGCGGACGCCCGCCGATTGGAGAAGGTCGAAGAATTCCGCGGCGGTCTTTTGGGTGAACCCGATCGGGTCGCAGCTGATTCTAAAGGAGATAGTGGGTTCGTTCCTCGATCTTGGCATGTTTTTCCTGCGTCCGGGGCGTTGATCCACAGCGAACGGATCGGCCTTGACGACTGGTTTGCCACGATAGGCGGTTCACCCGCTGCCGACGGTTGCCGCACGAGGCGATCCTCTGGAGGTCCCGAACTCCTTCGCTGATTCTAAAAGAGATAGTGGGTTCGTTCCTCGATTGGGGCGTTTTTTTCGCCGCCTTCCGCTCCCGCTCATAAGCCCCTTGGCCCGCCTCTTCGCTAAGCCGGAGATGCAACCTTCGCCAGCAGCTCCTGGTACTTCTCCTCCCGATCCTTCTGATCCAATCCCAGATGCTTCTCCATAACCTGAGTCGTGTTCATGGAGCAGAATTTCGGACCGCACATGGAGCAGAACGCCGCGTCTTTGTAATAGTCGTCAGCCAGGGTTTCGTCGTGCATGGCGCGCGCGGTTTCGGGATCGAGCGAGAGGTCGAACTGCTTGTTCCAGTCGAACAGGAATCGCGCGTAGCTCAGCGCGTCGTCGCGGTCGCGGGCGCCCGGACGGTGGCGCGCCACATCGGCGGCGTGGGCGGCGATCTTATAAGCGATGATCCCCTGGTGGACGTCGTGCTTATTCGGCAGGCCCAGGTGCTCCTTGGGCGTCACGTAGCACAGCATGGAAGCCCCGTGCCAGCCGATCATGGCCGCGCCGATGGCGGAGGTGATGTGATCGTAGCCCGGCGCGATGTCGGTGACGAGCGGCCCCAGGGTGTAAAACGGCGCTTCGTAGCAAAGCTCCATTTCCTTGTCCACCTGGAGCTTGATCTGGTCCATGGGGATGTGTCCCGGACCCTCGATCATCACTTGCACGTCGTATTCCCACGCCTTTTTGGTGAGCTCGCCCAGGGTTTCGAGCTCCGCAAATTGGGCGGGGTCGCTGGCGTCGGCGATCGAGCCCGGCCGCAACCCGTCGCCGAGCGAGAACGAGACGTCGTACTTCTGAAAGATCTTGCAGATCTCCTCGAAGTGCGTGTAGAGAAAATTCTCCTGGTCGTTCTCGACCGTCCACTGCGCCATCAGCGCACCGCCACGGCTTACGATGCCCGTAATGCGATGCCGGGTGAGGGGGATATGCCGGCGCAGCACGCCCGCGTGGATGGTCATGTAGTCCACGCCCTGCCCGGCCTGTTCCTCGATCACTTCCAGCATCAACGCGGGCGTCAGGTCGCGGATGTGGGTCACGCGCGAAATGGCCTCGTAGATGGGCACCGTGCCGATGGGGACGGGGCTCGAGCGGATCACGGCTTCGCGGATGCGGTGAATGTCGCCGCCGGTCGAGAGGTCCATCACGGTGTCGGCGCCGAACTTCACGGCTGTGCGCAGCTTTTCCACCTCGCCGTCGATGTCGGATGTGGTGGCCGAATTGCCGATATTGGCGTTGATTTTGCACTTGGCCGCGATACCGATGCTCATGGGCTCCAGCTCGACGTGCCGCACGTTGGCCGGGATGATCATGCGTCCGCGCGCCACCTCGGCGCGTACCGTCTCGGGCTCCAGGCGCTCGCGCCGCGCCACGTACACCATCTCTTCGGTAATCACGCCCTGGCGCGCATAGCGCATCTGTGTGACCACAGGTCCTGTGCGCTGCTTCACCCACTCCGCTCGGATTGGAGGCAACATAGTCGGTCTCCCAAAGGCTGGTTTTTGCCGCATGCGCGGCTCGATTTCAAGTCTACTGCCCGTTACCCGCTTCCGCAACCGCGACGGCGTAGGGGTGCTTGGCGCACCTGATACACTTTGGCTTTGATTCCATCGCGCTGTGCAACGTAATCCTCCGCCACGGCTTGGGTCCAGAGGACTGGACATGCATAAATACGAGACCATCATTTATTGGAGTAACGATGACCAGGTATTCGTGGCCGAGGTTCCGGAACTCCCCGGCTGCTCGGCTCACGGCAGCACTCCGGAAGCGGCGCTCGCGCAAGCCCACGAGGCCGTCCACTTATGGATTGATACTGCGAGGGAATTCGGCGACCCGGTTCCGGAACCGAAGGGCGAACGCCTCATGCTCGCCTGGCTGCGACCTGCCTGCCGGCTTTCGAAAGCGAAGGATTCGGAATGTACTCGCCGGTCTCGCGTTCGGGCGTTAGCCGGGTCGCCTCGCCTTGGGGCGTCGGGCTGTCCGGAACGCGTCCAGTACGGCGTCAAAGGCGGGTTTCGGCTTATAGGCGGCGTCAAACAGCAGGGCGGCTCCGTGCTGGCCGTGGGTGAAGGCTGGGATCCACGAGTATTTGTCCGTGAATCCCCAGGCTTGAAATGCGGTGCAGCCCGGATTGGCGGCGCAGGCGCGCGCCACAAGGCCGTAAAGATCGGCCTGCCGCCCCGCGTCCGCCGGATCGCGAAGTTGCCCATCGGCGGCGACCGGCAAGCCCACGTCCATCTCGGTGATGTGAACCTGCAATCCGAGCGCGGCCAGCCGGCTGATATTGGCGTCAAGCGACGACAGGTTGGCGGCGTCCGCGGTGGAGATGTGCATCTGCAGGCCCACGCCGTCGATCGGCACGCCCCGCTGCTTGAAGTCCTTCACCATGGCGTAAATTGCGTCTGACTTGGCGTTGATTCCCTCGGCTGCGTAGTCGTTGTAAAACAGCAGCGCCTTCGGGTCCGCATCATGGGCCCAGCGGAACGCCTGCTCGACGTACGCGGTTCCTTTATCCGCCAAACCGATGCCCGGACGATCGAACCAGATCGAGTGCCGCACGGCGCCGTCCTCGTCAAACGCCTCATTGACTACATCCCACGCGAACACTCTGCCCGCGAAGTGCCTGGCCACGGTCGAGATGTGACGCCGCACGATGTCGTGGAGCTCGGCGCCCGTGAACTGGCCGTTGTTGAGCCAACCCGGATTCTGCTCGTGCCACAGCAGGTTGTGTCCGCGCACTTTCATCCGGTGAGCCTCCGCGAAACTCACCACACTGTCGCCGCCGCTGAAGTCGAACTGGCCCGGCGCAGGCTCAGTGAGCGGCCACTTCATGGCATTTTCAGGCTCGATCATGTTGAATTCGCGCGCCAGCGTGGCGGCATATTCAGGCTCGGAAAAGTGGGCGGGATTCACGGCCGCGCCCACGAGCAGTCCGATGCGGTCTGCCGCCTCGCGCAAGGTCCGCGGCCGGCGCGGAGCGGCTTCGTGCGCGGCGGGAAGAAACAGGGCGATCAGCACGGCAAGAGCGAGCCTTCTCTTCATGATCGCTGACCGCTGAACGCGGACCACTCTTCTTCGAGGCCCAGCCCCGAGTGGGCGTGAATACTTTGGCTCAGCCCGACGAGGTCTGCGCGGATTTCCTGTTCCTGGGCCGCGGTTTTGGCGTCCATGGGTCGCTTCCCTTGGGCTCAGAGTGCCCTCCGCCTCGTCGAAGCGATCAGCGCAATTGCAAAAAAGACAGCGCCGCCGAGCACAGCGAGGATTCCAACGGCTGCCCAGCCTCCGGTGCTCGTGCCGCAAAAACGGACGGAAATGGACGTCAGGGAATTTCCCATGTCCATGCCAGCCTCGCCCTTGGTCACGCCCTCGCCGAGCGAAACCAGGCCCAGCACAACCAGAACGAGACAGATCAGGAGGTAGCACGTGGTTCGCATTGCGAAATCATAGCACCGCTCCCACCTCACTGCGATCGCCACGCCGATGGGGCCGCCACATCGCCATCGGGCTTGTGCCTCGTCGTCGCTCTTTCACCTTTGAGCGTTTTCTCATAAAATGCCAGCCATGAAAACTACCGCCGCTTGTTCCCTGTTTCTGCTTTTGGTTCTGGCTATGAGCCTGGGAGGTTCCGGACGGCCATTCGAAACCGTCGGCGCCGTCGAGAAGACCGATCCCGGCTTCGATGCCGTCGTTCCCGCCGATGCCAAAATCGAGAAGGTGGCCACCTGCTGCAAGTGGCTGGAGGGCCCCGTCTGGATTCATCAGGGCTATCTGCTGTTCGCCGACATCCCCGGCAACCGCATCCTGAAGTGGACGCCCGAGGGCGGGATCAGCCTTTTTCTCCAGCCCAGCGGTTACCTCGGCAAGGAGACTTTCACCGGCCCCGAGTCCGGCTCGAACGGCATGACCCTCGACCGTCGCGGCCGCTTGACGGTGGCCGGCCACGCGCGCCGCAACGTCTACCGCCTGGAAAGCCCGAGCGCAGACGCCCCGATCACAGTTCTGGCCGACCGCTACCAGGGCAAGCGCCTCAACAGTCCGAACGACCTCGTCTACCACTCGGACGGCTCCCTTTATTTCACCGATCCGCCGTATGGATTGCCCACGCAGGGCGACTCCGATCCACAAAAGGAGCTCGACTTCAACGGCGTCTTTCGCGTTCGCGGCGCCCTCGCGCAGAAGCCGGGCGCACCGGCGGACCCGGCCAGGCTGGAGCTGATCATCAAAGACCTGACGCGCCCGAACGGCATCGCCTTCTCCCCGGATGAGAAGATCCTTTACATCGCGGTCTCCGATCCGCAGCACAAGATCTGGATGCGCTACGACGTGAAGCCGGACGGCACCGTGACGAACGGCAAGGTGTTTTACGACGCCACCTCGGCGCCCGGCGACGGCGGGCCGGACGGCATCAAGGTGGACCAGAAGGGCAATCTTTACGGTGCCGGCCCGGCCGGAGTGTGGGTCTTCTCGCCGGACGGGAAGCACCTCGGCACTTTCAAGATCCCCGAACGCGTGGCCAACCTGAACTGGGGCGACGACGGCCACATGCTATACATCACGGCCAGCAGCAGCCTCTACCGCATTCGCCTCAGGATTCCCGGCGTGCGGCCCTGAGAGTCCACCGAGGGGATTGCCGGACGGGCAGCGCGGTAGCGACGTAGCGCAGGGTCCCAAAGCGAGGTAGCGCAGAGTCTTGCTTTTCAAAGACTCTGCGGCCTTTCTTGAATTCCCACTTCTTCGCCCGCCGACAGCCAATGCCACGCGATTGACCCACTCACTTTGCGAGTCCACCTGCAAACGGCGCCGGGCAGGAGCGGGCAGGTGAAGAAAAAGAAAATGTCGGACGACACCAGTTCTTGAATGCACGCCCATTCTCATCCGACGACGAAAGCCGCAGAGTCTCTGGGAAGCGAGACTCTGCGCTACGTGGTGAATCTAACCTGGAGATGGGCGAAACGGTTCCGAAAGGAGAAAGAATGCAGAAGCGCAAATTGGGTAAGAGCGGCTTGGAAGTTTCGGCGATCGGGCTTGGCTGCATGGGAATGAGCTTTTCTTACGGTCCGCCCAAAGATAAGCAGGAGATGACCTCTCTGCTCCATGCCGCTGTGGAACGCGGTGTCACATTCTTCGACACTGCCGAGGTCTACGGCCCGTTCTTGAACGAAGAACTGGTGGGCGAGGCCCTCGCTCCGTTCCGCGGGCAGGTGGTGGTCGCTACCAAGTTCGGGTTCGACTTCAGCGGCAGCGATCATCGGCCCGGAGCGGCAGCTGTGAATAGCCGGCCTGAGCACATCAAGCAGGCTGTCGAAGGATCGCTCAAGCGGCTCAAGGTCGAGACCATCGATCTGCTCTATCAGCACCGGGTTGACCCGAACGTGCCGATCGACGACGTCGCCGGCGCCGTGAAGGAACTGATTGAGGCAGGCAAGGTGAAGCACTTCGGACTTTCCGAAGCGGGCGTAAAAACGATTCGCCGCGCGCACGCCGTTCAACCGCTCACCGCGGTCCAGAGCGAATACTCGCTGTGGACAAGAACTCCGGAAAAGGAAGTGATACCGACCCTGGAAGAACTCGGGATTGGCTTGGTTCCGTATAGCCCTCTCGGCAAGGGATTCTTGACGGGAGCGATCAAAGAAGACGCGAAGTTCGACAGCACCGACTTCCGCAGCACCCTGCCTCGCTTCACGCCGGAGGCACTAAGGGTCAACCAGGCCCTTGTGGATCTGCTTGCCAGCATCGGGGAACGGAAGAGGGCGACGCCGGCCCAGATCGCGCTCGCCTGGGTGCTGGCCCAAGAGCCGTGGATGGTGCCGATTCCGGGCACCACAAAGCTGCATCGTTTGGACGAGAACCTCGAAGCGCTCTCCGTTGAACTCACGCCGGACGATCTCCACGAGATCGACAGGGCTTCGTCAAAGATCAAGGTGGAAGGGGCACGGTACCCGGAACGCTTGGAGAAAATGACGGGCCTGTAAGCGATCGCCTGCCGCGCGCCAGGGTTTGGCGGAATGAGCGGTCGCTGAAAAGAAGGAGACCAATAAATGGAAATCAGAAGAGCGGGCACTCAGCCTTCCGCCAAGGGGCCGGCAGAATGGTTCACGGGCACGGTCCGGATCGATCCGCTGTTTCAAGCGCCTGATCCGGCATTTGTTCAGAGCGCCAGCGTCACGTTTGAGCCCGGCGCGCGGACTGCATGGCACACGCATCCGCTCGGCCAGACTCTCATCGTGACCGGTGGCTGCGGCTGGGCGCAGCGGTGGGGCGGGCCGGTCGAGGAAATCCGGCCCGGTGACGTGGTCTGGTTTTCGCCCGGAGAGAAGCACTGGCACGGAGCGACGCCGGCCACGGCCATGACGCACGTCGCCATTCAAGAAAAAAAGGACGGCAAGGTGGTCGACTGGATGGAGCCGGTCAGCGACGAGCAATATCGCAAATGATCCTCGGCGCCATGCGCGGATCGTAGTTCTCTGAGCTTCAGGGCGAGATTCCTCGCTCCGCTCGGAATGACAGGTCCGATAACATTTTCAGCAAACTATAGGGTAAGAGTCACTGGGCTGCGCATCGACCGCCCATCGACTCTCCATCTAGCCTACGGCGGAATCGACCACCCTCGACAACCGGTCTGCGAGGTGGTATAATTCTACTTAAGAGTTTGTAGGTTAGGGCTCCGGGATGACCTCGCGGTCGCACGTTCAATCGTCGTTCGAAGGGGAAGCCAGAACGTTTGCTCGGGCAACGTCATTAAAAATGAAAACCGGGTGGGACCTGCGGGGTTTTAGGACGGCAATCATAGATTTATCAATGAGTTACAGCCGGGCTTTCGGTCTATGGGGGCAGCCGGGTGTTGGCGCCCCCTCCCGCCCCCATCGAAAATATGGGGAAGCGAACCCAATAAGCCTTTTATAATCAACAAAATGATGGGGCAAGTGGGACAAAGCGAACCCGACCGAAGCCAACCGGACTCAAATGCTGACCGGATAAGTCCTTTAGAATCGCTAACGCCGCCGGCGGAGAGTTCAAACACGGGTCGTTGCAGCGGACCGCTTTCGAGAGCGGCGTCGCGCCGACCAGGGGTGGCACGGAGACGCGGCGCTTAGAGTGGAGAGGAACGGGTGGGAGTGAGCGAAACAACAGATCCGAAGACCGTGATCGGCGGCCACACCTATGACGCCCAGAGCATCAAGGTGCTGGGCGGCATTGAGGCAGTGCGCAAGCGTCCCGCCATGTACATCGGCTCCACCGGAGCCGTGGGATTGCATCACCTTGTCTGGGAGGTCGTCGACAACTCTGTGGACGAGGCGCTGGCCGGTTATTGCGACAAGATCCAGGTCGTCGTGCATACGGACAACTCCGTCACCGTGATCGACAACGGCCGCGGCATCCCTGTGGATCTGCACAAAGAGGAGGGCCGGTCGGCCGCGGAGGTCGTCATGACCGTGCTCCACGCCGGCGGCAAGTTCGACACGGACAGCTACAAAGTGTCTGGAGGACTGCACGGCGTGGGCGTCTCGGTGGTGAACGCGCTTTCCGAACGGCTGGAGCTCGAGATCTGGCGCGAAAGCGGCAAAGACCCCACGCGCTACACTTGGGAACAGGAGTATGAACGAGGCGAACCCAAGGCTCCTCTGAAGAAAGCCGGGAAGACCGAAAAGCGCGGGACCAAGATCACGTTTCTGCCCGACGCCAAGATTTTCGATTCCATCGAGTTTCACTATGACACGCTGGCGCAGCGCCTGCGGGAGATCGCTTTCCTGAACAAGGGCCTGACCATCACGCTCAAGGACGAGCGCAGCGATAAGCAGGCCGAGTTTCATTACACGGGCGGCATCTCGGAGTTCATCAAGCACCTGAATAAGAACAAGGAAGTGCTGCACCCGCAGCCGATCTATGGGGAGGCGGAGCGGGACGGCACCGCCATGGAATTCGCGCTGCAGTACAACGACGGTTACGCCGAAACCGTTTTCAGTTTCGCCAACAACATCAACACCGTGGACGGCGGCACGCACCTTTCCGGGTTCCGGTCGGCGCTGACGCGCGCCATCAACCAGTTCGGCCAGAATCAGAATCTCTTCAAGGACGTGAAGGAGAACCTGCAGGGCGAGGACGTGCGCGAGGGGCTGGTGGCGGTGATCAGCGTGAAACTGCCGCAGCCGCAGTTCGAAGGCCAGACCAAGGGGAAGCTGAACAGCGACATCCAGTCCGTGGTGGGCAGCTTCGTCTACGAGAAGTTGATGGAAAACTTCGAGAAGAATCCCACCATGGGCCGCAAGATCTGCGCCAAGGCCATTGACGCGGCGCGGGCGCGCGAAGCGGCGCGCAAGGCGCGCGAGTTGACCCGGCGCAAGGGCGCGCTCGATTCCGGCGGCCTGCCGGGCAAACTCGCCGACTGCCAGGAGCGCGATCCCGAGCGCTGCGAGCTGTTCCTGGTGGAGGGCGACTCGGCCGGCGGCTCCGCCAAGCAGGGTCGCGACCGGCGCTATCAGGCCATTCTGCCGCTGCGGGGCAAGATCCTGAACGTGGAGAAGGCCCGCTTCGACAAGATGCTGGGGCACGAGGAAATTCGTTCCCTGATCACGGCGCTCGGCACCGGGATCGGCAAGGACGATTTCGACGTGGCCAAGCTGCGTTACGGCAAAGTGATCATCATGACCGACGCCGACGTGGACGGCTCGCACATCCGCACGCTGCTGCTGACGTTCTTTTACCGCCAGATGCCGGAACTGGTGGAGCGCGGCCACGTGTTCATCGCGCAGCCGCCCCTTTACCTGATCAAGAAGGGCAAAAGCTCACGCTATATCACGGACGAAAAGGATTTCCGGCGTGAGATCATGCGCCGGGCCACCGAAGACCACGCTGTCGAGTCCGGCGGAGACGGCAAGAAGACGCGTCTCGAGGGCGGCGAGCTGACGAATTTTCTGATGTTTCTCGGTGAATACAACGACCTGTTCGACAAGTTCGCGAAACGGCTGGGCGCCGGGCGCATTGTCGATGCCTTGCTCGCGGCCGAGCTCGGCAAGAAGGCCGAACTCGAGACCGAAGCCAAGCTGGAGGGTGTGGCGGGCAGCCTGAACACACAGGGCTTCAAGACGTCGCTTAGGCTCGACGAGGAACACAATCTCTACACCTTGGCCGTCTCGAGCGCCACCATGCCCGAGCGCGTGATTGATTGGGAAGTGATCTCGAGCCCCGATTACAAGCGCCTGCTGGACCTGCACCGCCGCGTGCGCGACAACGACAAGCCGCCCTTCTCGCTTTCCACCAACGGCACCCAGATCACGATCGCCAATCGCAATGATCTTCTGGATCACGTGATGAACATGGGCAAGAAGCTCCTCACCGTGCAGCGTTTCAAGGGGCTGGGCGAAATGAATCCCACGCAGCTCTGGCAGACCACCATGGATGCCGAGCAGCGCACGCTTCTGCAGGTGCGGGTTGAAGATCAGGTGGAGGCTGATTCGATCTTCACGGTTTTGATGGGCGACGTGGTGGAACCGCGCCGGCAGTTCATCGAAGACAACGCGCTCGACGTGAAGAACCTTGATATCTGATTCACACCAGCCAGGCAAGGGGACAGGGGTTCGGCCATGACTGTCAAGGTGATTGTTCACGAAGCTGAAGAGGGCGGATATTGGGCGGAGGTTCCAGCCATCCCGGGCTGCGCGACCGAGGGCGATACGCTCGACGAGTTGATGAACAATGTCCGGGAAGCGGTCGAGGGCTGCCTGTCTGCCGAGGTGGCACAGGTCAAACACACTGACAAAGACAGGGTCCTGGAAATCGTCGTATGAAAGCGGTTTCCGGGGAGGATCTGGCGCGTGTTCTCGAACGCACCGGTTGGGTTCTGCTGCGTATCCAGGGTAGCCATCACATCTACGGCAAACAAGGAAGCGTGGTAAGGCTCTCGATTCCGATCCACGGAAACAGGCCGCTGAAGGTGGGGCTTCTGAGGCACTTGCTCAAGATGGCGGGGCTCGGAGAGGCAGATATCTAAGTTCACTGCCGGAGCAGAAATAGCCTTGGAACCCCGCCTCATGCTGCGCCGATGGCGTCTCGAAGATCGTGAGCCCTTTGCGGCCCTCAATGCGGACCCCGTTGTGATGGAGCATTTTCCGTCGACGCTCGCGCGGACGGAAAGCGACGCGCTTGCGGAGCGGATCGAGGCCCACTTCGGCCGCCACGGTTTTGGACTCTGGGCAGTCGAGATTCCCGGCGTTACGCCGTTCGCGGGCTTCACCGGCCTGTCGGTCCCCGCGTTTGAGGCGCATTTCACGCCGTGCGTTGAGATCGGCTGGCGGCTGGCGCGGGAGCACTGGGGAAAGGGCTACGCCACCGAAGGCGCGCGGGCGGCGCTGCGCTTCGGATTCGAGCAAGCTGGCCTGGCCGAGATCGTCTCCTTCACGACACCGGCGAACCTCGCTTCCCGCCGCGTTATGGAGCGCATCGGCATGAGGCATTCGCCGTCCGACGACTTCGATCACCCGGGATTGCCGGAGGGACATCCTCTGCGGCGGCACGTGCTCTACCGCCTGGCGCGAGCAGAACGGGCTGGTGCGATACTCGCGCCAAGATAAGTTGGCTATGACTCTCAACGACTACAAAACGTTGCGCCACCTCGTTCAGTTGTATTTCCACGAAGCGGTGTCCGTGCCCTGCGGCGCGTTCTTCGTGATGTGATCGGCCATCCAGCGGACCATTTCCTCCTGCGTGGCGGGCTGCCAGCCGTGACCCTTCTCCGGACGGCCGTACTGGATGTCGCCGTCATAGGTGGGATCGGTGGCGCTCTTCAGGAAATCCTCCACGTCGTAGACGGCCAGGTTGAGATAGAAGTTGTCCATGTCGCCCACGTAGATATGGAGCTTGCCGCGCAGCTTCGGTCCTAGCGTCTTCCAATTGGTGCGAAGATCGTATCCCAGATCGAAGCCGTGATCGCGCATGTAAATCGCCACGCTGTGATCGATCTTGCCCGTGTGCTTGTCCCAGAGCGGTTTCGGGTAGCCATCGTCGCCGATGGGTCCGTAGGCGGCCTCCCAGATCTCGAGCTGCTGGCCGGAGCGTCCGTGACTTCCCAAGACGTCCTCGAGCTGGCTGAACTTCTGGGCGGACGTTTCCGGCTGGCCGAAGGGTTCGCGCTCCATGTAGCGCGGCGATTGCAACCAATGATGTCCCGGCTCCCAGAAGGCGTTATCGTCCTCATAGATGTTCGTGAGCTGGTAGTGCCGGAAATCGATCGGATCCGGGTAGAGCGTCCAGGTGCCTCCGAAGAAGTCGGGATGCAGCACCTGCAGGCCGAGCGACTCCCAACCTCCGGTCGAACCGCCGGTGAGCACCCGCGCCCAGGGCTCGGGAATCATGCGAAAGTGCGATTCGAGATAGGGAACAAGCTCGGTCAGCAGGGCGTCGCCGTAAGGGCCGTTGTTGACCGAGTTCACCGCATAGGAATCGTCAAAGTAGGGCGTGGGATGCTGAAAGGTAACGGCGATCATGCGCGGAAAATTGTCGGAGTTCCAGGCCTGGTAGAACTGGTAGCCGGTCTCGAGGTTGTAGCTCTTCAAGAGCTGCTGAAATCGCGGCGGCACCGGCTGGTCCATAGTCGAGAAGCGAAACGCCGGCGCCAGGTTGAAGTGGTCCTGCTCGTAGATCACCGGATAACGGACGCCGGGATGCGCGTCGTAGCCTTTGGGCAGCAGGACCACGGCGCCGATATACATGGGGTGACCCCAGAAGGCCGTCAGCAGCTTACTCTGAATCTTGACGCGCTTCACCCACTCGGTATCCTGCGGTTCGTGAACGGGCGGAATCACCTTGGTCAGGCTGAGCTTGACGTCGTAGCCGGCGGCGGGATCGAGGTGCACCTTCTGCACCTCGCTGTAAAAGTTTCCCGGCGATCGGTTAAACTGCTGGCCCTCCCACTGGTCCATGTGTGCCCAGATGGTGTGGCCGTCCGAGCGGTGGAACTCGGTGTAGACGTTGATCAGGGCCTCGACATAGTAGTCGCCGGCAGGAATGTCTTGCAGGCTGTCGGCAGGATAGCCGAGCGTGACGCCGTCAATCACCGCCGTTTCATCCGGCTTGAGCTGGTCCACATCCTTGCCGAACAGCGGCGGCGAATCGCCCCAGAATCCTGCGCGCAGGCGCGGCTCCGGCTGCGGCTCCTGAGAAATAAAGACGAAGACGCGGCCCGTGATCGGCTCGGCATGCATGGAAGCAGGAAAGGAGACTTCAAACTTCATGCTGCCGCCGGGCGGCGTTCCGGCCCGAAGCGGACCGGCCAGGCCAAAGATCAGGACTAACGCTGCCGGCAAAGCCGGCTTCAGCGACCGGTGAGGGATCATGGGTTCCTCCTGCGGCGACACATCGCGGCGTCCGCTCGACTCGCGGCCAATGGACAGACATTATACCCGCTCCGGCCTGGCCGCCAACTTGTTTCGGCGCTCTTGAGCGGCTTTGGTGTACACTCGCGCTGGGGATCGGGTGAGAGGCCCAAATTCCTTGACCCACCTCGGCGCTTGGTCAAGAATACAGTTTTCCTTCATAGGAACGAGGACTCATCGTGGGTGTAAACTTCAGGTCTGTTTTCAGCATGTTCTCGTCCGATCTGGCGATCGACCTCGGGACGGCGAACACGCTGGTGTATGCGCGCGGCAAGGGCATTGTGGTCAACGAACCGTCGATCGTCGCCATCAACAAGGTCACAGGCGAAGTTGAAGCGGTGGGCCGGGAGGCCAAGGAGATGCTGGGCCGGACCCCGGGCAACATCGTGGCCATCCGGCCTTTGAAGGATGGGGTGATCGCCGACTTCAAGGTCACCGAGAAGATGTTGAATTATTTCATCCACAAGGCGCACAACCGCAAAATGTTCGTGCACCCGCGCATTGTGATCGGCGTGCCCTCGGAAATCACGCAGGTGGAAAAGCGGGCCGTCCAGGACTCCGCCATGCGCGCCAAAGCGAGCGAGGTTTTCCTGGTGGAGCAGGCCATGATGGCGGCCATTGGCGCGGGTCTGCCCATCACGGAGCCTTCGGGCTCGATGATCGTGGACATCGGCGGCGGCACCACCGACATTGCCGTCATCTCGCTCTCGGGGATCGTTTACAGCCGGTCCGTTCGTGTTGCCGGCAATGAAATGGACGAAGCCGTCACCGCCTACCTGAAACGGCGTTACAATCTGCTGATCGGAGAGCGAACGGCCGAGCAGATTAAAATGGAAGTGGGCTCGGCCTATCCGCTGGAAAAGCCGCTGACCATGGAGATCAAGGGGCGTCACCTGCTGGAAGGCATCCCGAAGACGATTTCGATTGATGACTCGGAGATCCGCGATGCGCTGGCCGAATGCGTGGCCACCATCGTCAATGCCATCCGCGTGGCGCTCGAGCGCACGCCGCCTGAGCTTTCGGCCGACATTTCCGATCGCGGCATCCTGCTCACGGGCGGCGGTGCGATGCTGAAGAACCTCGACCGGCGCATTCGCGAGGAGACCGGTTTGCCTGTCTCCATCGCCGAAGACCCTCTGGCGTCCGTGGTGCTCGGCACGGGCCGCATGCTGACCGATTTTCACCTGCTGCGAAGGGTGGCCATTGAGTAAATTTGTCGACCAGGTCCGGCAGGGCGCGCAATTCGCCGATTCGCGCCTGGGGCACGAGAACCTGCTCGAGATCAGATCGCCGCTGACCGCGCGTCCGGTCCCTCCGCGTGTTCCCGAAGGGCCGCAGGTGGTGCAGGCCTTCATTTCACGCCATCGGCCGTTCTTTACGCTGCTGGCCGTGCTCATGGTTCAATTGGTGCTGCTCTCCGTCCAGGTGACCCGCGACCGAAACGTCCCGCTGGCGAAGGTGTGGGCCGTTTCAGCCTTTGCTCCCGTAGAGCGCCTTTTGCGCAGCGCTGCCGACGGAGTAGCAGGTTCCTGGACAGCGGTTCGCGATCTCGGACACGCCGAACAAAACAAGCGCGAGCTCAGCGCGCGGCTGGCCGCCGACGAGTCCGAAATCCGGGAACTCTCCGCCAAGGCTGCCGAGAACGATAGGCTGCACGCCTTGCTCGATTTCAAGGCTCATGCCGGCTACTCCTCGGTGGCCGCCGAGGTGATCGCGTCAAGCCCCGGCGAGAGTTCGAACACCGTCCTGATCGATCGGGGCGCGGACGCCGGACTGATGACGGACTTTCCCGTGGTGACGCCGGACGGAGTGGCCGGCAAGATCGTGGCGGTCTATCCGCACAGTGCGCAAGTGCTCCTCATCATCGATCCCGCTGCCGGAGCCGGCGCTCTGCTCGAGCAGAGCCGGGTGCAGGGCGTGCTGAAGGGTGCGAGCCACGGCTTGTGCCGGCTGGACTACGTGATGAATGAGAACGCCGTCGCGCCCGGCGACAAGGTCCTGACCTCGGGCCTCGACCGCGTCTTTCCCAAGGGGCTGCCGATCGGCACCGTGGTGAAGGCGGAAGATGGCAACATTTACAAGAACGTGCTCGTCAAGCCCGTCGTAGCCCTGAACCGGTTGGAGGCGGTGCTGGTGGTGGTGTCGAAGCCGCCCGCCGCGGAAGAAGCCCGGGCTAGACATTGAGGATTGACGATTGTCGATTGATGATTGCTGATTGAAGGGTGCCAAAGCGCACCTCGAGCTTTGATACCCGCCCGTAAGACCGCGCGGGGACGCGGAAAACTTCCGTCGCTCCTCAATCGGCTATCGGCAATCACCAATCATCAATCATCAATCCCAGATGCCTGCCTCGACCGAGCGTCCCATCAACGTTTATCGCGTCCACCCGCTCACGCTCTGGGTGGCGGCATTTCTGGCCTTGCTGCTCCAGGCATTTCTGCCCGTGGTGCTGCCGGCCGCGCGGTTGCTCGATCTGCCCCTGCTTGTCGTGATCTACTTTTCCGTGATGCGTCGCAGCAAGGTGTTCGGAACGCTCTTCGGCGCCGCATTCGGCCTGGCCGAAGACGCCCTCAGCCACGGGCTGCTGGGCATTTTCGGCATCGCCAGCGCGCTGGTCGGATACCTCGGAGCCTGGGCCAGCGTTCAGTTTGACCTCGAACAGTTCACGGGCAGGCTGGCCCTCACCTCGGCGCTGGTGCTGTTCCACAGCCTGGCTTTGGCCGGACTGCGGCGTGTGGTGACGGCCTCACCGGCTCCGATTCAGCCGCTTGATCTCGTGAGCCTGGTCCTGCTGAACTCCGCGCTGGCGATGATCATCTTCCAGGTGCTCGATCGCCTCCGCCGTCCGGCGTGAGACCCGTCTTTCCGCGCCGACAGCGAATGCTCGCTGTTGACCTCGGGCCATCGAGCCTGAATAATAGCCCTGCTTTTTGAGGCTGGAGGAATGCCATGCCTGTGGCGCGTTCGGCGTTGATGCTGGTTGCGTTGTGGCTCGGTTCTGTTTGCGCCTGGGGCGCTGCGCTCTCCGTCGGGGGCGCGCCGGTGAACACCGGCTATAACACCGGCTCGCCGGCGACGATCCGCGCCACGCTGAACGGCGTGACGGGCGCCGGCCGGTACGAGGTCTTCGCCGACGTGCGATACGCCGGCTCCAATTCGTCGAGCACCGTCGAACTCCGGCCTCGTAGCGACAATGCCGGCGGTCCCGAGCGCGCCTACGAGGGCGCCTGGCCGATCCCCGCCGATGCCGCGACCGGCCTTTACACGGTCGCGCTCCGCGCCCAGGATGCCGGCAATCACGCGGTGCTCGCCTCCGCGCAGGCGCCGGGCTTCTTTGTTTACAGGAAGCTCCTGCGGATCACACACGTCGCGCTCGACAAGGCGTTCTACGCTCCCGGCGAGCGCATCCAGTGCGAAATCGGCATCGAGAACCTGACGGCTCGCGACCTCAAGGGGCTGCGTATCGAGTTCTCGAACGAGAACTATCCCTGGATCTCCACCTTCTCGGGCCAGGCGAACGCCGCGGGAAGAATGGCCGTGAACCCTGCGCTCGGGCTCGTGGTCTTGAGGGAGAGCCTCGACATTCCCGCGCGCGGCCAAACGTCGCTTCCGATGGCGCCCGCGGGCCGCGCGGCCTTCCTCGAAGGATCGCAGGTGGCGATCATGGGCGCGGGCGGCCCCGCGCGGCATGAGGAATTGGCGCCGCCCGAAACCGACCGCTACACGATCGCGGTATGGGACCATGACCGCACGCACCTTCTCGATATGCAGTTCTCGCCGCAGGTGATCGTGCGCGAGCCGGACCGTGTTCTTCCCAAGCCTTACGACCGCAACTTCACGCACCCCTACAACCGGGAGGTCGATTTCGCGAAGTATCGCGAGTTCTATGAGCCCGGGCAGATCTCGCCCATTATCACGATCGACCGGTTCCGCACGCTCTACCGGCCCGGCGACCACGTCAGCGTGATTGCGACTGTACCGGCGACCCTGACGGGCGACTTTCACATTCAAGTTCGCGATCCGGCGGGCAAGCAGGTCCATGCCGAGGATCAAAACGACGTCGAGATTGAAGCTTCGGGCGAGGTCCAACTGGAGGATGTCTGGCCGATTCCCGCCAATGCCGAACCTGGCGTCTACTCGCTGACGCTTTCGGAACGCAATCCCGAAAGCAAGGAATGGGCCCGGGCGACGATTGAGATCGCCGTCAACCCGCTTCCGCCCTCGCTCATGGTCTTCTGCCCGCACGAAGACGACGAACACCCCTTCGCCGGATTGATGCGCGCCATGTTCGAAGCCGGGCTTCCGGTGCATGTGGTCTTCTACACGGGCGGCGACGTGGGCGAGTGCGAACGCTACTTCGACGGTCATCCCTGTGACCCCGTCCGCGCTCGCGAGTTCGGCACCGTGCGCATGGAAGAGTCCACGGAGGCGCTCGAGCACCTCGGCATCAAGCGCGAACAGATCAGCTTCCTCGGCCTGCCGGACGGGGGCTCGGGCGAAATCTGGTTCCGCCACATTCAACCCGCCGACCCGTTCCTTTCGGTCTACCTGGCGGTCGATCACGCGCCGTATGAGGGAATGTTCGCGCCCAATCTGCCCTACGCGCGCGATTCCGTGCTTGAGGCGGTCGAACGCCTGATTACCGAGTTCCATCCGGGCATGATTGCCGTCTCGCATCCCGACGAGCGCCACGTGGACCATCGCACGGCCAACTGGTTCACCCTGAAAGCCTGCCAGGAACTGCTGCGCCGCCACCAGATTGACCCGGGAACCGTGGTGCTGGCCGACCAGGCCTACGGCTCCGGAGGCTACAAGCCTGCACCTTATCAATACAAAACGTACGTGCTCCGCTTGAGCGGCGACGCGGCGGCGATCAAGCAGGAAATGGGCTGGCTTTACCAGTCGCAAGACGGCAATCTCGACGAGGGCGCGAGGAAGAAGCTCGTCGAACTGCCCCGCAGCGAGCTGCACGAGCAGATCGTGGACTGGCAGCAGCACGAAGGGTGGAACGAATAGCGCTCTAAGGCCAGCGCTAAGGAAGCTCGTAGCTCACGAACGCGACCCGCTTGCTGTCCGGCGACCAGGACGGAACATTGATCGTGCCCTGCCCGCCGAACAATTTGGCCAGTACCGTAATTTTCTTGTCCGTAAGCGACATGAGCCGCAGCGTCACGTCCTTGTCCGGAGGATGGCCCGTCACACCCTTCTCATAAGAAAGAAAGACCATCCACTTCCCATCCGGCGAGAGATGCGGAAACCAGTTGTTGAATTCATCCGACGTCACTTGCTCTTGATGGCTGCCGTCCGGGGCCATGCGCCAGATCTGCATGGCGCCCGTGCGGTCCGAGTTGAAGTAGATGGCGCCTCCGTCGGGCGAATACTCCGGTCCGTCGTTGTGCCCCGCCGCGCGCGTGAGCTCGGTCTCGGCCCCGCCCGAAACGGGGATCGTGTACACGTCGAACTGGCCCTTGCGCTCACCGCAGAAGCAGACCGTCTTGCCGTCTGGAGACCAACCGTGCCAATACGACGGACCCTGCGCGGTCACGCGTCGCGGGACGCCGCCGGCGAGAGGCAGGACGTAGACGAGTGAACCGCCCTGCTGCGATTGGTCGCTGATGGCGAGCAGGCTGCCGTCGGGCGAAATACCGTGATCGTTGTTGCAGCGCGTGGCGGATCCGGTATCGATGATTTTGAGCGCGCCACCCTCGGTCGCGACCCGCTCGATGCGTCCGTTGCGATTGAAGACGAGCGCGGCGCCGTCGCGCGTCCAGTTGGGCGCTTCGAAACGTCCGGAAGCGACGTAGACCACGCGGCGGTCCGTCGAAGCGATGTCGATCGTCTCGAGAGTGCTATAGAGCGTTGCGGCCGGCGCCGAGACCCCGGCCGACGGCGCCACGTCGTGCGACGCGGGCGTCTCCAGGCTCACGCCGGAGAACACGGCCGTCTCCGTCACGTCTTTGTCGTGCGAGCACACGCCGATGCCCACGTAAAACGGCTCCTGGAATTGAACGCGCATGGCGGCGCCTGCAGGCTGCAGGCTGTCGCCGCCCGCGCTCAGCCACAGGTAGACGTACCGGCCGCGCTTTTCGATCCGCAGCCGCTTGGGCGCTGAGAGGTTCGATTGGATCTCGTGGGTAACGGCGCCGTTCTCGTCGCGGTATTGGAGCGAGGTCAGGCCGTTGCCGTGCAGCGCCACATCGGCATAGACGGAGCCGGCATCGAGGCTCTGGCGAATCATGAGCACGGCCTTGCGATGCGGGTTCCCGCCGCTGCCAAGGAAGGTGATGTCCGCGGCCAGCGCAACGTCGCCGGACGTTTTCTTCCAGACGAACTGAAAGGCGTCGGTGGCGAGCCACATGTTCTCCCCGCTCCCCGTGACGGTGTAGGTCTGCCGGGACGCGTCGTAATGAACCGAACCCGGGTGAAGCACGGTACCGACGTCGCCGTGTCCTTCGAATAAGCCTGAATCCCTCGCGGCCTCCTGGGCGCGGCGGGGCGCCCCGAGCGCCAGGCAGGCGATCGAGACAAGCATCAGGAACCAGGCCGTGCGTTTACTGTTCACCGGACACCTCCTTGCGGCACTCGCTGATGGAAAACCTCGAATCTCTGGCCAATCCTGCCGCGGCCGGGCGCGGGGTGGTGTCCTAATTGTGTGTTGATGGTAGAGGGTGGCTGACGCCAGCAGCATGAGTCAGCGGGCCGGTTCTTGATAAACGGGGATTCTGCCAGTTCCCTTACAGAGATCGCACGTCTCCCCGCCTCTCTTGCCTGAGCCGTGGCACTGCGGGCATACGGTGGAAGTTTCGTCCATTGGGTGGCCTCTCCCTTCACAGCTTTCTCACACCTGAAAACAGCAAGCGTGCGCTAAGCCGCATATGCCGCGCTAACAAATAGATTGCTGCACGCTTGGCCGTGCGCGCACAATAATCCCCGGTAGAGGGGAGTGGCCGACTCATTGCCTTTACCGGGGTTTCGCTTTATCCACTCGACGGTCAAGCTGAAAAGCCTGCCGTGCGAGTGGATTGCGAGGGTGATTCTGAGTTTGTACACGTGAATGTACGTTCTCATGGTCACGCCTCCTTCGCCCGAAGATTTGGAGCCTCCGCGCTAACGGAGGCTTCCCGCTGGGCTAGTTGCGGAAACTCGATTGGCCTTAGAACCGAGCGTTCCGCTCACTGAGCTTCGCGGTTTGGCTAGTCCAAAGATCGACGGACCAAAGGCCGAGATGTCATTCTAACACGCTCCCTCCGTTCTCGAATCTGGTACGGAGGTGGAGGGATTCGGACCCTCGGGCCGCTGACACGGCCTAACGATTGTAAGTCGTTCGCATTCGACCAACTCTGCCACACCTCCAAAAAACCCGCAGAAATGCGGGTTTTTTATTGCAATTCTCCAATATCCTTCCCTGGCCTGTACATTCGACTTCGTACTCCGTTCTCAAACTTAACGTCACTGGTATACAAACGCTTGATCTTGATGCCGAACCTGTATGCCAGCTTTCCGAGACTCCCTCCCGCCAAGCCCCCGATTTGGTTGCCGCCATTGAAACCAAGCAGCGGGGCTAGAGTCTCAGAGCTAATACCGGATGGGTGCTGCTTTAGAACTTTGAAGAACTCCCGCCCCTTATCCGAGATCGCCTTGTGGAATCCCTTGTAATCAGGTCCCGAAACCTCAGAAGGGCCAAGGTCAAAGTCCAGAGGCTCAGGCTTGAGCCGTCGAGTTGAAAGCTGAGGCTTAGCCGGAACGTGTCCGTTCATTCCGAGCAGGTCCTTCACCTGATCGACACTAAGGTCTTTTACCTCAATGACTTCCCCTTCCCCTCTCCTAATGACTACGGTAGGCATCTTCTTACCTCCCTGTTCTCCAAGGCCGATCATGCCATGTATTTCACGGCATTTCAAGCCTAAAGTTTCGTGACAAACCCACTGTGACAGCATGATGCACACCTAGTGCTGTCACGATGACATCATGGTGGTATCACTCTATGTGGTGATGCCGTAAGTATATGAAAACAGAAGCAATTCTCTACTTGACAAGTAAATAGTGGTGGTGGTGTAATAATAAGTGTAAGGAGGGCTTGGATATGGAAAACAACGGCACAATGCAATTTACGATAGGCGGACGGAAGGTTTCACTCAGTAGGAAATCGGTTGAGAATGCACTTCGCAACGTCAAGCCAGAACCGATAAGCAAGTACCGCGTGACGGTTGGGCAGGCCGACTATCCCATAAAGCAGGCTCTTTCTGTAGCCTCGGGATTGCCGACTGCCGCTTTCATCACAACGACAGCGTATCGGATTCTGAATCGTCTCGGATTCGAGGTAAGCGTTTAGGAAAGCAAAAAGCCCCACCGTCAGTTGACGCTGACGGCGGGGCCAAATCAGCACGCGGGGTAAGCCGCAATGCCGATCTCCAATCACATTATCGGCTGCCCTGCGGGAAAAGGGAAGCCGGAATGACGTGCCATAACTGCAAGACTGAATGCCGCAGGTTTGGAAAGACCCGCAAGGGCCAACAGCGTTACCAATGCTGCCAGTGCTTCAAGACGTACTCTGAGCCCCGCAATGAGGCTCTCGGGGGCATGTACACGCCTCCCGAGCAAATCGAGTCCATCGTAAAGCTGTTTGTTGAGGGTTGCAGCGTGCGTTCAATCGAGCGCATCACTGGCGTTCACCGGGACACGATCCTGCGGGCTTTGGTGATCGTGGGCCAACGGTGCGAACGGCTGTTGGAACGGCTCTGCCAGAACGTGCCAGTGAGCGATGTGCAACTGGACGAGATGTGGGGCTATGTGGGATGCAAGGAACGTCGCAACGTCACTGGCGACCCGGAGCGCGGAGACGCCTATTGCTTCGTCGCTATCGAGCGGAATACTAAGCTCGTTCTGACGTGGCACCTTGGACGGCGCACGGCTGAGGACACGATGCGCTTTGTCGATAAGCTGGACAGGGCCGCGGCCGGTCACTTTCAGGTGACGACGGACGGTTGGAAGCCTTACCCCGATGCGATTCACACGGCGCTCGGCGTGCGCGTCAGCTACGCTCAGTTGATCAAAGTTTACGGAGCGCCGCTCGACGAAGAGCACCGCTATTCGCCTCCAAGAGTGCTTGAGGCCATAGCAAAGCCAGTGTGGGGCCACCCTGACCCTGCGAAGATTTGCACGTCTCACGTCGAACGCCAGAACCTCACGATGCGTATGCACATCAGGCGATTGACGCGGCTCACCAACGCATTCTCGAAAAAGCGGGAGAATCTGCGGGCGGCGCTGGCTCTGCATTTCGCGTGGTACAACCTGTGCCGTGTGCATCAGACACTTCGGGTTACGCCCGCAATGGAAGCGGGAATCACAACTCAGGTTTGGTCAATCGAACGCCTCTTGACAAATTGAGATAACATGGAATCGTGCCAACCGCAGAGCTTACAATTACGTATGACGGAGAGGCCCTCGCGGACGGCCTGATGGACGTGCGCGAGCTGGCACCCGCTATTCTAGCGGCCGGCTCCTTGCTCCAAAAGGCGAATCGAATCGACAACGGAGATCGTGCTGAAGTTTCACTCAAGGTCAGGAGCGAAATAAAGCGCGGTTCGTTCCCGGTCGATTTCGTTGTAATTCAAAATCTTATCGACCAAGCGAAGACCCTCCTACTCCATCACCCTGACATAAAAGACGCGAGGGATATTCTTGAGACCGTGTTCTTTTACGGTGGGATGTTCAAGGGTCTCTTCGAGCTTATAAAATGGCTCCGTGGTAAGAACTTAAGTGACGCTGGGCAGGTCGTATTCGAGAAAGGAAACGTCCGAATAACGATTGACGGCGAAACCGAGTCATTCAGACACACGGCGTTTATGCTGTACAGCGATTCCGAGGCGCGGCGGGCGGTTGGCCTTATGGTTGCTCCCTTGCGCCGCACTGGAGTTGACGTTCTCAGGGTCAGATCAGGAGAATATACCGAGACGGTTACTAAGGACGAAGTCGATTATTTCGACTTTGATTTCGAGGGTGAGGCGGCCCTGGACACCACGACCGAGGCCCTCGTCCAGATCGTGACGGTTTCATTCGACAGAAAGCTAAAGTGGAGGCTGTTCGACGGGCTAAGGAACTTCACGGCTGAGATGGTGGACGATGAGTTTTGGGGGGCTATCGACGCTAATCAGGTACGGTTCTCGGAAGGCGATCAACTGAGGGTTATGCTGAGAGTCCAGACCTACAGCGTCGAGGGAGACCTGAGACAGGTCCGAACAGTTGTGAAAGTCTTGGAGCATATCCCACGCCTAAAGCCAGTCCGATTGCCTTTCCCTCCCCATTCCGAAGAATCAACACAGAATTAGGACACCACCGGGCGCGGCGGCCGCTTGTAAATTCGCCCGGCGTGCCCTAAACTGGCCGGGACCTGCCCGTGAGGGCAAGCCCCGTGAACCGAGTCATTCTAAAGTTCCCGTAGAGTCAAGTTCCGTCGGCTCACAAGAGGACACATCATGTATCCCGCCCAGGCGCTAAGCGGTCCCGGCTATTCCGTACAATTGCCTCCCGGTTTCACCGTGATGAACGGTGTGCCGGCGATGGGCGCCTACTGGCTGTTGCCCCCGAACTCCATCGGCCCTCAGTTCCCGGCGATTGTACAGATCCGTTCTGTGCCGCCTTACGAGATACAGATGCTCGTGCAGAATCTCTACTCTATGGAAAACCCCTGGGTGGCGCAAAGGAATGCCGCGAATCTGGGGCTCAGCTCCGTGACCCAGGTTTATCCAACGCGTCCCATCCAGATGCCCCAGGGAGTTGCGCACACCCGCGAGTTTGACGCCTTCACCATCTTCGGCATCCCCGTCCGCGTGATGGCAGTTGTGCTGCAAGGGGCGCAGGCGGCCGTGGAAGTGATCGTCATGATGAACCTCTATCGCTGGGTGGAGTTTGCCCGCCCGTCGTTCGAGCTTGTCGGAAACATCTGGTTGCAGGGCTCTCCACCGCCGAACTTGCAGCTCCAGGCCGTCGTGGACCCGAATCGGACCGACCAGGTCCAATACCAGTTCCTGAAACTGGATCAAACGGCCATACCGTTCTCTTCACTTCCCACTCAGGTGGGAGCGCAGATTATTATCCAGCACGCCGAAATTATCCAGGCCGGAAACATCAATGGCACCGGCATCGTGCTCGGCTCGCGCAACATTACGACGGCCACTTCCGAGGTGAAGCAGGCGTGAAGCAGGTTGTTCGGGGGCGAAACCCCGGTCGCGAAGTCCAACGAGAAGGGCCAGATCGCGACCAAGACTAAGGTTATTCAAGGAGAAGCCATGGCTGACGAAGAAAAGACGTTTATCCGCACCGGGAATGTGAGCGGAACCGGCATCGTGTTCGGGAGTCACAATCAAACCACGGTGACGGTGCAATCGGGCACAGAGAAGGAAATCCTATCCCTGGTCGAAGAACTGCGGGCGCAGATCGAGCAGGCGGCGCTTCCGGAAGGCGCGAAGAGCGTTTTGCTGTCCCGCGTGGTGCCCTCGATGCAGGAGGCTGCCAAGTCGCCCGAGCCCGCGCCGGCACTCAAGGCCAGTATCGAGCGTGTGAACGACGTGCTGGTGAGCGCAGGCACAACCGCCGGCAACGTCCAGGGAATTGTGGCGTCAGTGGCCAAGATCGCGGGCCTGGTGGGACTGGGCATCAAGACGGTAGCGCCGTTTGTGGCTTCGTTTCTGTGAACGGCAGGAAGGCCCGGGCGGCAATCTCACCGTGCGCCGGGCCATTGCGCAGCAATCACGCGCGGGCCGTGCGAGAACCCCTTCTCGCCACCGCTCTTGAGCGCAGGTATGAGCCGCTTCCCCGCAGTTTCCCGGCTGAACCGGCCGGTCTTGCGTCGAAACTCACAAACGCCGACCGGCAATCACAAATCTGCAATCCGCAGTCGCAAATCACGGGCCGACCGGGTTTTCGGCCAACTAACCGCGCGAGCCGAAGTGCGGTCTAAGAGGTTGGATGGAACAGAGCGATGAAATGGCAGTGGCGCTCGCGCAGGCCGGCGACCACGACGCGTTCGGCTCGCTCGTGGAGCGGCACAGCCGTGCCATCTTCAAGCTGGCGTTTCGTATGACAGGGAACGAACAAGACGCGGAAGACGTGGTTCAGGAGACTTTCCTCCGAGCCCATCAACGCTTGCGGCAATTCGAGAGCCGGGCCAACTTCGGCACCTGGCTGCACCGGGTAGGGGTGAACTGTGCCCTGGACTTCATGCGGGTGCGGCGGCGGCACGACACGGGCCGGGAAGAGATCGACTCCGTTGGCGCCGATGGGACGCGCCCGTTGCCGACCGACGATCCGCAACCGGACCGCCTCCTGTTTGGCGCCGAGGTACAGGAGCGCGTGGCGGCGGTGATCGCGGAACTGAGCCCGAAGGAGCGCGCGGCGTTCGTGCTGCGCCACTTCGAAGAGATGTCGATCGAAGAGATCAGCCGGACCATGGGCGTGCGCGCGGACGCAGCCAAGAACAGCATCTTCCGGGCAGTCCGGAAGCTTCGGAAGGCTCTGGAGCCGATGGTGAGTGTGACGAGATGAAACATATCGATCCCGACCAACTGATTCTCTATCACTACGGCGAGCTCGACGGCGGGGCGTCAGGCCAGGCGGGCGACCGGGCCGCGATCGAGGCTCATCTTGCCGTGTGTGGGGCCTGCCGGTCTGAGCTCTCCGCCATGGAGCGGACGCTCGCGGCGGTGAGCAACCTACCGGTTCCGGAACGCGCGGAGAGCTACGGCCGGCAAGTCTGGCAGCGTCTCGAACCGCGCTTGAAGCCGCCCGTGCCGCTCTCGCGGTCTCGCGAGCGCTCCGGATGGCTGGACGTATTCGCCTGGCAGCGCTGGGCCGTGGGCGGCGCCGTGGCCGCTCTGCTGGTGATAGCGTTCGTCGCCGGGCGATTCTGGCCGCGTCCGGAAGCGCCTGCGCCCGTCTCAGCCTCGATCTCAGCGGAGGCTCGCGACCGGGTGCTGCTTTCGGCCGTGGCCGATCACATGGAACGGTCGGAAATCCTGCTGATGGAACTCGAGAACGCGGGCGAATCCGGCGGCAAGGAGGTCGACATCTCGTTGCAGCGCGAACAGGCGCAGGAACTGGCGGCTGGCAGCCGGCTGTATGAGGTGGCCGCCGAGCAGGACGGTGAAACGGGCCTTGCCAGCCTGCTTGGCGATCTCGGGCGCGTCATGGTGGTGGTCGGGCACAGCCCGTCCCGGGTATCGCCCGCCGAACTCGCGGAATTACGCAGAAGAATCGAGGGACCGGGAATTCTCTTCAAGCTCCAGGTGGTGGATTCGGGCATCGAGCAACGGTTGAAGCCCGCGCCTGGAAGACAGAGCTCCGGCAACGTGCAAGATTGACAGGAGAAACTCAAATGCGAAGTCACATTTCCAATTCGAAACGCACGACCGCGCTGGCCTTCTTGGTAGCGCTCGTCGGCTGCGCACCACACGCCGCCTGGGGACGGCAGGTGACCGGCGTCCCTACGGCGGGAAGCGGATTCACGGCGGCGACGGAGTCGAGCGCGCCGGTCCTCGCACCGGTCCTGGCGACGGTGGCCGCAGAAAGCGCTTTCAGTCCCGAAGCCGACCCGCAAAGCGATGCGCTCTACAAAGAGGGCACCCAGGCGCTCGACGATCACCATTGGCAGACCGCCGCCGACAAATTCGGCGAGCTCGCCAACCGGCACGCGGATCACGCAGACGAAGCGTTGTATTGGAAGGCTTACGCCCAGGAAAAACTCGGCGAGCGCGCGGAAGCTCTGGCGACGCTCAGCACGCTGCAGAAGGATTATCCGCAGAGCCGGTGGCGCAGGGACGCTCTGGCGCTGCGCATCCAGATGAGGCCGGCTGACGGCGGCAATGTCCAGGTGCAGGACCAGCCAGACGAAGATCTGAAACTGCTGGCGCTCAACAGTCTGATGAATTCCGACCCCGAGAAAGCCATCCCGATCCTGCAGAAGTTCCTGGAAGGCTCGCAGCCGGACAAACTGAAGGAGCGCGCGCTGTTCGTGCTGAGCCAGAACGGCTCACCCCACGCCCGCGAGGTGCTGGGCCAGATCGCGCGCGGCAACTCCTCTCCGGAATTGCAGAAGAAGGCGCTCGACGATCTGGCGCTGTTCGGCGGCAAGGATAGCCGGCAGACTCTGGCTGAGATCTATGCGTCGTCCGGCGATCTCAGCGTCAAGCGCCAGATCCTCCATGATTTCATGCTGTCGGGAGATCGTGACCGGCTGCTCGCAGCGGCCAAGAGCGAGACCGTTCCCGAACTGCGGATCGACGCCATCCATCAGCTCGGCCTGCTCGGCGCCATGGACCAGCTTTGGCAGCTCTATCAGCAGGAGTCATCGGTCAAGGTAAAAGCGGAGATTCTGCACTCTCTGTTTCTAGGCGGGAACTCGCAGAAGCTGATCGAGGTGGCCCGCACAGAGCGCGATCCCGAGTTGCAACGCGACGCCATTCACAATCTGGGCCTGCTCGGCGGCGACCAGACGGGCGACGCCCTGGCCGCCATGTATTCCAGCAACATGGACCCGGAGACCCGCAAGACTGTCGTTGACGCGCTCTTCATACAGGGAAACGCTCATGCCCTGGTGGGGATCGCCCGCAAGGAGAATGATCCCGGGATGAAAAAGGAGATCGTCTCGAAGCTCGCCTTGATGAATTCGAAAGAAAGCACCGATTACATGATGGAGATTCTCAGTCATTGAGAGGCGCACATGAAGATCCATGGCAGCAATCGAATGGCTCTGGCGGGGGCTTTGATCCTCCTGGGGGCGGCGCTCGCGGCGGCGCAGAATCCGTCGATCGTCAACGGCAGCGTGCAGAAGCGCGCGGCGGCATCGGGTCTGGGCGCCGAATTCGGCACGCTGGTGAAGGCCCAGACGACGCCCGCGTGGATCGGCTACGGTGTGCCGGCGGTTAACGGAGCCTATGAAGCGTGCTGTAACGGCGGCGACCACGACGGGTCAGTCCGCTTCTGCGGCCAGTGCCGGCTGGAGGACGGAAATTATAGCTCCAACATCAGTTCGGAAAGCCGGACGGCCAATCTTGAAACCCCGGACTTGCTGGTGCTGTTCCGCGTCGAGAATGGCGCGGTCGAGAAAATCCGGATGTTTTCCGAGGACTGCGAGCTCGATGCCGGCGGACGCACCGTGTACTGGCTGACGGGCGTTAGTCCTCAGGAAAGCGTGGCCTTGCTCGCTTCGATGGTCACCGGGACAACGGGCTCGGGAGGCGGCCTCGAAAACTCCGAGGACGCCGATCGGGTGAGCGACGGGGCCCTGGCCGCGATCGCGATGCACGCCGCGCCCGAGGCGGACGCCGCGCTCAAGCGCTTCGTGACGCCGGAGCAGCCCGAAAAGCTGCGCGAACGAGCCGCCTTCTGGATGGCCTCGGCGCGCGGCAAGACGGGCTTTGAAACCATCCGGTCGCTCGCCCGCGACGACCGCGATGACCGTTTCCGCGAAAAGCTGATGTTCGATCTTTCCGTGAGCAAGCAGCCGGAAGGCGTCGACGCGCTCATCGACTCCGCGCATCATGACCCGAGCGCCCCCGTACGCGGGCAGGCGATTTTCTGGCTGGCGCAGAAGGCGGGCAAGAGAGCGGAGGGCGTCATCACCGAGGCCATTGAGCGCGACCCCAACACCGAGGTCAAGAAGAAAGCCGTCTTCGCCTTGAGCCAGCTCCCCAAAGATGAGGGAGTCCCACTGTTGATCGAGGCTGCGCGCTCCAACTCAAATCCCGTCGTTCGCAAAGACGCCATGTTCTGGCTGGGCCAGTCGAACGATCCTCGCGCGCTCGAGTTCTTCGAACAGGTCCTCGGCCAGCGGTAGCGGACGAGCCAGGGGACGAGTGGTAGCGCAGACTCCACGCTTTTCGAAGCCTGCGGCTTCTCTTCGGGAACTACGAGAGGCCGCAGAGTTTCTGAACTGCGAAACTTTGCGCTACCTGGCTTTCGCTACCTGGGTGCTTCAGACATCCCAAATGGGCGCGCCAGCGCCGGCCCACCGCGCCAATCCTGCCTTCCGCTATCTTTCCTATTGCAATCCAATACGTAGGGGGCTATCTTCTTATTGGAACCCAATAGGAGGGGTATGGCGCAGAAAGCGGACGTCTGGCAGGGCACGCTGGCCCTGATGATCCTCAAGACGCTGGAGGGCATGGGGCCGTTGCACGGCTATGGCATCGCCCGGCGCATCGAGCAGACCAGCGGCGACCGGTTGTCGGTGAATTACGGAACTATTTATCCCGCCCTGCTCAAGCTCGAGCAGGAGGGCTACATTGATGGCGAGTGGGGCCTTTCCGACAACAAGCGCAAGGCGAAGTACTATCGTTTGACGCGCGCGGGCCGGAAGCAAGTGGAGCGCGAGGCGAGGGAATGGGAGCGGACCACCGCGATTCTGGCCCGGTTTTTGGCACCCGAGGAGCAGTCATGAGGCAGGTGCGTGCGTGGGTGTTGCGTTTGGCGGGGCTGTTCTCGACGAAGCACAGTGAGCGCGAGATCGAGGCCGAGATCGAGAGTCATCTCAACCTGCATATCGAGGACAACCTGCGCCAAGGGATGACTGCGGATGAGGCGCGGCGCCAGGCGCTGATCCGCCTCGGCGGAGTGGAGCAGATCAAGGAGAGCTATCGCGACCGGCGCGGTCTGCCGGCGCTCGAGACTTTGTTGCAGGACGTGCGGTACGGGTGGCGAGTGCTGCGCAAGACTCCGGGATTCACGGCTCTTGCCGTTCTCACGCTGGCGCTCGGTATCGGCGCCAACACCACGATCTTCAGTTGGATTAATTCCACGCTTCTGAATCCGATTCCGGGTGCCGCGCAGACGAGCAGGATTGTCTCCATGACCCTGGGTGGGACGGTCGTGGATCCGGGGCAGTTTTCCTATCCCGACTACGTCGACCTGCGCGATTCGAGCCGGAGTTTTTCGGGTTTGGCGGCTTTCGCCTTCCGTCCTGTAGACCTGACGGGCACGGAAAAGCCGGAGCGGCTGTGGGCCGCGAGTGTCTCCGCCAATTACTTCGACGTCTTCCTTGTCCACCCGATGCTCGGTCGCGGTTTTGTGCCGGCCGAAGACCAGAAACCCGGCGGTGCGCCGGTGGCGGTCCTGAACTATGGCCTGTGGCAGCAGCGCTTCGGCGCCGATCCTCATGTCATCGGCCGGACGATCTTCCTGAATCAGCATCCCTTCACCGTCGTTGGAGTGGCCCCGGCGTCTTTTCAGGGCACGATGACCGGTCTACGCACGGACCTCTGGGTGCCGGTGATGATGCAACAGCAATTGGTGTCCACCTACGACTGGCTCCACGATCGCGGCGACCACGAGCTGATGATGCAGGGCAGGCTCGCGCCCGGCGTCTCGGCCGAAGAAGCGCGCCAGGAACTGAACCTGCTGATGCAGCACTTGGCCGAGCAATTTCCCGACTCGCATTTCAGCCACAAAGACGTGCAACTGTATCCGCTCTGGCGCGCTCCCAACGGAGCGAACGCGTACTTTTACATCCTGCTGCCCATGCTGATGGCCATTGCCGGCGTGGTGCTGCTTCTCGCGTGCGCCAACGTGGCGAATCTGCTGTTGGTGCGGTCCGTGTCGCGGCGCCGCGAGATTGCGATCCGTTTGTCGATTGGCGCCGGACGGGGGCGGATCGTGCGGCAGCTTCTGGTGGAGAATCTCCTGCTGGCGGTCGCGGGCGGCGGAATCGCGATGCTGATCACGGCCTGGTCGGCCGGCACTTTCGCGGGCTTCATACCCGCGACCAGCTTCCCAATTTCTTTGAGCCTGCATCCCGACAGCACCGTGCTGCTGGCAGGGCTGATCCTCTCCGTGATTACCGGCGTGGTGTTCGGCGCACTTCCGGCCGTCCGCGCTTCGCGCCTCGCGCCTGCGTCAGTGCTGAAGGAAGAAGGGAACAGCGCCTCCGGAGGAAGAAACAAGGCCCGGCTCACGGGCGCGATGGCCGTGGCCCAGCTCGCCCTGTCGCTGCTTCTGCTGGTCGCGGCCGGGCTTTTCATCCGGGGCTTTCGACGCGCGCAGCGATTTAACCCCGGCTTCAATCCCGAGCACGTACTGGTGACTTCGTTCGATGTTTTCCCGGCCGGCTACACACGGGCGCAGGGTCTTGAATTCGACCGGCAGCTCCTCGGGAAGATCAACGCCACGCCCGGCGTGCGATCCTCGACTCTGGCCGACGCCATTCCGCTTGGTTTCGTGAGGAACATGGAGATGGTGAAGCTCGATGGCTACGTTCCGCGCCCTCACGAAGACATGGACATCCGCAGCGCCTCTGTAGGTCCGGATTACTTGCGCACGATGGAAATTCCGCTGGTGGCGGGACGAGAATTCACCGCGCAGGATGCTGACGATTCGCAGGCGGTCGCGATGGTGAACCAGGCTCTGGTGGACCGCTACTGGCCGCGGCAGAACGCCATCGGAAAACGGGTGTGGGCCGAGGGCCACTGGTCCACCGTCGTTGGCGTCGCGCGCAACAGCGACTACGACGAGCTGAACGAATCGCCACGGCCCTTTCTTTACGTGCCGCTGTTTCAGAACTACACCAGCCATCCAATCATTCAGGTGCGGGTCAACGGCGATCCCATGGCTTTTGCCCCGGCGATTGCGAAGTCGGTCCACGAACTCAACGCTGATCTGGCCGTCTTTGACGTCGATAGTCTCGCCTCACGCGTTGAAGCGGCGAGCGCCAACAAGCGAATCGCGGGCACGTTTGTGGGCGCCTTTGGCCTGCTGGCCCTGATCCTGGCGACCATCGGCATCTATGGCGTGATCGCCTACAGCGCGCGGCAGCGCACGCGTGAAATCGGCATCCGCATGGCGCTTGGAGCGGCGCAGGGCGACGTGGTGCGGTTGGTGCTGGGGCAGGGTTTGCGGCTGACCATTGCGGGGCTCGGCCTTGGGCTGGGCCTTTCGCTCGTTCTCACGCGATTCCTGAGCAGCCAGCTCTTCGGCATCAGCGCGACCGATCCCCTGACCTTCGCTGCAGTGGCGGGCTGCCTGGGCGCGGTGGCGCTTGCGGCCTGTTATCTCCCGGCGCGCCGCGCCATGCGCGTGGAGCCGACCGTCGCTCTGCGGCAGCAATAGTGGGACCCGCGTAGCTCGCGTTTCCTACGCGGTATCAGTCCTTCGCGACCACAAGCGCCAGGCAGACCCGAGCGCCATGCCCGTCACGATCACGTTCGCCACAATGACCGGCAGCGCATGGATCAGCAGTCCGTACGACATCCACAGCACGGCGGCCACCGCCTGCAGCAGGCGCAGTTTGGCCGCGTCCTTCGTCAGGTAGGACAGCGCAAAGACGACTGTGGCCACCCAGCCGAGGCCGTCAGGAAAGATTGACATCGGGCGCACCTCCGCTGCGGAGTGCCTCTGGTGCTGGATTGCTCGGTGCGATGGTGAGCCAGTCAGCGCGCACCCGGTCCCATTCCTGGATGAGCAGGCCTTGCGCCTCGAAGAAGACGCGAATCCGCGCCGCGTCCCAGCCCACGATCTCTTCGAGGATCGGAACCAACACGCTCAGCGCGTCATCGCTCAACACGGTGCGCTTTGCGATCTGAGCGATGTGCCGCGCCTGCGACACTGCGATGGTGAATCCGTCCCGCCGGTTGACGTGAAGCATCACGTGGATGTCAGAGCTGCCGTCGCCCACGTAGATCACGCGCTCGGCTCCTACTTGAAACAAGCGCTGCAGGTCTTCGAGCACCGCCACCTTGCCGTAGCCGGCGTTTACACGGACCACGGACGCCACCTGGCCGGACGAGTCGTAGGCCAACTGCGTGCCGTGAATGTTTGCCGCGGGGATGATGTCCGCGAGCGCCGACTCAATCACCTCTTGCGGCGAGGCCGAAATGACGTGCAGGTCAAACCGGTAACCCTCGATCGCCTGGTCGAGAATCTCCGAAAGCTGCCGGATGTTCTTCTTGAGCCGCACCTCTTTCCCGGCTTTCACCAGGTGCTCCTTGCGCACCCGCGAGCGGTACTCGGAGTCGTGAAGCAAAAGGTACGTAAGCTCTCCGCCCTGCTGCACCAAGTTTTGTACGGCCAGCGTGGTGATCTTGGCCTCAAATACTTTGGCGGGTATTCCCACGAGCTCGCTCAACACGAGACCCGAATCATTGAAGCTGAGGGTCTGATCGAAGTCGCTCGCCAACAGGTATTGCTTAATCGGCTGTCCGGTCGTTTGCATTGTTGTCCTCCCAGAGATCATAAAAGAAGGGCCTGATCGATTTTGTGGCTGTTTTGTTAAGATTTTGCGATTACGTATTGGATGCCGGAGATCCGCAGCGGTTGCAGAAGGGGCCGCTCGGGGCCTCTGCACCAGTTGCAGAGAAGGTGGCCGAAAGTTGTGAAGGGCTGTCCATGCGTCTTCCAGTCTCGATACTATTCTGCGCATACGGTCTCGCAGAGTCCAATCGATTCGCTTTATCGCGCTGATAATCGCCTTGACCGTTCCAGCTTCGCGACGGCGACTAGAGAGAGTCGTCCCTACCGGTCGGGCCGGTACGTGGCGAAGCTCGTGTCCGTCTCCCACACCGTCACGGCCTGTAAGCGAGCGCCGTTCTGATTCACCCGCGCCATGAGCTCGTCGCAAATGTGGCGCGCGATGTTTTCGGCCGACGGGTTGAGCTCGTCGAACGGCGCCACTTCGTTGAGGAACTGATGATCGAACCTGTCGACCACGCTCTTGAGCGCGTTCTGCAGATCGATAAAGTCCACCAGCAAACCGGCCGCGTCCAACTCAGCGCCCTCGACCGACACGCGCACCTTGTAGTTGTGGCCGTGGGTATTCTCGCGCGAGCCCTTGTAGTCTCGCAGGGCGTGCGCGGCCGAAAAAGTGTAATCGATCGCAACTTCGAACACAGCGTCTCCTAATCAGGACCCGCGCCCTTGGCCATAAACTCCTTCACCCCTTCGATCCGCGAGGTTCGCGCGTAATCGGGCAGGCTCTCGAAAAAATGACGGCCGTACTGCTTCTTTACGATGCGCGGGTCGAGAATCACCAGCACGCCGCGGTCGCTGCTGCTGCGAATCAGCCGGCCGAATCCCTGTTTCAGCGAGATCACCGCTTGCGGCACCTGGTATTCCACAAAAGCGTTGCCGCCGTCTTCGTTAAGCTGGTGGATGCGCGCCGCCACGACCGGGTCCGACGGCACGGCGAAGGGCAGGCGGTCGATGATGACGGCGCTCAACTGTTCTCCCTGCACGTCGACGCCTTGCCAGAACGAACTGGTGGCGAACAGTACCGCGTGCGGCGTGGTGCGGAAACGGTCCAGCAGAGCCGTGCGCGGCGCCTGGCCCTGCATCATGAGCGGGTACCGCACCCGCGACCGCACGCGCTCATAGATGTCGCGCATCTGCTGGTAGGACGTAAAGAGCACAAAGGCGCGGCCGTGCGTGGCCTTGAGGATCCCAGTCACCTCGTCCGCTGCCCGCGCCCCGAAATGCGGCTCGCGCGGATCGGGCATCTGGAACGGCGTATAAAGCAAAGCCTGCTGCTTGAAGTCGAAGTGCGAGGGGAACACGTGCTCGGTGGCGTGTTCGAGTCCCAGGCGCCGCTTCAGAAAGTCGAAGGTGCCGCTCACCGTGAGCGTGGCCGAGGTCAGGATGGCGCATTCCACCTTCTCAAACAGGCGCTCGCGCAGGATGGCGGAGACGTCGATCGGCGAGGCCTCCAGAAACATGCCGCGTCCGCGCCTCTCCCACCAGAAAACCAGGTTGCGGTCCCGGCTTTCCAGCACGGTTTCGAGCGTCTTCCGCAACTCTTCGGCGCGCCGGGCGAGGTTGTTGATCTCCTCGGGCCGATCGGGAATGCGCTTCAGCTCGGTTTCGAGACGCAGCAGCGCATTCTGAGTGCTCGTGTAAGCTGCGCGATTGCCTTCCAGGAACTGGTCACGGCGGTCGAAGGGGAAGCGCCCTTCGCCCGAGGGAAACAGATCGAAGAAGATCTCGGCGCGCCGGCGCAGGTCGCCCACCGCCGCCAGCACTTCGGCGATTTTCAGGTCTTTCTGCCGCAGCGTCTGGTCCGTATCGCGCGCCAGCTCTTCCACGCGGTAGTTCGAGAACTGCATCCCGAAGTATTGCGTGGCCACGTCCTCCAGATCGTGCGCCTCGTCGAAGACCACGGCGGAGTAATCGGGCAGGAGGCTCGCGTACTCGTCCTGCTTCAGGGCGAGATCGGCGAAGAAGAGATGGTGGTTCACAATGATGATGTCACTCTCGGCGGCGCGCTGGTGCATCAATGTAATGAAGCAGCGCGCGAACTCGGGACACTTCTGGCCGGTGCAGGCTTCGCGGCGCGCGTCGAGTTTGCCCCACAGATCGCTCGAATCGGGCATGTGGCGCAGCTCAACCCGGTCGCCCGTTTCGGTGCGCTGCTCCCACTTCCGGATCTGCGCGAACAGGTCCATTTCATCAAGTCCGCCGAGCACCGGCTGCCGCTCGGCATCGTAGAGCTTCTGGCGGCAAAGGTAATTGGCGCGGCCTTTCATCAGCGTGGCACGCACGTCAGGAAAGAGCTTCTTGAGGAACGGCAGGTCTTTGGTGAAGAGCTGCTCCTGCAGATTCTTGGTGCCGGTCGAGATCACCACGCGGCGTCCGCTCAGGATGATGGGCACCAGATACGCCAGGGTCTTGCCGGTGCCGGTGCCCGCTTCCGCGATCAGATGCTTGCGATGCTCGAGCGCCGCCGCGACCTCCTCGGCCATCTCGAGCTGTGCCGGACGGTGCTCGTAGCGCGGGTGATGCCTCGCGAGCCAGCCTCCGAGCCCGAAGACGCGCTCCAGGTTGGCCGGAGCGCCCGCGGCGCCCGCGTTTGAAGATCCGGCGGATTTCCGCGCCAGTGTGGGCATGGTCGTCGGGGCTAGTCGGCGTAGAACCGGTAGCCCGCCTGCTTTACCTCTTTGCGGAAGTCGTGCGCGTAAATCTCGATGGGCTTGCACATCTCGTAAAGCCGCGAGCTGAGCGTGACGCCGAACTGATCGAGCGAGCGCTCGAGGTTCGGAATCGAATCTCCCGAGGGCGTCTTGCCGCCGGGCCCCGCCACCGCCGCCCGGCCCGCATCGCCGAAGGCGAGCGTGGTGGTAATCAGCATGACCTTCTTCTGGTTGTACCGGGCGTTAATGATGTAGGCCAGGCGTTCCTTGACCCAATCGCTGGGATTCGCGGCCACGAGCTCGTCGAGCAGCAGGACTTCGGTCTCGATCACCGGCTGGAGCAGCCGAAGCTCCGTGGTGTCGGAAACCGCGTCGTAGCTCTCGCGGATCTGCTGCAGCAGCTCGCGGAAATCCACGAAGAGGCACTCGAAACCGCGCTCGACCAATCCCCGCAACACCGCCACCGCCAGGTGAGTTTTGCCGACGCCGGTTGGGCCCGTCAGCACCAGGCCGCAGTCTACGTTGGGAAACTCCCGCACGAAATAGGTCGCGTTGCTCTTGGCCCGCTCCAGGTAACCATTGACGGATCCCGTGGCCTCGTCCTTGCGCAGGTCGAAGTTCGCGAGCTCGCAGTGCTCGTAGCGCGGCGGAATCCGGGAGCGCCGCAGCAGGTCGCCCGGCTGGCTCACCAGGCTGCAATCGCAGCGCTCTGCGCGCGAAACGCCCCCCACATCCACCAGCTTCCAGCCCGTGCCCTCGCACGCCGGGCAATCCTTTTGCGCCATGATTCACGTATTGTACCGCGCATCCGTCCGGCCGCGGCGGTAGATCATCGACTCGCTGACGGCGCTCCCGCCAGAGCCTCGGCGGGGCCGCTCGCGAATCTGGCTTCGTTTTTCAGCTCGTCTGCGCGCAGTTTAGCCGCTAAGCCTTAGCTATCATGTTGATGGCATGAGGCTTACCATGTGAATTCCCGGCCGGAGGCGAGGGGGCGGCAGTTGGCTTCGTTTGACTTCGTTTTGACCTATTTTTCGGGCAGTTTTATTGATTCAACAGCACTTAGTGGCTTCGTTTTGCAAAATTTTAGATTCTTTTTTTTCTGCCCTCAGAGCGAGTAAGGCTGGGGCTAGCTCCGGGGCTACGCAGTCCCACTTTTCTCCGCTCGAAGGCGCGCGCAGCAACCGATCCACTCCATGCACTCCGCGCGACCCGAGGCTCCTCCGCTCTGCTTACAAGCCGCTTTCGAGGGCTTTAGCGGTCTTTTCGGCAAAATTGCAGATCGTCATTCGCTTTCACCTTGACATTCTACTGGAAGGGGAGTAAATTCACCTAGAATGTCTACCAAAGACCAACGAGAGCGCATCGAACTGCTGCAAGGGACGCTGGACCTGCTGATCCTCCGCACGCTGCTGCTCGGCCCGGCGCACGGCCATGCCATTGCCAAAGCGATTGAGATGAGGTCGGAAGACGTGTTGCAGGTCGAGCAGGGGTCGCTCTACCCCGCCCTGCATCGGCTCATCAAGCGAGGTTGGATATCGGTGCAGGACGGCACCTCGGAGAACAACCGCCGGGCCAAGTTCTACCGGTTGACGGCCAAGGGCCGCCGTCAGTTGGCCGTTGAGACCGGCAAATGGGACAAGCTGGCCGGAGCGATCGCCCGCATTCTCACGCCCGCCGAACAAGAGGGCAAATCATGAACCGCCGCAAGCGCATGATGGAAAGTTTTGACCAGGACGTCCGCGACTTCATCGAACGGGAGACTCAGGACAACATTGAGCGCGGGATGCCGCCGGACGAAGCGCGCTATGCTGCCTTGCGCAAGTTCGGCAACGCGACCCAGGTGAAGGAAGAGGCGCGGGAGGTGTGGAGTTTCCGCTGGCTTGAGCAATTAGGGCAGGACATTCGATACGGGTTGCGCACGCTTGCGAAGTCGCCCGGCTTCGCGGCCGTCGCGCTCCTTACCCTGGCCTTGGGCATTGGCGCGAACGCCGCCATTTTCCAGCTCGTAGACGCGGTCCGGCTGCGAACTTTGCCCGTGAAAGACCCTCAAAGCCTGGCCACCATCCATCTGAAGACAGATCTCTGGGTGAGCGGGAGCTTCAACGGTCCGTATCCCGACTTCACTTATCCCCTCTGGCGGCAGGTTCGGCAGCAGCAGAAGGCGTTTTCGTCCATCGCCGCCTGGAGTGGTGACCAGGCGAATCTGGCTACCGGCGGCGAAATGGATATTGCGCACGACATCTGGGTCAGCGGTGACTTCTTCACCGTCCTTGGCGTGAGCCCATTTCTCGGCCGGCTGATTTCGCCAAGTGACGACCAGCCAGGCTGCGCAGGCGGCGTGGACCTGAGCTATGCCTTCTGGCAGCGGCGATACGGCGGCGCCCCTTCGGCGATCGGAAAGACTCTCACGCTCAATGGCCACCCTTTTCCCATTGTTGGCGTCACGCCGCCCGGATTTTACGGAGTCTCGGTCGGCGACCAGTTCGACCTTGCAGTTCCGGTTTGCGCGGATGCCATCGTCTATGGCGAGTACAGCCGGATCACGAGCGCGGATGCCCGCCACGACTGGTGGTTGGCGATGATAGGACGGCTGAATCCAGGCTGGTCGCTCGAGCACGCCAGGGCGCAGCTTGCGGCGATCGCTCCCGCTGCGCTCGAGGAAACGGTTCCGCCGCAGTATGACCCCGACCACGTCAAGCATTACCTTTCCTACAAGCTCGAAGCGCTGCCCACCGCCAATGGCTTTTCAAACTTGCGGGAGAGGAGTTCCACCTCGCTCTGGCTGCTCCTGGGTCTTTCCGGGCTGGTTCTGTTGATTGCCTGCGCCAATCTCGCGAATTTGATGCTCGCCCGGGCGAGCACGCGCGGGCCCGAAATCGCCGTGCGGCTGGCCATGGGCGCCTCGCGCGGGCGGCTCATCCGGCAGTTGCTTTCTGAGTCCTCATTGCTCGCGGTTGCCGGCGCGGTGTGCGGAGGCGTACTCGCCGCCATTCTCAGCCAGTCTCTCGTTCGGTTCATCAGCACCCCTGATAACCCGGTTTTTCTCGATTTGCACACAGACTGGCGCGTCCTCGGATTCGTGGCGGGCCTGGCTATCCTGACGACGATTCTCTTTGGCCTGGCGCCTGCCTTGCGCTCGGGAAGCGCGTCGCCTGGGTCGGTGCTGAAAACCGCCGGGCGCGGAATGACTTCCGGGCGCGAGCGTTTCCGGCTGCAGCGCGTGCTCGTGGCGGCGCAAGTGGCCCTTTCGCTGGTGCTGCTCGCCGGAGCGTTGCTCTTCGTCCGCAGCCTCTTCAATCTGATGACGCGTCCTATCGGATTTCAGCAGGACGGGGTGCTCGTCGCGAACGTCGCTTTTCAGCGCTTAGATTTGCCGGAGGCGCGCCGGACCTCATTCGTTGAAGAATTGCTCGATCGCATCCGCGCGGTGCCGGGCGTAGCCGCAGCCGCAGCTTCGAACCGTTCTCCGGTGAATGGAAACTCGTCGAACACCGGCGTCCTCCCGGAAAACGATATCACCGGGGGCATGTCTTGGGAGGATCGCGTCAGCCCCGGGTATTTCCAAACTATGGAAATACCCTTTCTTGCCGGCCGGGATTTCAACCGGAACGACTCGGCCGATTCGCCAAAAGTGGCCATCGTCAATCAGGCGTTCGTGAAGCAGGTCCTCTCCCGGTCGAAGAATCCCATTGGCCAGCAGTTTCACCGGGATGCGCCTCCGGGGATGCCGAAGCCGTACTACAGCGTCGTCGGAGTGGTCGGCAACTCGGTTTACAACGACCTGCACGAGCCGTCTGTGCCGATCGTGTATTTTCAGCGCACCCAGGACGAACACCCGAGCATCTACGTCACATTTCTGATTCGCTCGCGGGTGAGCACGGCGAGCGTGGCCAACGGCGTCAAGAACGCGATTGCCGGTGTGAACCCGGAAGTTGATGTCCAGTTTATAGTGCTGCGGACGCAGCTTCGCGACTCCCTGGCTCAGGATGAATTGATGGCGACGCTTTGCGGGTTTTTCGGCGGGCTCGCCGTGCTGCTGGCCGCGATTGGACTCTACGGCGTGATTTCGTACACCGTTGCTCAGCGCACCAACGAAATCGGAATCCGCATGGCGCTAGGCGCGCGGCGCTCCGGAATTGTCGGACTGATCCTGGGCGAAGTCGCAGTGCTGATCGGGATCGGGATAGCAATTGGCGCGGCCTTGGCGCTCGGCGGTGGCAGAGCTGCCAGCTCGCTGCTTTACGGCCTCAAAGCAAGCGACCCGTTGACCCTTGCCCTGGCGGTCATTCTGCTCGCGGCCATTGGCCTCGCGGCAATTTTCGTGCCGGCGCGCCGCGCCTCGCGCCTCGACCCGATGGTTGCCCTGAGATATGAATGAAACGATCGTCAGTGTTGGTGGTTGGTGCAAGGCGGTAGCCACGACGAATTTGTTGTGCAATTCGTCCCGAGTGGGGTCCTGGGTGGGGGTGGCCCAGAGCGATTGGCTCTGCGATTGTGAACACAACAACTCGGATGTACCTATCGGGCGAGCTGCGAAGCCTCTGTGCCCCTAGACGAAATCGCACAACTTCGTTGTGCGCCGGCCCCGCCGAATAGAGGTGAGTCATGAACCGCCGCAAGAGCATGATCAACGATCTCGACCACGACATTCGCGACTTCATCGAGCGGGAGACTCAGGACAATATCGAACGCGGCATGCCGCCGGACGAAGCGCATTATGCGGCCCTGCGCAAGTTCGGCAACGTGACCCGGGTCAGGGAAGACACGCGGGAGGTGTGGAGTTTCGCCTGGCTCGACCAATTAGGGCAGGACGTTCGCTACGGCCTGCGCATGCTCGCCAGGAATCCCGGCTTCACGGCGGTTGCCGTGCTAACGCTGGCGCTGGGAATCGGGGCCAACACCGCGATTTTCAGCCTGATCGACTCCGTCACGCTGCGGATGCTGCCCGTCGAAAGGCCTGACGAGATTCTGCAAGTCCAGATGCGAGCGCCGCGCTCGCCAGGCCAAGCCGACCCCATCTTCACCAACCCCCTTTGGGAGCAAGTGCGCGACCGGCAGGATGTTTTTTCAGGAGTTTTTGCCTGGTCGACTGACAAATTCGACCTCTCGCAGGGAGGGGTGGTTCACCAGGCGATCGCGATCTGGGTCAGCGGCGATTTCTTCAACGCCCTTGGCCTTCGGCCCGCCGCAGGACGCCTGCTCGCGCTCTCCGACGACCGGCGCGGCTGCCCCGCGGTCGCCGTGCTCAGCTACGCTTTCTGGCAAGACCACGACGGAGGATCGGCCGGCGCCGTCGGCCACACACTCTCTCTTAACAATCATCCCTTCGAAGTCGTTGGCGTCGCCCCGCCAGGCTTCTTCGGCATGGATGTGGGCCAGAAGTTCGATGTCGCAGTGCCGCTCTGCGCTGCCACGATTTTTGACGGTAAGAACTCGCGCCTCGATCAGGGCTCCTGGTGGTGGCTGAACATCGCCGGCCGCATCAAGCCGGGAGTCAGCCTGGCGCGGCTGGGCGCCCGCCTGGAGGGTCTTTCGCCGCAAATCTTCGCCGGTGCCGTGCCCCGGGACTTTTCCCCCGACCAGCAGCGACATTTCGCGAAGACCCTGGTAGCAACTCCCGCAGCAACCGGCACCTCCGAGCTGCGGCGGCAGTTCGACCAGCCGCTGCGCGTGCTGATGGCCGTGGTCGGGCTGGTGCTGCTGATCGCCTGCGCCAACATCGCCAGCCTGATGCTGGCGCGCGGCGCCGCTCGACAAAGAGAGATCGCCGTGAGGCGGGCCATCGGCGCCAGCCGCGCCCGCCTGATTCGACAGTTGCTGACCGAAGCGATAATCCTCTCGTCTGCCGGAGCGCTGCTGGGAATTTTGTTCGCGCGCTGGGGTACCGCCCTGCTGGTCGGCTACCTCTCGACCGCCCGGGACCGAGTTTTCCTCGACCTTTCGCTCGACGGCCGCGTGCTCGGATTCACTCTTTCCCTGGCGGTGCTTACGGGTATCCTGTTCGGGCTTCTGCCGGCGCTGCGCTCCACCCGAGTCTCGCTGGCCTCTGCGATGAAGGGCGGTCAGGCAGCCGGGGGCGGGCCTAGGATGCGGTTCGCGGTTCGCAAGTGGATCGTGGCAGGCCAAGTGGCGCTTTCGGTAGTTTTGCTCGTGGCTGCCGGCCTGCTGCTGCGCAGCTTCGCCAAGCTCACCACGCTAGACATTGGCTTCGATCGCACCAACGTCCTGCTGGTGGATGCCGACCTTCACATCGCGAAGGTGCCCGCGGACCGGCAACCTGCAGCCTTCGACGAGATCGAGCGCCGTCTGGGCGCCCTGCCGGGCGTTGTCTCCATTGGACGCTCCGCGTTCACGCCGATAAGCCACCGAGGCTGGAACGGGTGGATCCAGACGGACTGGTCCAAAGGCCTGACGGGCCAGGACGGTCTCGTCTGGTTCAATTGTATTTCGCCTGGCTTCATCAAGGCACTGCGGACGCCTCTGCTGGCGGGAAGGAATTTCAGCAGTGATGATACGGCGACCTCTGCTCCGGTGGCGATTATCAACCAGACCCTGGCGCACCGGTTCTTCGCTAATCTGAATCCCGTCGGCAAGACATTCCGAATGGTAGGGATGGAAGGCCAGCCAGCCGCGCCCATCGAAGTCGTGGGATTGGTGAAGGACGCCAAGTACCTTTCGGTCCGCGAAGACGCTGCTGCCACCGCCTACTTTCCCGTTACTCAGGACTCGCAGCATTTCGAATCCGTAAGCTTCGAGCTGCGAACCGCCATACCGCCGTCGTCTTTGGCTGCGCCCATCCAGGCCGCGGTCGGAGGCGTGAACCATGAGATTCCTCTCCAGTTCTACACCCTGGCCGAGCAAGTGAGTGACTCGCTGGTCCGGGAGCGCCTGCTGGCGCTGCTTTCCGGATTTTTCGGCGCTCTGGCGCTGCTGCTGGCGATGGTTGGACTTTACGGTACGCTGAGCTATCTGGTAACGCAGCGCCGGACGGAAATTGGCATCCGGATGGCGCTGGGCGCCCGGCGGGGATCGATTCTGGGGCTGATCATGCGCGACGTGGTCTTCGTTCTAACCGGCGGCGTCGCCATCGGCATTTGTCTGTCGCTGGCTGCAACGCGGCTGCTTCAAGGCATGCTCTTCGGACTAGGCGCGCACGATCCGGTAACCATCCTCGCCGCTGCGGCTCTGCTGTCCGCTACGGCGCTGCTTGCGGGCTATCTTCCCGCGCGCCGGGCTACCAAGGTCGATCCCATGGTAGCGCTGCGGTACGAATGATCGACCGCGGCCCCGGGGATAGAGGGACGCGAGAGTAGCGATGCAAGTCCATCGACTCTGCGGGTTTGCGCGGCTTATCGTCGCGACGACGGACCGGCGGTCACTGCTCGCGCCCGCGCCCGTACAGCACTTTCCCCGGTTTCGCTCCCGTATGCTCGCCTTTATCGATCACGACTGTGCCGTTGACGATCACGTACGGAATTCCGGCCGGGTATTCGGCCGGATCCTCGAAGGTGGCGCGATCCTTCACGGTGGCGGGATCGAAGATTACCAGGTCCGCCGCCATCCCCGGACGCAGCAGGCCGCGGTCCGTGAGGCCGACGATGGAAGCTGAGAGCGAGGTCATCTTGCGGACGGCGTCCGGGAGCGTCAGCACGTGCTTTTCGCGCACATAGACGCCGAGCACGCGCGGAAAGGTGCCGTAAAAGCGCGGATGCGGGCGGCCCATGAACGTCATCGCCGGGCTCACGGCCGCGCCGTCGGACCCGATGCCCACCCAGGGCTGCTTCATGGCCGATTCCACGTCCGCCTCGCTCATGCTGAAGTAGATGGCCATGGGCGTGGCGTGCTCGGCGATCAGCAAATCGCACAGAGCGTCGACCGGGTCCTTGTTCATCAGGCGCGCCACTTCGTCCATGCGCCGGCCTTCGTATTTCTTGTCCTCGGGCAGCTTGCAGGAGGCCACCATCACGCCGTGCCAGCCGCCGCAGTCGCCGACTTCGTTGTTGTCCCAACCGGGCAGGCCGTGGGCGATGGCTTCGCGAATCGCAGCGCGCGCCTGGGGATCGTGCAGCCTCGCAACCACGTCATCGGCGGTGCCTTCGAGATACTTCGGCGGCAGGCACTGCTCGAGACTGGTCATGCCCGCGATGTAGGGGTATTGGTCGGCAGTGACGTCGAGCCCGCGATCCCGCGCCGCCTGGATCAACGCGATCAGGTCCGGCATGCGGCCCCAATTCGCCTGGCCGTTGCTCTTGAAGTGCAGGATGTGGACCGGCAGGCTCGCCCGCTCGCCCACCGCGATCGCCTCCTCGAGGGCCGGCACGCTGTTCGAGCCCTCGCCGCGGATGTGCGTGGTGTACAGCCCGCCATAGCGCGCCGCCACGCGCGAGAGCGCGACCAGTTCATCGGTCGTGGCGAACATGTTGGGCGCATAGATCAGGCCGGACGCCACGCCGATGGCGCCGCCGCGCATCGACTGATCCACCAGGCGCTCCATCTCCCCAAGCTCCGCGGCGGCGGCCGAGCGGTTGACGTTCCCCATTACGTCCAGGCGCACCTGCCCGCTGCCCACGTAGGAGGCGATGTTGACGGAGATGCCCTGGCGCTCAGCGCGCGCGAAGTATTCACCGAGGGTGGTCCAGTCACGCTGCAGGCCGTCCTTCTGGGTGAGCGGGGCGGTGCCGTTGTCAAAATCGGCCACCGCCGGTCCCAGGATCGGACCTGCGGAGGCGGCCTCGCCGATGATTTCGGTGGTCACGCCCTGGCGAATCTTGCTTTGCGCCGTGCCGTCCACGAGCAGCGTGTAGTCGGAATGGCTGTGCAGATCGATGAAGCCGGGCGACACGGCGAGTCCGGCGGCGTCAATCACCCGCCTGGCAGTAGTTCCCGTGAGGCGGCCGACGTCGACGATCTTGCCGTCCTTCACGGCAATAGAGCCTGAAAACCATGGGCTGCCGCTGCCGTCGAGAATGCGGCCATGGGTGATCAAAAGGTCACAAGACGGCACGACGGCCTCCTGGGCCCAGCGGCGCGCGCTCCAGGCGAGCACTGAACCGGCGAGCAGCAGAGCAAAGACAATCCGTTTCGAGAGCCTGATTCGTATTGAGGGCATTGACGTGTAAAGAGATTCCGGACCCGAGAAGCCGCTGCGCGAAGATAAGCCCCGCAACCTACGCGCTGCTGACCTCTGCCTCCGCCAGAATTCCCGCCCAACGCGCTACCGCCTCGGCCTTCACGCCGAGTTGCTGGTCGTACGCGCTTTCCAGGGCCGCGAGCTGAATTGCGAAGTTGCCCACGGTTGAACTCTCGACGGCGGCGCAATGGACCTCGAGCCCGGTCTTCTCAGCGGTCAGCCTGTTCAGGAAAGCGTTGCGCCCGCCGCCGCCGGCCACGTAGAGCCGCCGCAGGCGCTTCCCGGTGATTTCCGCCACGCTCTTCAGTACTTCGGCGTAGCGCGCGGCCAGACTATGGAAAATCAGGCCGGCCATGGCGGGGGCGGCGTGCGGCGATTCGTCGAGCGGCGCGAGTCCGGCCTGCTTTCGCTGGGCGTTGATGCGTTGCGGCATGTTTCCGGGCAGCATGAGGTCGGGAGCGTCCACATCGAGCAAGGCTTCGCGCGCGGGGGGTGCTGGCAGCTTTTCCGCCGCCGCGATGAGCTCCGGCACGGTCGAGACGCCGCCCGCCTGCTGCCACGAGTCCATGCATTGACGCAGCATCCACATGCCGTTGACGTTCTTCAGAAAGCAGACCTTGCCGCCGGCTCCGCCTTCGTTAGTGAAATTCAAACGCTCAGCGTCGGGAGAGGTGCAGGCTTGGTCCAGAAGCGTGCCCACCAGCGACCAGGTGCCGGAGCTGATGTAGGCCCAGTCTTCCCCCTGGGCGGGAATGCCGGCGACGGCCGAGGCCGTGTCGTGGCAGGCGGGCGCGATTAACTCCGTGTCGCGAAAAGCCGGTATCCGGGCGAGCGGCCCGCTGATCCGCCCCAGACAGGTTCCGCTCGGCACAATCGCGGGTGCCGCCCGAAGGTCAAGTCCAGCCGCTGCGAAGATCTCCCCGCACCAGTTGCGCCGCTTCAGGTCGACGAGCTGCGTGTGTGTGGCGTTGGTGTATTCGGACACGCGGCGCCCGCCGAGCGCGTGCAGGACGTACTCGGGCAGGTTGAGCCACGGCGCGTCCGCCATGACGCCGTCGCCGGTGTCTGCGTAAAGCTGGTGCAGTGTATTGATGCGCAGCTGCTGGATGCCGGTCAATGCGTAAAGACGGCCGGGAGGGATGCGGGCCAGCACCTCGCGCTCCGCCTCAACCGTGCGCTCGTCGCGATAACAGTAGGGATCGCCGAGCGGCTTGCCGTCCGCGCCGAGGCGCACGTAGTCCACCGCCCAGCCGTCGACGCCGATGCTGGCGATGCCCTGTTGGCCGCGCCTGATTCGCCCGGCCTCGAAGGCTGGGGCGCAGGCGCGCAGCCCGTCCTCGACGCCTTGCAAGATGCCCTCCAGGTCCCACCGCAGGCGGCCGCCGAGATCGAGCGGGCCGTTGGGAAACCGGTGCACCAGCTCCATAACGGGCCGGTCCCCTGACCAGCGCAACAGGGAAACGCGGCAGCTCTCGGCGCCGAGGTCCACGGCGATCAAAGCGGGCCGGAGAGCCTGAGCTTGGCCCAGGCTGCTAGCCCCGGGCTTGGTCGCGAGCCCGGCGTCGAGTTCGTCCTGGATCTCCCGCAGGCGGTCCGCGGTCTCGGTAAGAGGCTTGGGCCTCTCGGTCTTGACTTTCATCGCAGAAAGGCCTCGGTGAGGCCGCCGTCAATCGGGAAGAGATGCCCGGTGGTGCAGCGCGCCTGCGGGCCGGCCAGGAAAAGAATGGCCCGGGCGCAATCGCGGGGATCGATGGGCTGCCGGGTGAGGGTGCGTTCGGCGTAGAAATCCGCCAGGCGCGTCCGCAATTCCTCGTCGCCGGCTCCACGATCGAAGGCGATGCCGTACTTCTCAAGCGAAGCGATCACACGTTCGCGCGGAAACATCGCGGAACCTTTGATCACGGTGGCCGGACTGATGCCGTTCACGCGTACCAGGGGCGCGAGACGCACTGCCATCTCGCGCACGAGGTGGCTGAGGGCCGCCTTGCTCACGTCATAGGCTTCGCTGCCGCGTTTGGGCACAACGGCATTGGCGGAACTGGTGAGCACCACCGATGCGTCCAGATTCTGCGCCTGCAGGATGCGGCTGGCCTCATCCACCAGCAGGTGGTTCCCGGTGACATTCAGTTCGAGCGTCAGCGCCCACTGGGCGTCGGTGACGTGGCCCTCGTGGGGCGTGGGAAAAAGCGCTGCCGTGTTCACGACCACGTCCAACCCGCCGTAGCGCGCCACCACCTCATTCAGGGCCTTCCGGATGGAGTCCCGCAGGCGAATATCGATGCTCACCCCCGCGGCCGCTTCGGCGCCCGCGATCGCCTGCGCCTCCGCTGCCACTTTCGCGGCGTCGGCGAGGTTCCGGTCGGCCACCACCACATGGGCGCCGCGCTCGGCCGCCGCCAGCGCCGTCTCACGTCCGATGCCGCTGGCGCCGCCCACCACCAGCACCACGCGCCGGCTGAATTCCTTCTCGGGCGGCTGGCGCCGGATCTTGGCCTCCTCCAGCCGCCAGTATTCGATGCGGAAGGCCTCCGATTCCGGCAGCGCGACGTAATTCGAACGCACCTGGAAGGCTGCCGCAGGCGCCGCAGCGCCGGCTTGGGGTACGCTCTCATGCGAGCCGGAGGTTTCGCCGTCGCCGAGGGCGGAGGCCCCTTCCATCACATGAATGGCGTTGATGTAGAACTCGCCCGTTATGCGCGATTCCGTCTTGCTCTTGCCGAAGCTGAACATGCCCACGCCCGGCACGAGCACCACGGTGGGATTGGGATCTCGCATGGCCGGTGAATTGGCCTCGGCCCACGAGTGGTAGTAGTGTGCGTAATCCGCGCGGTATGTCTCGAGCGCCTGGTCGAAGCAGGTGCGGAACGCCCCCAGGTCCTCGGATTGCGGATTCCAGTCCACAAATAGCGGACGAATCTTGGTGCGTATGAAGTGGTCCGGACAACTGGTCCCAAGGCGCGCGAGCGGCTCGGCGTCGTTGGAGTTGACGAAGCGCAGAACTTCCGCAGCTCCGCCATAGCTGCCAATGCGGCGCTCGCGGAGGCAGATGCGGCCGCGCACGAACGGCAGCAACTCAAGAGCGAGCGCTGCCCGGTCCGCGCGGGCAGCGTAACGATCGCCTCCGAACAGAGCGCGGCGCCCGACGTGGCCGAGGACGAACTGCCCGAGCTGATCGATGATGGTGATGGTGTTCCGGTAGCTCTGGCGCGCGGTCTCGCCCCAGGTAAAGAGTCCGTGCCCGCCGAGCACCACGCCGTCGCACCCCGGATTCTCCTCGACCGCCCGGCGGAGCATCATGGCGAGTTCGAACCCGGGGCGCTGCCAGGGCAGCCATACCAACCGGTGGCCAAAGGTCCGATTGAACTCGTCCATCTTGGCGCGGCCGTTGGCCGCCGCTGCCAGGGCTATGCCCCAATCGGGATGAAGATGATCGACGTGCGCAAAAGGAAGAAAGGCGTGAAGGGCCGTATCAATCGAGGCCGCCACGGGATTAGGGCCGAACGTGCAAAGAGGATACATTTCGGCCATCTCGTCTTCATAGGCTGCGCCCCGGTAGCGGCCGGCGAGAGCGTGCAGCTTGTCGAGATAGAGCGTGGCGAAGCCAGCGGTCTTGATGCTGCCAAGATCGCCGCCGCTGCCCTTCACCCACAAGACGGAGCAAGGGCTCGCATCGAGGGGATCGCTTTGCGTGATTTTGCCGCTGGTATTGCCACCGCCGAAGTTCGTGATCCTGAGATCGGAGCCCAGGAGATTAGAACGGTAACGCAGAAGCTCGGGCTCATCGAGTCCGGCAGCAACCGACTCGTCCCAGCGGTCGTCGAGATAAACGAGTGAATGGGAGGCACTCATGCGGAGTCCATGCCGGCCGCCCGGCGCCACCTGCGGCTGCCTATGGGCCTCCAGGAATAGCCGCCACAAGCCGGATCGGTTCAGGAAGTATAGCCTGCGGAGGGCGTCCGGCGCCACATCGTGCCGGTTGCCGTCCGGGCGTCCGGCGTGGTATACGAAGAGAGATGAACAGCGGCGCAGCGGTCAAACCCGTCACAGTCACAAGGCGATTGGCCTCGTGGGCTGCCTTCTGTCGCTGCTGTTGAAACTCTACTTGCCTTCCAATAACCCCTGCGGGTTCGGGTTCAGAAAAGGAGAATAGTCTGATGGGCGACTACAAGCATCCCGAAGTTTTGGTCAGCACCGAATGGGTGGCGGCGCACGGCGGCGACGCCAACGTCCGCCTGGTGGAAGTCGACGTCGATACCACCGCCTACGAGAAGGGGCACATCGAGAACGCCATCGCGTGGAACTGGACTTCACAGCTTCAGGACAACGTCCGGCGTGATCTCCTCGGCAAGCAGCAGATCGAAGAGTTGCTGAGCCAGTCCGGAATCGCGCCCGACACCGTCGTGGTGCTCTACGGGGACAACAACAATTGGTTCGCGGCCTACGCGCTTTGGCAGCTCAAGTATTACGGCCATAAGGACGCGCGCCTGATGAACGGCGGCCGCAAGAAATGGGAGCTGGAAGGCCGTCCGATGACGCTTGACGTACCGAAGTTCGCGCGCGCGAGCTATTCGGCTAGCGCTGCGGACGCGTCGGTCCGCGCGAAGCGCGACCAGGTGTTCGCGGCCGTGGACGGCAAGCGCGTCAACCTGGTGGATGTACGGTCGGTAGACGAGTTCACCGGCAAGGTTATCGCGCCTCCCGGCATGACGGAGACGGCCCAGCGCGGCGGACATATCCCGGGAGCGTTGAACGTGCCCTGGGCCAAGGCTGCCAATGAAGATGGGACCTTCAAACCCTACGACGATCTGGCGCAGCTTTACACGTCCGTCGACCCCGGCCACGAAACCATCGCCTATTGCCGCATCGGCGAGCGCAGCTCACACACGTGGTTCGTGCTGAAATACCTGCTGGGGTTCGACAACGTCCGCAACTATGACGGAAGCTGGACGGAGTGGGGTAACCTGGTCGACGCGCCGATCGCCAAGGGCGTTTGACCCGTCGAAGGCTTGGCGTGGGGCTCGATCCCGGAGCCCCACAACGGGCTTGGCCTTCTGGCTGCCGGCTAAAGATAGCTCCTTGGCTATATCCTCTCCGATTAAACTGATCAGCAGAATTCCGAATCCTTCCTATTCAAATGTCGCTAATGGGCTAAGCCCATCACCGAAGCCTCGCGTTCCTTGACAGCGCGCGGACGCGGCAGGACAATCCGGATCATGGCAAATGTCCGCTTCCGATTGTCCCGATCGCTGACTCTGGCTTTCGCGGCGCTGGTCGCTCTGGCCGCCGGTCCTAAGACGCCGCGCCCTGCAACCGCGTCCGCAGTGCCGGCGCCCGCTCCAAAGCCCGCCGCAGTCGAGCGCCCTCCCATTGTGGGCGTGGCTCACATCGGCCTCAAGACGGATAACCTGGCCGCGGCCCGCGAGTTCTACGGGCACGTGCTCGGCCTCGCGGAAGCGTTCACTCTCGACAAGCCCGGCGGCGGATTGATGCTCGCGTACTTCAAGGTGAATGACCATCAGTACATCGAGGTGTTCCCTGGGCTGAAGATCCCTACGGAGGACCGCCTCTCGCACATCGCCTTTGAAACTGCCGACGCGAGCAAGCTTCGCGACTATCTCGCGAGCCGCGGTGTGGAGGTTCCGTCAGATCTCAAGCCGGGACTCGACGGCAACCTGAGCTTCATGGTCAAGGATCCGGACGGGCACAACGTGGAGTTTGTCCAATACCTGCCCGGATCGCTCCATAGGCGCAGCTTTGGTAAGTTCCTGCCCGCGACGCGCGTCTCCGACCATATGATTCACGTGGGCGTGACGGTCGCGGACCGCGCCGCCGCCGATCGTTTCTATGGAGAAGTTCTCGGTTTCAAGCTGATGTGGCATGGCGGGATGAAAGACGATCGCACGGACTGGGTGGATATGCGGGTGCCCGAAGGCAGCGACTGGCTGGAATACATGCTCAATGTGCACGACCCCTCGCCGCGGACCCTCGGCGTGATGCACCATTTCGCCCTGGGCGTGACGAGCATCCAGCCGGCGTATCAGACGGTGCTCGGGCGCGGCTACAAAGCCGAAGAACCGAAAATCGGTCGCGACGGCAAGTGGCAGCTCAATCTCTATGATCCCAATCTGACGCGCGCCGAGTTGATGGAATTCAAGCCGGTCGAGACGCCGTGCTGCTCACCGATGATCCTGCCATGAATGGGGGAGGCCCAGCGTCCGGACGAGATCTAACATTCTAAGAAGCTTACGGGGGTGAAGCGCGATGAGGCTGCGAAGCCGGAGGAGTGGTCCTCCGGCTTCGCATTCCAGGCAGTTAGCCCAACGGTGGAGCAGCGGAAGTTGATGTGGGCATCGGGTCAGGGGTCGGCTTGCCGGCCTCAACGTTCTTAATCGCCTTCTCCTGGTTACTGAGGTCATTCTTCAGTTGTTGGCGTTCCTGTGGCGTCATAGGGCCCTTCGACAGGTCCTGAGCCTTCACGGTGTTGATGGCCTTTTCGTGCTCTGCCAGCCGGGCTGCTTCGCCCTTCGTAAGCTGGCCGCTCTTGAGGCCTTGGCGGATCTGGTTCCGTTGTATCCTCTCAACTTGCTGTGGGTTAAGACGCCCGCGCTGAGCGGCGGCTGGCGCCGGTGCACCCAGGAAAATTACAAGAGCCGCTGCCAGGGAAGATCCCATGCACAGCTTGGCGATTGTCGTCGTCATTTCTCTCTCCTTTTCCCCCTGTCTGTTGCTGGGCGGGATCCGCCCTTCTGGCCGGCCTTGGCTCGGCTCAGATTGTGCAACAGTTATGTAAACCCACACGCCCGCCAAAAGTTGCGGTGCATCTCAAGTGCTTTACAATCAGTAGCTTAGTAAGCAGGCGGTTAATGGGGAGACCTCGACGAACCCGAAAGGCGCCACGCTCCTCGTTCCAAGGCAGAATGACCGGCTTGACGAGGAGCCGGCGATCAGATAGCCTATTGAATTAATAGACTTAGTTAAGAATCAGCCTGGGGATTCGATGAGACAATCGCGAGCTGCCCGAGACCGGAAAACGGCGAACGGAAGACCGGCGGAAGGCAAGACGGTCATCTCGCGGCGTTCCCTGCTGGCTACGTTCGGCCTGGCCTCGGCTCACGCTCTCGCCGGGCCTCTCATCGGCGGCAGGCTTCTTTGGGCCGCGGATGATGCGGGGGCCGCCGCACAAGCCACGGTTGATTCGGGCGAACCCTTCCTGGCGGGGCGCCCTCTGGTACGCTACCCTGAGAAAACCGACCTGATCCTGCTCACATCGCGTCCGCCGCAACTCGAAACGCCCGTCCGTTACTTTGACCGCGCCATCACTCCCAACGAGGCGTTTTACGTGCGCTATCACGTATTCCCAATTCCCACCGAGATCAATCTCGACTCATGGCGCCTGAAAATCACAGGTGAGGTGGACAGGCCGCTCGAGCTTTCCATGGACGACTTACGGAGCAAATTCCAGCCCGCCCGGGTGGTGGCCGTCCAGCAATGCTCCGGGAACAGCCGGGGTCGCGTTAGCCCGCATCCGTTCGGAGGCCAGTGGGGTGACGGGGCGATGGGCAACGCCGAGTGGGTTGGCGCGAGCCTCGCCGACATCCTGAAGGCCGCCGGAGTGAGGTCCACGGCCGTGGACGTCACTTTTAATGGCCTCGATCAGCCTGCCGCACCGGGCGTGCCCGACCTGATCAAGGGTCTCTCGATCGGCCGCATCATGGATGACCCCACCGTACTGGTCGCCTACCAAATGAACGGGCAGCCGCTCCCCATGCTCAACGGCTTCCCGGCGCGGATCGTGGTACCTGGCTGGTACTCCACCTATTGGGTCAAGAACCTTGCCGAGATCAGCGTGCTCGACCGCGCGTTCGACGGCTTTTGGGTAAAGACGGCATACCGGATCCCGGACACGGCGTGCGGCTGCGTCGAGGCCGGCACCAAGCCGGCCCGCACGGTGCCGATCAGTCGGATGAAAGTTCGCTCGGTGATCGCCGTGCCCGGTTACGGAGCGCGAGTGCGCGCCGGACGGCCGGTGGCCCTGAAGGGCGTGGCTTTCGACGGCGGTTACGGCATCGGCGAAGTGCTGGTCTCAGAGGACAACGCCCGGACCTGGAAATCCGCGCTGCTGGAGAACGAGCTTGGACCCTATTCGTTCCGCGTATGGTCTTACAACTGGACCGCGAAGCGGCCAGGCGTTTTCCGGCTCATGGTGCGGGCCGTGAGCAAGGCTGGAGAATCGCAACCGCTCGAGGCGCTGTGGAATCCGTCCGGGTATCTCTATAACGCAGTCCAGCATCTGGATGTAACCGCTGTCTGAGGGCAGGAAAAGCATGGCGAAGACCCTTTTCTCGATGACGGCCGTTCTGGCGCTGCTCGCCGCGGCGGGTATGAGCGTGTATGCCCTCCGGGCGCAGGGTCCGTCATCCAAGGCGATCAGGCTGCCCCCGGACAACGCCCTGGCCACGCTCAAACCCGGACCCGGCCTCGAAGTGGTCGAGAGCAACTGTGCCATCTGCCATTCCACCGATTACATCGTACGCCAGCCCGGAGGTGACGCCAGCCACTGGGAGCCTGAGGTTCGGAAGATGATGACCGCGTACGGCGCTCACCTTACCGACGCCGACGCTAAGACCATCGTCAGCTACCTGGCCACGGAGTACGGAGCGGCGCCGCCGAGCCCTGAAGGTGCTCCAGGCGGCCGCCCTCGCGCGAGCCATCCCTCACCGGCCGCGAAGCATCCATCGAAAGTAGCGGACCGCTCTCCCGCTGCTTGAACGGAAGCACGTCTGTTTGCCTCGCGTGCACGACGTTTGACAGGCGCTCGGAGCCTCGCTATTCTGGCCTCCAGCCTATGTCCTCGCGAGTTCTGAGCCCCGCCAACGAAATCACAATCCTCCGGCTGATCTTCGTCCCCATCTTCGCCATCCTGGTGGTGGATCACCACGAACTGGCGGCCCTGGTGGTCCTCGGCGCAGCAGCTCTGTCGGACCTCGCCGACGGTTTTGTGGCGCGCAGATTCCACCAGCAGACGCCACTCGGAGTGGCTCTCGATCCCATCGCCGACAAGGTCCTGATGACGACGGCCTTTCTGGTGCTAGCGTTTCGCGGGGCCTTGCCCTGGTGGCTGGCCATCGTGGTGATCAGCCGCGACGTGGGAATTTTGCTCACGGCGGGCGCGATCAGCCTGGTGGCGGGATATCGCCCTTTCCCGCCCAGCCTCCTCGGGAAAGCCTCGACCATGGTTCAAGTGATCACCGTGTTCACCGCGCTTGCCGCCCGAGTGCATGTGCCGCTCGCCGAGCCCCTCCTGGTCCGCGCTCTGGTTGATCTCACCGCCGTGCTGGCGGCAGCTTCCGGCCTGCACTATCTGTTTCTGGCGCGGCACCGCTTCGGCCTGCCGGCCAGCCCGGAATCCGGGGGTGCGCGGCCCCAAGTGCCCAAGGTCAAGGTACGGGTGAAGATCGAATAGGGCGTTGAGGCACTTACGGCACTCACACGCGGCGCGCCTGGAGCCGTGAATGCGCGCTTGAGCCCCCGAGACCGCTTCACCCATGTTCGAAGTGCGCGATTGGGAGGTTCGACATTTCGGCGAATCGCCCCTTACAATATTCGCCTATGAGTTCCGCCAGACAATTCGCCACCCTCGCCGTGCACGCCGGGGAGCAGATCTGCCCGCTGACGGGCGCGCTCGACACTCCGATCTACCAGTCCACCACTTTTGCCGCCGCTGATTCTGCCGAGATGGCCGCCGTCTACGGCGGCGAGAAGCCCGGCTACATGTACACCCGTTACGGGAATCCGACGTTGCATGCGCTCGAGGAGAAAATCGCAGCGCTTGAAGACGGGGAAGCGGCGCTCGCAGCCGCCACGGGAATGGCCGCCATCTCCACGGCTATCCTGGGATACGTCAAAGCGGGCGACCACGTGGTGGCATCGCGTTCGCTATACGGCGCCGCCTACAATTTCCTGAACAAGAAACTGCCGCGCATGGGAGCTTCGGCCACTTTTGTTCCGTCGCTCGATCCCGCAGACTTTGACCGCGCCGTGCAGCCGAACACCCGTTTGATCTACTTCGAAACACCCACCAATCCCGTTCTCGATGTGCTGGACATCCGCGCTCTCGCGGATGTCGGCCGTTCACGCGGCATTCCGACCATGATCGACAACACCTTTGCCAGCCCTGCCCTCCAGCAGCCGCTGAAGCTCGGAGTCACCGTGGTGGTGCACTCCGCTACCAAGTACCTGTGCGGCCACGGCGACGCCATGGGCGGGGCCATTGTCGGGCCTAAGGGCTACATCGCCGACCTGATGCACGAGGTCTTGCGTGACTTCGGGGGCGTGATGAGCCCTTTCAACGCCTGGCTGATCCTGCGCGGCATCCACACGCTGCACCTGCGCATGCCGGCACATTGCGCCAACGCGCGCCGGGTGGCGGCATTCCTCGACGGTCACCCCCGCGTGGAACGCGTGAATTATCCCGGTCTGGAGCGGCATCCGGGTCACGCGTTGGCCGCGCGCCAGATGAAGGATTTTGGCGCCATGATGAGCTTTGAAGTGCAAGGAGGATACGAGAGCGGCAAGCAGGTGATGGATCGCTGCGCGATTTTCGCGCGCGCCGCGAGCCTGGGAGACACGCGGTCTTTGATCGTGCACTCCGCCTCCACCAGCCATCGCGCCGTGCCGCGCGAGCAACGCGTGGCCATGGGCGTGACGGACGGTTTGGTGCGGCTGTCGATTGGAGTGGAGGCAGCCGAAGACCTGATCGCGGACCTGGACCAGGCCCTCGCGTTCTAAGAAGCGCGACGGCGTATGCGCATGAGAACATCCTGGCTTAAGCCGATACTTTCCGACAGTCATTTCTGGGTGCCCCTGGGCGTGTTCATCCTGGGCATCATCCTGCTGCTGGCGCTGCGCTGACCGGACCCAACTTGGCTTTGGAATCCAGCACCCCCGCATCGGCTCGTGCACGCTCCCTGCATACGCTCGGCGTGGCTTGCGCTTTGGCGGCCGGAGCCGGCCTCGGCGCCGCCGAGGCGCCCACCAAGCTGGTTACTACCGGAATCTCGCCGTTCCTGATCTCCCTTGGCATGGTGGCAGGAGTTTTCGTTGGCCGCTGGACGCTGCCTGCGGTGCTGAAAGGCACCGGCTTTGTGTTTGACGACCTCCGCCGGCGGCCGCACCTGATGGTTTGGGCGGTGCTGGCCGGGGGTCTGTGGGCCGTCGCCAACACCCTGACCGTTTTTGCCATCCGCGATGTCGGCCTCTCCATTGCCTTCCCCCTTTGGAACGCCAATAGCCTGATCGGCGTGCTCTGGGGCTTTGTGTTTTTCCGGGAACTGCGCGGCGCGGGGCGCGGCGCCTGGGTGAGAGTTGCAGGCGGGGCGCTGGCCATTGTGACCGGAGCTGTTCTGCTGGGGTACGCTTCGTCCCAAGGACTGGTTTCGCTCGCGCCCCGTCCCGTCTCCGGTGTGGCCGCGGCGCTGGGCGCGGCGCTGCTTTGGGGAACGATGTACATTCCCTATCGCAAGGCGTACCTCAGCGGCATGAATCCGCTCTCGTTTGTGACCGTGTTCACGGTGGGCGAGGTCGTCACCGTCCTGGTGCTGGCGGTAACCTTCGAGGGCGGCTGGCATGCGCTCGGTGAGGCTCTGGCGGACGCGCGGCCTTCCCTCTTCTGGTTGTTTCTCGGTGGATTCTGCTGGGTCATAGGCGACCTCTTCCAGCAGTACGCGGCCAAATACGTTGGCATCGGGCGGGGCATTCCGCTGTCTAATACCAATCAGCTTTGGGGCTTGGCCTGGGGCGCATTGGTATTTGGTGAACTGTCGGGAAGCCGCCCGGCCGCGCGCGTCCTGGTGCTGGTGGGATCCGCCGTCATGATCGCGGGCGCGGTCGCCATCGCGGGCGCGGCGGCGTCCTCCGAGGAGCACGCAGCACGCAGCCTGGCGGTGGCGCGGGAGTCTACGCGCTATGGCCTGGACGCCTCTGAGGCCGAGGCGTCGCTCGCCGGAATCGCCTTCGATCGGCTCGTGGCCGTCGAGGCTGACAGCGCCAAGCCAAAGGGCTGGAAACGCATGCGAATCGGTGATGCGGTGATCGCGGCGGGTGCGCTCGGCGTCTTCGTGTGGCTTGGGGCTTCGGCCCGACGCCCGGCCCTTAGTCTAAACGTCGGCTGGATGATTGTCTTAAGCGCGGCTACACTGGCCATGCTGGCCAGTGTAGGCTACCTGCTTTGGAAGCGGACGGGGTTTGCCTGAGTCGGATGCTTCAACCTCTTCTCGCCCTCGCCTTGCCGTTAAGGTAGACCAACACGCCGATCGCGAGCAGAACGGCGGTCAATCCGAGCACCTTCGTGACCGCCAGCACCTTGTTGGGGTCGTCGGGGCTCGGCAATAGGGACAACAGGATCATCAAGGTGGTGGTGGCGAACCCGACCGTGCCCAAGACGATAGCGACCCGCCTTCCGCCAGGCACCCGGATCACACCGGTTCCAGCCGGCTCGCGCTGCAAAACGATCAGGGACGCGAAAACAAAAAGGTAGGGGATGAAATAGGTGATGACGCCCATCGAGACCAGCACGTCGTAGGCGCCTTTCACACTTGTACCCGCCTGGCCGAGGACGATAAAAATCATGCCGGCCACGCATTGCGTCCAGATGGCTACATCCGGCGTCTTGTAGCGCGGATGGAGACGCCCGAAGACAGCCGGCAGAAACCGGTCGATGCCGGCCACAAACGGGAGGCGCGCGGTGGCAGCAAGGTAGGCCCCGGACGCGCCCAGGTTGCTGAGTGAGATCAGCACGGCGACGACGGGAATCACCCATAGCAGACCCAGGTGTTGCCCTGTAACGGACAGGGCTTGAATCAACCCTTGGATCTCGCTCACTTCGCGGCTCGGCACCGCCAGCAGCACGAAGATTGTGCCGACAATGTAGACCAGGGTCACGGTCGCGCCGCCCAGAAGCAGCGCGCGCGGTATGTTGCGGCGGGGATCCTTAATCTCCTCGCTCATGAACGAAGCGGCTTCGCACCCGCCGAAAGCATAGGTGAGCGAGGCCCAGAAGAGGACATCCTTGATGTGGAAGCTGGGGATGAGGCTGGCGGCGGTGAAATGCGTGGCCGAGCCATAGCGATGCCAGGAAACCAGCCCGAGGGCGATCACGATCAGCACCGGGATCCACATGCCCAGGGCGCCAACGTTGCTCAGCCATTTTCCCACGTCAAGCCCGAGCACGTTCAGTACGGTGGGAATCGCGAGCCCAACGAGAGAGAATCCCAGAAAGTAAAGTCGATTCGAGGCTAGCGACTGCCAGCGCGGGCCGCCGATGAACAATGCGTTGCTGGCGGCGAAATACAGGATGGCGGGGAAATAGGGCAGGTTGCTGGTCCAATAGGTCCAGGCGGAGATGAAGCCGGCGAAGCCGCCGAAGGCACGCTTGCTCCACACATAGAGCCCGCCTTCGTCGGGGTAGCGCGATGACAACTCCACGACCGAGAGCGCCAACGGAATATAAAAAGCCGCCCAGGCGATGATCCATACCACGATCGAGCCGGGCCCGGCAGCGGCGGCGGTAGCGATCCAGCGTAAGCTGATGCCGGTGACCACATAGAAGAGCACGAGGTCGCGGAGGCCCATGGCGCGCACGGGCCGGACCGAAATTTCCAGGGGCGAGGTCGTCGGGGAGCCGTGCCTGGGATCCAATTGGGCGGACCCGTTGCCGCCGTCGCTGCCGCGAATGTCCATAGGCCTGTTCGCCCGCGCCGGGTCTCGGACGCTGGCGGCGAGTGTTCCTTGATAACACCGAGCGGCGCCCTGAGCAAGGACAACGTTAGAAGCCCCGGAGCGTTCGGATTTGGTCAGGCCGCTGGAATTGCGCGGTCGAGCCGGGGCAAGCTATGCTGAGGCGCTGTGGCCCCCGCGTAGCCGGCTCCGGGGGCTCAGGCGGCGGCAGGGCGGGGACTGAGCAGTTCCCCTCCCGCCCATCGCATGGACATGCCTTTGGCAAACCCGATATCCGTCGGACTCGCGCCACCCACGCTGGCCGAGCCCATGCAGCATACACCAAGAGCCTTTCGTGACCTGGCGCGAATTCTGCATGTTCACGTCGCTGTGATTGACGGTGCAGCCGTTTTGGTGCTGCTGATGGTGGCGCTCCTGCTTGGTTTTGGATTGAGCCGGGTTTTCCGGCGCTATGCGCTGAAGTACCCCAATACTTGGCGCGAGCTGATCTTCTCCCTGCTGGAATCGTTGCCCGCTCCGCTACTGATCCTGGCCGCCCTGTATACGGCGCTCGAAGAGTTCAGCCTGCCGCGGCGATGGGAGCACGTCGGTTCCCATGCGATCCTGGTGCTCGTCATCACGGTGCTGTTCTACTTTCCGGCCAGGGCGATCACCTTATTCCTGGGCCGGATCAGCCAGAAGGAGCCGGCACTCGAGCGCGCCACGCAACCCGCCACCTTTCTGATTCAGGTTCTCTTCGCGATAGTCGCCGTCATCGTTGTGCTGGAGAATCTGGGCGTGCATCTCACGGCCGTCTGGACCACGCTCGGAGTCGGAAGCGTGGCCGTGGCGCTGGCCTTGCAAGACACGCTCGGTAATTTCTTTGCCGGGCTCTACCTCCTGGCGGACCACCCGGTGAACCTAAACGACTATATCCGGCTGGATTCCGGCCAGGAAGGGTTTGTGACACGCATCGGCTGGCGCTCCACGTTGCTGCGGACCGGCCCGAACAACATGGTCGTGGTGCCGAATTCCACGCTTGCCAAGGCGGTCATCACGAACTTCTCGTTTCCCGAGGAACGCCTGCTCACTTCGGTCCAGGTGGGCGTAGCCTATGGCACCGACCCGAGACGCGTCGAGAAGCTTCTGACCGAGATCGCGGGCGGCCTCGCTCAGGAGGGCTTCGACGGCGTGCCCAGGGATGCGGAGCCTTCGGCTTTACTGATTCCCGGCTTCGGAGCCTCGACACTCGACTTTACCCTCTACCTGTCGGTGCGGCGATTCGCGGATCAAGGCGGCGTGCAAAGCGAGTTGCGCAAACGCATCCTGGAGCGCTTCGCCCAAGAGGGTATTCAGATGCCCTTCCCCACGCGGGCTTTGGTGCTCGACCCTTCGCTGCTGGACGCGGTTCGCAACAACCCGCCGCCCGCGACCACCGGTACAGTGCCTGGTGTGGTAGCATCTAAAGAGACCGAATAAACGGTCGGGACGATTCATCGGCGACGAAGAGATCGTCCCCCGCGGAGGGGCCGTCCGGCGTGAGATTCTAAGTTTTCCGAAACCGACGGACTGGTCCGCGCAAAGATCAAGCAAGGAGGAAACTCATGGGAACTTCACCCGCCAAAGGAGGCTCTGTGCCCTTCACACTTCCTTCACTGCCGTACGCGCCCGATGCTCTTGAACCCTACATTGACAAGATGACGATGGAGATTCACCACGACAAGCATCACAACGCGTACGTCACGAATCTCAACAAGGCGCTCGAGTCGGCTCCGCAACTCGCCGGCAAGACCCTGGAGCAACTGCTCGAGAACAATTGCGCCATCGTGCCGGAGAACATCCGCACCGCAGTCCGCAATAACGGCGGCGGCCATGCCAACCACTCCCTGTTTTGGACACTGATGGGCGCAAACAAAGGCGGCGAGCCCAAGGGCAAGATCGCCGAGGCCATCGGAAGTACATTTGGCGGATTCGCCCAGTTCAAAGAAAAGTTCGCGAACGCGGCGGCTACGCGTTTCGGCTCCGGCTGGGCCTGGCTCTATCGCGACGGCTCCGGCAAGCTCGACATCTTTTCCACGGCCAACCAGGATAGCCCATTGATGGAGGGCAGATTCCCCATCCTCGGACTCGATGTTTGGGAACACGCCTACTACCTCAAGTACCAAAATCGCCGGCCTGATTACATTAAAGAGTGGTGGAATGTGGTGGATTGGGACGCGGTCGAGCAACGTCTGACTGCAAACAAGTAACCAGCGTCTCGTGAACTTGATCGGGCGCGGGACGGCGCAAATCCGCCCGCGCCCGGCTGCGAAACCCCTGTACCCTTCCATACGTTCATAACTGTTCCGGCTTGTACGCACTTAATCGCTGTGTCGCAGCCTCGAGGACGCATTGCATATCCCGCCTCTCGGCTGGAAGTCGCTTCCTAAATCATCACCGGCCCGCTCGGGGCCCTGGAGGACAAATGAAGAAGAAGGCGCGGAACACATTACTGTCCATGGCGGCGCTGGCGTTAACCGTGACGGCAGTGGCGCTGCGCGGTCAATCGACTGGTGGTGACCAGGCTTCGCCCGCGGCTCACCCGGGGCCGACTGCGGCGCAGCAGTTCAAGAACATCCAGGTGTTGAAAGATATCCCCGCCGATCAGCTTTTCCCGGCCATGCAGTTCATCACCGCCTCGCTCGGAGTGGAGTGCGGCTTCTGCCACGTCCAAGGCGCCTTCGAGAAGGATGACAAGGAAGAGAAGAAGACGGCGCGCAAAATGATGACGATGATGTTCGCCATTAACAAGGACAATTTCAACGGCGAAACAGAGGTGACTTGCAACACTTGCCATCGCGGCTCGAGCGATCCGGTTTCGACGCCGGTCATCGCCGACACCGAGCCTCAGCCCGAGGGTATGGGCGAGGCTAAAGCCCCTGCCTTGCCGAATGCCGGCGAGATCCTCGACAAGTACGTGCAGGCCATCGGGGGCACCGATGCCGTGCATAAGATCACCAGCCGCGTGGAAAAAGGCAGCCTTACCGGCATGGGCCCTGGCAGCATGGCGGTCGAGGTTTTCGCCAAGGCGCCGGACGCGCGCGTGACCGTGGTCCACAGCGAGCGCGGCGACAACGTCACGGCTTACAACGGCCAGACCGGCTGGATGAGTGGATTCGGTCGTACGCGTGCTATCGCCGGCGGTGAGTTGGACAACGAGAAGCGGAACGCCGACTTCTACTTCGCCGCAGATATCAAGACGGAGTTCCAGCAGATTCGTGTCGCCCGGCTTGACAAGGTGGGTGACCGCGACGCCTATGTGCTCGTGGCCCGCAGCCCAGGTCACACGCCCGTGCGCTTCTACTTCGACAAGGAGTCAGGCCTGCTGTTGCGCGAGATGCGCTTTGTGCAAACGCCTCTTGGCCGCAATCCAAGCCAGGTTGACTATGCGGATTATCACGAGGCGGATGGCGTGAAGATTCCTTACCAGTGGACGATCGCGCGCCCCGGCGGACGATTCACAATCAAGATCGCCGAGGTGCGGCAGAACGTTCCGATCGACGACGCCAAGTTCGCGGCACCGCCGCCATCGTCGCCGGAAACCGGAGGGCATCCCGGCGGGCACTGATAACCCGTGGCGAAATGCATAGGGCCGCGCTGCGGCCCTATGCTTCGCCATGCTGATACACTTCCCAGCCCTTGTAGTTCCCCAAAGCCTCCGCGACAGCCTTGCCGAAGTGGCTCCGGTTTACGGACACGTGATGCTCGAAGCCGTTTCGGCAGATGTGCTGCAATAGCTGCTGCAACTGTGGAACGCGCACCACACCGTAGCCGCCGAAGCTCTGCGGCCGGTCTGCGGTGATCTCACCCTCGCCGCAGTAAGCCCGCATCTTGCCCCGCAGGTCGTCGGTGGAGACGCGGCAATAGGTTAGCGGCCCGCTCTTCAGTTTGCCCACCACGGTGCCAAACGTGTTGTCCTTTCCCACCGAGCCTGCGATGATCTCCTGAAAGTCCATCTTGAAGTCCTCGAAAAAGTGCTTGGGAAGGTTCGAGCAGTGAAAGATCACGCACTTGTCGGGATCATCGCCGTAATTGTTGTTCCAATCCACAATGGCGCTCGGCTCGCCCGCGGCAAGCTGGAGGATATACATGCCGATCATCCCGATCATGTCGGTTTCGCAGGCGCTCGGCAGCAGATGATTTGACATCATGCTCATGAGTGTGCAGGGCACCACGCCGAAGAATTCCTCCATGGCCGTCCAACACTGGATCGACGTGCCCGCGAGTTGGTTGTCCTGGATCCAGCCATCCACCACCAGGCCGAACTTCGCCATCTTCAGCAGCGAAGCCGGCGGGATGCCGCGCGTGTCCACGTAACCTTCGATGCCGGATAGCTTGCCCGCCACCTTCTCGTCGTCGTCCTTCAGGCGAGCCACGCGCCCCATGACTTCGGAGAGATCGAGCGTCTCCACGGTGATGCCGTGGTTCTCCATCAGCTTTTCGCTGAAGCGCACAGTGTTGAAGGCGGCCGGCCGTGCTCCGATCACGCCTACGCGTGTGTTCTTAAGGCCCTTGATGATGCGGCACGTGGCGGCAAAGCTCTTGAGGTCGGCCCGGAGGGCGGGTGAAGACGGCGCTTGCGTATGCTGCGAGGTGAGTGAAAACTTGATGCCGTACTGCCACAGATTGTTGCACACCGACATCTTGCCGCAGAAGCTGTCGCGGCGCGAACCCATCACCATCTTGTCGGGCGCGTCGGGAAATGCATGCACCAGAACCGGCACGTCGAGGCCGGCAAAGCGCAACGTATTGGCCACGGCGCGCTCGTCACCGAAATTCGGCAGCGTGACCAGCACGCCGTCGATCTGGTCGCGGTGCTGCTTGAACAGATCGGCGCACTTGCGCGCTTCCGAGAGACTCTCCACCGCTCCGTACTTCGTGTCCTCCGGAGTCAGGCAGATCACGTTGTATCCTTCAGATTCGAGCAGACGCAGAATCTCCTCACGCCCGTCGCGCACCAACGCAGCCGGAAAGAACCCACGATTCCCGACAATGACTCCCAACGTAGTCGAACTCACGACACTCTCCTCTCGCGCCACAACCCGGAGGCGCGCTCAGCGTTAATGTTCATCATTCATCGTTCTCTTCCTGCCCGTAGGTCGAATGATACCTGTCATACCACTTCTTTACCTCCGAAGGCGGTAGCGGCTTGGGCTTGCCGAGTTGCAGCGCCAGATGGCACGTCCGCGCAACGTCCTCAGCCATCACCGCGGCCTTGAAGGCGGCAGCCACCGTGGGCCCTAAAGCAAACAGGCCATGATTGCTGAGAAGCACGACCGGGGACCTGCCAGCCGCCGCAATTACCGCCTCGCCGATGTGGTCGCCGCCGTTGTCAACGTAGGGAGCACAAGGAATCTCGTCGCCAAACTCGTCCGCGATAGCAGTAAGATAGGCCGGAATCGAACGGCCGAGCATCGCGAAACTCGTAGCGTGATTCGAATGCGTGTGAACAATACCGCCCACGTCCGGCCGATGCTTGTAGATGTAGAGATGATGCGGCAGATCGACGGACGGCTTCCACTTTCCTCGCACCTTCCTGCCTTCAAGATCCGTCACCACCAAGTCTGCCGGCTTCATTTTGTCATAATCCATGCCGCTCGGCTTAATGATCACGAGGCCACGTTCGCGGTCGATGCCGCTGACGTTGCCGCTGTGCATGGTAACGAGACCGGCGCGATAGATGTCCTGATTCACTTGCCAGACCTGCGTTCGAAGCTGTTCCAGACCCATCATGCGGCGCGTCTCAGATCGCTCGAAAAACCCGGTTCGAAGCCAAAAAACTGATGTCGGTCAATCGCCCGCGGCAGCGATCGTCCATTGCCCGCGCAAGCAGTACTCGATTTGAACTCCCTTTCCAGAAGGAAGCTCGATTCCGTCATGGCTGATGGCCGTAGCGTGTTCCTCCGCCGACGGGTCCCCCCAGTCGTGAATGTCCTTGCGAATTTGTTCGGGCCCGACGCTGACGATCGAATATTCGTATCCGATCCCCCCGCTCCCGAAAGTCGCAAGCCTCTCGACATCCTCGCTCTCCCCGAAACTGTTGGGGCAGGCAGGCGGACCGTCCCAGAGAACAACGGCGCGCGACTTGCCTTCCTTCGAGCAGATCGCGGCCCAGTCCCATTCCCCGTTTCTCGCAAACTGACCACGGATCAGGTTTGACGGCTGCTGCGCGGCGAATGGCTGGGGGATGGTGCAGCCTAGAGCGACGAGGCCCACCACTACCCATTGGGGCGCATTCTTGAATTCCGAAGGGGGAAAGCGACGAATTGTGCGTTCACCGCGCTGGAATTCATCGGGACTCGGCGCGGACTGCTCCTGCGCCCGCTGTAAGCCTGGCAGAAGCACCAGGAAAAGCGTCGCAAATGAAGCGAAGAATTTTCTGCACACTGCAAGTCCCGTCCTCAAGATTACGGGCCGTCCAATACCCCCTCGCGCGACAAGCCGGCAGAGGCTCGCCGCTTCAACTCTTTCAGCCGCTTCATCACGTCATTGGCCCCGCGGCCAAAGTAATCATGCAACGTCTGATACTCCCGAAACAACTGGTTATAAATTTCGTGGCGCGCGGGGTTCGGGCGATAGGTCTTACGCTGCACGTGAGCCATGCGTCGGGCAGCGTCATAGATGCTCGCGTAGCCGCCGGCCTCCGGTCCGGCAGCCACGGCTCCGTGCATCGCCGATCCGAGGGCCGAGCACGTCATCAACGGATCGGCCAGCTTGATTTCGAGTCCGGTCACGTCCGCGTAGATCTGCATGAGCAAAAGATTACGCTCGGGCAGGCCGCCGCAGGCCACGAGTTCCCGGACCGCAACGCCTTTGCCGGCAAAAGCCTCGACGATCTGGCGGGTGCCGAAGGCTGTGGCCTCGATCAGCGCCCGATAGATTTCCTCCGCACGCGTGGCCAGATTCATGCCGAGCAGCAGCCCGGTCAAGTCCACGTCTACCAGGATCGAACGATTGCCATTCCACCAGTCGAGCGCCAGCAGTCCCGACTGGCCAGGCTTCAGCGCCGCCGCGCGCTTTTCCAGCACTTCGGTGACGGCCAGCTTGAGTCTGCGCGCGTCGCTGCGGATGTATTCCGGTACGCCGTGCTCGAAGAACCAGGCGAAGATGTCGCCCACGGCCGACTGGCCGGCCTCGTAGCCCCAGAATCCCGGCACCACCCCCCCGTCAACGGTCCCGCACATCCCTTCCACCATCTGCCGGTCCGTTCCCAGCACCAAATGGCAGATTGACGTGCCCATGATCATCACGAGAGACCCGGGTTCCACCACCGTGCAGGCGGGCACGGCCACATGCGCATCCACATTGCCGATGGAAATTGGAATTCCGGCGCGCAGGCCCGTTTTGCGCGCCCATTCCGCCGTAAGACCGCCGGCTTTCGCGCCGAGCGGATGGTAGTCGGCGGTGAGCTTGTCGAGGGCGGTCTCAAACCCCGGCTTTACGGCGCGAAAGAATTCCGGCGAGGGAAAGCCGCGGCCTTTCACCCACATAGCCTTATAACCGGCGGTGCAGGTGTTGCGGTTCTCTTCACCTGTAAGCTGCCAGACGATCCAGTCGGCGGCTTCGATGAAGCGCTCGCTGGCCTGGTAGAGGGCCGGAGCTTCGTCCAGAATCTGCAGGAGCTTCGAGAAGAACCACTCGGACGAATACCTGCCACCGTAGATTTGGATGAAATCCTCGTGGCGTTCGCGTCCGACTTCGTTGATCCGGTTCGCCTCAGCCTGCGCTGCGTGATGCTTCCAGAGCTTCACCCAGGCGTGAGGCTGCTTGCGATATTTCGGCAGAAACGAAAGAGGTGTGCCATCCCGCAGCGTCGGCAGCGGCGTGGACGCCGTGAAGTCTGTGCCCAAGCCGATCACCTGGTTGCCCGGGACGCCCGCCTCCTTGAGCGCGCGTGGCACGCCCTTTTCCACTACCTGCAGGTAATCCCGCGGATTCTGCAGCGCCCAATCGTTTTCAAGCTTCACGCCGCCTTCCGGCAGGCGCTCGTCCATCACGCCGTCGGGATAGGCCACGATCGCTTGACCCACAATGGCGCCGTCGCGAACGCGAACCACCACCACGCGGCCAGATTCGGTGCCGTAGTCGATGCCGATGGCAAAACGGTCAGTGCGCATGGCTCGGTCCGCCGCCTCGCGAAGGCTGTAGCAGTCTTCGGAAGGTGTGATTATGCCACTGTCCGACTTTGGTGGACAACAAAAGAGGCGATTCTTCGAGGCTGGCGCGTGGCCCGTGTGCTTGCGACTTTACCCGCTCCAAGGCCAATCGGATTGCGCCCCTGTCACATCCAATTGTGGAGCGGATCGTGGTCCGGGATGGAATTCGCTCCCCTGAGGACGCCCGTATGCGCGTCAGGATCGCCGGGTTGATCGTCGTCATTCAGACGATTCTGTTTCTCGCGCACTGGTTCGTTTACGACACCTGGGCAGCCTTCCGATTGAGTCCCGATCTGCCCGGGACCACCTGGCTGCGGGCGGTGCTGGCCGTATTATCGGTCAGTTTTGTGGTGGCCAGCCTGCTTGCCTTTCGTTATGCCAACTTTGCGGCGCGATTGCTTTATCGGTTGGCGAACGTGTGGTTGGGGTTTCTGAATTTCCTCCTGCTGGCGGCCGGCCTCTGCTGGACCTTTTACCTGGGAGGCAGGCTCGTAGGTGTCGTTCCTCGTCGTTCGGCCCTCGTCACGGCGTTGTTTGGGTTGGCCGCCATCGTGAGCATTTACGGGCTGTTGAATGCCCGCTCTGTGCGTGTGAAACGAATCCGCGTGAAACTGCCGAACCTGCCGCCCTCTTGGCGGGGCCGCGTTGCGGCCCTCGTTTCCGATGTGCATCTCGGGCACGTCAACGGACTAGGTTTCATGCGCCGCATCGTTGCCCGTCTCGCGCGCCTCAGACCCGACGTGGTGTTCATCACGGGAGACCTCTACGACGGTACCAAGGTGAATGCCGGCGCGGTCGCCGCTCCGTGGAACGAGTTCGCCCCTGTGTTCGGCAAGTATTTTGTAACCGGCAATCACGAAGAATTCTCCGACCCGGCGAAGTACCTGGAGGCGGTGAGCAGCGCGGGCATCCGCGTGCTGAATAACGAGAAGGCGATGGCTGACGGCCTGCAGATTGTCGGCGTGGATTACGGGGCTTCGACGCGGCCGGAACGCCTGCGCGCGGTTTTGCAGCAAGCAGGAATCGATCGGGACGCATCGAGCATCCTTCTCTCGCACGCGCCCCACGGATTAGCGGTGGCAGAAAGCGAAGGCGTGTCCCTGCAGCTTTCCGGACACACGCACGGCGGCCAGTTCTTTCCCTTCACATGGCTCACCCGGCGCGTTTTCAGGGAGTTCACCTACGGACTCCAGCGGTTCGGCACGCTCATGGTCTACACGTCCAGCGGCGCCGGCACCTGGGGCCCGCCGATCCGCGTTGGCACGCGTCCCGAGATCGCCCTGATCGAGTTCGAGTGATTACAACCCGGGTGAGAGCGTTTCATTCCACCCGCAGCGCCGTCATCGGGTCAAGCCTGGCGGCACGCTGAGCGGGCAGGTAGCTCGCCGCGAGCGCCACGATGGCGAGCAGGAGGACGGCGGCTCCCAGCGTGAGTGGGTCACTCGGGCGCAAACCGAAGAGCAACGAACGCGCCGCCCTTCCGGCGATCAGCAGCAGCGCCACGCCCGCGCCTGCGCCGCACACCAGCACGAACGCCGCCTCACGGAGCACCATGCCGACAATCTCGCGCCGGTCCGCGCCCAAAGTCATGCGGATGCCGATCTCGTTGGTCCGCCGCACTACAATGTAAGAAAGTACGCCATAAAGTCCGACGCTGGCCAGCAGCACGCCCAACAAACCAAAGAACCCCGAGAGCGTGGCCATCAGCCGCTCGCGCTGCGAATCGTTGCGCAGGATGTTGCTGAACCCGTCGAACTCCACGCTGATTGCCGGATTGAGCTCGGCGACGGCACGCCGGACCTGTGGCGTGAGCTCGGCTGGGGGCAGAGACGAACGAATCAGAATCTGCACCCAGTAGTTCGCAAAACGCAACTCCTGCGAGGTAGCGAGATAAATGATCGGCGGTTCACCGGCATGGATGTCGCGGTACTGGGTGTCGGCGACCAAGCCGACGATCTCGAAGTCCATCTCCGGGTCGGAAGGCGTGGACTCCCTGCGAAAGCTCTGGCCCACCGGGTTCGCTCCCAGTCCGAGCTGGCGGGCGAAAGCCTGATTCACTATGGCAACGGGCAGGGTATGGGTCGTGTCGCGGCTGTCAAAATCGCGCCCGGCCAGAAACGGCGTTTCCATGGTCCTGAAGTAGTCCTGGCTCACCCAGTTGAAGTACGACCTGATGCCGCGGCTCCGGTCCGAACCCTCTCGCCAGACGACATTGTCGGTGCCGCTGCCGGTGAGGGGAAGGATGCGGACGTCCGCCACCGCCTTCACCCCCGGGATGGCACGGAGCCGGTCCAGTAATTGCAACTTGTACGGCACGCGGGCATCTGCGGCGAGCTTAATGCTGGTTATGTCAGCGTCAGCGATGAGGATGCCGTCCGGCCGAAAGCCGGGATTGACGTTCTGCAGGTTGCGCAGGCTGCGCGAAAAGAGCAGGGCGCCTGCTACCAGCACGAGCGAGAGGGCAATCTGCGTGGTGGCAAGCGCGCGTCGCAGCCCAAAGCGCTCGCGGCTGGCGGTCAGGCCGCGTCCTCCTGCCTTCATGGCCTCGCTCGGCCCGATCCTGGTGGCTCGCAGCGCCGGTGCCAGCCCAAAGAGCAGGCAGGTGAGGACTCCGACGCCGATGGTAAATCCGAGCACGCGCCAGTCCGGATGCAAGTCCAGAAACAGCGTATTGTCTTGCGTGCTCAAGTACGATACGAGAAACCGGCTCAGTACCCCGGCTAGAAGAAGGCCCGAGCCCGCTCCGATGCCAGCGAGCAACAGGCTCTCGGCCAGAAGCTGCCGGGTCACGCGGCCGCGCGGCGCTCCCAGCGCCAGCCGCACCGCGATCTCACGCTCGCGAGCGTTGGCACGGGCAAGCATCAGGTTGGCAAGGTTGGCGCAGGCGATCAACAGGACCAGCCCGGCCGTTGCGAGCAGCAGCCAGAGAGGGTCCTGATAGTTCTGGCGCAGAAACGAGAATCCCGTGGCGGCAGGGTAGGCCGCCAGCTTGAAGCGCAGGTAGTCCTTGATATTGTCGCGTGGATACTCTTTGGGCAGAGTTGCCGCGAAAATGCCGGGCGAAACGGTCGCGAGCTCGGCCGTGGCGCGCTGCAGCGTCCAACCGGGCTCAAGCCGCCCCACGACCGTGAGCCACCAGATGGCCCCGGCGTCAAGAAAACTGAATTCGCCCCCCAGAGTCGCTTGCGAGCAGATCGGCAGCGCCACGTCGAAAGACTGCCCCACATCCAGGCCAGTGAAGCTCGCGGGCGTGACGCCAATGACCTCAACAGGGTCGAAGTCGAGCGTGATTCTCCGGCCGACGGCCGCGCGATCGCCGCCCAACTCGCGCTGCCAGAAGGCGTAGCTCACCACCGCGCCGGGCAGGCCGCAGCCGCGGTGATCGTCCGCAGCCGTAAACACACGCCCCAGGATCGGCTGCACGCCCAGCACATGGAAGAAGTCCCCGCTCACCCACAGACCCTGGGTATGGCGCACCTCGCCTCTGGGCGCGATGTTAAAGTCGTCCTCGCCCCAGGCAAAGACGCCCGAAAACGCGTCCGGGCGATGATCGCGGATCTGTTCCCAGATCGGGTTGGTGAGGACATCGAACGAGCTTTGTTGGCTTCCCCGGAGTCCAGTGGCATCTGCCAGGTAAAGCTCGGACAGCTCCTGAGGCCGGGTCACGGGCAGCGTGCGGAGGCGCAACGCGTCCAGCAACTGGAAGATCGCCGTGTTGGCTCCGATGCCGAGGGCGAGTGAGAGCGTGGCGACCACGGTGAAGGCGGGGCTCTTGATGAGCAGGCGCAGGCCATAGCGAATGTCCTGCACAAGTGATTCCAGGGTCCATCCCACCCTGACCTCGCGCACTTGCTCCTTCACCTGCTCAACGCCGCCCAATTCGATCAGGGCCTCGCGCTCGGCCGCCTCCGGCCTTGCCCCGTTCCGAAGCTTCTCGTCAGCGAGGATCTCCGCGTACGAGCGCACCTCCTGGTCGAGATCTTGTTCAACCCTTGCCTTTCGGAAGAGGTTGCGCAACAGGCTCAAAATGCGTGATCCGAATGCCATGGCAGAACTCTCCAAACCAGGGGACTCAATGCCCGTAAGTGGGACAAACTTCGGCTCGCGATCCGCTCATTCGCACCTCAGAGCCGAGGTCGGATCAAGCCTGGTTGCGCGGCGCGCGGGGATGTAACTGGCGAGCAGGGCGACAGCAAAGAGTGTGGCGACCACCCCTGCAAGAGTGACAGGATGGGCTACCTGTACGCCGAAGAGCAGGCTGCGCAACAGGCGCGTGACGACTGAGGCCATTGCCAGCCCGATGGCGGCGCCGATCAGTACCAGCCGCAATCCCTGCCGGACCACCAGCAGCAGCGCGTCGCGCGGATGCGCTCCGAGCGCCAGCCGAAGCCCGATCTCGCGCGTCCGCAGGACGACGCTGCGCGCCAGCAACCCGTAAAGACCGAGCGCGGTGAGCAGTAGAGCGATGGCGGCAAAGCAGACGGAAAGAGCCGTCAGCATTCTCTCTTGCTGAAGGTGCGCCTTGACGAGTTCGCTGAACGTGTAAATCGTTGGCGCAGGCGCAAGGGGTACCACCTGCTTCGCCGCGTTCCGGAGGGCGGCCGCGCCAAGACCGGTGCTGGAACTTCGCACCGCCAGAGAGAAATGAGTATCCCAGTCGTCGCCGGCCGCGAGACTATAGAGCATGCGCGGCGGAGCTTCACGCAAAGACAAAAAGCGGGCGTCTTCAGCCACGCCCACGACGCGGCATGCGTTTCCCGGATCAAGGTCGCTGCCGTCTTTCCTCGGATCGGATCCTCCGGAATACACGAATCTCCCGATCGCATCCTGATTGGGGAAGAAGAATGCCGCGGCAGAAACGCTGAGGACGCAAACGCGGCTGCCGTTCCCGTCGCTCTTCAAAAATCCGCGACCCTCCAGGATCCGTGTCCCTAACGCGGCGAAGTATCCCGGTGAGACGGACTCGGGCCAGGTCTGCATGTCGCTATGAACGCTCCCGCCGTTTCCCAGAGAAAAATAATGCCCCGCCGCCCAGCCGTCGTGAATCGGAGGGCCGGAGAGAAGTGTCGCGGCCTCCACTCCGGGCATATTTTCGATAGCTTCGACGATCCGCCGCGCATCTTGCGCCGCCTGCCTGGGCGTGGGCTTGGCAGCGCTCAAGTCGACGTCGGCCATGACCACGCCTTCCGCACGAAACCCCGAGTTCTCAAGCAGAAGATGAAGGAAAGTACCGCCCAGCAAGCAAGCGGCGAAGAGCAAGGTGACGCTGATTGCCACTTGCACGGGTACAATCCAGCTTCCGAGCCGCTTCGAATTTGAAAGAGCTTCGCCTCGTTTCAGATCGAGCGCCGGAGCCGCGCGGCTGGCGCGCATCGCAGGCCACAGACCCGCCGTGAGCGCCGAGAGCACGCTGACGGCGGCGGCAAACGCCAGAATCGCCACGCGAGGAGTCACGTCCACCGGCGGCGCCTGGCCGACGTCGGCCAGCATGCCTACGAGCGCGCGCGCGGCCGCCCATCCGAGCCAGATTCCGGCGGCCAGACCGCATGCAGTCAGGAGACCGACTTCGCTGAGGGCCTGCCGGAACAGGCGCCTGCGCGATGCACCCAAGGCGCTTCGGACGGCAAACTCCCGAAAGCGTCCACTGGCACGCGCCAGCATCAATAACGCCGCATTGGCCGAGCAAAGCAGCAGCAGGAGACCCACCAGGATCTCCAGGGCTATCAGAGGACGGCTGTAAGCGACCTTCAGGAATGAGCGGCCCCCGCTGCCGCTCTCCACTCCAAACTTGAGTGGAGCGAAGTACCCGCCGAGGAAAAGGTGACTGGGGTCAGCTTCCTCGCGTATCACCTTATCCGTGGCTCGCAAATTCGACTCGGCTGTCCGTACCGACTCACCCGGCTTGAGCCTGCCCATCACCGTAAGCCAGTTGTTTCCCGGCGCGTGCCTCTGAGGGTTCGGGGCGTTGATCACTTGCTCGAAGGCCAGGGGCAGCACAATGTCAGTTTGCTGGCCGGCAATCAGTCCGCTGAAACCCTCCGGCAGCACGCCAATCACCGTCACCGTCCGGCCGTTAATGACGAGGGTTCGGCCGAGGACAGCGGAATTGCGATGGAAGTGCAATTTCCAATAATCGTAGCCGAGCAGGGCCTGGTATCCGCTTGGACCGCCTCCGGTCACGTCGTCCGCCTCGCCAAAGACGCGTCCGAGGTAAGGCCGCAATTCGAGTACGCGGAAGCCATTGCCACTCAGCATGGCGCCGTCGACCCGCGTCACGGCTCCGTTCTCTCGAACCGCGAGGTCGGTGTTGCTCCAGGCCAGGATGTCTTGGTTCACGGTCTCGTGCTTGCGGAGCGAATCATAGGCGGGCCCGGAGACGGAAAGGTCCGGCACGCCGGGCTCGCGAAACGTGTAACGAACCAACTGGGCGGGATTTGGAACGGGCAGGCTCTTGAGAATTACAGCATAGGTCAGGGTGAAAACCGCAGCGTTCGCCCCTATTCCGAGCGCTAGCGTCAGGGCAGCGGCAGCACTGAATCCCGGATTCTTCCTCAGCATCCGCGCGCCGTAACGAAGATCCAGCCAGAAGGTCTCGACACGGATGCCCATACGTACCTCCCGCACCTGCTCCTTCACCTGCTCCACGCCGCCGAGGTCGATCAATGCGCGCCGCCTCGCGTCCTCCGGGCTCAACCCCTCCTCGACTCCCTGATCCGCCAGCATGCCGGCGTAAGAGCGCACTTCCTCGTCGAGATCCTGCTCCACACGCGTCCGGCGAAACAGATTGCGAACAAGGCTCTGAAATCGGGCCAGCCACTCCATCTGTGTTCCCCTTAAGTCGCCTCCAGCGCGCGCCCGATGGCCACCGCGATCCGGCCCCAGCGCTCCGCCTCGGCCCCCAACTGGCGCCGGCCGGCGGGCGTCAGGCGATAGTACTTGGCGCGGCGGTTGGTCTCGGACGCACCCCATTCCGCCTCCAACCAGCCCTGTTCTTCCATGCGGTGCAGCGCGGGAAACAACGAGCCGGGCTTGACCACAAAAGTGCCGCGCGTGATTTGCTCGATTCTGCGCGAGATGCCGAGGCCGTGCAACGTTGCCAGCGCCAGAGACTTGAGGATCAGAAGGTCAAGCGTGCCTTGCAAGAGTTCCGTGGATTCAGAATTCATTGCTCTCCTATAGACATCCGATAGCATAATAAAACTTGCCCTATCGAATGTCAATAGGAGGGAACGGCAGTGCTCGGGCTACCTATTTATACCTATTTCGCGATTGACGGCGATTTGTCACGCCGATGGTAATGAAGGCACTACCGAGAAGAGGGAAAATGCGCGAACGTTGGGGATCCTGGAGCTTGGTGGAAGTTGAAGAGGACGGGCGTCAGGTTCGCCGGGGGCCTGCCGAACCCGCCCAGCGAAGCGCCAGGAATCATGAGTCGGATGGAAGGGCGCGCCCCCCTTGACGTTCAACGCGCCCTCCGACCCGAAGCTGTTGACCGCACCGACGTGGACCGTGAGGTCAGCCTACGATTTGCGGCCCGACTTCATCCTGCGCCTGGCGTATGACGCGAGGCCGAGCAATCCGCTGCCCAGCAGCACCAGGCTGCCCGGCTCCGGCGTACTGGGATTGTTCGTGGGTGATCCGCCTCCCCAAGCCGATCCTCCTACTGGCCCGGAGAGCACGTCCAGCGTCACGTTGTTGGCGTTGTAAACCACCCCAAAA
>DASZIG010000102.1:0-20612 GCA_035949375.1 Terriglobia bacterium | reverse complement strand
GGTAAATCCCGAGGCCTACAGCCAGCTTCGCGAGATTACCACCCGCCTCGAACAGCACTACCGCGACGTGCAGGACTTCGAGTTCACCATCCAGGAAGGCAAGCTCTACATGCTGCAGACGCGCAGCGGCAAGCGCACGGGTCCGGCGGCGGTGCAGATCGCGGTGGACATGGCGAAGGAAGGACTGATCACAACCAAAGAGGCTCTGCAGCGGGTGGAGCCCGAGCAACTCAACCAGCTTCTTCATCCAGTGCTTGATGAATCCAAGGGTTTGAATGTGATCGCCAATGGGTTGCCGGCGTCTCCTGGAGCCGCGGTGGGGCACGTCGTCTTCACCGCCGACGATGCCGTGGAGCAGGGCAAGAAGTGGCCCGTGATCCTGGTGCGCGGCGAAACGGTGCCCGACGACATCCACGGCATGGAAGTGGCGCAGGGGATTCTGACCTCGCGCGGCGGCATGACCTCGCATGCGGCCGTGGTGACGCGCGGCATGGGCAAGCCCTGTGTGGCGGGTGCCGGCGAATGCGACGTGGACGAGAAGAAGAAGGAGCTGCGGGTCGGGAAGCTGGTGGTCAAGGAAGGCGACTGGATCGCGCTCGATGGCTCGACCGGCCGGGTGGCTCTCGGCGAGGTGCCCACCAAGGAGCCCGATCCCTCGAGCGGCGCCTTCGCCGAGTTCATGAAGTGGGCGGACGAGCATCGCAAGCTCGGGGTGAGGGCCAACGCCGACATTCCGCGTGACGCCACCGTGGCCCGCAAGTTCGGCGCGGAGGGCATCGGCCTGTGCCGCACCGAGCATATGTTCTTCGCCCAGGACCGCCTGCCGCACGTCCAGCGCATGATCATGGCCTGCAAGGAGACGGGCGATCCCAAGGAGGCCAAGGCGCTCGAGAAAGAGCGGCGCGCCGCGCTCGCCAAGCTCCTGCCCATGCAGCGCAAAGACTTCTTCGGGCTCTTCAAGGCGATGAACGGACTGCCGGTCACCATCCGCACGCTCGATCCGCCTTTGCACGAGTTCCTGCCCAAGCGCGAGCAACTGATGGTGGAAGTCGCCGTCTTGGAGGCGACCGGCAAGAAGGGTGCGAAGCTCAGTCAGGCCAAAAAGATGCTGGAGATTGTTGAAGGGCTGCATGAGTTCAATCCCATGCTGGGGCTGCGCGGCTGCCGCCTCGGCATCCTCTATCCCGAGATCACCGAGATGCAGGCTCGCGCCATATTCGAGGCGGCCTGCGACTGCAAGAAACAGGGCATCGACGCCCGGCCCGAGATCATGATCCCGCTGGTCGGGGACGTGAAGGAGCTCACCTTGCAGAAGGAGATCGTCAATAAGGCGGCCGCAGACGCGTTCGCCAAGAAAGGCGTGAAGGTCGAGTACCTGGTGGGCACCATGATCGAGCTGCCGGCGGCGGCGCTTACGGCTGAAGAGATCGCGGGCGAGGCCGAGTTCTTCAGCTTCGGCACCAACGACCTCACGCAGACCACGTTCGGCCTCTCTCGCGACGACTGCGCGAAGATCATCGCGGCGTATGTGAAGCAGAAGATCTGGCCGAGCGATCCGTTTGCCCAGCTCGATCCCAAGCGTGTCGGCAGATTGCTCAGGATCGCGACTGCCGAAGGCCGCAAGGCGCGCGCCAACCTGAAGGTTGGCATCTGCGGCGAGCACGGCGGCGATCCGTCGTCGATCGAGATCTGCGCCGAGGCGGGCCTCAATTACGTGAGCTGCTCACCGTATCGCGTGCCCATCGCACGCCTGGCGGCGGCGCAGGCCGCGTTGAAACACGAGGAGGCTGAAGGCGGCAAGAAAATGTATTCCACGGCGTAGGGGCGCTGCTTACTGCGCCCGCTTAATGTATCGCTTGAACGCCGGCGTGGCAACATCCATCCAGCGGACTGGATCTCGCGCGAGACAGCCTGACAGCCGGGCGGTGCTGGTCGGAGATTGATGACCGTCGTCCTGATCCATTGGAACGCCGACGAGGGAAGGGAGCGCGCCCGGCTTCTGCGCAGGGCAGGGTTTCAAGTGTTACTTGAAGTCGACCGCCACCGCGGGCCGCAAATTCTCAAGCGACTCCGCGATGCCCCGCCCAAGGCTCTGGTGGTCAGCCTGGACCGCCTTCCGATGCAGGGGCGCGATCTCGCCGTGGCGCTGCGAGCCGGCCGACAGACTCGCGAGATTCCTCTCGTCTTCGCGGGCGGGGAAGCGTCCAAGGTCGAGCGCGTTCGCCAGGTGCTGCGTGATGCCGCTTACGCAACATGGGCGACCGTCGCGAAGACCGTGAAGCGGACCATTGCCCATCCTCCGGCGAACCCAGCGATCCCGGGCTCGAATCTGGCGGGGTACTCAGGCACGCCGCTCGCAAAGAAGCTAGGAATCAAGCCTAATAGTTTCATAGCCTTGCTCCAGGAACCTGATCTGTTTGTTGAGATTCTCGATCCCCTGCCGGCCGGCGTCCAGTTCAGTCATCGGATTACTCCCTCGACCGGCGTCACGATCTGGTTTGTACGCTCGGCGGCCGAACTGATCTCGCAGATCGACTCCGTAGCCCGGCAAGTGGTAAGGGCGATCTGCTGCCGGCTTTGGATCGCGTGGCCCAAGCGGACGTCGCCTCTCGCCTCAGATGTGAACGAGACTCTGATCCGCACCACGGCTTTGGCCGCGGGCCTGCTCGATTACAAAGTAGCGGCCATCGACGCAGACTGGTCGGGGCTGTTGTTCGCTCCGCGCCGGACGCCGGTTGGCGAGTAAGGGGTATGGCAAGCCGCACCCCCGCAGCCCGCTTGCACGCGTTTGCGTCTCTGTCGCCGGCTGTGCTAATGTCGGCGCGCCGACAATGAACAATCTTGCCATCGACACCGAAGGACTCACGCGCCGGTTCGGCGACCTCGAGGCCGTCCGCGACGTCAATCTCCGCGTGGAGGCCGGCCAGTTCTTCGGATTCCTCGGGCCGAACGGCGCCGGGAAATCGACCACCATCAAGATGCTCACGGGCTTGCTCGAGCCGACCGCGGGCAGGATCCGTATTCTCGGCATTGACCTCGCGGCCGATCCCATCGGCGTCAAGAGCCAGATTGGCGTGGTTCCTGAAGGGCTCGCCTTATTTGACCGCCTGACCGGACCTGAGTACCTGAACTTCGCGGGCCGGATGTACGGGCTCGCTCGCGCCACCGCCGCCGAGCGCGCGCAGGAACTGCTTGAGTTCATGAGCCTGGCGGACCGGCCGAAGACGCTGATCGTGGACTACTCCCACGGAATGAAGAAGAAGCTCGCCATGGCCGCGGCCGTGATCCACGGGCCCAAGGTCCTGTTTCTTGACGAGCCTTTCGAGGGCGTGGACGCCATTGCCGCCGGCACCCTGAAGGCCATGTTGAATCGCATGATCATGCGCGGCGCCACCATCTTCCTGACTTCACACGTGCTCGAGATTGTCGAGCGCCTGTGCAGCCACGTGGCCATTATTCATCGCGGGGCGCTGGTGGCGCAGGGTTCGATTGACGAACTCCGGTCCGGTGTAGCGGCGCGCCACGACGACGGTCAGAAGCTCAGCCTGGAGCAGATCTTTCTGGATATCGTGGGCGGCGAGCGCAGCGCCGAGCCCGAACTTTCGTGGCTGGAATGACCGCAATGACCCTCGCACCGGCACGGCAGGAGCAGGTCCGGCTGGTCGGCTGGCTGCGCTGGCGGTTGTTCGTAAACGGCCTGCGCACGCGCCGCGGCAAGGCCGACCTCGTATCGAAGATCATCGGAGGTTTTGCCGTCGGGATCGTAGCGCTCGGTTTTGGGCCGCTGTTTGGCCTGGGAAGCTGGTACGCCGTCCACACCGGCAAACCCTTCATTCTTCCCGGTGAGATCTGGGGCATCTTCCTCATCTGGCTGATGCTCCCGATTTTCGTTTCCGGCTTCGGCGCGGAGTCCGATCCCGGCTCGCTGCTGCGCTTCCCGCTCCGTTATTCCGCCTTCGTACTGCTGGCGCTCGCGCACGGAATCTTCGACCCGGTGGCGATGGCCGCCCTCTATTGGCTGCTGGCAATGCTGGCCGGCATCGCCGTGGCCTCCCCGGGCGCGGCACTGTGGGCGGCGCCGGCCCTGCTCGCCTTCGCGCTCTTCAACTTGCTCCTCAACCGCGCGATTTTTGCCTGGCTCAGCCACTGGCTGGCGAAGCGCCGCACTCGGGAAATCCTTGGGCTGGTTTTTCTCTTACTGATGTTCAGCTTTCAGCTTACCGGGCCTCTGACGCGCCGCTACGGCAAGGGCGCCGCGCCTAAGCTGGTCCGGCTCGCTCCTTACGGTCACGCCTTCCCGCCCGGCCTGGCAGCTTCGATGATCACGACGGGGCACGCCGGTGGATCCGCGGGCGCGCTCGCGGACCTCGCAGGCCTTCTAGCCGTTTGCGGCGTACTTGGCGGGCTGCTCTCGCTCCGCCTGCGCGCGGAATACCGGGGCGAAAACGTGAGCGAGAGCCGTGTGGAGGCCGCCGGCCGGCCAACCAAGGTGCGCGCGGGCTGGAGCGTGGCGGGTCTGTCGCCGACGGTGGCGGCGCTGCTCGAAAAAGACCTTCGATATCTGCTGCGCAACACCACGATGTTCTTTACGCTCGCTGTTCCATTCGTCCTGGTGATCGTCATGAGCCTGAACAAGGGGCAGGGCACCGAGCCGTCCTTCATGCGCTCCGGCTCCACGGTCTTCCCCTTGAGCATCGGGTACGTAATGCTCGTTCTCGTGGGATTCACCTATAACAACCTCGGGTACGACGGGGCCGGCGTGTCGGTGCTGTTCGCCGCGCCCATCCGCTTTCGTGATGTGCTGGTGGCGAAAAACCTCCTGCACACCCTGATGGTCGCGGCGGAGATGCTGCTGGTCGCGGTGCTCGACTGGGTGGTGGTGGGACCGGTGAGGGCCGCGATCGTGCTTCTGACGCTGGAGGGTGCCGTTTTCGCGCTCCTCGTGAACCTGGCTGTCGGAAACCTCATGTCTCTCTACTTTCCGCGCAAGCTCAAATTCGGCCAGATGCGGCGCCAGCAGACCTCGGGCGTATCGATCTTGGTCAGCCTGGGAGTCCAAGTGGTGCTGGCCGGATTGGCCATCTGCCTTTACCTTCTCTCGCACCTGACCGGCAACCTGGCATGGTGCGGACTCGGGTTTCTGGTGCTGGACGGGATTGCACTGGCCGGGTATGGTCGCGTGTTGGCCGCGGTCGACGGCATCGCGCTGAAGCGCCGGGACGCTCTCGTGACCGAGATGTGCCGCTGAGCACACCCGCCCTGCGGGTGTCGCGCTCACACGATGGCCCACCCGCCATCAGCCATTCAAGATAATCTTGAAGACACAGGCGTAATCCGTTGACTTCTTATCCGGTTTTTCGATGACCAGGGCTTCATCGGTGTGCGTGAAACCCAGCCGTTGGTCCGAGCCGAGCAGGTGTACGGACGAGATGGACTTCTGAGGCAGGCCGGCCACCGTGCCCGAGCCGAGCGACGTGATCTTCACGGACGCGTCCGGCCAGGCCAGCGCGACGGCGTAGACGTCATTGCCGCGCTGCGTAAAGCGAAAGTCCTGGGTGGTGAATTGCGGCTCGCCGCTCTCGCCGAATTGGCCCGCCTTGAATTCGGTCGGACCCTCGCCGTACGTCAGCCCTAGCGGACGCGTCCCGTAGATGGCCTCGCCATTCACGGCCAGCCAGTCGCCGATCTGCCGCAAAGTCTCCGCCGCCGGTTCGGGAATACGGCCATCGGGACGGGGCCCGACATTGAGCAGCAGGCAGCCGTTCTTGCTCACGATGTCGACCAGCTCGTGCACGATCAGGCCTGGCGATTTGTAGCTCTCGTCCTCGATATAACCCCATGACTTCCAGCCCACCGACGTATCGGTCTGCCAGGGATACTTCGGCACCTTGTCAAGCAGCCCGCGCTCGATGTCAAGTACAGCCGCCTGAGGCGGATACGCCTCATGCTTATAGTTCAACACGACCCCGCGCTGCCACGCCTCGGCCCGATTGTAGTAGTAGGCGCCGAACGCCTTGCGGTAAGGCTCCCACTCGGGGCCTTCGAAGCCGAAGTCAAACCACATCAGGTCCGGCTGGTAATCGTCCACGATCTGCGTGGTGCGCGCGAACCAGTCCTTGAGATACTCGGGCGGCACCGTCTGGCGCAGTTCGCCCTTGTCGCCGGTCGGGATCAGCGGCGTCGGGGCGTGCGGCTTACCATAAAGCCCTGAGTACTTTGGATTGTCAGTGTCAAAGTCTTTCTCGAACGTGTAGTACGACCAGTCGAGGGCGCGATGCGATGAGACGCCGAGCTTCAGGCCCTGCTCGCGCACGGCGCGGCTGAGTTCGCCCACCACGTCGCGCCGCGGACCCATCTTGGCCGCGTTCCAGTCCGTCGAGTGGCAGTTGTACATGGGAAAGCCGTCATGATGCTCGCCGACCGGGACCACGTACTTGGCGCCCGCGCGCTTGAACAGCGCCGCCCACTCCGCCGGATCCCAATGCTCGGCCCGAAACTTCGGGATGAAGTCCTTGTACCCGAACGTCGACTGCGGACCCCAGTGCTGGCGATGCCACTCGAACACCGGGTCCTCGCGGCGGTACATGAGCCGCGGATACCACTCGCTCGCATGCGCCGGCACCGAGTAGACGCCCCAGTGCAGGAAGATGCCGAACTTGGCGTCGCGATACCAGTCCGGCACCTGGTACTGGCTGAGCGACTCCCAGGTGGGTTCGTACTTTGCCGCCGGCCGGCCGGACCCCATGGCGCGCGCAATCGCGGCCGGGGCCGCCCATGAGCGCTCGATCGAGGGCAGGCCCGCAGCCGCCCACCCCGCCGCGCCTAGCGCAACTTGCTTCAGGAAGTCGCGCCGTTGATGTCTGGGCCGCTCCCCTGGATACCCTGCCCACCCTGGTTGCCGTCCTCGCATGAATGCTCCTTTGAAAGTCATGATTGCCGAAACGCCGAATTATAGCCGATTCCAGACCATTGTCGGCGCGCCGACATGCCTAACTTACGAGTCGCCAGGCGGAACTTACAAATTGCTACGCCCAACTTGCGGAAGGCCGACCTTGCAGCGGGTTGAACTCACGAGAGCGGCAAAGCTCGCCGCGACCGAAGCCGACCGCCGCGAGCCGCTGCCGTGAGTCGATGCGGAAGGTTCGCGCGGGCTTCAGTGGCTCTGTTTAGAGCTCCGCAACAAGCGTCCGTCCGGCGCGCGGATTTCAAAGGGCTTATCCCGGGCCAACCTCGGGCTAGGTTCGAGGCTACATAGTCCCAGTTTTCCTTGACCGGCAAACACTCGCAACAGGCCGTGGATACACCCTCACCTGTGTCGACGGCCTGCCTGCCCGCCGCACTGCCCGTGCATTGCGGCCGTGCGGTGAAGTAGAATGCTTCCAGACACGCGGCCGAAAGGTGGCAATGTTTTGACGGGTGATGTCCTCCGTGCGCTGCCGCGGCATCCGCAGAGCAGCGGTCTGCGTGCTGATTTACGGCGAAGGGTTGCCGCCTGGGTGCAGCGCGGCTCAAGCACGAAGCAGTGGTGTTCCGACGGGTGTCTTACCAGATCAAGACGTAGGGGCGACCCGGTGGGTCGCCCCATAATAAACACGGGCGGAACGACGCGCTAGGGATGGTGTCGGGCGACCCACCGGGGATCGTGACATCGAAGCCGTTCTCGAAAACACGTAGGGGCGACCCGCCGGGTCGCCCCTACGGAAGCATGAGGATGATTCAACTTAAGGAATACCAACGCCGGAGCCTTGAGGCGCTCGAAAGCTACTTCCGACGAGTGGTGCACTTGGCCCACCCGAGGATACGGCCGGAAGGGCGTTCTTTGCAGAGACTGGCCGCCAGTTCATCCCGGTGACTGAACTCCCGGGACTGCCGTACGTCTGCCTACGAGTTCCTACCGGCGACGGGCGCAGCAAGCAGCGCCCCTACCACGAGAAATCCCAGGGCTGATTCTCGCGACGGCGTAAGGGCGACCCGCCGGGTCGCCCCTACGTTTTGACGAGCAGCGGCTGGCTTGTCACTCGCCACTTGCCACTCGCGGCCACTCGCCACTTGTCACTTGCCCGTCACGTCCGGACGCGCAGTAGCGCGTAGACCCCTCCCACCGCGAACAGCACGTCCGGCGACCAGGCGGCGACGGCGGGAGGGAGTTGTCCCAGATTGCCCATGGCTTCAAAGAGGCTTGAGACCGACCAGTAGACGATGGCGATGGCGATGCTCACTGCGATTCCGGTCAGGGCTCCTTTGCGTCCGGCCGTGAAGGAGAAGGGAATGCCGATCAGGCCCACCACGAAGGCGATCAGCGGGTAGGAGAACTTGCGATTCAACTGCACCGAGAGCGGCACCACGTCGAATCCGCTTTGGCGGAGTTCCTGGATGTAGACGCGCAGCTCGGTGGCGCTCATTTGCTCCGAAGTCTTCACCTCTTTCTTGAAGTATTCCGGGGGCTCGCTCAGTTCTTTGAAGGTTGTGACAGCGAAAGTGCGGTAAGCCATCACCCTGCTACCCTGGAGATCGCGGGCCCAGCCGTCTTCGAGCACCCAGCCTTGGATGTGGGGCTCCCAGAAGGCGCGCTGCGCGTAGATGCGCCGGGTTATGGTGAATCCGGCGGGATCGAATTCAAACACCGAGAGGTTGGCGAAGACGTTGTGGTCGGGGTCGAAGAAGCGGTAGTTGTAAACGCGGCTCGACTGGCCGAAGATCCATTGCACGTCGGGCCGGAAGTAGGTCTGCGGTGGACGGCCCTTGATCTCGTTGCGATACGCGCTTTGGCGCTGATTGGTCTCGGGCAGATACTGATCGCCGAGCACGAACATGCCTGCGCTCAGCAGTCCTCCCAGGGCCAGGACGGGCAGCGAAATCCGGTAAAGGCTGACTCCAATGGCCTTGATGGCCGTGATCTGGCTGCTCTTGGTCAGCAGGCTGAAATTCACCAGCGTGGCCATGAGCACGCTCAAGGGCAGCAGCAGGTAAACGACGTAGGGGAACAGGTACCGGTAGTAGTCAAACACCAGGCCGGACCGGGCGTGGTTCTTCACGATGTCGCCGAGAAGCTGGAAGAAGTCAAACACCATGTAGATTCCGGCGAAGGTGACGAGCAGCAGGACAAAATAGAACAGCCAGCTTCGCATCACGTAGATGTCGAGGATCTGGAACATGCGGCTGCCGGGCGTTCGAATCGGGGAAGGCACCACGAAGGCCAGGGGCTTGCGAGCCTTGCGGCGCAAGCGATGGAACCCCCGGCCGAGCTCGGCGAACGCCTCCTGCAGGCGCTGGACCCACGGGCGTACGCGGCCAAGCTGCACCAGCATCACCGTGCCCGCCAGGGCGAACACCACGTTCGCCATCCACAAGCCCATTAAGGGGGAGACGCGTCCCTCCTTGGCGAGGCTGAATCCGAGCGCCATCAGGATGTAATAGATGAAAACCAGCAGGATGGTCACCATCACGCCGACGGCTTTGCCGCCCTTGCGACTGAAGAGTCCGAGCGGGATTCCGACGAGCGCGAGCACCAGCGAGGCCACCGGCAGCGCCAGGCGATTGTGCAGCTCCACCTGGGCGGCGCGACGCTCCTGCGGGTCCGTCGAACTCCGGGCCGCGGCGAGCAGTGTGCCGACGGGCTGCATGGCGGGCGAGAGCCGTCCGGGACCGGTCTCCTCGCTCTGTGGCGGCGGCAGCGGAATGTCCGTTTCGTCAAAGCGGGACACCGAATAACGCGACTGGTTCTGCGGATCGAACTCGTGCGTTGCGCCGTGCTCGAGGTGGAGGATCAGGTCACCGGTGCGGGCGTCGTTGACAAGGGTGCCGCTTTCCGCTAAGGTCACCTTCGGCGAGCCGGGAGTGCTGGTGTCGGCGATGAAGACGTCGTGCCAGCGGTCGCGCGTGAGGTCCTGAACGTACATCAGCAGCTTCGGAAACTGCTCGATGAAAACGCGCGGCTCGATTTCGTAGGCGGCCTGGCTGTTCCGGATCTGGGTTTCCTTGCGAGTGAGCTCGAGGTTGGACCGCGGCGCCAGGACCAGGCTCATCGCCGAGGCCAGAAGCCATCCCAGGCAGGCATAGGCGAGCACCGGACGCGCAAAACGCGAGGTGCCGACGCCCACGGCGCGCGCCGCGATCACCTCGCCGTCGGCGGCCATGCGGCTCAAGCCGAGCAGGATGCCAACCAGCACGGCCATGGGAATCGTCAGCACGAGGATGGCGGGCACGGGCGCGAGAAACAGAAGCACAACCGTGCTGAAAGCCAGATTCCGGCGCGCCACCAGTTCCAGCAATTGGCCGATGCGTGGGATGTAGATTACAAAGGTGAAGGCGAGCAGGCCGATCAGCGAGTGCGAGACGATTTCCTTGAGAATGTAGCGGGTCAGAATCCGCATGATCGGTGTGACCGGGAAGCCATCGTCCGTGCCGCGCTTGAGCCGCCCGTGGCCGGCTTCGGGTCTCAACTCATGCTAGCATACGCGATCCAATCCGCGAGGCGTCGCAAGAGCGGGAGAAGGACCCTTCCCTAGTTCATGTCCACCACTTATCTGATGCTGCTTTGGCATCAACACCAGCCCTTTTACAAGGATCTGGTCGAAGACTGCTACACCATGCCGTGGGTGCGGCTGCATGCCTTGAAGGACTATTACGGCATGGCGGCGGAGCTACGGGCCTTTCCGCAGGTGCACGTCACCATCAACCTGGTCCCTTCGCTGATCGCGCAATTGCAGGATTACGCCCGCGGCGACGCGCGCGAGGAATCGTTCGACCTGGCATTCAAGCGCGTGGCGGAGTTGTCAGAGGGAGAACGCGAGCGGCTGCTGCACTACGCCTTTCAGTTGAACCACGAGAATCTGCTTTACCGGTATCCGCGCTTCCGCGAACTCTATGAGAAGGCCAAACCCTGGGAATACGGCTCGCGGCTGGCGGGGGCGTTCTCGGACCCCGAGCTGCGCGACCTTCAGGTTTTGTCGCAACTCGCCTGGTTTGACGAATTGTGGCTCGAATCCGACGCCGACATCCGGCGTCTGGCCGCCAAGGGAAGGGGATTCGCCCGCGACGATAAGCTTTTGCTGCGCAAGAAGGAAATCGAGCTTATTCAAGCAGTACTTGAAGAACATCGCGTGGCCCAGAACGAGGGCCGAGTCGAGATCTCGACCTCGCCTTTCTATCACCCGATCCTGCCGCTGCTGTGTGACAACGCCATCGCTTACGAATCGCACCCGGGCGTGCCGCTGCCCCGCCGGCGCTTCCGGCATCCGGATGACGCCCAAGCCCAGCTTCGATCCGCACGCGAGTTGTATCGCCAGGTCTTCGGGCGCGAACCGCGCGGGCTGTGGCCGAGCGAAGGGAGCCTGTCGGAAGAGGTTTTGAGCCTGGCGGCGGCGGAGGGTTTTCTCTGGACGGCAAGCGACGAAGTGGTGCTGAGCCGCTCGATCGGGTTGGGCATCCGCCGGCAGGCCGACGGAACCATGATCGGGGGCGCGGAGGTGTACCGCCCCCACACTATCTCGACCGGGGGCGGGGCGATCAGCATCTTCTTCCGCGACCACGAGATCTCAGACCTGATTGGATTCGTTTACTCGAGCATGGACCCCACGCCGGCTGCGCGTTCGCTGCTCGAGCGAATCCGCCAGGCAGGCCGCAGCACGGGTTCGCGGCCCGCCGTGGTCTCCGTGATCCTTGACGGCGAAAACTGCTGGGAGTTTTACCGGTCGAACGGCCGGCCGTTCCTGCGGGCGTTTTACGGGATGCTGGCGGCTGATCCCGAAATCCGCGCGATCACCGCCAGTGAGGCCCTGGAGGTCGCAGAAGCAGGGCGGATTCCGCATGTCGTGCCGGGGTCCTGGATCGACGGCAACTTCGACGTCTGGATCGGCGCGGAGGAGGACAATCGCGCCTGGGACCTGCTGTCCGACGCGCGCGAATTCTTCGCCGCCAATGCGTCCCGGCCGGGCCTCGACCCGCAGAAACTTGCCTGGGCCCGGCAGGAGCTTTTCATCGCCGAGGGCAGCGATTGGAACTGGTGGTATGGGCCCGAACACTCGACCGAAAACGACGAGGAGTTCGATCGCCTTTATCGCAAGCACCTCAGCAACATTTACGGCTTGCTGGGCTCTTCACCGCCCGGCGAACTGGCCGTGCCGCTCAAGCGTCCGCGCGGCGAGCCTCTGAACGTGGCGCCGGCGGGCGAGATCGCGCCGGTGATTGACGGCGTGGTGTCAAACTACTTCGAGTGGCTGGGCGCCGGCGTCTACCGGCCCGCCGTCCGCTCGGACGCCATGCACGGCCCGCCGCCCGCCCTCGACATGGTCTATTACGGCTACAGCGGTTCCGCGTTCTACCTGCGCCTCGATTTGAACCGCGAGAGCGTGCAGCTCCACCCCGACTTTGAGATCCGTATCACGCTGGAAGGCCAGCAGACCCTGCAAGTGGACGCTCGCACAACGGCCGGCAAGCTGATTTCGAGCGAGCGATGGGTTGAACGCGCCGGCCAGCGCGAGGATCCGGGCGCCGGACTCGCGCTGGCGCTCGATCAGGTCTTCGAACTCCGGGCGGACTTCAGTCTGCTGGGCGCCGCAGCCGGTCGCGACCTGAGCTTCCAGGTGTCGGTGTGGTCGAGCGCCATCCCACTTCAAGTAGTTCCTCAAGATGGCTGGCTAACTTTCACAATTACAGAGGAAGAGATCGGGTGGTGATCCCCGAGCCGGCGTAGTGCTCGCGGCTTTACTCGGCGAGCCACCCTGGAATGGCCACGGCTACGGGCCCGGCGCCGACCGGAATTGTGGTGATCAGGGGCAAGGGCGTTCCCGGCACTTTCGGCTTCGGATTGAGAGGGCTGGTGCCGAGCACGGCGAGGCTGGAGGCGCCGGTGGCGGCAACGGCCAGGTAGCGCTCATCCGGCGTCAGGGCGATGGCCGCAGGCGCCGCACCCACGTAGGTGGTGCCGAGGGGCGCGCGATTCTGCAAGTCGATCCCCTGGACGGAGCCGCCCTCGGGTCCGCTGTTGAGGATGTAAAGCTTCGTGGAGTCGCGCGTCGGCACTGCCGCCACCGGCGTTTTGCCGGTCGAAATGGGCCGGTCTTCCTCCACGTCGTCGTGGAAGGTATCGAGAAGCGTCAAGGTGGCCGAGTCGCGGCTGAACGCCACGAGCTCGCCGCCGTCGGGCTTCAACACCAGGCCCACGGGGTCGGAAGCGAGTTCGAGGTGAGAAAGCACCTGGCGCGAGGCGACGTCGACCGCCGAGATTTTGGGCTCGCCGGTGTCGGCCACGAACAGTTTGCTGCCGTCGGGCAGCATAGCCATAGGACCCGGAGACTTGCCCACCTGAACTTCACCCAGGACTTTAGCTGTCGGCGCGTCGACAAACACCAGGCGATTACCGGCACGGTCCGCGGCCACGAGCGTCTTGCCGTCAGGCGTGAACGCGAGGCCGGACAGGTCGCCGCCCACCTTGACGCGTCCGGCCACGGTCCACGTCATGCAGTCGACAATCGCAATCGTGCCGGCGGAGTCGCTGGCCGCCGCCCGGCTCCCATCGGGCGCAAGCACAAGGTTGGCGGCGGTGGTGCCCGCGGGACCGACCGGAAGCGTGGCCGTTACGCGCAGGTCGGGATCGCCGATCACGCTGACGGTCCCCGACGCGCTCAACACGTAGAGTTCGGGGCTGCCCGGTCGCGCGATCACTTGCGTCGGGCCCGGCGGCACCGCGATGGAGCGGATCACGCGGAAGGTCGCGAGATTCACGACCGCCACGGTGTTCGACCCGTGATTGGCCACGAACGCCAGGTAGGGTTGGGGCGGGGGATTCTTCTTCGTGCAGGCGGCGTTGAGCGTGAGCAGGAGACAGGCGGCCGGCAGGATGGCCCACGTATTCCGCTCGATCGCGCCTGGCCCCGGCGATGGCTTAAGGAACACGGCTCAGTGGCGCGCCTCGAGCTCGGCCGGTGACTCCGCTGGTGACAACGATGTGGTCCTGCCCAGCACCGCTGCGATCGGCGTGATCTCCCGCATGAGCTCTTCGAACTGATCGGGGTAAAGCGACTGGTAGCCGTCAGACCGCGCGTGGTCGGCGTCCGGATGCACTTCCACGATCAGGCCGTCCGCCCCCACCGCTACGGCGGCGCGCGCGAGCGGCAGCACCTTGTCGCGCTTGCCGGTGCCGTGGCTCGGGTCCACGATGATCGGGAGGTGCGAGGCGCTCTTCACCGCCGGAATCACCGACAGGTCCAGCGTATTGCGCGTGTGGTCGGCGAAAGTGCGCACGCCGCGCTCGCACAGGATCACGTTGTAATTGCCCTCGGACAGGATGTACTCGGCGGCCATCAGAAATTCTTCCAGGGTGGCGGACAGGCCGCGTTTCAGCAGCACCGGCTTTTTCGAGCGCCCCACGCGCTTCAGCAGGGAAAAGTTCTGCATGTTGCGCGCGCCCACCTGAAGCACGTCGGCGTATTGCTCCACCAGATCGCAGTTTTCGGGGTCGATGGTCTCGGTCACAATCAGCAGCCCGAACTCCTGCCGGGCCTCGGCCAACAGTTGCAGGCCCTCCTCGCCCATTCCCTGAAACGCGTAAGGCGACGTGCGGGGCTTGAAGGCCCCTCCGCGCAGCATCCGGGCGCCGGCGCGCTGCACGCGTTCGGCGGCGGCGAAGATCTGATCACGGCTCTCGACCGCGCAGGGTCCTGCGATGATCGCGAGCTCGGCGCCGCCCACCGTCACGCCGGCCTCCGGCGGGCCGATGGTGATGATCGAGTTCTCTCTCCTCAATTCCCGGCTGACCAGCTTGTAGGGCTTTGAAACCGGGATGGCCTCGGCGACACCGGAAAGGCTCTCGAATTCCGCCGGCTCGAGCGGCCCGGGATTGCCGGTGATCCCGATGGCGGTGCGGTGCGCGCCCGGCATGGGGTGCGGGCGAAAGCCCATCGACTCGATCTTGCGGCAGACCTGGGCGACGTCCTCTTCGGTCGCCACGGGTTTCATCACGACGAGCATGCTAGGATTTTACCTTAATTCCGGCACGGCTGGCTTCAAGAGGCTGGCTCCGCCCTAAACTTGAAAACGTGCCGCTCGGAGTCGTCGCTTCGATCCAGGTCCGAACCCACTTTGCCCAGTTTCATAAATACGACAACGATGCTTCAGACAATAACGCGACGACCCCGTCGTCAGGCAGGACAAAACCGGAAGTCCAGTCGAAATGCCCCGACTCACCGAACGTACCCCTTGTCAAACTAGGAGAGCTAAGATATAGTCCCCTAGACAGGCTAGGAGGTGGAAATTTTGCGCAAAACGGCGGATTTACTTCCAGGCACCCTCGACATGCTGATCCTTAAGGCGGTTTCCTTGAAGCCGCTGCACGGATACGGCGTCTTGGTGCGAATCCGGCAGATCTCGGGCGATGCCCTCGAGATTCCGCAAGGGTCTCTGTATCCGGCGCTCTACCGGCTGGAGCACTCTGGCCTTATCGCCGCGGAGTGGGGGCAGAGCGAGAACAACCGGCGGGCGAAGTACTACACCCTGACTGCCGCCGGACGGCGTCGCCTTCGCGAGGAGACCGCCGGCTGGAACCGGCTGGTTTCCGCGATCGCCGCGGCTATGAGCACGACTTCAGAGGAGGTGTGAGGTGTTTCAGCGCGTTCGTTCTCTGTTCGGCGTGGTGACCTCGCGGCGTGACTTTGAAGCCGGCATGAGTGAGGAGCTGTGCTTCCACATCGAGCAATACGCCGAAGACCTGATGCGCTCCGGCATGCCGAGGGAAGAAGCGCTCCGCCGCGCTCGCATGGAGCTTGGCGGCCTTGATGCGGTCAAGGGGGACTGCCGCCAGGCGCGCGGCCTTTACCTCCTCGACGAGTTCGAGAGGCAGCTGCGCTACGCTGTCCGGTTACTCCGAAAGACGCCCGGCTTCACGGCCACCGCCCTGCTGACGATCGCCCTCTGTCTTGGCGCGAATCTCACCATCTTTGCCGTGATCGACGCCATACTGATCCGTCCGCTACCCTTTCCGAACCCCGCCCGGCTGGTGACGATGTACAACACCTACCCGAAAGCAAGCGTGGAGCGCGATGGTTCCTCGGTGACCAACTATTACGAGCGCCGCGGTCGAATTCCCGCTTTCAGCTCGCTCTCGATCTACCGCTTTGGCACGTCGATTGTCGGCGAGCCCGGCTCGACTGAGCGCGAGCAGATCACGAACGTCTCTCCGGATTTTTTCACTACCCTGGGTGCCGGTCCTGCTTTCGGAACTGTTTTCACCGACGCCGAGACTACCTATCAGACTGACGCCGTCGCGATTCTGAGCGACGCCTATTGGAGACGGCATTTCAACGCCGACCGCCGCGTGATCGGGCGGGAAATTCGGACTGACGGTCATCCTAGAACCATCATCGGCGTCTTGCCTCCCGGCTTCCGCTTTCTCTCCTCCGAGTCTCAGTTATATTTCCCACTGGCGTCCCGGCCCGAAGACCGCTTACCTGCGGAGCGGCATTCGGGAGGGAACGTCATCCAAATGATCGCCCGGCTTAAACCGGGAGCGACTCTCGGGCAGTCCCAGTCGCAAATTGACGCGCAGAACGCGGCCCTGGAGCGGGACGATCCCAAAGGCAAAATGATCGCGGATGCCGGCTTTCGTACTCTGGTGGTGCCGCTCCATGCCGACCAGGTGGCGGCCATCCGTCCCACTCTTTTGCTCCTGCAAGCAGGCGTGCTCGCGCTTCTGCTGATCGGCGCCGTCAATCTCATGAATCTGCTTCTCATCCGCGCCAGCGGGCGATCGAAGGAACTCGCGGTCCGGCAGGCGCTTGGGGCGAGCCGACGACATGTCGTGACCGAAGTCGTGGTCGAGACTACTTTGCTGACACTGGCAGGGGGAATGCTCGGAATCGCCGCAGGCATAGGCGGAATCCGCATCGTGGCTGCGCTTGGCGCCGATCGCTTACCCCTGGGCGCGCACATCCACGCCGACGCCCGATTGGCAATGGTCGCCGTCGCAGCCGCCATCATCCTTGGCGTCGTGCTCGCAGCACCGATCGCCTGGTTCAACGCTCGAGTTCAGCCGTCTAGCGGGCTGCAGTCCGAAGCTCGAGGCGGAACGGCTGGCCACGCTGCCCAAACCTTGCGCCATACCTTCGTCGTCGCCCAAATTGCGCTGGCGTTCGTATTGTGCGCTGGAACGGGCCTGCTCGGGCTGAGTCTCAAACGCGCCATGGCCGTCTCGCCGGGTTTCGCGTCCGATCACGTAATCGCGGGTCAGATATCGTTGGTCGGGAACAAGTATCCCTCGCCCGAGTCCGGCCTTGCGTTCACCGAGAGGTTGACGACTGAACTTAGCCATCAACCTGGAGTGCTGTTCGCCGGCGCGAGCAACAATATCCCCCTCAGTGGCGCGAGCGGCAAAAGCGCCGCCACGGTGGTGGGGCATGTTCTCAGAGCGGGCGAATCGCCCCGCGGGAACTACTCGTATGGCGTTGCCGGCGACTACTTCCGCGCCATGGGTTACTCGCGGATCGCGGGGCGGTTTCTCACCGGCGCTGATTCGCGCCGGGGGGTGCGAGTTTGTGTGGTGGACGAGGATTTTGCCCATTACTACTGGCCGCACACGAGCGCCCTGGGCCATCGCCTGTTCCAAGGTTCTGAAGCGGGTCCTGATGCCGAGGCCTTCACGGTGGTCGGCGTGGTGGGCAGCGTCAAGCAAGCCGGTCTCACCGAAGACGCCGCACAAGGCGCCGTCTACTATCCCTACATTTATCGGCCTGAGAACAATATGTTTGTGGCTGTGAGGGGAAGCGTTCCGCCGGACTCACTGGGCTCGGCGCTCCGCCGGTCGGCGCGGCAAATCGACCCTGAATTGGCGGTGAATGAGCTTCAATCGATGGACGAGCGAATTGCCGAAAGTCTGGCGGCGCGCCGCTCCCCGGCCCTGCTCGGTGGAATCTTCTCCGGGATCGCTCTGTTGCTCATAGCCATTGGCACTTACGGCGTACTGAGCTATGCCGTGGCACAGCGCCGCCGTGAGATCGGCGTGCGTGTGGCTTTAGGAGCGCGCCCGGAGCAGATTCGTGGTCAGTTCCTATCGCTTGGCCTGCGACTGCTCGCGGCCGGCACGATGCTTGGCCTGGCCGGAGCATGGATGGCGGGCCAAGCCATGCGCGCGGTTCTGTTTGATGTGCCCGCTCATAGTCCTGCCATACTCGCCGGTTCGGCCGGCATTATCGCGGCGTTTTCTCTCGCCGCCTGTTTGCTGCCGTCGCGGCGAGCCGCTCGGATATCGCCTATGCAGGCGCTCGCCGATCAGTAGACTAGGTGGGAGCTGAGGGTTGTCCTGCGCCCGTCGCGCCCCTACCGTGGGCTTCGTTGGTGCTTACGGCGCCTGCTGGTCTTCAACCTTTTGCCAGGTGGAATTGGGGCTGTATTCTTTCATGCCTTTGGCGAGCGCTTCGGTACTCTTGCCGAGATCCTTCTGGTACACCACTCCGTCCTCGTTCACGATGAATGTCATCACACCGGATGACCTGTATTCCGCAGGATAGGCCACGAAAGCGAAGCCGCCAGTCATTTTGCCGTCTACGACGTAACTCTTCGCCCCGCCCGGGGCACCTTTTCCCTGACTCGTCAGGATGCGGTAGTAGTAGCCGCGGTAAGGAGTCGGAGGGCCGCCCTGCCCTTTCACATACCCTTCAGCAACGGCCGATGCTACCAGGGGCCCAATCGGGCTCTGGGGTTCGTTATCAGCGGCTTTCCAGTAGAGGCCATTGTGCTGCCCTTCATCACTGAAGATTTTCTGGGCGTACTCATTGTTCTGGGTGGAGTAGTACTCCTTTTGCGCCGCCACCACCTCCCGGCAAACCATCATGGCTGACATTTCATTCCGGCCCACTCGCCGGTACAAAATCTCTCTCTTGCCAGCCTCGGTGTCGAAGTACCACTGACTGTCTTTGTTCACGAGCGGTATGGGCGCGGGCCAATTCTCCGCGCCGATATACAATGTCACGGTTCCGTCCGGTTCCTTCACCAAGCGGTGCATCTGCTCATATTTCTGTACGAAATTAGCGCGGTTCTGGGCGTCCTCGGTTTCATCTCCCGAGGAAACGATTTGCTTTCCGTCGGGCCCGAGGATATCAAGCATCCCTTGTTCGTCGTTATTCTGCGCGGCCGTGACGAATGCCTTGCTCGCCTCTTCCGGTGAGGGAAATGTTTTCTGTCCTGGTTGCTGCGCCATGTAGCGGGTGGGAAAGAACCCCGCCAGAAGGACAGCGGCCGCAGCTAGTATCGGAAGACTGGCCCATTGAGATTTTTCGACGTTCAGCTCCGTTCGCCGCATAACGCTTGTCTCCATTTCTCAAACTCTACGATCAACCAAGAGCATCACGACTTCGACTAGTGACGCCCGCCACCACCGCCGCCGTGGAATCCGCCCCCGCCGAATCCCCCGCCGTGGAATCCTCCGCCACCAAAGCTCGAGCTTCCGCGTGACGAAAAGCTGCGTGCATCCCCACCATGCCCGTAGTCGCTGAAGGCGCTCGAGCGAACGCCGCTCTGGCCGCGCGGTTCAGCGTATCCTCGAGCAGCGCGGTTGTCTCCGTTGAAAGCTCTGGCCGGCGCCGGACGGTCGTAAGCCCCGCCGCGCCCGCTTTCTCCACCGCGTCCCCCCCCTCCACCGCGTTCGCCGCTCACTCCGCGCTGAACGTTTCTCGCTACGCCCCGCTCGCCCCCTCCGCGATAGTAATTGTTTCGGTTGTAGAACGTGTTGCTGCGGGAGTAGTACCTCTGATGGTTGTAAAGTGGGTAGCCGTGATGCCAATCAAATCCCCAATTGCCCCAGCCCCATCCAAAACCAGCGAAGAACCCAATTCCGAAGCCGACTCCCCACGAGAGGTACGGGCCGCCGTACCAGATTCCGGGATACGGGTACCATCCTGGCCACGCGAAGATGGGATCGCCGTAAACGATCCAAGGATCGTAGGCGGGGACGTAAACGATTTCGGGGTCGGCCGGCTGCACGACGATCGTGGAGCCTTCCGTTGTTACGTTTTGCTCCGACGTGGTTTTGAGATTGCCCGCGGCTTGCGCCCGCTCGCGCATCAGTTGTATGTCAGCCATCACGTCCTGTTGCTGATTGTAGTAGGCGTCGCCGAGGGATGACGTCCAGGAGAGGTTCTTGTCCATGTTTCCCAGAACGGACGGAAACGCCGTGAGCGCCTTGACGCTCGGGTCCCAGGGTTGTTGGTCCACAGCTTGAGCTAAGGGTTCGCCCTTCAAATCAGGATGCGCCTGCACCCATCGATCGGCCTCTACGATCTGCGCCGGGAACGTGCTCGCCGCCAGGATCTGCGCCACCAACGAATCCGGATAGAGCGCGATCGGCGCGACCAACTGCTGCAACTGTTCGGGAGTCTGCTGGATGTAGGGCGTCGCCGGTGCGCCCTGAGGAGGGGCTTGCGCGTCTTGAAACGCCCTTAAGGTGCCAGGCCGAGCCGTGAACAGCAGAGCGAACAACAACAGAAAAACCGAAGTCTCTCTGCCCCTTCGAGCCCTGGAGCACCCGGCGGCGTATCCGAAAGTGTTCATGTTCACAACTCTCCTTTGCATCGCTCGAATCCGGGCGAGGCCGCAACAGCGACGCAACCTACTTCACATCCCAT
>DASZIG010000101.1:0-24275 GCA_035949375.1 Terriglobia bacterium | reverse complement strand
GCAGGTATCGTTGTTCCAGATGTCAATGATGCTGCTCTATCACCTTGTCACCGTGCACGCGCTCTGGCACGCGCCCATCTACGGCTGGCTGCTGCTGGTCTCGGGTTGGGCCCGGCGCGCGGCGATTCTTTGGGCGGTTCTGCCGGTGCTTGGAGTCCTGGCGATCGAGAAGATCGTATTCGGTACATCGCATTTCGGGGATTTGCTCATCTACCGCCTCGCGGGCGGCAGCGAGGCGATGGCCATGGCGACAGGAAGCATGCCGATCGACCCGGGGACACACTTGACTCCGGGACATTTTTTAGCCAGCCCGGGCCTGTGGCTCGGCCTGCTGGTCACCGCCGGATTCCTCCTGGCGGCGGCGCGCGTGCGCCGGTATCGCGGGCCGATTTGATTGAATCTCTGAGCGTGGGGTCCGTTACGCTGAAATTTTGCCCATTTTTCGTGGTATTTTTTTCGGGGGATTGTCGAAATCGGCGGGAGTAAATCGACGTTAAGTTAGACCGGGCGATCCGGAAGATCGGGAGCGCGCCCGGCGAGGGGTCTTTTTTCACGGTATCCCGTAATACTCACCAGGAGGAGACGATGGCGATCGACAACACCAATCCAGAAAGCAAGACCGGGACGGCCGCTTCTCTGGCCAACCACGCAACTGCCTTCTTTGGCGATCTCAAAGTTGCGATCCGTTCGCTTGGGCGCGTGCCCGCGCTATGGATCACGGTGGCCCTGACGCTCGCGCTCGGTATTGGCATGAACGCGGCCATCTTCAGCATTGTGCGCGGCGTGCTGCTGCGCCCGCTGGTGAATCGCGATGAGAATCGCCTGATCTACATCCAGCAAAGCGAGCCGGGCATGCAAGTGGACGATGCCACCTTCTCGGTTCCTGAGATCAATGACATCGGGCGGAATCTAAAGACCATCAGCAAAATCGGCACCTTTTCCACCATCGACTTTACGGAGCAGGGATTGACCGAAACCCGTGAGATTCACGCAGGCGTGGTTGACGGCGACTACTTTGAGGTCATGGGCCTCAAGCCGGTGCTCGGCCGCCTGCTCGACGAGCGCGACGACGGCCCGAGCGCCGCCGGCGCAGTGGTCCTCACCTACCACTTCTGGGTCAATAGCCTGCATGGTGATCGGAACGTGCTTGGGAAGGTGGTCCGCCTGGGAAGCATGGGCGGCGGCCGTTCTGCCGTGGTGGTCGGGGTTCTGGAACCCTCAATCCCCTACCCGGCCGAAACAGAGATCATCGCCAACATCGTCACCAGCCCACACCACCTGTCGGCGACCATGGTCCAGGGCCGCGAGCATCGCATGACCGAAGTATTCGGCCGGCTTGCGCCCGGCGCCAGCCTCAAATCCGCGCGCGCCGAACTTGGTACCAGGTACGCCGCCATGCTGTCGGCGCATCCCGAGGTCTACAAGCCCCAATATCACTTCCAGATCGGCGCCAGGCTGTTGCGCGACGAGATCAATTCCAGCGCCTGGACCATCCTCTGGCTGTTGTTCGGCGCCTCCGGCCTGCTTTTCGTGATTGCCTGTTCCAACGTGGCGAACCTGATCCTCGCCCGAACCGTTCGTCGTGAAACGGAGCTGGCTACCCGTGTCGCGCTGGGAGCAACCTCGGGCGCCATCCGCCGAACGCTGCTGGCAGAAGGCCTGGTGCTTTGTGGCAGTGGAGGACTGGCCGGCGTGCTGGTGGCCGTCCCCATGGTCACGGTGCTGGCCCGGTACGCCTTGCGCTTCTCGGTGAGGGCGGCGGATCTTCGCCCGGATTTCACTGTGCTCTGGATGGGATTGGCGCTGGCACTGGCGGCGGCAGTATTCCTCGCGTTTATTCCCCGCATTCCTTCCGCCGACGCTTCGCGCGGCCTCGGACTCACAGGCGGCGGCGGCCGCGTCACCCGGAGCCGTCGCGGGATTCGCATTTTTACCGCCGTCCAGGTCGCCGCATCGTTCCTCCTGCTGGCCAGCGCGGGCGCCTTGCTGAAAACGCTGCTCACCCTGCAGAAAGCGCAGCCGGCCTTTGAGACCACGCACCTTCTGACCGCAAACCTCCCCTTGATTTCCGATGGCCGCACGCCGGAGCAGGAGGCCGAATTCTATCAGGAGGTCCAGCGCAGCGTGAGCGCATTGCCGGGAGTGGAAAGCGCCGCAACCGGTATGAGCGCCCCGTGGCGCGATGGCATGTTTCTGAACTTCACCCTGCAATTTGCGGTGGAGGGCCGGAAGCATGAGAACGGAGACGATCTCCGGGCCCGGTTCCGCTTTGTATCCCCGAGCTATTTCGCCACGCTGGGGATTCCCCTTCTCGAGGGGCGTGATTTCAACGACGCGGATCGGATGGGAGCCGAAGCCGTGGTGATCGTCAGCAAGAGCATCGCGCAGCAGTTGTTCCCCGGGCAGGACGCTTTGAACCGGCACATCATGTGGACCGATCCTCTGATCAAGTACGCCGGGATCAGCCCTGAGCCGCGCCGCATCGTGGGCGTGCTGGCCGACCTCGACGACGCCAACATCCTGCCCCAACCCAACATGACGGTGTATCAACCGCTCGCCGAGGGACCCATCTTCATGGCCCGGCTGTTCGTCCGTGCGAAGGGCGATCCCTACGCGCTCGTCCCCACTGTCACGCGCACCATTCGCGCCGTGGCCGCCACTCAGCCCGTCGAGCACCCGAGCACGCTGCAAGATGTCCGCACGGAGCTTCTGGCTACCAACCGCGTGAATGCCATAGTCTTCGGAGGGTTCGCCGCCCTCGCCCTGGCGATTTCCGTGGTCGGGGTTGCCGGCGTATTGGCCTTTGCAGTGAGCTGGCGTATGCGCGAGTTTGGAATCCGGCTCGCTCTCGGCGCCCGGCCCAGCCGGATTCTCGCCGGCGTGCTGATCGACGGGGTGAAGATCACTGCGATTGGTGTTGCGGCAGGCGGCCTCTTGGGCTGGGTGTTGTCGCGACTGGCCGGCAATTACGTTCCGGAACTTCAGCTCCCCGGGGCGATTCCGTTGATAGCGTCTGCGGCCGTCATCCTCGTAGCAGCGGTCCTGGCGTCAGCGGTGCCTGCAGGGCGTGCCGCTCGAGTCGACGTTGTCCGAGCCCTTCGCGCTGACTAGGACAACCGGATGTAGGCGACAAAGCTGCCAAAACTCCGAGTCCTTCATTACGGGATGCTCGCATGAAGGCAATCGTCTATCACCACTACGGTTCGCCCGGCGTGCTCAAGTGTGAAGAGCTTGAAAAGCCGGCTGCCGCCCGGAATGAGGTGTTGATAAGAGTTCGCGCGGCTTCGGTCAATCCGCTGGACTGGCACTACATGAGAGGCATGCCATACCTGCTGCGGGTGCAGGCAGGACTGCGCAATCCAAGGGTCACGCGACTGGGCGTTGATGTAGCCGGGCAGGTCGAGGCTGTGGGCAGCGACGTAACGGAGTTCAAGGCAGGCGACGCGGTGTTCGGCTCGTGCCGCGGGGCCTTTGCCGAGTATGTTTGTGCTCCCGAAGCGGCTTTGGTCAGCAAGCCCGACAACGTGACGTTCGAGCAGGCAGCCTCCACGCCTGTGGCAGCATTCACCTCATTGCAAGGCTTGCGCGACAAGGGTCGGATTCAGCCGGGGCAAAAGGTGCTGATCAACGGGGCGGCGGGTGGCGTGGGCTCGTTCGCGGTGCAGATCGCGAAGTGGTTCGGGGCAGATGTGACGGGCGTATGCAGTACGAGGAATCTGGATAGGGTCCGATCCCTCGGCGCAGATCGGGTCATCGACTACACCCGGGAGGATTTCACGAGGAGCGGGCAACGCTACGACCTGATTTTCGACCTGATTGGAAACCGTTCGCTGCTGGCGTGCAGGCGGGTCTTAAACCGGTCGGGGATATACGCCGTGGCCGGAGGATCGAGCGGGCGATGGATGATCGGTTTCCTGGCCCGCACCATCGCAGCACTTGTGCTGTCAAGGTTCGTCAGCCAGAACCTTGTCATGATTCTGGCGAAAGCGAACAAGGAGGATCTGACCCTGATGCACCAGCTGTTGAAGGCCGGAACGGTAACACCTGTCATCGACAAGCGTTATTGTCTGGATGAGGTCCCCGAGGCAATCCGGTATCTTGAGGAGGGTCATGCCCGGGGAAAAGTAGTCATCATTGTGGACTGATGGACCGCGCCCTTCGGAGCCGCTGACCCGCAAGTCATCCGCCTTCCTTCCGCCGGCTGGCGACCAGCACGCCCAGATTCGAGACGCAGAACGGCACCAGGAACGTGACCGCGCCCTTGATCCACACCGTGCGCGTGGCGCGGCCCTGGACGACTTCGTCGAGGTGATTGATGGCAAAGAGCACGGCACCCACAATGAGCGCTATCTGCACGGTTTTCTTCAGGTAAGGCCGATAGGCGATCACGCGGAACACTTCATACCACTTCGTCCAAGTCGGCGCCTCCGGGCGCGGCGGAGCGGCGATCGCGCTCACGCGGATTCTCCTCGTGTTCGTCGGGAGGCCGTATGAGCAACAGCGCGATAGCGGAAGCAGCCCACCAGATGATCGTTCACCATTCCGACCGCCTGCATAAACGCGTAGCAAATGGTGGGCCCGGCAAAACGAAAGCCCAGGCGGAGAAGTTCCCGGCTCATCGCTTCCGATTCAACGCTTGTGGCCGGCACCTGGCCGGCGCTGCGCCACGCGTTCTTCTTCGGCCGTCCGCCGACGAAGCGCCACACGAAAGCGTCGAAGCTCGCGTACTCGTCCTGGACCTTCAGGAAAGCGCGGGCGTTCCCGATGGCGGCGGAGATTTTCAGCCGGTTACGCACGATGCCGGGATCGGCCAGCAGGCGCCACACGCGGCGGGCGTCAAAGCGCGCCACACGCGCAGGGTCGAAGCCGGCGAAAGCGGCGCGGTAGGCAGGGCGTTTCCGTAGGATCGTCTCCCAGCTCAACCCGGCCTGCGCTCCTTCGAGGATCAGGAACTCGAACAACCGGCGATCGTCATGCAGCGGTACGCCCCATTCATGGTCGTGATAGGCGATCCCGAGTTCAGTGGTCGCCCAACTGCAGCGGTTGAGGTTCTTCATCGGTTGCCCGCGGTGGCCTCAGCCGGATTCTTACTCCGGCGCGGCTCTGGTACAATGTCGGCCCATGGCGATCGCGGCTGCTCCACATTGGACGTCCACCTCGTTTCACGTGCGCTATGCCGAGACGGACCAGATGGGCGTAGTATACTACGCCAACTTTCTGGTCTGGTTCGAAATCGGGCGCACCGACTATTGCAGGCAGCACGGCTTCGCCTATCGCGAGATGGAGGATCAGGACGGCCTGTTCATCATGGTGGCCGAGGCTCGCTGCCGCTACAAGGCTCCGGCCCGTTATGACGATCTCGTTGAAGTGCGGACGTGCTTGAGCGCCGTTCGCAAGCGCGTCCTCGTCTTCGGCTACGAGGTTTACAAGCTGCCGGGTGGAGAGATGCTGGCCGAGGGCGAGACCGTGCACGTGATCACCGATCGCGAGGGGCATCCTCGCGCGCTGCCCCAGAAATACGCGGATCTTTTCCAAGCCGGAGCCAAGCAATTCAAGAATGATGATTGACGATTGCAGTTTGCAGCAGGCGGTTTGCAGTCAGCGGTTCACTGTCGGTCGTCGGCAGTTATAAGCAATCAGCAAGAGGAGTCAGCGATCGGCATCGGCGATCGAAAATCGGCACTTCAAAGAATGGTCAATCAAGAATCAGCAATCGGCAATCGGAAATCGAAAACCGCCAATTCCCTGCTGCTGACCGGCCGAGACCTCACTCGCCAGGACTTTGCCGACGTCGTCCTGGGCGGGCGGCGTGTCGGCCTGCACCCTGAGGCGCGACGGGCAATGATCGCGTCGCGCCGCGTCGTGGAGCGTATGATCCGCGAAAAACGAGTGGTCTACGCCGTCACCACCGGTGTGGGGAGCCTTTCCACCGAACATATTGATCCGGCCCAGGCCCGGCAATTGCAGGTGAACGTGGTCCGCAGCCACTGCTGCGGCGTGGGCGATCCTCTCAGCATTCCCGAAACCCGCGGGCTGCTCCTGCTGCGGGCGAACACGCTGGCCGCCGGGCTCTCGGGCATTCGTCCGCTGGTGGCCGAGCTGCTTTGCGGCATGCTGAACCGTCAAGTGCATCCGGTCGTGCCGTCGCGCGGATCGGTGGGTGCGAGCGGAGACCTGGCGCCGCTCGCGCACGTGGCCGTCACGCTGATCGGTGAGGGCGAAGTCACGGTAGACCCCGACTTCCGCGCGCGAGCGCGCCCCCGGGCCGCCGGGGCGGCGCTGAAGCGCGCCGGCCTCAAGCCCCTGGTGCTCGAAGCCAAGGAAGGCATATCGCTGGTGAACGGAACCCAGGCGATGCTCTCTCTCGGGCTGCTGGCGCTCCGCCAGGCCGAGATCCTGGCAGACACGGCTGATGTGGCGGGGTCGCTCTCGCTCGACGCTCTGCGCGGCTCGCCCGTGGCCTTCGACGAACGCCTGCAGCGCGCCCGTCCTCACCCCGGCCAGATCGAAAGCGCCCGCAACCTGGAGCGGTTGAACCGGGGCAGCAACATCCGCGACTCGCACCGCGATTGCGGACGCGTGCAGGACGCCTACAGCCTGCGCTGCATGCCGCAGGTTCATGGGGCCGTGCGCGACGCCCTGGCGTTCGCGCGCCGCACGCTCGAGATCGAGATGAACAGCGCCACCGACAATCCCATCGTTTTTGCGGAAGACGGCGAGGTGCTTTCGGGCGGCAACTTTCACGGCCAGCCCGTGGCCACCGCGCTCGACCTGATGGCGATCGCCCTCACGCAGCTCGGTGGAATCTCTGAGCGCCGCACTGACCGCATGGTGAATCCGCTGACCTCGGAATTGCCGCCATTTCTGGCGGGCGCGCCCGGTATTGAGTCCGGCTTGATGATGGTCCAGGTGACGGCGGCGGCGCTGGCGTCCGAGAACAAAGTGCTCGCGCACCCAGCCTCGGTGGACTCCATTCCGACATCGGGCAACAAGGAAGATTATGTCAGCATGGGGATGGCAGCGGCGCTTAAGCTGAAGCCCGTGGTCGCGAACGCGGCGTCGATCCTCGCGATCGAACTGCTGACGGCGACGCACGCGCTTGATCGGTTGGCTCCGCTCAAAACCGGCGCTCTTGCCGAGAAGGCCAGGATCCGGGTGCGCCGCGTCGCCTCCGCTCTGAAGGAAGACCGGCCGCACGCACCTGACATCGCCGCTGTGACCGAACAGGTGCTGGGGGGTGAATACGCAGAGGTGGTGAGAGTGAAGATATCCGATTGAAGATCAAGACGGCGCGACGAACCCCGTATCAAGCCGGATGCTCCCAAATCTAATCGGCCATTGACCTCGGGAATCGAAATCGGCAATCGACAATCGCCATTCTTCAATCGACAATGAGTCTGTGCCATCGCTTTCCGCCACCATCATCGCGCGCGACGAAGCTCGCAACATTGCGCGAGCCATCCGGTCGCTCGCCTGCGCGGACGAAGTGATCGTGGTGGACGGCGGCTCCGCCGATGAAACAGCAAGCATCGCCCGGTCGCTCGGGGCTCGGGTGATTGCCCATCCTTTTACGGGCTTTGCCGCTCAGAAAAACTTCGCGAGCGACGAGGCTCGCCACGACTGGATCCTCAGCCTGGACGCCGATGAGGAATTGGACCGGGCAGCTCAGAAGGCGGTACGAGATTGGAAGGCGTCGACACCCCGGGCCGCCGGATATCGCTGGGCTCGCTGCGCGCACTACCTCGGGCGCTGGATTCGTCACTCCGGTTGGTATCCGGATCACAAGCTTCGCCTCTTCGATCGCCGCCGCGGGCGCTGGGAGGGCGCCTACGTTCATGAGTCAGTATTGGTCGATGGTCCCGTAGAGACGATGCCGGGTGAGATTTTACACTACACTTGCGACTCACTCCGGGAACATCGCGAGCGCATCGAATTTTACACCGATCTCGCGGCGCGCGAGATGTTCGACCGCGGCCAAAGCGTATCGCTCGCAACGCGGTGGGTGATGCCGCCCTGGGTGTTCGCGCAAACCTACGTCCTTCGCGGCGGTATGCTCGACGGCCGGCAGGGATTCCTGATCGCACGCATGGCGGCCCGCTACGTCTCGAGAAAATTCGAGAAGTTGGAGCGCCTGCGCCGGGGCTGTTGAGGCCTGGCTGAAACATTGCTGAGAATCCTCCACATCGATACCGGACCGGAACTGCGCGGCGGACAGCGGCAATTGCTTTTGCTGGCCCGTGGCCTTCGGGAGCGCGGCCACCACCAGCTGATCGCCTGCACGGAGCAGAGCCCGCTCGCGGCGCGCGCGCGGCTGGACGGATTCCGGGTGGCGGCGCTCGGCCCGGGCGTGAGTCTCCTCGCGGCCCTCCGCGGGCTGCGGCGCGCGGTGGGCCAGGAGCGCTTCCAGGTCCTGCACGCACACGACGGGCGCAGCCAAACCCTCAGTGCTCTCGCGTCGCTCGGTCTCGACGTAAAGCGGGTGGCCACCCGTCGCGTGACTTTCATGCCACCAAGCCTCGGGCCGAGAGTGGGCCTCCATCGCCTTCAGTACGGGCCGACGTGTGATGCCGTCGTGGCGGTTTCGGGGTTCATCCGGAACCTGCTCATCCGCTCCGGGATCGCGGGCGCGAAGGTGGAGGTCATTCGCGACGGCATCGAGATCCCGGCCGCACTGCCGGACCCCGCGGGCCGCGCGCGCGCCCGAGAGCATTGGGGACTCGACCCCAGAGCCTTCGTTGTGGGCCACGTCGGGGCCTTCACGCCTGAAAAGGGACAGGACGTGCTGCTCGAAGCGTTCCTTCGGGCCATGCCCTGCTTGCCGGCCGGCGCGCAACTGCTGCTCGCGGGCGACGGACCCGAGCTCGTCTCGCCGCGCGTCACCGCGCTCGTCGGCAAGGCTCGGGACCGGGTGCGGATGCCAGGCTGGGTCGAGGACCTTGCGCTCTTCTTCGCGGCGCTCGACCTCTACGTGATGCCGTCACGGGCCGAGGGTCTCGGGTCCTCGGCGCTGCTCGCCATGGCGTATGGCTTGCCCGTCCTGGCCAGCCGCGTTGGTGGTCTGCCGGAGGTGGTCGAAGATGGCCACACGGGATGGCTGGTGCCTCCCGATTCGCCCGCGGCCCTGGCGGACGTCATGGCCCACGCGTCTTCCGACCCCCAAGGGCTGAGCCGATTCGGCGCGCACGGGCGCGAACGCGCCGCGGCCTTTTCGAGCGATATAATGATCCGCCGGACCGAGTCTCTGTATCTTCGCTTGACGTCGCGTGGCGCGCTTTCGCCGGGGTAGGGCGCGAACCGGCGGGCCCGTTCCAGGCCGAGGCAGAGCCCGAACCCGGCGCGCGTCCCGAGCGAAGACGGCAAATACTATGGCCTACTTTTTCGTCATCCTCTTCGGGCTTGCACTGGGAAGCTTTCTCAACGTCTGCATCGCGCGCCTGCCGCTCGGATTGTCGGTGGTGCGGCCACGTTCCCAATGCCCGCGCTGCCACCAGCCGATCCGCTGGTATGACAACATCCCGGCACTGAGCTACTTCCTCCTGCGCGGACGCTGCCGTGACTGCGGTGAGCCGATCTCGCTGATGTATCCGGTAGTCGAGATTGTCACCGCCACCCTGCTGCTCGCCGCATTCCGCATCGAGGGTTGGGGCCTGCAATTCGTTCGGGACGCACTGCTGGTGATGATTCTGATCGTGCTGGTCTTCACCGACCTGACCGAACGCCGCATTCCGCATCGCGTGACTGTGCCGGGCATCCTGATCGGCCTGGCCTTCAGTTGGTTTGTGCCTGTCGACAGCCGGCCCCTCGTTCAATTGTTGCTGCGCCGGGGCGTGGCGCTGCCTCCGGCCGTCGGCTCTTTCGCCGGGGCCCTTGCCGGAGCGTTGGCCGGCGGAGGATTGTTCTATGCGGTCGGGCAGGCGTTCTTTTACCTCGGCGGACGCCGGAAGGAATATCTTGGTTTCGGCGATGTCATGCTGATGCTCCTGGTAGGCGTCTACCTCGGCGTGCCGTTGACGCTCCTGACCATCCTGCTCGGGTCGTTGCTCGGGAGTCTGGTCGCCTTGCCGCTCGAGTTCCTGAACCCGCGCTTCCGTCACTTCCAGTGGCCGTACGGAAGTTTTCTGGGCGCCGCTGCCGTCTACGTTTGTCTGTGGGGAAACACTGTGCTGGCAGCTTACTTGCGCTGGTCTGGATTCGCAGGCTGATGCGCTAGGCTGGCCCTACGCAGTCCCGGCCTGGGCAACGAGCTACGGTGATCTGAGCCATCGCGTGAGATTGCGGAACAGCTCCAGTCCATCCTGCGATTCGTGAACCGGCAACGACGCGCGCTCCGGATGCGGCATCAGGCCGAGCACCAGGCCGGTGCGGTCCGCAATCCCTGCCACACCGCCGGGCGCGCCGCTCGGATTCTCCGGGTATGCCTCGGTGGCCCTGCCGTCGCTGTCCGCATACCGGAAGACCACCCGCCCCTCGCAATCCGGACCCACTCGGTCCGAAAGCAAACGGCCCTCGCCGTGGGCCGACGGCATTTGCAGCACGCGGCAGCTCAAGCCCGCGGTCCACGGCGAACTCTCTTCACTCACGAGCAACCGCACCATGCGATCTTCGAAGCGGGATGACTCGTTCTCGATGAGCGCCGCCCCGTGCCCGCCCGGAGCGCGCCCCGGCAGGATTCCCGCTTCGGTGAGCACCTGAAATCCGTTGCAGACGCCGAGCATGGGCTTGGCCGCCTCCAGGAATTCCGTCAGCTGCTCGCGAAGCTGCGCGACCAGCACCGTGGCGAATACCCTTCCGGCACCCAGATGATCGCCGTAGGAGAAGCCGCCCGGAATAATCGCCGCCTGATAACGGCTGAGCTTCAACGCGCCCTCCAGCAAATCATGCAGCAGCACCAGCTCGCTACGCCCGCCCGCGCGCTCCAGGGCCGCCGCCGTCTCTTCGTGGCAGTTGGTGCCCGGGGCGTACAGAATGGCAGTGACCGCCGAGCTCATCCCACCACCTCGCGAAAGGTAGCACTCCAACTCTCGGCGAGCGAGGAAATGTCTTCCTGCCAGAGCACTCTCGCATCATCGGCCAGAACGAGGCGCGGCTCGCTCGTAACTTCACCCAGGACTCTGCAGTGTACGCCCGCAGGCACGGACTGGGACCGCCACTCGGACTCGTCGTCGATCGTCATCTCAACGAGCGCCGAGCCGATCAATTCGCCGAACAGCAGCATCGGTGTCACAAGGTCGACCTTGGCGCCTAGACCCGAGCCGTAGCACCCCTCGAAAAGCCTCAGCGCGAGGCCGCCCTCGGCAATCGCCGAGCCTGAAAGGTACGCGCCCCTCTTGTGAAACTCCAGCAAAGCGTCCCAGTGCCGGAGAATCAAGCCGACGTCCTCCACCTCAAAAAGCCGGTCACCGCGCTGGCCATGGCTGTCGGCGTAGACCGTTCCGCCGAGCATTCCTGCATCCATCACGCCCACCAGGACGAGCTTGTTCCCAGCGCGTTTGAACTCCTTGGTCACAATCCGGCTCACGTCCGGCACGCGCCCCATGGTGGCCACGGCCAGCGTAGGCGGCACGTCGATTCGGCGCCCTGCGGATTCGAAAGTGCCCGAACTCGAGTCCTTGCCCGAAATGAAAGGCACGCCGATCTTAAGGGAAAGGTCAGCGACTGCCGCGACCATTTCCTTCAGGTCCCAGGCCACCTCCGGGCGGAGGCGCGGCGTGTAGAAATTGTCGCAGAGCACCATCTCGCGATAATCCACGCCCGCCACCACCGCTTTAGTGATGGCCTCAATCACCATCATGCGCGCCATGGCTGCGGGATCGATATCCCCATAGAAGGGATTGAACGCCACGGTGGTTACGAGTCCATAAGGCTTGCCCCGCAGTGGCGCCGATGCCGCGATGTTGGTGGGCATACGATGATTTTTCCCGCCATACGGGCCGACCACGGTGCGGCCTTGCACGGTGCTGTCGAAGCGCGCCCCCGCCACGCTTTGGTCCGCGCAGTGAAAATGACCGAGCACGCCGTGAATCGCCCGCGACCACTCTTCACGGGTCTCTACCATCGGCAGGTGAAGCGGTTCGAGGCGGCGCTCGGGCTCAGCCACGGGCGTCGGCTCGATGGGACACGCGCTCCAGAGAAAGCTCATCTCCACGTCCACAACCTCTTGCCCGCGCCAGGCCGCCTGGAAGCGCCCGCTGTCGCTAAAGTGTCCGATGGCGGTGTGAGCCACCTCGAAGCGATCGAGAATCGCTTCCGCCTCGGCGACCCTCTCCGGCGCCATGGCCAGCAGCATCCGCTCCTGTGACTCCGACAGCAGAATCTCCCAGGCCGCGAGGCTCCGGTCTTTGAGTGGCACGCGATCGAGGTCGAGACCGACGCCGGTTTCCGCGCCCATTTCGCCGGCGGCGCTGGAAATGCCCCCGGCGCCGAGGTCGGTAATTGAGCGAATCAGGCCGGCATCGCGCAGTACCGGGATGGCGGTGGCGAATTTGCGCTCGGTGATGGGGTGCCCGATCTGGACGGCCGCCGATTCCCTGGCGAGCGTCTCGCCCGTCATGCTGGCGGAACTTGCCGTGGCTCCATGGATGCCGTCGCGTCCCGTGTCGCCGCCGATGAGCAGGGCCACGTCGCCCGGGTGCGGCGTTTCCTTGAGCGCGTATTCGCGGGGAATCAAGCCGATCGAGTGACCGAGGGCGAAACACTTGGCATAACCGGGATGAATCCGATAGACCGGGTGCAGCATGGGGATTCCCATCGGATTCACATAGTAAGCCGTTCCTCGGATCGACTCGGAAACGATCAAGCGCGGATGGAGCGCGCCAGCCGGCAGATCCGCGTCCGCAAGACGCGGGTCCATGGTGCCCATCACCGTACTGCCCCCGATCGGATACGCGCCCTTGCCGAAGCCGAGAGTATCCCGTATGACCCCGCCGTGCTTGGTGGAGATCCCGCCGAAAGGCGCAATGGCCGTGGGGAAATTGTGGGTCTCACCCTTGATGGTCACGACCCAGCCGTCGTAGAACTCCATGCCGCCGGCGTTGTCCTTGAACGCCGATACCACCAGCGGATGGTTGATGGCGGCGGTCGCCTGCGAGAGGCGCTTCAGCAGTCCCAGGCTCTTCCAGGTGGTGTGATAGCAATGGTCGCTCCAGCTTTGCACGAGAATTTCGATCTCGGCGTCGGTGTGGGCCCGTCCGCGCGCGGCCTCGTGCGCTTGAATCACTTTCATTTGCGCGAGCGGCGCGTACCAGGAACGTTCGCGGGAAAGAGCGCTCAGAGCCTCGTCGTCGAGGCCGGCAAGCGTGACGGATCGGACCGGATCGGGCTGGCCGCTCGGACGCAGCGTGCCCCAGACTTCGTCCGGCTCGCGCACGCGCTGGACCACCGGGTTGTAGAGGAATCGCGAGGCTGCCTTGTGAGCTTCCGCACGGCTGAGCCCGGCGAACTGGTAACGCCGGCTGAGCCGGGCGAACTCGAGACCTGATTGGCCGAGAGCCCGCGCGCCGGTCAGGATTGACGGCGTCTCCGGATCGGTGACGGCCGGCCGATAGACGATCTCCACAATCGGACCGCGCCCGGGATCGAGCATCGAATGCTCGGCAGCCGTTTGATACAGGGGGTTGACCACGAGCGGCAGGAGGGAGCGCACGTCCAAGGCGCCCTCTAGCCAGAAGACGCGCTCGATCGCGAGATCGCTGAGCGCCGGACAGCCGTGACGCCGCAGAAAGCCGAGCCAGTTACGGGCTTCGGCATCGTCACGCGAGACGGTGTAGATGGCGAAAATTGCCATGAAGGATTCGGCTGAACGCTCGGAGTCTACAAGCCAGCTTAGTGGCAGCGTGGCCCAACGGTCAACCACGGATCGCACTCGCGGATTTGCCGTCGTCGCGGCACAGCACTAGAATCAGGGTGTCATGAGACTACGCTGCGTTCTCCCACTTGCGGCGCTCACCACAGTTGCGGCCGTGCCACCCGCCACTCATACAGCCATCCGGGCGGCCGCAGACAATGCCGTGCTGCGGCTGGTGCAAACCATCCCCCTGCCGGCAGTCGAAGGGCGCATCGATCACCTCGATGTCGATGTTCAAGGGCAGCGGCTGTTCGTTTCGGCGCTCGGCAACAACACGCTGGAAGTACTCGATCTCGCAGCCGGCAAGCGCCTGAGAAGCATCACCGGATTGAAGGAGCCGCAGGGCGTCTACTACGTCCCCGCGCTCAACCGGATCTTCGTCGCCAACGGCGATGACGGCACCTGCCGGATCTTCGACGGGTCTTCCTACAACCAGCTTGACACCGTGAACTATGCGAGCGACGCGGACAACGTCCGCTATGACGCTGCCCAAAAGCAGATCTACGTGGGCTACGGCGAGGGCGCCCTCGGCATTCTGGATGCAGCCACGGGTCATAAGCTGGCAGACATCAAGCTCCCCGCCCACCCGGAATCGTTCCGGCTGGAAGAGTCGGGGCCAAGAGTCTTCGTGAATCTCCCCGAAGCCGGACACACGATCGTGGTCGTGGACCGCGTGCGCCGAGCCGTGGTCGCGACGTGGATGCTTGAGGCGGCTGCGAACTTTCCCATGATCCTCGACGAGCCCGACCATCGACTGCTCGTGGTCACGCGCCGTCCAGCGCTGCTGACTGCGCTCGATACAGAATCGGGCAGAACGGTTGCGAGCTACTCTACCGTGGGCGATGCGGACGACGCCTTCTTTGACGCCCGGCACAGGCGGATCTATGTTTCGGGGGGCGAGGGCTTCATCGACGTCTTCGAGCAGCGTGATCCCGATCACTACCAGTCGGCGGGCAGGATCGCGACTGCGGCCGGCGCTCGGACCTCCGTGTTCGTACCTAAGCTGAACCGGCTGTATGTCGCTGTGCCGCATCGTGGTAGGCAGGGGGCGGAGGTCCGGGTCTACGAGGCCGGACCTTAAGCGCGTAGCGCCATGCCCGAACTGCCAGACATCGTTGTCTACCTCGAGGCCCTGGAAGCGCGAATTCTGGGCCAGCGGCTCGAGCGGGCGCGCATCGCGAGTCCGTTCCTGCTGCGCACTGTGATCCCGCCGGTGTCCGCCGTGGAAGGCAAGATCGTTCAAAGCCTGCGGCGCCTGGGAAAGCGTATTGCGATCGGGTTCGAAGACGACTGCTGGCTGGTGCTCCACCTCATGATCGCCGGACGGCTGCACTGGCGCGAACCGGGCGCAAAGCTCACGCCTCGAAGGACTCTCGCGGCCTTCGATTTTGCCTCCGGCAGCCTGACCCTGACCGAAGCAGGGTCGAAAAAGCGAGCGTCGCTGCACCTGGTCGAAGGCGCCCGGGGGCTCGATGCTCTCGATCCAGGGGGACTCGAACCCCTCGAGGCCGATGCCGGCAGTTTCGCGGCACGCCTCGCCTCCGAGAACCACACCCTGAAGCGGTCGCTCACCGATCCACACTTGTTCAGCGGCATCGGTAACGCCTATTCCGACGAGATTCTGCACGCCGCGCAACTCTCCCCGGCCGCGTTGACAACACGGCTTACGAGCGAAGACGTGGCGCGCCTTTACGAGGCCACCCGGCGGACTCTTCAAGATTGGACTGCGCGGCTGAGGGCCGAGGCGAAGGGCGACTTCCCGGAAAAGGTGACCGCTTTTCGCGAAGGGATGGCCGTCCACGGGAGGTTCGGTAAGCCCTGCCCCCGATGCGGCGCGAAAATACAGCGCATCCGCTATGCCGATAACGAGACCAACTACTGCGCGCGCTGCCAGACGGGCGGGAAGCTGCTCGCAGATCGTTCCCTATCGCGCCTGTTGAAAAAGGACTGGCCCCGGACGCTCGAAGAACTGGAAGCCTTGACCAACAGGTAGCGTCGATCATAGCTCATGATCGCGACGGCGCAGAATTCCCGCTCGAGCCTGTGATATCCTGCGCGCATGGCTTACGTGCTCAGTTTCCTGGCGGTGGCGGCGGTGCCGCTAGCCGTGGCCGGCTACGGCGGACATCTGGCGGCGAAGGTTCTGGAAGGATCGGAGCGCCGTCGCGCGCTCTCGATCGTTTGGGCGCTGGCGGCACTGGGGGTTCTGCTTTCCGGCGTGCAGCAGATCACGGTCTATCGTTCGGACCGGCTGCACGAAGCCCAACAGGCAGCGCTCGAGGCCAAGGAGGAGCAGGAGCATCAGCAGCTTCAAGCGAGGCTCGACGCCAGCCTCAATCATGAGGAAGAGGTACGCCAGGAGTTGGGCAGCATCGTAAGTTACCTGCACACGCCGCCGCCCCGCATGAGCAGCCGGGACGTGGCCGACGCGGCATCCAAGATGGTGGAGAACGCCATGCACCATTGATGCCGTCCCTCAAGGCAGGGGCTGTGAAAGGCGCATGGCGACCAGGGGGTCAACCCTGGGCGAAATCCGAGATGCATGGTGCGTGATGGCTGAAGAAAAATACGTTTTCAAGGCGAGCCGCTGGACGGCCGGAAACTTCTGGTTTCCGCTGCGAATTGAGATCACGCGCCAGCGCGTGTCCCGCATCAAGCCGCAACTGATCGGCTCGAGCGAAGAGAGCATCTCCATTGCCCAAGTGGCGTCGGTGGCCATTCGCACCGGGCTGATCTGGTCCACGGTCAAGATCGATTCGACGGGCGGCACGGATCCCATCGTGAGCCATGGCCACCGCAAGGGGGACGCGGTCCAGATTCGCGACCTGATCGAACACTTTCAGCAAGGTGGCGCCGCGCCGCGTCCCGCCTCGTCGTGAGCGCCTGAAACTCGTTTCGTGTTCGAAAGAGCCCCGTGCGGAAAGCAGTGATCCCGGCGCTCGCGGCCTTCCGCACTGACTCTTCAGCCACGCCTGCCGCCTACTGGCTCAAATACCGGGTCAACTTAAAGCCTGTATCGAAATCGCCCTGTTCGCTGGTCGTGTAACCCCCGACGGCCACGATCTTGTTGTCCGACTGGATTGCCAGGCCGTTGGCAGTGGCAAAGGTGCTGCTTCCGAAGGAGGTGATGACGATGCCGCCGGTTCCGAAGGCGGTGTCGAGTTGACCGGCCGCGGTATATCGAGCCAGCGCAAATGCCAGTGGTTCGATGTCGTTGGCCGCGGTGCCCAACACCACAATATCACCGGTCGATTGAACACCTAAACCCGAGGTTAAGACGTTCGGGTAATCCGTAAGAGGGGTGAGCACACCGCCATGAGTCGCGAATGTTCCGTCAGCGATGCCCGCGCCCTGGTAGCGGGACACTGTAAATCCGGTGGATGTTCCAAATCCCTGGTTCAGTTCAGTGAGACTGCTGATCAGGCTTCCGCCGACCAGGAACTCTCCAGTTCTCAGAAGAACCATGGCGTTCCCGGATCCGGCGGTTGCCAACTGGCCGTAAACTGCGAAACTGGTGTCGAGGCTGCCGTTCGAATCATATCGGGTAACGAAGCCGCTGTTGTCAAAGCCGCTGTTCCCGAAAGCGGAGGCAACCAGCAACTTTCCGTTCGTGAGAAGGGCGACGGCGGTAGGATTGTAACCGGCGACCTTCACTGACCCGCCGGTCCCGAACGTGGAGTCAAGCTGGCCGTTCGATAAAAGGCGCGTTAGCGCGTGGTTGGCGACTACAATCTTGCCGTCCGGCTGAATCAGCAGGCCGCTGGTCGATGCATCGAGGGCAATGAATGACGCGATCCCTCCCGTCCCAAACGTAGGATCAAGGCTCCCGTTCGCGGTGTACCGGATCACGACCAGGGTTTCGCCCGCGAAACCGTCGACCACAATCTTGCCGTCCGGCTGCAGGGCGATCGCCGAAAGGATTGAAAATGTGTTTGTCATCGCAATGCCGCCGGTCCCAAACCCCGTATCCAAGGTGCCGTTCGTGTTGTATCGAGCCACCACGGCGTTCGGAAACCCGGTGCTCGTCGGGGCTCCGCCGCAAACCACGATTTTGCCGTCCGGCTGAATGACGACAGCGTTCGCGGTAGCGATGTTGCTGTAAGTTTGAAGCCCGAAGTCTGTGGTCACGATGCCACCCGTGCCGAACGTCGGATCGAGTTGGCCGGCTTGCGCAGCCGCCCGCCGGGAAGCGATCAGTACGATCGAGAAAATCAACAACGAAACGCGGTGCCATTTCGCTCTGGCGTACATAACTTTTCCTCCGAGCTCGATTGAATTGCCCTCCCAGGTCATGAGACCGCGGCCCGGGAAGGCTGCCAACCGAGCGAGCCTACCGCTCCGACCGGGGCGAGTTGTCACGAGGTTGTCACAGTGTTGTCAAAAGACTTGCCGCAGGCGTACCTTCCGATCGGGCCCGGCTGATCCTCCTGGCGCAGCATCACAGGATCACCCTCACCCCTTATTCACGGGCCTTCAGCATGGCTTCGCGCCGGGCCCGGAATTCGCTGTCAGGACTCCATTCCGGAAAGCGGCCCGCATCGGCTACCCGATAGCCTACCGAGAAGAACAACTGCAGATCCTCCACCGCGCCGGCCAAGTCCCAGTCAGGCTTTACCACGTCCGACGGCTTGTGATAGTCGTGCGCCGTGTATTCGTCCAGTTTCTCGAGACCCCATCCCTCCGGGCGGCCGATATAATCCACCCCGCTGTGCGGATCGAGCGCGGGCACTCCCAGCTTGGCGAAATTGAAGTGGTCGGAGCGAAAGTAGAAACCCTTTTCGGGCTCGGGATCCGGCCGCACGGTCCGGCCCTGGTCGGCGGCGGCCCCGCCGATGTAGTCGTCGAGCTGCGAGTTGCCGAGGCCGATCTCGGTAATGTCGCGCGTGCGTCCGAGGACATTGAGCCCGTCCATATTGATGTCGGCAAGCGTGTCGCGCAGCGGGTAGAGCGGGTGCTCGGCGTAATACTGCGAGCCGAGGAGCCCTTTCTCTTCGGCGGTGACGGACAGAAACAGAATGGACCGGCGCGGCTTGGGTTCGACGGCGGTGAAGGCCCTGGCGATCTCGAGCAGTCCCGCCACGCCGGAGGCGTTGTCCACCGCGCCATGGTAGATGCGGTCGCCGTTCACGGCCTGCCCCACGCCCAGATGATCCCAGTGCGCCGTGTAGACCACGTACTGGCTGCGCAGCCTGGAATCGCTGCCTTCGAGCCTGCCGATCACATTGTGCGACTCGATGGTACGAATAGTGTTGCGCAGCGTCAGCGAGGCGTTCATGCCGAGCGGCACCGGCTTGAAGTCCGGCCGGATCGCCGCCTGGTGCAGGGCGTCGAAATCCTGGCCGGCGACCGCGAAAAGCGCCCTGGCCTTCTCGGTGGTGATCCAGCCCTCGACCGCGGCGCGTGATCGTCCCTGGTCCGCGGTGACCAGGCTGAACTGTTCGGGCGTGTTGCTGCCTTCAACCACAGCCCAGGGGTACCCGGCGGTGTCCGTTTCGTGAACAATCAGCGCTCCGGCGGCGCCCTTGGCGGCGGCGATCTCGAACTTGTAGGTCCAACGGCCGTAGTAGGTCATGGCCCGGCCTTTGAACATGCTGGGATCAAGCCGGGTGGGATCGTGCGGATCGGGAATTTGCGGGTCGTTGATCAGCATCACCAGCACCTTGCCCCGCACGTCCACGCCCTTATAATCGTCCCAGTTATATTCGGGCGCCACCACGCCGTAGCCTACGAAAACGAGCGGCCCGTTCACGCTCACCTCGGGATCCGCGTGCCTGGTGAAGGCCACAAAATCGGGTCCGAAGCGCAGATGCATGGTGCTGGACTTGCCCATGCCGCCTTCAGGGGACCCCGCGGCCTTCGAGAACACCAGTTCCGCGGCCGGGTCGGCCTTGATGCCGACCAGCGGCACGTTCTGCACATAGGTCCCGTCCGGATTGCCCGGTGCGAGGCCCACGGCCTTGAAGCGCGACACCAGGAAGTCAACCGTTAGCTGCTCGCCGCGAGAGGCAGGGGCCCGGCCCTCGAACTCATCCGAAGACAGGGTCTTGATGGTTTCAAGCAAGGCCGGCGCGCTGATCGCCTTCCAGGCCGACTGTTCGGAGTGCAGTGTGGACTTGGAATCGCCAACAGCCAGGGCTGCAACAACACCGAGAAAAGCTCCGGCAATGTAAAGCGGTGATCCGAGCGAGATGGTCATCATCACGATTTCACCCCAAAAAGAAATTCGTGGTTTCGAGTCCGGAAAGTCTAGTTACGGCGATCAATCTACGAGCACCGCTCGCTTCGCCGATGACCGACCCTCACGACTTATATCACGAACCACGAGGGAGGAGACTGGAGTCACGTCTTCGAAGGCGATGAAGAGGTCAGCCGCATCGCCCTTGGATCCCTAAGCCCAGAGCGGCCCGCCGGCCGCAACCAAACGCAAAGGTCTCACCACGGAGGCCACAGAGACTCACGAAGTTCTTTCTCCGTGCGCTCCGTGGTGAATTGCGTCAAGGCTCAGGGGAATGTGGACGTTGCTTGAATCCCGCGGGTCATCCCCGGGCGTAGCGCAAGAGTTGGTCCAGCGGTTCCGGGTGGTTTGAACAGCTCATCAGTGCTGCGGGATTAGGTTTCCAATCTTTAAGGCTCGATCTACAACCCAGACTTCGCGCCGCGAATCAGGAGAAGTGATACGTCCAGCTCTGGATTAACATCGTTCCCACTCGATGCCACGGGAGTAAGGTTCAGAAGCTGTTGACGCTGTTACTCCGTCCGCAGTGCGTCCGTTGGATTTACCGACGCCGCGCGGCGCGCAGGCAGGAAGCTCGCCGCCATCGACGCGAGCCCCAGCAGTGCGGCCACCGAAGCCAGCGTCATCGGGTCCCACGCCTGCACTCCGAATAACAGATTCCGTATCAACAGCGACGCTTCCGCCGAGCAGACCAGCCCGATCGCCAGGCCGGCCAATGTGAGCCGTCCGGCTTGCAGCATCACGAGCGCGTACACCGATCTGCGCTCCGCTCCGAGCGCCATGCGGATGCCGATTTCCCGCGTCCTCTGGCTCACCGTGTAGCTGATCACTCCGTAAAGTCCAACCACGCCGAGCAGGAGCGCGATCGCCGCGAATCCGCCCACCAGCCACGCCGAAAACCGGTGCAGCAGGGCAGCCTGCGTGGCGTCTATCTGCCCGTTCATCGTCGCTTCGTTAGAAAGCCCCAGGCGGGGGTCGATTTTGTGCAGCGTGCTCACGAGCACCGGAAGCAGCGCCGCCGGGTCTTGCCGCGTGCGCACGACCAGGCCGAAGTTGTGGTCCTCAGTCTGGTTGATGGGGAAATACTCCGCCGGCCACGTGTCGGTATCCAGCGGGCCCTCGCGAACATCGTCCACCACCCCGACAATCTCCCAGGTGTGCGGCTGCCCGAATTCGTCGTTGGCGATCCTCTGCCCGACGGGGTCCTGGCCGGGAAAATACTTTCGCGCCAGCGCCTGATTGATGACGGCGACTCCGGGCACGGAAGCATCCTCGGAATTGGTGAAGAAGCGTCCGCGCTCGAGGCCCGCCTTGAGGGTGGGCAGATACTCCGGGCTGACATGACGCTCGTCCACCTCATTATGTTCGCCCTGGTACGGCCTTCCCGGAATCTGGATGGCGTCTCTAGCGCAGTTACATTGCACCGGGAGCATGCTGGCCATACCGGCGGATTCCACGCCCGGCAGGCTTGAGACGCGACGCACAATCTCCCGGTAAAGCCCCGCCGTCTGTTCGTCACTCGTGTAAGCTGTGCCGGGAGCCATGACCTGCACGGTTGCGAGGTGGTCCGGATCAAAGCCCAACTCGACGTGCAACAGTCGATAGAGGCTCTGCCCGAGCAATCCCGCGCCTACCAGCAGCACGACCGCGATCGCCAGTTCAACGACCACGAAGTTCGCTCCCAGCCTGCGCCAGAGCCGGCCGGCGCTGCCGCGATCTCCTTCCGCCAATCTCTCACAAATCTCAGGAAACGAAAGCCGCGAGGTCGGCGTGGCCGCCAGCAGCAATGCGGCCAGAAGTGCTACAGCCGCGGCAAACGCGCCCGTGTGCGCGTTCAGGGCGACGCCCTCGAGGAACGGCATATTCGATGCCATGTCCTTCGGAACCAGGCGCGCCAGGACCCTCATGAGCCCGCTGGCAACGGCCACGCCTGCCAGGCTGCCGAACGCCGCGAGCAAGAGTCCCTCCGTCACAAACTGCAGCACCAGCCGCGCCCGCGTGGCGCCGAGCGCGCGCCTCACGGCAATTTCGCGCCTGCGGCTCTGCGAGCGCACGAGCACCAGGCTGGCCACATTGACACAGGCAATCAGCAACAGCAGGCCGACACCGCCCATCAGCGTCAGCAGGATCGGGCGCACATCGCCCACGATGACCTCAGAGAGCGGAACCACACTGGCGCTCAGGTTGCGTCCGGTTATGGCATATTGCTGCTGGAGTTGCTTTGTTATGGCAGCCATTTCGGCCTGCGCCGCCTGGATGCTCACACCGTCGCGCAGCCGCCCGATTCCCCAAAAGTTATAGAAGGTCCGCGAGTGTTCGTGAGGGCTCAAGACATTGATCGGAACCCAGAACTCCGCGTTGCCGGCCGGCGCGAAGGAAAACGCGCGGGGCAACACACCGATGATCGTGTAGGCCGCGTTGTCCAGATCCGCCGTCTGCCCCACCACGTCGCGCTTCGCGCCGAAACGGTGAACCCATGCCCCATAACTCAGGATCACTACGTTTGGCCCGCCCTCCCGGTCCTCGCCGCGACCGAAATCGCGCCCGAGCATGGGACGCACACCGAGCGTCTGGAAGAAGCCGCCGCTCACGCGCCCGGCCTGAACCGGTTCCGCACCGGAGGAAGTGCGCAGAAGGTAGCCGCCGCCGCCGTATACGTCGAGCGAGCTGAAAGACTTGTTCATCTGCTGCCAGTCAAGATAGTCCGGATACGAGAGCGGCCAGCGTGGCGCCTCAATGTTGCTTTCGTTCACCGACATCAGACGGCCTGGATTTGCATAAGGAAGCGGCTCGAGCAACGCCGCATCCACAAAACCGAAGATGGACACGCTCGCGCCCATGCCCAGCGCCAGAATCAGGATTGCCGTCAACGCGATTCCCGGATTCTTCCTCCATTGCCGCACGGCAAAGTGCAGGTCCCGCAGCACCGTCTCCACACGAAATGCCACCGTTTCGTGACTTTGCTCCCGCAACCTCATCGCGTTGCCGAATTGCCGCATCGCGGCGTAGCGCGCGGACTCTGGCGTCATACCGCCGTCTACGAGTTCCTGCGCCACCTGGGCGCGATGAAATGCCATCTCCTCGTCGAGTTCGCTGTGGAACTGCCCACGCCGGAACAGAATCGAGAGCTTCTTCACGAACCTGATGAGAGCATTCATCTATGCCTCCTGCGCCTCCTGCGCCTCCCGCAAAACCCGTCCGATCGCTGCAATCATCTGCTCAAACTGTGACAACTCGACGTCCAATTGTCTGCGCCCCGCTGCGGTCAGGGTGTAGAAGCGCGCGCGCCGGTTGGTCTCCGTCATCTTCCACTCCGCCTTCACCCAGCCCTGCAGCAACAGCCGCTGCAATGCCGGATAGAGCGAGCCTTCTTCCACCGTCAGCACGTCGTCAGAAAGGCGCTTGATCGACAGGGCGATGCCGTATCCGTGCAGCGGCGCGCGGGTCAGGGTCTTCAGGATCAGCATGTCGAGCGTTCCAGGCAGGAGGTCAGGCTTCTTGGCCATAATCTGTACCATAGATTATCTATGGGTAGGGTGTCAATGGATAGATGCGCGCGGGCCCGGATGGATTGCCGGCCAGACGGCTCGTGCGATAATGTCCGCATGAGCGTGATTTTCTTATCAGGTCCGATCGGAGCTGGGAAGACGGCCGTAGCGCAGGAGCTGGTGCAATTGCTCCCTGCGCCGCTCTGCTACATTGAGGGCGATACGTTCTGGCCGTTCATCAGGAAGGGAGGCGAACGCGGGCCGCGGGACAACTTTCCCGTGCTGGTGCGCTCGATGACGGCAGCGGCAATTCCGTTTGCGCGTTCGGGATTTCGAGTCCTGATCGATTTTTCGATACCGCCGGCCTTCGTCGAGACGGCACGCAAGATCCTGAAAGAGGTGCCCTTTGATTTTGTGCTGCTGCGGCCCAGCTTGCAGGTTTGCGTCGAACGGGCATCCTCGCGGGAAACGGGCGCGATTACAGATTATGCAAGGTTGAAGGATTTCTACGCTCTCTTTGAGCATGCAAGCATAGAACCAATTTGCGATGACAGCGCTGACCCGGCGTCACTGGCCCGGCGAATCGCTGAGGGGCTGAATCAGGGGCGGTTCCGCGTGGTTTGAACAGCTCATCAGCGCCAGCCACGGTCAGCGCTTTCCTGACCGTGGGCTTGGTCCTCGCCATGAGAAGGAGTTCCGCGAGCGGCTG
>DASZIG010000100.1:0-109836 GCA_035949375.1 Terriglobia bacterium | reverse complement strand
TGGGGCTGCGTGAATGATGACGACGAGAAGAATCCGGAAACCGGACTGCCGGCTGGTTCGCGCGCGGCGGTCGGCGCGGAGCTTCGATGCGGCCGGGTGGAGGCGGGGGGACCCTTTTCTGAAAAGACGTGGCGGCCCCCGGAGCCCCCGAGGGCGGCCACAGGCCGGGTTACGGGTTACCTGGCGAACCCCGAGGCTCGACTGCCGGTGCGCCTCTCCATCTTCCACGCCGGGGCCCGCATGAACTAACGCTCGGTTGCGCCGCCGCTGCCGAAACACGACGACAGACGCGCGCCACGGACCACCCAGGGCTGGGTCACGCGAGCGCCGGCTCGATGCACTGGGCCGAGCATGGCACGCCGCTACGGCAACACACGGAATACGACGTTGCTCGTCAGCGTGCCGCCGGGCGTTACGACTTGGACTTTGCCGGTGGCGGCGCCCGCCGGAACGGTGGTCGTGATGAACGAACTTGAAACCACGTCGAACAGAGCAAGGGTGCCGTTAAACGTGACGCGGGTTGCGCCGGTCAGATTGGTGCCCAGAATCCTGACACCCGCTCCCACCTTGGTGGAGGTCGGTTGTGTTTCCACAAACGGGCCGAGACCCACTGAGATGCTGAAGACCGTCCCCCGGCCATTGGCCCCGCCACTGGACGTTGTGCCGTAGAGGTTCCCATTGGTGTCTTGGACCAGCGCTGCGTACGGGTATTCACCGTCCGTGCAGCTGCTCCGGGCGCAGAAGCTGTAAAGCGTCCTCAGCGTGCCACTAGAGGTGATTCTGAAGACCGTCCCACCGCCGTTGGCCCCACCATTGGCCGTTGTGCCGTAGAAGCTGCCGTCGGCGGCCTGGACTAGCGCTGCGCGGTAGGGGTCAGCGCCGTCCGCACAACCACTTTGGGAGCAAAAGGTGTAAAGCGTGGTTAGCGTGCCGCTCGGAGTGATTTGGAAGACCGTTCCGTTGCCGTCCACTCCACCACCGTACGTTGTCCCGTAGAAGTTCCCATTCGTGGCCTGGACCAGCCCGGCGTTGGGGTTGGCGCCGTCCGCGCAACCGCTTTGGGAGCAAAAGCTGTAAAGCGTAGTCAGCGCGCCGCTCGGGGTTATCTTGAAGACCGTCCCATAATTCTTCGCCCCGCCATCGGACGTTGTCCCGTAAAGGTTCCCATCGGTGGCTTGGACCAGCCCGGCCACGGGGTTGGCGCCGCCTGGGCAATTGGCACCGCCTTGGGGGCAAAAGCTGTAAAGTGTTGCCAAGCCGCTTGGTGTGATTTTGAAGACTGTGCCGCCACCGCCAGCGGCCCCTCCATAGACCGTCGTTCCATAGAGGTTCCCGTTGATGCCCTGGACCAGTGCCGCCGTGGGGGAGCTGCCGTCGGGGCAGGAGTTTTCGGAGCAAAAACTGTAAAGTGTGGTCAGCATGCCGCTTGCAGTGATTTTGAAGACAGTGCCAGCGCCGTTAGCTCCATCCTGGAATGTTGTCCCATAGAAGTCCCCATCGGAAGCCTGGACGAGCCCAGCGTTGGGGCTGGAGCCATCCGCGCAATTCTGCCCCTGGGAGCAAAAGCTGTAAAGCGTCGTCAGCGTGCCACCTGGGGTGATTCTGAAGACCGTGCCGCTCTCAGCGGCCGTCGTCCCGTACAAGTTCCCATCGGTGGCCTGAACCAGCCCCGCATACGGGGTGTCACCATCAGTGCCATCGAAGCTGTGCAGCGTGGTGAAAGTCTGCGCCGGTGAGGCAATCGCCGTCACCGCGCACAGCACACAGACGGCGCACGCCGTTTTCCACCAGCCAATCTTCCGCATGTTGCCTCCTCGCCGTCCTCGGGCGGCTGTCGTTGTGTTTTTCGATGTCCTCAAAGGCTTCGGGTAATGAGTCCGAATTCCAACCCACAACCCAACCCACACTGCTTGATGTCTTGTACGACTTCCGCGAACTTTGGCAGTCCCCGCGGTCTTGTAAGTTGTTGAAACACCTAGCGTTGGTAGATTCACACGGTAGAAGTCAGAGGTTCGAATCCTCTATCGCCCACCATGGTTCCTGTTGGAATTGCGGCCCAGCCGCCCAAAAAACTCAAACCACAAATTCAACCCACGGCTTCATTGCGGCGTACGAGACCGTTTGGCCACTGGCCAGGGTGGCATCAGTGCATCAACGGAACGTTTTGCCTTTCCCCGGTCTCGACCGCGAACTGTTTGAATTCCGAATAGAAGTGCCTGTTGCGATAGGTGACGCCGGAGAGCCTCGTCTCGACTTTCACCTCACGGGGCAGCCAAACAGATGACGAATCGCTCTTGAAGCGTACTTCACCGAACGAGACTTGCGTAACCTGAAACTGCAACCCAATGTCCAGCGCAGGGGATCTTATATCCTTCAGCATCCAGACGATCTGGTTGTCGGTAGGATCGATCCACGCCACGCCCTGTCCGAGCAGCAACTCCGACTTTCCATCGATAGAAAACATTTCTCTGAGGCGCGTGTCGGGCTTCTGAGCGAAGGCGACGACCTCGGTCATCCGCTTGCCGATGACTTCCTGCCCGAGATAGCGAAAATCGCTTTCCGGCTGATAGGACGGGTGAAAGTAGAGGGGCGTTGAAACAAAGCCCTGCGTGATCACGAATCCGCTCTCGATGCCTCTCCGCTGCACGGCCTTCCCCTTATTGTCCGTGCGGTATTCATCGAAACCCATGTTTCCCTTGCTGCCGCCGGCCACGGCCAGATAACGAAACTCCTGGTACATTTCGTCGGGTTCGTCGCCCGGCCCGTTCAGACGCTGCTCCGTAACAGCCTCGCGGCAGGTTATGTTGGGAAACCTCGCGACGAAGACAGCGACGTTTGCCCCTACCTTCTGGAGGATTGAAGGGAGCGCGTCCTGGCTTCTGGCAGGCTCGAGTTCCTTGAGCTGCGGGATCTCGCGGACCAGTTCGTCGGTCGGCATATCCACCAGGGACGGCATCGTATCGGTATCGAGAGCGGACGACTCCGCCGGCACCTCCAGGGTGATCGGCGCATTCTTTTCAGGCACAGGCGCTGACGCAGCAGCGGTCTCCGCACCCGCGGTCGCCCGAGGTAGGGTGGCAGTCGCCGGAGGTGGTGAGGATGATGACGCAACGGCGGCCTGCGGCGCCCAGTATCCCCGCTTGGCTCGAACGACGAAACTCCGGTCTCTGACTTCGACCCTGAGCGCGCGATACTTGCCGTCGGCGAGCCGATTCGACGAGTTGTAGGCCAGCACGTAATACTCGCGTCCGTCCGCAAAGGCCTGGTGCAGCCCTTTCAGCAGGTCGTTGTTGTCGCGATAGAAGACCCCTCCCGTGGATTCCGCGAGATAGTTCATCGCATCCTGCTGCTCCCACGATGAGGTCTGCTTGGCGCTCGCAATCGCGGGCATGACGCTTGCGGCCAATCGGGGATCGACCGAAGCGCGCCCGGTGGCGTCGAATCCGGCCGCGGGGTTGGTGGTGAGGCCGCGCGAATCCAGCGTGTAGAACGTGACGTTCCGAGCCGTCGCCAGCCTGACGATGGCTTCGAATTCCGTCTGCAGATTGGAAGCGCGATTCTCAAACATCGCGCCCGGGTTGGTCGTGTAACCCTGCATGATCCGGAACAATTCGCGCCCGGGTTGAAAATTGAACCCGTCTGACGCCAGGATCAGGATGCGCTTGCCGGTCAGGCGCCCCAGTTGCCCTGTCAGGCCGCTCAGCTCGGCGATAAGGTCTCGCGTAAGCCTTTCGCGGTGATCTGCTGCGGTGTTCGCCCACCCGACGATCGGATTCCATAGCATCGGGCACGTCGCTCCCGTCTGCCGTCCGCACACCTGGCACCGGCGGCAGTAATCCTCGAGCATCGACATCAGCTCAGACTCTTCTTGACCCATGTTCGAAGTCTGGCTTGACTTGATCGCTTTGAGCAGATTCGGGTTCGAGAGCGCGGCGAGCACGGCCTCAGGGTCACGGGTCAAATTCTGCATCACGAACGTGGGCCGCCCGATTGCGACGAGCGCATATTGCGAGTCTGATCCCTGCTCGTTCTTGAACAGCTTCTTCAGAGCGTTGCTGAGTTGCGCAAAGCTCCCGACGGACGTGTTGAGCATGTCCACGACAACCAGATACGTGCGACCGATCGCCGGTCCGCGGGCCGCCGGCAATAGAGCGATCCGGCTGCCTGGCGCCTGCGGCGGCGCGACCTCGGAAGGAAAAAGGGAAGCCGCGCCGTTCTGCTCTGTGCTGAGCGCCACCAACTTCTGCTCCACACCGTTCTCGAATACCTGGAAGTCGCTGGCCTTGAGGTCCGAAATGAAGTGGCCCTGGCGGTCCGTCACGATGACGGGCACAAGGACCTGCTGCACGTCGACTTTGATGGTCGGTTCCTGACTTGCGGGAGCGGCTTCCTGCGCGGCGACTGTTCCGGTCACGCTCGCCAGGGTGGACAGGAGTGTGACTGCGGCGATTAAAGCGGTATACCGGTCGGCGCGACCCTGCCGGGAACCTGCCCTGCCCGACTGTCGGGTCTCGTCCATGACAGCCGAACATACCACCGGGGCTTGATCGGCGCAATCGACAGGGCGCTCCGGTAGTGTCCGGTTTTCGATTTCGTCCTACTTGGGCTGGACCAGGCCCTTCTGCACCGCGTACAGCACCAGCTCCGCGGTGCGATGGATGCCCAGCCGGTCCATGACGTGGGCGCGGTGCACAGCCACGGTATTGGGGCTGATGCCGAGGAGGGCGGCGATCTCCTTGTTGGACTTGCCGCCGGCGATCAACTGCAGCACTTCCTTTTCGCGCAGCGTGAGCGTGTCGAGAGTGTCGCCGCCCGCCTGCAGATCCCCGGTCTTGAGATTGTTGATCATCAGGTTCGAGATGGCCGAGCTCATGTAGGCTTCGCCCCGCGCGAGCGCCAGCACCGCCTGCGCCAGATCCACCTCCAGGGCATCCTTCAGCACGTAGCCGCGCGCCCCGGTGTCGAAGGCCTTCTTCACGTAGGCGGGATTCGAGTACATGCTCAGGATCAGCACCCGCGTGTCGGGATCGGCCTTGAGGATCTCCGCCGTGGCCTCGAGGCCCCCGAGCTCGGGCATGGAAATGTCCATAACCACCACGTCCGGCTTGAGCTTGGCGCACTGCTGCACGGCCGAGAGCCCGGTGCTGGCTTCGCCCACCACCTGCACGCGCGGGTCATCCTCGAGCATGCGGCGGAATCCCTGGCGGACCAGGGCGTGATCCTCGGCCAGAAAGACGCGGACCGGCTTGACGGCGGGCGTGGTTGTCATCGTCCTACACTACCTTCTCCGCGCCGGGCCGTAAAGAGGCCTCGACGGGCAGCCGCAGCCGGACGATGGTGCCGTGCACCGCGCCCTCGGTCCCCTCCGGGCGGGATTCGACGCTGAGGGCGCCGCGCAGGTGCTGGGCGCGCTCCCGCATCCCCATCAGGCCGAGGCCGTCCCTGGCAGACGCGTCCGTGTCGAAGCCCATGCCGTCGTCGCGCACTTCGATCTGCAATTCGCCCTCGCGGCGCTCGACGGTTACCCAGGCCTCGCGCGCCTTCGAGTGGCGCGTGACATTGTTGAGCGCCTCCTGCACCACGCGGTAGACGTGAATCGCCGCTTCGGGCGCAAGCGCGCTCTCCGTACCGTCCCACCGGAAGTGTACGGGCAGGCCGGATTGCTTCGAGAAGACCGCGGCCAGCCACTCGAGCGTCTGCTCCAGGCCGAAATCATCGAGTACGGCCGGCCTGAACATCTGCGACTGCTCGCGGATCCGTTGCAGCGTCTCTTCCGCCACCAGCTTGACTTCCTCGAGCTGCTGAACGAGGGCCGGGTCCGGAGCCGCCCGCTGGCCGGCGCGCCGAAGCATCAGCCCGACGCCGGTCAGAATCTGGCCGAACTCATCGTGCAGGTCGCGCGAGACCTGGCGCAGAGTGTCCTCCTGCACGTCGATCAGCTTCCAGGAAAGCTTGCGGAGCTGACCGGACTGCGTGCGCAGCTGTTCGGTCAGGTGCTGCAGCCGCTCGAAGGTGCGTCGATTGGCACGGAAGGTGTACAGGCCGGTGCCGAGCGCCAGCAGAAAGAGCAACCCGGTGAGCAGAAGCACGTCCGTCTTCACGCCGCTGTAGACGGCGCTGACGCGCTGCGCCGCCTGGTCCTGCGCCTGATCGTTCAGCCGCAGCAACTCGGAGACTTCCTCGGAAATTTCGACGCGCCTCGGTTCCAACTCGGCGCGCGCCGCCTGCCGTACCCTCGAATCGTCGCCGCTCGCCGCCAGGCTGAACACCTGATCCGAGCTCGAGCCGAATTGCCGCAGGGCGATCGCGAGACGCGCGCGCTTCTCGTCCGAAAGGGGCGTCGAGACCGCCACCTGGCCTTCACGCTCGAGCGCGTCCTGCATGTCAGACTCCAGGCGCGTGAATTGGGGTTGCGAATCGCGGATGGGATAAGCGCCCGGGCCGAGCGCCAGGTCATGCAATGAGATCGCGAGCAGGTAAGCGTCATTCTGCAGACGGAGCAGTTGCAACGACGCCCGCCGATTGCGCGCCACCACGTTGCTTTGGAAGTCTTCGAGCCAACGCACCTGGCGCGTGGTGTAGATGGCGAAGACCACAAAGGCCGAGAGGATGACGCAGAGGCCGAGGCCGAGGCGGAAGGTTGGGGAAGGGATGGGGCGAAGCGGATCGCCGGACAGGTCAGCGGATTGTTCAGGGTCGGGCATGTCTTAGCCGACAGTTGACAGTCCACAGTTGACAGTCGACAGTTCACAGCGGCGGACCGGTGGCCACGGCCAGTGTTCGACCGACGTGCTCACCGATCGTATGCTGATTCTAAAGGGGATAGTGGGTTCGTTCCTCGATTTGAGCATATTTTATCGCGCTCTCCGGCCCGATTCCCTTCTGCAGACGCTTGGTTAATCCGTGTCTCGTCGACTCGATGCTGGCCGCAGAGCGCCATCCCCAAAGCGGTCGACCATACATCCATGCGGGGAAGAGGGCGCTGTCGCCGCGACCTTGAAGAATGAGTTCATTGCTCGATTCTCGCGTTTTGGTCTCCCGTCGCGAGCCATCTCAAAAAATACGTCGTCAGGAATTCTCTTGGAGTAAGAATGCTGATGCCCTCGTATGACGCTAGCGGCCGGATGTGCTTGAGGTTCCCGGTCACCAGGGCGTCAGCCTGCGCCTCAACGGCGCATTCCATGATGCGGTTGTCGGCGTCATGCTGAAGTACGGCGGAAATCCTTCGAGTAGGCGTTACCACCGATGCCACCTCCTTGACTCGTCGCAGCAGAACGGCGGTCTGCTCCCGGTCGCTGCCCAACCGCAACCGATTTCGCTCCAGCTCCGAAAGGACGAATGCTGAGGTGAACAGGTGGAATTCTCTCCGCTCGGCAAGGTCCCAGATCTTCCTGGTTTCGCCTTGGAAAGCAAGTGCCGAGATCAAAACATTGGTATCCAAAACCACCTTGAGCACTCAGGTCCTTCCTTCATCCACGAACCGCTCAATGTCCTCCAAGGTCTTAATGCCCTTCGCCCGGAGATTCCGAGACAATTGCCTGCCCGCCTGGTCGACCCGCAACTTTCGACCAACGTACATCCGCAAGGCCTCTCTCACAAGCTCTGACTTCGAGCGAAACTCTCCCTTCGCCACAGCCATCGCCCGCCGGTAAAGGTCCGGCGGCAAGCTAACCGTCATTTGAACGCTGCTCCGCGCCATACGAGCCTCCATTACAATCAATTACATTGTAAGGTTCACGTTTAGCAAATTCAAATCCGCCCCTTGGCTCTTGGTCTTCCCCGGCTTCCGCGGGAACGTCATCGGCCCTCCGTCCCTGTGAACGATACGTCGCTAACCACCCCCTTGCCTTCCTCCACCACATACGTACGCCCCGCTTCCAGCCGGCCCAGGCCCTGTTTCAGGCCGCTTGGCCACTCGATCTCAGCCCCGTCGATCGCCTCGAGCGACCCGAGGCCGAACGTGAGGCGCCGATCGGACTCCGAGAGGTAGCTCGAGCCGCTCTTCACCGTCAGCAGGCGGCGGCCTTGCGGCGTCACGATGCGGAGGTTGGCGCCGATGGCGTCGCGATTCGAGCGGGTGCCGACCAGGCGGAAACGGATACTGCGACGGTGCAGCGAGTCGGCGCAGTCATTGCGATAGAGGTAGGCGGGACCGTTATTGGTGGTCAGCACGATGTCGAGATCGCCGTCGTTGTCGTAATCTCCATAAGCCGCGCCGCGCGCCACTTTGGGCGCGGCGAAGGAAGCGCCCACCGTGGAAGTGATCTCGCGAAACTTGCCCTGGCCCTCGTTGTGGAACAGGTGCGGAGGCTCGGCGTAGCGGATGGACGGGTCCACGCGCGCGATGGCTTCGTCGATGTGACCGTTGGCGACGAACAAATCGAGCAGGCCGTCCATATCCACGTCAAAGAAGAAGCAGCCGAAACCGAGCGTCTGGCGGCTCGAACGCCCGAGCGACGACTGTGGCGCCTGGTCCACGAAGAATCCGTGACCTTCGTTGCGGTAAAGCCCCAGCATCTGGTTGGAAAAATTCGTCACCACCAGGCTGGGCAGGCCGGAATTGTCGTAATCGGCGGCATCGGCGCCCATGCCGGCGCGCGCCAAGCCGTCTTCGCTGAACGCCACGCCGGCGGCGACCGCCGACTCGGTGAAAGTACCGTTATGGTTGTTGCGGTAGAGCTTGTTCGGCTGCGTGTCATTGGCGATGAAGACGTCCGGCCAGCCGTCCTGATCGTAATCGATCAGAGTCACGCCCAGGGACTTCGACGTCGGATCGTTGAGCCCCGCCTTGCCGGTCACGTCCTCGAACGTCCCGTCGCCGCGATTGCGGAACAGCCAGCAGGTGGACCCCGGATAAGCCTCGGGCGTGCAGTACGACTTGGTGTGGCCGTCGAGGCTGCAGTAAATGTCGGTTTCCGGCGACCACTTCACGTAGTTGGCCACCAGCAGATCGAGAAATCCGTCGCGGTCGTAGTCAAACCACATGGCCGAGGTGCTGAAGCCGCTGTAGCCCGCGAGGCCGGCGGATTTCGTGGCCTCGGTGAAGGTTCCGTTGCCGTTGTTGTGGAACAGGCGGCATTGGCCGTAACAGGTGATGAGCAGATCGGTGTGCCCGTCGTTGTCGTAATCGGCCACGGCCACGCCGATGCCGTACATCTCGACGTCGAGCCCAGCCGCCTTGGTCACGTCGGTGAAAGTGCCGTTGCCGTTGTTGCGATAGAGCTTCAGCGTGGTGCGCTCGCGCTCATGCCCGAACCAGTCCATGCCATTGAGCAGCAGAATGTCGAGCCAGCCGTCGTTGTCATAGTCGAAGAAGGCGCATCCGGAGCCCAGGGTTTCCGGCAGGTATTTCTTGCCGAAGGCGCCGCTGTTGTGATGAAAGTCGATGCCCGCTTCGCGGGTCACGTCCTCCAGATGGATGCTGCCCGCAGCACCGGGAGAAAACGCTGCAGCCTGCGGCGCGGCCTGCGCAGCCCCCTTGCGGTAGCGATAGACGAGTCCTCCGGCAGCCGCCACAATGCCCGTGCCCGCCAGTGTCTTGATGAGGGTTCGACGATTCACGGTCTCAACGTTAGTCCAGTCCGGCGAGGAGTGACAAGCGGCAAGTGGCAGGTCCAAGTGGCACGTGGCAAGCGGCAAGTGACAAGTGGCCAGTGGCAGCCAGTGGCATGTGGGAAGAGCCTAATGGCAAGTGGCAAGTGACAAAGGCCCGGAGGGCCGAAAGATTTTAGCCCACGGCGTGAGCCATGGGACCCCGGACAACCCGCTCGAATCCCCAAAGCCCCGGAGGGCCGAAAGACATCTCACACCACTAGCCTACCGCAGCGGGGCATGAACCGCCGGTTCGTGGGGAGGGCTCCCCCACCGTGGGCAATTAGTTCAATTAAGGCGTGCCATTAGTGAAATCGCATTATTGACCCTTCGCGCGAGCACCAACTATGCTCGCGACTCGTCGCGTGTTGAGTCTCGCGTTTGAAACGGGGATGGCCTGCGCCAGGAACGCGAGGATTCAATCCTGCGGCTCGTTTACACGGAGGGAAGACGGGTCACCCTCCAGGCGCGAGCCTCCCCAAGTCAAACCCAGTTCGGACGCCGATCGGGGTTCACCGTCAGCTCCGTGACCGGCGATCCGCGCAAAGGAGAGTTCATGCATCAGCGTCGGGGTGTCAACCTGTGCCGGGCCCTTATGGCCGTGCTTGCAGTGGCCGGGGCGGCCGGATTTCTGAACGCCCAGCAGGACGCGGCGAGCATTCGCGGCAGCGTCACGGACCCGAGCGGGGCCGCCATCGTCCACGCCACGGTTCAGGCCACTCAGGCCGAAACGGGCTTCGTGCGCGAGGCCCAGTCCGACTCGCAGGGGAATTACCTGCTGGTACTGCTGCCGATCGGACACTACCGCGTGGAGGCGGCGGCGCCGGGTTTCGAGAAGTATGCCCAGGAAGGGATCAGCCTGAGCGTGAACCAAGTGGCCGTGGTGCCGTTACATCTCGCCATCGGCTCGACGCAGGAAACGGTGGAGGTGCAGGCGGACGCGACGCAGTTGCAGACCACCAACGACCTCGGCGAGACGGTCAACGGCCGCGAGATTCTCGACCTGCCGCTCAACGGCCGCAACTTTTCGCAGCTCGGCCTGCTGCTGCCGGGCGCGGCCCCGCTCACGCAAGGGCTTCAGGTCGCGGGAGGCACGCTTCGCGAGGGCCAGTCTTACGCGGTGAACGGCCAGCGGCCGGAATCGAATGAGTTTTTGGTGGATGGCGACGAGAACTACAATACCGTGAACGCTGGGTTCGTTCTCCGGCCGCCGCCGGACGCCATCGCCGAATTTCGCATCCTGACCAATACGGCCTCCGCCGAGTTTGGCCACAACTCGGGCTCGACCACGAACATCGTGACCCGCTCGGGGTCCAACCAGTTTCACGGGGACGTTTACGACTTCTTCCGCAACGACGCTCTGGACGCGCGCAACTTCTTCTCGGCGGACACCGACCCGCTGAAGCAGAATCAGTTCGGCGGCACGTTCGGCGGTCCCATCCAGCACGACAAGACCTTCTTCTTCGCCTACTACGAGGGATACCGCAACCGGCAGGGCGAGAGCCAGCTCACCACGGTGCCGACCGAAGCGGAACGAACCGGCGATTTCTCGGCGTTGTGCTCCACGTATAGCCCGCAGGGATTCTGCACCAGCCCCACCGGCACTCAACTGGTGAACGTCTTCGCTTCGCCGCCGCAGCCCATCCCGTATAACATGCTGCCAAGTTATTACTTGAACCCGGTGTCGCAAAACCTGCTCTCGTTCTACCCATTGCCGAACTCGCCGGCCTACGGCCCGAACGCCTACGACACCACGCAGGAACTGCACAACAGCAGCGACCAGTTCGGCACGCGCATCGACCATTACATTTCAACGCGCGACACGCTTTCGGTTCATTATCTGTTCACGAACGGCTCGCAACTCGATCCGCTTTCGATCGCCGGGGCCAACGTGCCGGGTTTCCCCGTCGGCGAGGACTTTCGCGCCCAGAACATCGCCTTCGAGGAAACGCATACGTTCTCGCCGTCGGTGGTCAATGTGGCGCGCTTCTCGTTCCTCAGGAACAAACTGCTGTTCGGCGAGGCGACCAATCACACCTCGCTTTCGTCGCTCGGCTTCCAATACTCGCCGACCCTGCCGGAACAGGCCGGGCCGCCGTTCGTGGAAATAAGCGGATACGCCTCGGTCGGCAATCCCATTACGGGGCCCGACGACAGCTACCAGAACACGTTTTCAGTGACGGACTCCCTGACCTGGGTGCGAGGCAAGCACGAAATCAAGTTCGGCGGCGGGCTCCAGCGCGATCAGATCAACAACGTGCTGGGCATCGCTTCGAACGGCTTCTTCGTCTTCGCGCCGGTGCCGATCGTGGGCGACGCTTTCGCGGATTTTCTGATCGGCCAGCCCGTGGTTTTCCTGCAAGGCGGAGGCCAACTGCCTCGGGGCCTGCGCGCCAGCAACGAGAATCTCTACGTGCAGGACGGCTATAAAGCCACCTCGCGGCTGACGCTGAATATCGGGCTGCGCTGGGAATTGCCGCAACCTTACAGCGAGATTCACAACCAAACCGCCTTGTTTGAGGCCGGGGCGCAGTCGAAGGTTGAGCCGACGGCGCCGCCTGGGTTGCTCTATCCGGGTGATCCGGGCGTGGGCCCGGGCCTGGTGCCGCGAGACTACCGCGCCTTCGCGCCGCGCGTCGGCTTCGCCTGGGATCCGACCGGCACCGGACGCTGGGCGGTCCGCGCCGCGTACGGAATCTTCTACGATCCCTACTATAACGGCGAAGGCGGACCCACGCAGACGCCGGAAAGCGCGCCGCCGTGGTTCAAGACGATCCAGGAGAACTTTCCCCCGAACTTTGCCAGCCCGCTCCCGGCAGGCTCGAATCCTTTTGCGCCCGTCTTCAACGGCGCCCAGACTCTTACATTGCTGACGCTCAATCCCAACCTGGTGGTCCCCTACGCGCAGGACTGGAACTTCACGGTGGAGCGCTCCTTCGGACAGAGCTGGCTGCTGGACGTAGGCTACGTGGGCACAAAGGGCACCCACCTTCCGCGTTTCATTGAAGGCGATCCCGCCACGCTCTGCTCGACCGTGCCCGCGAGCCAGTACAGCTCGTGCGTCAGCGGTGAGCAGCAGAACGTGAATCTCTACCGGCCCTATTCGGGCTGCACGCCGGCCAACCCCAATAGCTGCACCTACGGCTCGATCGGGCAGATCGCCGGCATCGCCAATTCGGACTACAACGCACTTCAGACGAGCCTGCGGAAACGATTCGGATACGGAATGGCGTTCCTGGCGTCCTACACCTATTCGAAGACCCTCGACGACGTCTCGAGTTTCAACATCAGCGGAAGCTCGCCGCAATTGGTGGCCGGCGAAAACGATCTGGCGCAGAACCCCGGGGACCTTGAGGCCGAATACGGCCGGTCGCTGTTCGACGCCCGGCACCGGCTGGTGTTCAGTTACCAGTGGCAGCTACCATTCTGGCGGCAATCGCAGAACTGGTATCAATACGCGCTCGGCAACTGGCAGTTGAACGGAATCTTCTCGGCATCCACCGGCACGCCGTTCACGGTCTACGATTCCAGTGATCCTTCGCTGCAAGGCCAGGCGCCGGAGATCTCCGGGTTCGTCGGCGACCGGCCGAACCTGGTCGGCAATCCCAACGACGGCCCGAAGACCGCCGCGGAATGGTTCAACACGTCGGCCTTTCAACGCGTCACGCAACTTGGCACGTTCGGCGACGCCGGGCGCAACATCGTGCAGGGCGCCGGAATCGCGCAGTGGGACTTCGCCCTGCTCAAGGACTTCCGCCTGCGTGAGAGCACTTCCCTGCAGTTTCGCGCCGAGATGTTCAATATCCTGAACCGGGTGAACTTCGCCGTGCCCAATGACGACTTGAATTCCCCGACCTTCGGCCAGGTCCAGAGCGCGCTGCCGCCGCGGCAGATCCAGTTCGCACTGAAGCTTCTGTTTTGATCCGATTCCCGCAGTGTGGGATGATTCCCAGCAGGAGGAGACACATGAAACTGAAACGGTTGTGCACAAGGTTGCTTCTGGCAGTCGCGGTACTGGCGTCGGGCTTGGCGGCGAGCCAGGTGGTGCGCGCACAGGCGGCGGCAGGGGCCAAGGCCGGCACGTCACCCGAGACCATCAAGGGTTACGTGATCGACTCGGCGTGCACCTTCACCAAACATCTCAAGAAACCGATCAGTCCCGACTGCGCGATCGCGTGCGCCAAGGCCGGGTCTGACCTCGTGATCCAGACGGAAGCGGGAACGATCTACTGGCCCATCTCCGCGGATACGCCGGCGACCGGGCAGAACGACAAGCTGATGAGTTACGCCGGCAAAATGGTCAGCGTAACCGGCAAGGTCTACACGAAGGGCGGCTCCAAAGCCATCGTGATTGACAAAGTCGAGGCGGCAGATTAAGGCCGCCGGTTGAGCCATCGCCCGGGCTGCCCCGGTATTCAGCCGACATGGAACCTGAATGGCTACACAAATGAAGATGAAGCCCATGTTCCTGCCGGGCCTGGAAGCACATCCGCAGCCAGGGCCTCACGCCGACGGCATTCGAGCGCTGCAGTCGGCGGGGGCGGAGTACCCGCAGATCTGGCACCTGTTTGCCTATCGCCCGGCGGCCACAGACCATCTCGCGCGGTTCACCCAGGACGTGATGCGTGGTGACTCTCCGCTCAGCCCGGGCCTGCGGGAGTTGATCGCCGCCTTCACCTCGGCGCGCAATCAATGCCCGTTTTGAACGAAGTACCACGCCGCAGTTGCGGCGGAACTTCTCGGCAGCCGGGAACTGGTCGAGGGTGCCCTCCGGGACCTCGAAAGCTCCGGGCTTCCGGAGAATGAGAAGGCGCTGCTGCGCTTCGTCGCCAGGGTGAACCAGAATTCGCCGGACATCACGGCTGCCGACATCGAGACGCTGCGCGGGGCGGGCTGGACGGACGCGGCCCTTTACGACGCCATAACGGTCTGCGCCCTGTTCAACTTTTATAACCGCTGGATCGATGCCTGCGGCGTGCACCCCATGTCCGAGGACGCCCATCGGGAGTTCGGCGCGCGCACGGCTCATCATGGTTACATCCGAAAGTAGCGCCGCCGAGCGTCGGGAGTCGGAGCGGGATTACTACGGCTGGCGCGTGGTGCTGGCGGCGAACCTGGGCGTGATGGCCGGGTTCGGCTCCCTGTTTGTTTACACCTTCAGCGTCTTCCTCAAACCCCTCGGAGCGCAATTCGGCTGGAGCCGCGAAGCCATCTCGAGCGGCTTCGCCTTCGCCGCACTGACGGTGGCCGTGTGCTCGCCGACGCTCGGGCGGTGGCTCGACCGCACCGATCCCCGCCGGATCATCCTGCCCTTCATGGCGGTTTTCGGTTGCGGCATCATCTCCCTGGCCTTCCTCGGGCCGCATCTGTGGGCGTTTTACGCCACCTGTATCCTGCTCGGTCTGGTTGGGAACGCCACCACCCAGATGGGCTATTCGCGCGTGGTGTCGAGCTGGTTCTCGGCGCGTCGCGGTACGGCACTGTCCCTGGTCATGGCAGGCTCAGGCCTCGGATCGATCGTTCTGCCCCTGATGGCGGAAAGCTTGATCGGCGGCTGGGGCTGGCGCGCCGGCTACCTGGCGCTCGGCGGCGTCAGCCTGCTGCTGGGCTTGCCGCTGACCTGGCGCTACGTTCGGGAGTGCGACCACGTCGAGCACGGAGCCCGCGCCCGCCTCGAGGCCGGCGTCTCGTGGCAGCAAGGGCTAAGATCGTTTCCGTTCTGGGTGATTGTCGCCATGCTGTTCCTGAGTTCGGTCAGCCTGAACGGGGCCGTCACCCATCTGGTGGCCCTGCTGACGGATCGAGGGATCAGCCCCGAGCGCGCCGCCTTCAGCGCCTCCATCTTCGGGGCCAGCAGCCTGGGCGCCCGGCTGCTCGTGGGGCCGCTGCTCGACCGCTTTCCCGGCTCGCGGGTCGCCTTTGTGATGCTTATGGGTTCGGCGGCGGGCATTTGGCTGCTGGCCGGGGCATTGTCCCTGTCCGGCGGGCTGGTGGCGGCATCGTTGATGGGACTCGGGATGGGCGGGGAGGCAGATATCACCCCGTACCTGCTCACCCGCTACTTCGGCCTGCGGTCCTTTTCCACGCTCTACGGCTTCACTTGGACCTTCTACGCGATCGCGGGCGGCCTCGGGCCGGTCATCCTGGGGCGCGCCTTCGATCTGACCGGTTCTTACGTATCGCTGCTGAAGCTTCTCGGCGGGGCGACGGGGCTGGCCGCCAGCCTCATGCTGCTCCTGCCCGGATATTCGAGGTCGCCGGCCGGTGACCGGTTCGGTTGACGCGGTAACTTACTAGTGTATTACATCAGCATTCACTTGACACCGAAAGACCTTTGGTGGCATGCTGGACGGCCTCAGGGGGAGTGTGCTGCTGGAATCGAAGGGGCCGTCTGGTAGTGTTTTCCGGAGTCCTGTTTAATCGTAGGTCGGGGGACGGCGGATACGTTTGGGCACTTGAGCACAATGCCCTCGATTAAGTGATTCATATCCCTGACGCGGATGCGCTTTGGGTCGAGAGCCAAGCGACCGGGCGTGAGGAAGGAAGCGCAATGATAAAAAGAAACGTGTTTTCCGCAGTTGTCGCAATCGCCTTCATAAGCTGCTTAGGATACGCACAGGATCAGCCGCCGGTGCCGGGCACGCAGGCGGCGTCGAAACTGACCGCCGCGCACGGAACCATGGGCGCGAACGCAGTCACCGCTCCATCGGCGGCGCCCGTTGCGGCCACGGCCGCAGGCGGGGACAATCAGACCCCGGCCCCGCTGCTCGAGCGCCGCAATCAGCGCTATCGGATCGAGCTCGGCGACGTCATCAGCCTCGACTTTCCTTTCACTCCGGAATACGACGAGAACGTCACGGTTCAACCTGACGGCTACATCACGCTGATCACGGTCGGCGAGATGCACGTGGTGGGCATGACGATTGCGGAGTGCAAGACAGCGCTCGAACAGGCCTACGCAAGCATCCTGCACAAGCCCATCATCGCCGTCGGACTCAGCACTTTCGAGAACCCCTATTTCATTGTAGGGGGCGAGGTGGGCAAGCCCGGCAAGTACGATCTCCACGGCGACACAACGCTGACCCAGGCGGTCGAGATTGCAGGCGGGTTCACCTACACTTCCAAGCACTCCCACGTGTTGCTTTTCCGGCGCGTGTCGGATGACTGGGTTTCGGCCCGGGTTGTTAACGTGAAGAAGATGCTGACTGCGGGCGATTTGGCGGAAGACCTTCACATCGAGCCCGGAGACATGGTTTTTGTCCCGAAGAACCGTCTTTCTAAAGTACAGCCGTACCTGCCGTACCTGTTGCCTTATCAGTTGTTCCGTATCAACTTCAATGCGAACACGACGAGCACTTACATACCTTAATACCAATGGCGTCTGACGGTCGCCGCCCAGCGGAACCTGTCGAGATGGAGGATAGGATGGAAGAACAAAGCAGTTTTAAGAGCCTGCACCAAACGATTCAGTCCCTATCGCGGGACTCAGTGGCAGTTACCTTCCGGCGGCGGCGTCTCATTCGCCAGGCTTTCGTCTGGTCGCTGCTCGGCGGCGTGCTCGCCGTGATGCTGTTCGGTATCATCTACGAGTCTGACTCGGAGATCGCCGTGCGGCCCTGGACGCGCACTCCGGCCACCATTACGGCTGACCAGAGCCCGCGGCCGACGCTTCCGGGCGACAACGACGGAGTTGAGGAGGCGATCAACTCCGAAATCGAGTTGCTCACCACCGACGACATCCTGCAGCACGTGGTGGTCACCTGCCAACTGCAGTACGGCATCCCGAAGTGGTACACGCCCGCGAAGTTGTGGGTCTATAAGACGGTGCCAGGCTATTGGGACCAGTTGATCCCCAAAGCAGTGTCGAAGCTCAACGACGACCTCGAAATCGACGAGGTCAAGAGCTCGAACATGCTCACCATCGCCTACACCTCCAAGGACCCGAAGATGGCGTCCTGCGTGACGCGCGCTCTTACGGGCTTTTATCTGGCAAAGCACAATGCCGCCTGGCGCCCGCAGAAGATGTTCGACTTCTTCTCGACGCAAACGGACGATTACAAGAAGCGGCTGTACGGCGATGAGCGGGCGATGTATGAGTGGCAGAAGGCCAACGACGCCGTGGACTCGCAGACGAACATGGTCATCAGCGTAAATCAAGCGGGCAATTTCCTCTCGAATCAGCGCACCACGGAAGCCGGAGAGGCCGCGAACCGGGGGCAGTTGCAGTCCGGAGACGACCAGAGGACAGTTCTCGCGCCGCGCATGGACACCACGCAGACCGTTTCGGATAACTACCAATTGATGGCGCAACTCAAGGCCTCACTCGTGAATCTGGAACTGCAGCGTACCTCGTTGCTGGTGAAATACGATCCCAGTTACCCGCTGGTGAAGTCGATTGACACGCAGATCCAGGAGGCGACACAGGCCATCGCAGAGCAGCAGAACCAGCCCGTGCATGACGCCAGCACCGGCCCCAATCCCATCGTGCTGTACCTGGACCAGGTAAATGCAGGGAACAGGATTCAATTGGCGGGGCAGGCCGAGCAGTTGAAGGTGGAAAAGGACATTGTCAAAGAGTATAAGGATGAAGCCTTGGCTTACGATTACAAGGCGATGATCCAGAATGACATGCAGCGCGAAGTCAGCGCCATGCAGAACAACTATCTGCTCTACCTCACGAAGCGCGAGGAGGGGCGGATGGAGGACATGCTGGACAAGCGCCAGATCGACAACGTCACCATCGTGAAAACGCCGACCGTGCCGGTGATTCCGACGTTTAATCCTCTGGTCTTGGTGGCATTGGCCGTGGTGCTGGCGGTGATCATCGCCATCTGTCTCGCTTTCGTGGTCGATTACCTCGACCCATCCTTCCGCACGCCCGACGAGGTTCAGGAGTTTCTGGACGTTCCGGTGTTTGCATCGATTCCGGATAGCGGCGAGGAGGCCGCGGTCGGGGCTGTGCAGAAGAACGGACATTAAGGTTGGGCCATGCTGCTGGATCATTATGGGCTGCGCGAGCAGCCCTTCGGCGTGACGCCCAACCCCCGATTCCTGTACCTTAGTCCGGGCCATCGAGAGGCTCTGGCTTCCCTGGTTTACGGGATCGAATCGGGCAGGGGTTTCCTGTCGTTGATCGCTCCCCCCGGAATGGGGAAGACAACGCTGCTGTTCCAGCTTCTGGAGCGGCTGGGCGGCGCGGCGCGAACCGTCTTCCTATTTCAGACTCAGTGCGACGCGCGCGATTTCATGCGCAGCATCCTGCTGGATCTCGGCTTGGGCGCCGGTGACCGTGAGGACCTGGTGAGTTTGCAGTCGCGGCTCAATCAGGTTCTTATTGAGGAGCTGCAGGCCCGCAGAAAATTTGTGCTGGTGGTCGATGAAGCGCAAAACCTGGAAGATTCTGCGCTTGAGTTCGTTCGTATGCTTTCCAACTTTGAGACGCCGCGCGAGAAGCTGATGCACATCATCCTGGCGGGTCAGCCGCAGTTGGCGGAGAAATTAGCCCGGCCCTCCATGGTTCAGTTGCGTCAGCGCGTTTCGATGTTCATTCGTTTGCGGCCGCTCGGAGTGGATGAGACGGGTGATTACATCGATCATCGCTTGCGCGTTGCCGGCTATTCCGGCTCCCCGCTCTTCCATCGGCGGGCGGTGAGCGCGGTAGCTGATTTAAGCGGAGGCATACCCCGGAACATCAACAACATCTGCTTTAACGCGCTTTCGCTCGGTTACGCCGGCGGCAGGAAGACCATCGACGCTGACATCGTGCGCGAGGTGGCCGGCGATCTTAGCCTCGAAATGCTGGCGGCCGAGACGGGCGTGGCCGTCGGCCCGGCTGAGGCGGATGGCATGCAGGCACCGCAGCAGCAGGATCGCACCGGAGCCAACGGTTGGGCCGTGATGCTCGACCGCCTCCCGTCGGCGGCGCGGCCGCCCCATGCGCCCTCGGCGTCCGGACAGCGAAACGGAGCGGGCGCGGCGTGGGCCTCGGGATCCGATTGGAAGGAAACGGTAGGGTCTCTCGCGAGCCGCTTGCGGGATCGTATGGTTCATTAAAATCACGAATTGATAATCGTCATACCAAGTTCATAGCGATGCGGAGGGAAAGGCATTGAGCAAAAACTTCGAACTCTTACAAAGAGCGCAGAAAGACCAGGAATCCCTGACGGGCGGCCGCAACAGCGGTGGCGGGTACCTGGCGGAGCAGCCCGACGGTTTCACGAACCAGGAAGCATTGAGGCTGGTTCAAAGGGTATTCCTGGTACCTGGCCCCGATGCTCCGCGGGTGGTGGTTTTTTCCGCTGTCGGCCCGGGGGACGGCTGCACAACCGTTTGCACCCGGGTTGCCGAGACGCTGGCCGAGGAAGTCAGTCAGTCGGGGACATCGTGTATCGTCGACGCCGATCTTCGTGGACCTTCGTTACACCGGCATTTTGGGATGCAGAACAACAAGGGTCTGGCGGAGGCCGTGACCCAGAGCGGGCCGGTTCGAGATTTCATGCAGCCCGTGAATGGCGGGCGGCTTTGGGTCATGACGGCGGGCGCCGGGGCTTCGAACGTTTACAGCGTGCTGACGTCGGAAGCCCTGAGCACGCGCATCGCCGAGTTACGTTCGGAATTCGACAACGTCTTGATCGATTCGCCGGCGGTCAACCTGTACGCGGACGCCGTGGCGCTCGGAAAGTTGTCGGATGGGATCATTTTGGTCCTGCAGTCCAACTCCACTCGCCGCGAGGCGGCACGCCGGGCCAAGGAGATTATCGAAGTCGGTCACGTCCGTCTGCTCGGGGCCGTCTTGAACAAGCGGCGTTTTCCGGTTCCAGCCGCCATCTACGGCAAGCTATAAGAGTCTTTCGGTGTATGACCGCGCTCACCCGTGCGGCAGGCAGTTCGCCGGTGAGCGCCGGCAGGAAAGCCTGTTCTCAAAAGGGGGAGCCCGCTCCAAATTCGCCGGTACTGCATGACCTGGGTACCACAATTTTGAGGGGAATTCCCCGCTCCGCCCGAGGCTCCGTCGCGCTTCCGAGAGATTAGGGCATTGACACGGCATTGTTTCCGGGAAGCGTACTCATAGAGGAGGGTCAAGCACGATGGCTGTAGTTCGGGATGAAAGGTCGAATGGCCGCCGGAAGGAGCCCATCGCGGTACTGGGCATGGGGCATGTGGGATTGCCGACGGCGCTCGGTTTTGCGGAGCTCGGCTGGAAGGTCTTGGGCGCCGACGACGCCGTTGATAAAATCGAGCAGTTGAAAACCGGCAAGGCCACTTTTTACGAGCCGGAGATGCAGGAGCTTCTGACGAAGCATCTGGCGAGTGGCCGCTTCCAGCCTACCAAGGATGTTGACGCGGCCATCGCGGCCGCGCGTGTGGTCTTCGTTTGCGTGGGCACGCCCCAGCGCGACGACGGAGCCGCCGATCTGAGCCAGATCGAGGCGGTGGCGCGTACGATCGCGCGGAACCTGAACGGCTACAAGCTGGTCGTAGAGAAGAGCACGGTACCCGCGTCGACGGCCGAGCGTATCAAGCGCACGATCGCCCGTTACGCCCGTACGGAGCCATCGGCCAACGGCGTAAACGGGCGCGCAGCGCGCGCCGGCGCCAAGGCGCCAGCCCCACGTTTTGACGTGGCCTCCAACCCCGAATTTCTGCAGGAAGGCAAGGCAATCCAGAATTTCTTCCACCCGGAGCGCATCGTGATCGGAGTTGAATCGGATCAGGCGCGTGAGCTGCTGGAGGAAATCTACCGTCCCCTGAAGTGCCCGATTGTGGTCACCGACCTCGCCACTTCGGAACTCATCAAGCACTCGGCCAACGCCTTTTTGTCGACCAAGATCTCCTTCATCAACATGATCTCGGATTTGTGCGAGGCCGTAGGGGCCGACGTGGCCAGCGTAGCGCGCGGCATCGGCCTTGATCCCCGGATCGGCCAGCAGTTTTTGAACGCCGGCATCGGCTTCGGGGGCTACTGCTTTCCCAAGGACCTGCGGGCCCTGATTTACCTGGGCGAGGAGCATGGCGCGCCCTGCGGTGTACTGCGCGCAGTAGAAGAGGTCAACCTGCGGCGTATCGAAGTCTTTATGGACAAGCTCCGCCACGCCCTCTGGGTGATGCGGGGCAAGACGGTCGCGGTCCTTGGGCTCGCTTTCAAGCCTCTTACGGACGATATCCGGGAATCGCCGGCCTTGCGCGTTGTGGAGGAATTGCTGAAGGAAGGGGCTGCGGTACGCCTCTACGATCCCGAGGCAATGCCGAACGCGCAACAGGTGTACCCGGAAGCGCCGGGACGGGTGGACTACTGCCGTTCCGCCTACGAGGCGGCGAGCGGCGCGCATGCCGTCGTGATCACGACGGAGTGGGACGAGTTTCGGAAGCTTAATTGGAAGAAAGTGCAGCAGTCCATGGAGGTGCCCGTTCTTGTTGACGGACGCAATCTCCTGGATCCGGCTGCGATGCAGGAAGCTGGTTTCGAATACTTCAGCATGGGCCGTGGCAGCCGGCAACCGGCTGCGGTGGCCACGAGCGCGAAGTAATTCGATCCGAGCCAAGGAGCGGCGGAGGCGCCCCGATGATGGCGGAGTTCCCAAATTCCGGAAAGAGACCTTTGCGGAGCCTGGTCGCGGGGGGCGCGGGTTTTGTCGGATCGCACCTCTGCGAGCGGCTGATTGCGGAAGGGCACGAGGTCATCTGCATTGACAACCTGCTGACGGGCCGGCGCGAGAACGTCAGCCAACTGGCGGATCATCCTCGCTTCGTTTTTGTCGAGCACGATGTCACACGGCCGATCGACCTTCCTCAGTTGCGCAGCCGGACAGACGGCCGATTAGACCCCGGCAATCACCTCGATTATGTTTTGCATCTGGCTTCCCCCGCCAGCCCCAAGGACTACGCGCGCCATCCCATCCATACTTTGAAGGTCGGGGGTCTCGGGACCTATCACGCTCTGGGGGTCGCCAAGGCGTATCAGAGCGCGTTCCTGCTGGCTTCGACCTCGGAAGTCTACGGCGATCCTGAGATCAATCCCCAGCCGGAAGCCTACTGGGGGCACGTCAATCCCATCGGCCCGCGCAGTTGCTACGACGAAGCAAAGCGGTTTGCGGAGGCGATTACCATGGCCTACCACCGCCAGCACGGCGTAAGGGTCCGGATCGCGCGGATCTTCAATACCTACGGCGAGCGCATGCGCCTCGATGACGGCCGCGTGCTGCCGAATTTCATCCCCCAGGCGCTTGAGGGGCGTCCGATCACCGTTTACGGCGATGGCCGCCAGACGCGGAGCTGTTGCTACGTCAGTGACCTGGTGGATGGCCTTTACCGGCTTCTGGTCTCAGACCAGACCGGCCCCATCAACCTGGGCAATCCGGAAGAGGTAACGATTCTGGAACTGGCCCGCAAAGTCATCGAGCAAACCGGCAGTTCCAGCACGGTGGTCTTCGAGCCTCTGCCGGTTGACGACCCGATGCAGCGGCGCCCCGACATCACCAAGGCCCAAACGCTGCTCGGCTGGACGCCCAAAGTCAGCCTGAACGAGGGCCTGGCGAAGGCGGTCTCGTACTTCAGGACCAAACTGCGCGACACCGGGGTGCTGGTTGCGCAGCCGGCCCTGTGATTGTGCGGTTGTGGAAAGGGTTCACCCGTGAGCCATCCGCGACGACAAGCTCTTCTGACCGCGTTCAAGCTCTTTGACGTGGTGCTCATGGTGCTGGCCTTCGGCCTCGCCACCCTGCCGGTGCTCTACGATACGGACGCGGCTTCGATCACGTCGTTCCTCTCCATGCGCATCCGGGTGAACGACTTCCTGATTTTTCTCGCCCTGCTGACGGTCTGGCACGTCACGTTCTCTTCCTTCGGTCTCTACCTTTCGCACCGTCTCGACAACCCGCGCGCCGAAATGAAGAATGTGATCAAGGCCACCTCGCTCGCCAGTGGTCTGATGCTGGTGGCGGCGCTGCTGTTTCACATCAGCATGGTGACGCCGGTCTTCCTGACGGTCTTCTGGGCGGTCAGCACGACCCTGGTCGTGATCAGCCGCCTCACGCTGCGCTATACGCTCAAGCAGGTTCGGGTGCGGGGCCGGAACCTGAGGCTGGTGCTGGTGGTGGGAACGAACGCGCGGGCGCTGGAGTTCGCTCGCAAAGCGGAGGCCACTCCGGAGCTTGGTTACCGCGTGATCGGCTTTGCCGACGACCCTTGGGAGGGCATCGACGAGGTCCACAAGGCGGGCTATGACGTGGTCTGCAGTCTGGACGATCTTCCTAACTTCATCCGGCACACCGTCGTGGATGAGGTTGCCATGGCCCTGCCCATCCGGTCCTATTACTTTCACGCCTCGCGGATCGCCTCGCTTTGCGAGGAGCAGGGCATCATCATGCGGTTCCCTTCAGCGCTCTTCGACATGAAGATGGCCCGTTCCAGGGCGGAGGAGTTCGAGGGGTCCGCCCTGATCACGCTTTACACCGGAACGCCCGACGGCTGGCCCATGATCATGAAGCGCCTGATCGACTTTACGGTGTCACTGGCGGTCCTGCTTCTCCTGGCGCCCCTCTTCGTCGTGGTGGCTATCCTCATCAAGGCCGGGTCCGAAGGCCCGGTGTTCTTCGTTCAGAAGCGTATGGGCCTCAACAAGCGGAAATTCTCGCTGTTCAAGTTCCGAACCATGGTGCCGGACGCAGAGGCAAAGCTTGCGGCGCTCGAGCACTTGAACGAAGTCAGCGGCCCCGTCTTCAAGATCAAAGACGATCCGCGCATCACGGCGGTGGGAAAATTCCTTCGAAAAACAAGCATCGATGAACTTCCGCAGCTCATTAATGTCCTCAAGGGTGAGATGAGCCTGGTGGGCCCCCGGCCCCTGCCGGTGCGGGACTACCAGGGTTTCGATAAAGATTGGCAGCGCCGGCGATTCAGCGTTCGTCCGGGAATCACTTGCCTGTGGCAGGTTACCGGCAGAAGCTCGATTCAGTTTGAGCAATGGATGGAGCTCGATATGCAATACATTGACAAGTGGTCGCTCTGGCTCGACTTCAAGATCCTGGCCCAGACAATTCCCGCAGTGCTCCGCGGTTCGGGCGCGGCCTAACTCCTTGCCTCAGTCCGGCTGGTCTTGCCGATTTGACGGCCCGTCGCCGGTCATGATGGATTTCAAATCCTAATCGCCGGACGCGAGGGTTGCGGGCGAGACTGAAGACTCGGGCTGCTTGACGCTACGCGTTCAATGCGGCGGTTTTTAACGGGTCACCGCGCAAAGCCAACGGGCCGTGTAATATATAGTTAAGTAAGTGTTGCAAAAGCAGTAAAAACCATTGGCGAGACAGGCCCCAATTGCGTATAATATGTCCCTCTCGCCAGACGCTAAGGGGGGCTCGGAAACAGCGGCAGGCGACCGCGCGTGGACCGGAGCGGGATCGCGAAACGCAGGGGTTCCACGTGGCAAGGGGATCGAATCGCCGAAGTGCTCGTCGAGAGGAAAGGTCGGGTCGTCCTCTTCAGTCGTGGAGACTATCACATGAGCGTAGCCTTCAAGAGGTTCCGTCACAAAGCGGCGCGCACGCGGTTCCGCGCCCCGCTGATCTGGTTGCGCAACCGCGGGCTGGATACCAGCGACATTTTCCTCGCGTCGTATCCGCGGTCCGGCAGCACGTGGACACGTTTCGTGCTGTACGAGATCCTGGCGGGAGAAACCTCCAGCTTTGACAACGTCAACCGTGGCATCCCCGAGAATGGCATTCAGTGGCTGGCCCGTCCACTGCTTCCGGGCGAGGGGCGTCTGATCAAGACGCACGAGCCCTACCGGCGCGAGTATGGCAGGGCGGTCTACCTCGTTCGGGACATGCGCGACGTGATCTTCTCCCAGTATTCGAGGGAGAAGGAATTGGGCATTCTGTACGACGAGTTTGACGAATACCTCTCGAAGTTCCTGCAAGGCAAGATCAGCGGCTTTGGCGCCTGGCAGAAGCACATCGACTCCTGGCTGGAATCGCCTCTGCCGCACCGGGGCGACCTGCTGCTCCTGAAGTTCGAGGACCTGCGAAAAGACATGGGATCGGCCATCAGTCGCATGCTGGACTTCTTTGGAGTTCCGGTTCGGCCCGAGGTCATCCGTTCGGCGATTGCCAACAACACGCTTGAGCGGATGCGCGAGAAGGAAACGCAGTCGAAGACGCTCCACCAGGCCAAAGGCGGCGATGAGGGCCGGTTTGTCCGCAAAGGGTCGGTGGGCGGCTGGCGGGAGAAGTTGACCGACGAACAGTTGCAGATGATCGATGCGTCCGCGGGAGACGCTTTCCGCCGCATGGGCTATCCGCTGGCGGCGGCCGTTTCGGCGGAGCGCAGCCCCGTGCTCGCGGGCTGAGTTGTAGTGGCAGGCGAAGAGGAGTCCTTCATGGCAGGCACATCGCATCGGGAATACCCGGCCGCCAAGCCCTTCCCGGCGCCGAGGCGGCGCAAGGCGCCACAGCCGCCCGGCACTCTGCGCCGCATCCGCCGCCAGGTGGGTGGATTTGTTGCATATCTGTGCAGTTGGTGGCGGTATTGACCCCAGCGGTTCGGTCGGCGGGGAGCCGGCTGAAAAAGGAAGCGGAAAGTTTAGATGTCTCTTCTGCGTGTGCTTCGCCGAAAGGCGTCCAGGACGGCTTTGCGGGTTCCGGTGGTCGGCTATCGCCATCGCGGCCTGAAGCCCACCGACGCCTTTGTTGCTTCGTACCCAAGGTCAGGAAGCACCTGGCTTCGCTTTCTATTGCTCGAACTCCTTACGCGCGATGATGCGGCCGGCTTCGACAGTGTGAATCAGATGATTCCGGACGTCGGCGGCCAGCAGTCTTGCCCGCCCCTGCTCGCGGGCGGAGGCCGCCTGATCAAGACCCACGAAGCTTACCGAAGCGAGTATCGCAAGGCGGTCTACCTGGTCCGCGACACGCGTGACGTGGTGATTTCCGAGTTCGAGTACGAAAGTGCCAACGAGCGGATTTCCGAGGATTTCGAGGCCTTCGTAATGCTATTCTTGAGGGGCCGCGTAAACGGCTACGGCTCCTGGCAAGACCACGTAGCGTCGTGGCTTGATTCTTCCCTGGCGGCAGACGACCGCCTCCTCGTAGTCAAATTCGAGGAGATGAAGGCTCACACGGAAGACACCTTAAGCGAGATTCTGGACTTCCTGGGCGTCAGCCGGGATCGCATGGCGATCCGCGAGGCGATCGCCAATAACAACCTGCAACGGATGAAGGAGAAGGAAGATCTCGCACCGCAAACCAGCGCCTACAGCCGCGAGCGCGCCGACCAGAAGCGGTTCATCCGCAGCGGATCGACAGGCGGCTGGCGAGCGCGCCTCACCGAGTCGCAGGCGCAACTGATCGAGCGCCGGGCGGGGGCCGGCTTGGTGCGCATGGGTTACACACTTGAAACAGGGCCCGTCGCGGCCGGTGAGCTGCTCAGCAATGTGAGGCAGCGATGAGACAAGTTTCCGGCAGATCCGCTGGCAGGACTACGGCGGTCAGGAAAGAGGGAGTACGGCTTGGCTGAGAACGGTGTAGTTCTGGGAGGCTTCGGCAACGGAGCGATCCCTCGTCCTAATAACGAACGATGGGGAAAAATACTGGCCATCGCCGGTTTTGTTGTGCTCGGGCTGCTGGCGATGCTCGTTTCCGACTTGGTTTCGGAGATGGTAGCGAAGCACTACCACCGCTACAGGGAATGGATTCTGATAGCCGTGTTCGTGAGCGGCGTTCCCCTCACGATTTTTATGGCGGTCGCGGTTTGGGAAGGGATTTTTTGCGGCCTGAGGCTTTTAAAAGAGCTGAAGTGGTGGCATCTGGTCTGGCTTATGCTCTTTGCCAGCGCGCTGATCTTCCGCAAGCGCAGTTCGAGCGAGGCCTACACGAACCCCGTCGATTCGGCTGCGAGCTTTCGCATCCTGATGGTGGGCGGCGTGGGTGCGCTCTTCCTCGTGCAGCTCGTGATGCGCCGTCTCAACTGGCTCAATTCCCTGATTACAGGCATCCCGGGCGTGCTGACCTGGTTCACGATGGTTTGCATGCTCTCCACGCTTTGGTCCGTCTACTGGGAATGGACGCTCTACAAGGCCTGCGAGTACTCGGTTGATGTCGCGACCCTGGCTGTGATCGTTCTGGTCATCAAGAACAGCGAGGAGATGAAGTCCTGGTTTGAATGGACGTGGGTGCTCTACGGGGCCCTGTTGTGCTGTGTCTGGTTTTGGGTTCCGGTCGATCCAGGTAGCGCGCTCAGCAACCACTTCGAATACGGCGAGCAGGGCATCGGTCTGATCGGCGTCCAGTTGCAAGGCATATTCCCGGACGTGGCCTCGAACGATATCGGACAATATGGCGCGGTGATCGCGTCGGTGGCTTTGGCCCGCCTGCTGCCGTGTACGCGCCAACGGAAGAACCTGGTGTGGTACCTGGCGTTATTCGGTTTTGGGTGCGCCACGATGTTGTTCGCCCAATGCCGCTCGGCCATCATGGGCTTTGCGCTCGCCGTCTTCTGCATCTTCCTGTTCTCACGCCGGGTTTTGCAGGGCGCGCTCATTGTCATCGCGGGCGCGGTCACCTTCGTGCTGAGCGGGATGGGCACGCTGGCTTGGGAATACCTGAAGCGCGGACAGAGCACCGCGCAGTTGACTTCGCTCAGTTCACGCTTGAGCTGGTGGTCGGTGGCCTGGGAAAAGTTTACCGACAATGCCTTGACGGGCCTCGGCGCCTGGGCCGCCGGGCGCTTTGGCGTACTGGCGAGGTTAGGTCACAAGATGACCGCCTCGATGCACAGTGACTGGGTTGAAATCATCGTGGGCACTGGAATCTGGGGGATCATCCCTGTCGTGGTCGTGATGGTCTGGACCTGGTGGATCCTGGTCCGGTACATTCGCAACAAGAACGCCGACGGCTTGGATGCTGATCTGTGTCTCGAGGCGATTGGCGTCTTGAGCGTTTTGACCATTCGGATGTTCTTCATGACAGAACTGAGCTGGCATGCGCCCCTGAGCTTCTTTGTTCCTATCGGCTACGCCGAGTATCTCAGGCGACGCTCGCGATATCTCCCCGGCCAGCTTCCGAAGCTTTTCTTCCGGCGTTAGTCCCCGGGGGAGCGCGCGGTCCAGCGACCCCGGTCGGCCGACAAAAGCTCAACTTGTCTGCGAAGCGCGGGTTCTCATCCGGATCCCCAGCAGAAGAGCGAGTCGGAGTCTGAGCGAGGGCTCCGCGCTCCGGCGCTCCAGCAAGGGAAATTGTGAAGGTTCTGGTTGTCCACAACTACTACCAGCAGCGGGGGGGAGAGGACGCCACCTTTGAGCAGGAATGCCGCTTACTGACGAGGTTCGGTCACGCGGTCGTTGCCTACCAACGGAGCAATAAGGAGATCGAGAAGGCAGGCGCCTGGGCACACCTCCGCGCGCCGCTCGACATTATTTGGAACGCGAAGAGCGGCCGGGAGTTCCGCACGCTGCTTCAGGATGAGCGCCCGGACCTGGTTCACGTCCACAACACTTTTTTCACGATCTCGACCTCGATTTTCTCGGCTTGCCAGGAGCTCGGTGTGCCCGTGGTGCAGACCCTTCAGAACTACCGGCTCTTTTGTCCGGTGGCGGTTTTCTTTCGCGACGGCAAGGTTTGCGAGGACTGCCTGGAGCACAGCCTCTGGGAGGGAATCCGGCACGGCTGCTATCACGGCTCGCGGCGGGACACGACGGTAGTGGCCGCGATGATCAAGGTCAACCGGGTGCTCAAGACCTGGCCCGGCAATGTGGATGGATTCATCGCCGTGACGCCCTTCGGCCGGCGCAAGCTGATCGAGGGCGGGCTTCCGGCGGACCGGGTGATGGTCAAGCCGAATTTTGTCGATCCCGACCCGGGGGAGGGCGGCGCCACCCGTGACTATGCAATGTTTGTCGGACGATTGTCACCGGAAAAGCGCGCCGCTACCATGTTGGAGGCGTGGGGAAAGCTCGATCAGCCGGTGCCGCTGAAGATTGCCGGCAGCGGGCCCGAGCAGCAGGCCCTGCAGGAGCAGGCCCGGACCTACGGGCTCGGTCACGTCGAGTTTCTCGGCCAGATGCCGCGCGAGGAGACCCTGGCGTTGCTTCAAGGGGCGCGATTTCTGGTGTTTCCGAGTGAGTGGTACGAGGGGTTTCCGGTAACGATCTGCGAGGCCTTCGCCTGCGGCACCCCCGTGATCTGCTCGCGCATGGGAGCGATGGAAGAGATTGTCGAAGACCATCGCACTGGACTCCATTTCCCGCCTGGGGACGCAGAGGCATTGGCGGCGCGGGTGGCTTGGGCGTGGCAACGTCCCGACGAGATGCGCCGGATGGGCGGCGAGGCGAGGCGCGAGTTTGAGACAAAGTATACGGCGGAGAGGAATCACCCACTCCTGATGGAGATCTATAACTGGGCGATTACCCGCAAACGCGGTGCCGTGGCTGCCGGCTGACGCGCCCCGCGGCCGCCAGTTCAATTTTCGAGGAATGGCTCAACTATGAGTGTCGCCGTGATTACGGGCTCGGCGGGTTTGGTAGGTTCGGAAGCTGTCACCTACTTTGCCGGTCTGGGCATGGACGTGGCCGGGATTGACAACGGCATGCGGGCGGAGTTCTTCGGTCCGGAGGCTTCCACGGACTGGGTTCGTGACCGACTGGTGCGCAACGTACGCGGCTACACCCATTACCCGGCCGACATCCGCAATGAAGCTGAGGTCAACCGCGTCTTCGAACGCTACGGGAAGGCGATCACCCTTGTCGTCCACACCGCCGCGCAACCCTCGCACGATTGGGCCGCGCGCGCCCCGCTGGTGGATTTTACCGTGAATGCCAACGGCACTTCGGTTCTGCTCGAGGCGACACGCAAGTTCGTGCCTGAGGCGGCGTTCATCTTCATGTCCACCAACAAGGTTTACGGCGATACCCCGAATCGCCTGCCGCTGGTAGAGCTCGAGACCCGGTGGGAGATTGAGCCCAACCACGAGTATCGTCAGGGCATTCCCGAAACCATGTCGATCGATCAATGCCTGCACAGCCTGTTCGGAGCTTCCAAGGTGGCGGCCGACGTCCTGGTTCAGGAATACGGCCGTTATTTCGGCATGCGGACCGGTTGCTTCCGCGGCGGCTGTCTGACCGGTCCCAATCACTCCGGCACCCAGCTGCACGGGTTCCTGGCTTACCTCATGAAGTGCGCTGTCACCGGCACGCCCTACACCATCTTCGGATATAAGCGCAAGCAGGTGCGCGATAATATCCACAGTGCCGACCTCATCCGCGCCTTCCACGAATTCGCAAAAAATCCGCGCCCAGGCGAGGTTTACAATATGGGCGGCGGACGCTTCAGCAATTGCTCGATGCTCGAGGCGATTGACCTCTGCGAGAAGATCTCCGGGCGCAAACTGAACTGGAAGTATGTGGACGAGAACCGGGTGGGCGATCACATCTGGTGGATCGGCGATCTGGCACGGTTCCAGTCGCACTACCCGGACTGGAAGCTGGAATACGACGTCCCCGGGATTCTGGAAGAGATTTACGAGCTGAACCGGGAACGCTGGGCTGCGGCATGATCGACAAAGGCAAACGGAACGTGCTCGGCATCTTGATGAGCGCGGTCGACTACGAAGCCGCCGTCGATTTTGTGATCCGGGCGGCGCAGGATCGGCGCGGAGCGGCCATCTCGGCCCTGGCGGTTCATGGCCTGATGACCGGGGTCAGCAACCGCGAGCAAAAGTACCGGCTCAACCATTTTGATCTGCTGGTCCCGGACGGCCATCCGGTGCGCTGGGCCTTGAATCTGATGTACGCTACGGCGCTGCCGGACCGCGTCTACGGCCCCAACCTGACGCTGAAGGTCTGCCGTCGCGCGGCGGAGGAAGGGCTGCCGGTTTATTTTTATGGGAGCACGCCGGATGTGCTTGCGAGAATGAGGAAATTCCTGTTGGAGCGTTTCCCCGCCCTGATCATTGCCGGGATGGAGCCTTCGCGATTCCGGCGTTTGAATGCCGCCGAGAAGGCGGAGTTGGTGCAGCGCATCCGGAGCTCGGGCGCCACGATTACTTTCGCGGGCCTGGGTTGTCCCCGGCAGGAAGTGTGGGCTTACGAGTTTCGGGACGAGCTTTCCATGCCCGTGCTGGCGGTGGGAGCGGCCTTTCCGTTTTTCGCCGGCGAAGTTCCGCAAGCGCCGAAGTGGATGCAAGACCGGGGCCTCGAATGGCTGTTCCGGCTCGGAGCGGAACCCAAGCGTTTGTGGCGGCGCTATATTTTTCTGAATCCGGCCTATCTCACGCTCCTGGCTCTGCAGATGATCCACATTTCCCGTCCTTCGACCGACGGTACGTCACCGCAACAGGAGCTGCTTTACGGATAGGCGGCCGAATCTCTGTTTTCCAACGGACTGACACTGGCTCTCGCCCTGCGCCGCAACCCCGCGCACGGCGAATCTGATCTCGGGAGGCTTAACGATCGATGGCCGAAATACTGACAGCGAGCACTCCGACCACAGAGCGGCACGGGAAGCTCCGCAGCGTGCTTTTCGTCGTGGCGCTGCTGCTCGTGATCTTCAGCCGGGAATGGATCCCGGGAATCCAGTACGACTGGCTCAATATCGTTCCGCTGCTGGCGCTCGTGTACATCGGCTACGCCATCGTAACCCTCGACAAGACTTTCGGCTATATTCCCTACGTCGCGCGCTCGTTGTCCGAGGATCCCTCGGTGAAGAAGCCCGCCGGCCGGATTTTCTTTTCTCCTTACGTGCGTTCGATCGTCCTCATCTTGCTGGCTCTCGGTGTGGTCGAGTTTGCACTCCGCATGCGCAGCTATCACCGGGCCTTGATATACGAGCGGCACGGCAACCTGTTGTTCACCCCGATTCCCAATCAGAAGTACATGGAGAAGATCACGCTGACGCCGTCCAGCATCGACAGCTATGGCCTGCGTGGAGGGCCGGTGCCTGCGAGCGCCCTGCAGGAAGGCAACCCCACCATTCTGTGCCTTGGCGATTCGGTGACCTACGGCTACGGCGTGGATGACAATCACACCTATGCGGCCGACCTTCAGAAGGACTTCGACCAGAGCTCCCCGGGCCGCTATGCGGTGCTCAATGGCGGCGTAGACGCCTACCCGATCGCTCTTGAGGATGCGAAATTTCTCTACCTGTGGGACCTTGGGATCCGTCCGAAGGTCGTCATCGTGGGATACAGCTTTAACGAGGGCGGGATCGGGATGCTGTCCTTCGGCAACGATGAGGCGGCCAAGGCCCAGTTTGCCGCACGGGTGAAGCAGAAGAACCAGCTTCGCAGCATTGCGCTTTACACCCTGGTGGTAGAGAACTGGGCGCGGCACTACTACGATCGCATCAAAGGAAAGCTGGTTCCCGGCACGAACTTCACCAAGCTCTCCGAGACCGAAGCCACCTCGCTCTACAATCAGTTTCTCGACCGCTTTGTGTCCGACCTGCGCGCTCACAACGTCCAGCCCGTGTTCCTGCTCTTCGCCGGATTCGACGGCCGGACGCACAAGTACGACGACCAGGGGCTGCTTCAGGTACAGTTCGCCGAGTACGCGCAGAAGAATGGCATCCCGCTCCTTCGCAGCAAGGACGCTCTCGCGGCCGGTGAGCCGGACAGTTTCGACATCAGCCCCTTCTTCATCGATCACGCGCACATGAACGAACGCGGCACGGAGCGCGTGGCGGCGGCGCTCGCGCAATCGCTGCCCGGGGTGATGGCGGCTCCCGCAGGTTCGCCGTAGCAGCGCCGGCCTCGAGTGAATCTCGCATCCTTCGGCCGCAAGGCCCGCTCGATCGGACCTTGCCAATCCCGGCGTGAAGGGTGGTGAGACCTGCGGTTGGCGCGCTTTCAGCGCGACAGGCCGTGCGGCGGGCCACCCCTGAATTTCCTGAAAGCTATGCTGGTACTGGGCATTTCCGACCTCGAACACGACACGGCCGCGGCACTACTCGGCGCCGAAGGGCCGATTGCGGCCCTCGAAGAGGAAAAGCTGAGCCGGACGCCGGCTTCCGGTATTCCACAGATGGCGATCGATCGCTGCCTGGCCGAGGCTAAGGTACGGATCTCTTCGCTATCGCTCGTCGGCGTCGCCTGCCGCCCCAAGCGCGCCTGGCTGAGAGACGAAGGCGGTCAGTGGAATGCCTTTGCCGAGCCTGCCAGCGGCGGCAGGGGCGTCCGCGGATCGCAAGACGATCTCTTCTGGAAGCTGGAGCAATTGCGCATGTTTCGAGCCGTCGCCGGCTCGGCTGTTCCCGTGGTCAACTTCGAACACCACCTTTGCCACGCTGCCAGCGCCTTCTATCCTTCCGATTTTGATCGCGCTCTCGTCTTGACGCTCGATCAGTGCGGAGACATGTGGTCAGGTCTCCTGGCGATCGGCGAGGGTGCGCGGCTCAAGGCGCTCCGGCCCATGCGCTTTCCGAGTTCTCTCGGCTGGTTCTATTCGCGTGTGACCGAACTGCTCGGCTTCCGCCCGGGGCGCGATGAACACAAAGTGCAATGGATGAGCAAAGAGGGCTCGCCCGGCTTTGTGCCCGTTTTTCGCAAACTGTTTTCACGCGGTCCCGACGGAATTCCCACGCTCAATCTGCAGTTCGTGACCACCGGTCCGGCCGGCCGCGCGATCTTTGCGCCCGAGATCACCCGCGAGTTGGGCATCGCCGAACCCGATGCCGCCCACCAGGGACGCCTCCGGGCTGATATCGCCCGCAGCGCCCAGGAGTTTGTGGAAGAAACGGTGACGGAACTGGCCGAGGCCTGGCGCCTCAAGACAGGCACCACGAACCTCGCCGTGGCAGGTGGACTCTTCCTGAACGTCATGCTGGCGCGTTCGCTTGAGAAGCGAACCGGATTCGAGCGCGTTTTCGTTCAGCCGGTGGCTGGGAACCCGGGTTGCGCTCTGGGCGCAGCATACCTCGCGCGACGCCGGCTCAAGCCCGATCTCGCCAGGCAGGCGCTGACGCACCTGTACCTCGGACCCCGCCTCGAAGAAGAGGAGATCAAGGCGGTGCTCGACAACTGCAAGACCATCTATCGTTACCTGCCGAGCGAAAGGCAATTGCTTGAGGAGACGGTTCGATTGCTCCAGGATGACAAGATCGTGGCCTGGTGTCAGGGTCGATTGGAGTTCGGGCACCGCGCGCTTGGAAATCGCAGCATCGTGGCCTCGCCGTTCTCGCCTTTTGTCACCGAGAACTTGAACCGGTACGTCAAGCGCCGCGAGGATTTTCACCCTTTCGGTCTTTCAGTCCCCGTCGAGGACGCGGAGCGCCTGTTTGATTGCACCTCGAACTGCCGCTTCATGTCGTCGATCGGGAATCTGCGGAGCGGCCCGCGGGAATTGGAACGCTTCTGCTTCAACGGCGGAGCAGCCCGGGTCCACATCGTGGAGAGGCAGGTGAACCCGCGGTTCTGGAGCCTGCTGCGGAGATTCGGCGAAAGCTCTCCTGCACCGGTGCTGGTGAATACCTCGTTTAACCTGTTCGGCGAGCCCCTGGTTTGCGATCCGCGTGATGCCATCCGGAGCTTCTACTGTTCGGGAATCGACGCGCTGGTGCTTGGAAACTTTCTAGTGGTGAAGCCTTGAGGCGGAACGCGGAGTGCGTCTGATATCGACGGGCTGCCCGCGTCGGGCCTCATGTCGCCCGGCGATGTGCCAAAACGGTGTATTCACTAAGGCAGTACGAGTATACAAACAGCACCCGATATGGTAGAGTATTCAACTCAGATATGAAGTCAGTCTGATCGGATTTGCTCCGGCGGCCTCCGCCGAGTGCGCGGTCAGATTGTACACCGAGACCGGTTCGGGTGGTCGCACGAACTCCGGTCTGAAATCTCAGGGAGGGGTTATGGGTTTTCTCCACACGGCGAAGAGCAGGCTTGGAATTGCCGGGCAGTTGTTGGGATTCTTCTGGCGAGGCAAGCGCTGGTGGCTGGTCCCCATGATCGTGGTGTTGCTGGGCCTGGGTGTGTTTATGATCCTGGCACAGAGCTCGGTGATTGCGCCCTTCATCTATACGCTGTTTTAGCCATCTGCCGGCAACTCGTTTAGCGGACGGTTCTAAGGATCTAACCGAGACTCCGGCAAAAGACCGGAAAGCCATTCAACGCGGCAAAGTAGCGTGGAAGTGGCCCGAACGTCCGCGCTTCCCATCCCGCGCTTCCCCAAGGAGTGCCTGAGGCGGAGTGAGCGGGCTCAGAGGTTGAGAACTGAAGGGTTTCGGAGTGACCTTTCGAAGGGGGATTTGTGGGTTTTTTTAAGAGTATCTGGTCCGTGTTGAGAGGCATCGGGCGCATTCTCGAGCCCTTTGCCAAAAAGCTTGGAAACTTCCAGGCCCGTGTTGTTCTCGTACTCCTATACGCCATTTTTGTTCTGCCTTTCGGGGTTTTGGCTCGCCTGTTTGCGGACCCTCTCCGCATCAAGAAGCGACCGGCTGTTTGGATCAATTCTCCCGAAGAAGCTATGGACATGCAGTGGGCCAAGAGGCAGTGATCCTGTGGACATTTTAGGAATCTCCTGTTATTACCACGACGCCGCAGCTGTGCTTCTGCGCGACGGTCAATTGGTGGCGGCCGCCGAAGAGGAGCGCTTTTCGCGAATCAAACACGACTACGAGTTCCCGAAGCACGCCATCGAGTATTGCCTCGAGGAAGGCGGCATCAACGGCAAGGACCTCGACTATGTGGTGTACTTCGAGAAGCCTTTCCGCAAGCTCGACCGCATTCTGATGACGTCGCTGCAGACCTACCCGAAATCCTGGAAGGTCTTCCGCGAGTCGATGATCACCTGGATGCTCGACAAGCTCTGGGTCGGAAGCACCATCGAGAGTGAAGTCGGCGTCAGCCAGGACAAGGTCCTGTTCTCAGACCATCACCTGTCGCACGCTGCCAGCGCCTACCTGTGCTCGCCTTACAACGAGGCTGCCATCCTCACCGTGGATGGCGTCGGCGAGTGGGTGACGGCTACCTACGGGATAGGCAAGGGCAATGACATTCGTCTGATCAAGCAGATGGACTTCCCGCACTCTCTCGGGCTGCTCTATAGCGCCTTCACCGCCTTCCTGGGTTTCCAGGTCAACGAGGGCGAATATAAGGTGATGGGGATGGCGCCTTACGGCCAGCCCCGTTACGTTGACAAGGTCTGGAAGGTGGTGCGCCAGAACAGCGACGGCTCATTCGCGCTGGACATGGACTACTTCTGTTTCCACCACTCCACGGAGAAGACTTTCAACGGCAAGTTCGTGGAGCTGTTTGGTCCGCCGCGCGAGCCCGAGGTCCACTTTTTCACGGACGGCACAGGGTTCCCGAAGTATTTCGGGGACAAGCCTTCCAATTACGCGGAGCTCAGCCGGGAGAATCAGCATTACGCCGATATCGCCGCCAGCATTCAAAAGGTCACGGAAGAACTGCTGGTCGGAATGGCCAAGAGCCTTCACAAGACGACCGGCCTTAGCAAGCTCTGCATCGCCGGCGGCGTGGGTCTGAACAGCGTAGCCAACACGCGCATCCTGAACGAGACGGGTTTTGAGGAGCTCTACGTGCAGCCGGCGGCGGGGGACAGCGGCGGCGCCCTGGGCGCCGCGCTCTGGGCTTACAATTCGCTCCTCGGCAAGCCCCGGGTGTTCCGGATGGACCACGCTTACTGGGGCCGGCAATATTCGCCCGGCGAGGTCAAGGCATTCCTCGACAAGAGCCGCATCCCGTATGAGGTCTACGAAAACGAGGACCAGCTTCTTGATCGCGTGGTCGATCGCCTGACGAATGAGAAGGTGATTGGCTGGTACCAGGGCCGGTTTGAGTGGGGTCCGCGCGCACTCGGGAACCGCAGCATCCTGGCGGATCCTCGCAGTCTGGAGATGAAGGACATCGTAAACGCCAAGATCAAGTTCCGGGAGCCCTATCGGCCGTTTGCGCCTTCGGTGCTGGCGGATCGCGCCGGGGAGTACTTTGAGCTTGCCAATCCCGAAAAACATTATCCGGCGCGGTATATGCTCTACGTTGTCCCGGTAAAGCAGGACAAGCAAGAGATCCTGCCGGCCATCACCCACGTGGACGGAACCGGCCGCCTGCAGACCGTGTTCCGCGAGGAGAACCCGCGCTACTACAACCTGATCGGGCGCTTCGGCCAGGCTACGGGAGTGCCGGTGATCTTGAACACCTCGTTCAATCTCCGCGGCGAGCCCATTGTGACAACGCCCGCCAACGCCTTCAGCACTTTTTCCAAGAGTGAGATGGACCTGCTGGTGCTCGAGAATTTCATTGTCGACAAATCCGCTCTCTAGGATTCTTTACGAGCAGGGCCGGTCTCCACTGAACCGGCCTGAGTTCCTCCTGCGGCGGGCGCGAATCAATAAGATTGAGGCTGCGCCCAAACTCACAAGGTCAAGAGCGCGTTTCCTATCCGGACTCGCGCTTGTCGGCCGCACTCAACGGCACTAAACTATAAAGGCGTTATCGTAAGCGCGAGCCTCTCAGGCCCCGGTTCGCTTAGTCAGCCCTCAGTCCATGGCCTTCGGTTCCCAGTTCGAGCCGGCGCTGGTGTTTGCCGCGGATGCCCCGGATCTGGCTCGTGATCCCACCGGAATGATCCAGCGCATCGCGGCCATCGACGCCCTGTTCCGGGACGTTCCGCGGCTCTACCTGCAAATCTCGTTCAAGCGTGTCTTTCGTCATGGAGTCGAGTCGCATGGCAACATGCGGGTGGAGACCCTGAACTATTTCCTGCATCATCACATCATCGCCGAGCGGCTGCGGCGGGCTCGCTGGGTCTACGTCCACTCCTGCATGCACGCCATCAAGCTTTTTCCGCACCTGAAGGCGGTCGGGCCGAAGCTGATCGTGGACCTTCACGGAGTGGTGCCGGAGGAAATCGATTTTCTCGGCGATCATTATCTGGCGAAGGCTCTCGGGTCGATTGAGCGCCAGGCTGTCCGGTATGGCTGCGGCCTGGTGGTGGTGACGCGGAAACTCGGGAATCATATCGTCAGCAAGTACCCGCAGTACGCGGACCCCGACCGTATCCTGACCGTGCCGAATTCCAACTTCCGCGGCCCGCAGCGCCCTGCGTGGGGCCGGCGCGACCGCTCGCAGCCGCTGCGCCTGATCTACGCGGGCACCGTGAACCGCTGGCAGAAGGTCGATTTGATGCTGGAGATCCTGGTGCGCCTCGCGAGCCAGCGGCCGGAAGTACATACGAGCATTTTCGTGCCCCCGGTATTCCTGCCGGAACTGAAGCGCAAGGTGACGCAACTCGGACTCGACGGACGGGTGCAGGTGGATACGCGCACCCCGCAGGACATCGTGGCCGAGTATAGCAAGGCCGACGCCGGATTTGTTCTCAGGGATGATATTCTTATCAATCGGGTGTCGATGCCGACGAAGATGGTCGAGTACATCGACTACGGTCTGGTGCCGATCGTGCTCAGTCCCGCGATCGGAGATTTTCCGGAGTATGGATACCGTTATCTGACGGTCGATGATCTGTTCGACCCGGCCCAAACGGGGCGGGAGCGCCTGGACGAATTGCGGTCGAGAAATGTGCGTTGCCTCGGCCGCATCTACGAGGACAGCGCTCGCAATGCGGAGCGCCTGCGGCTTATGATCGCCGGAGACGCTGCCGCCGTGGGCCCGAAGGCTATCCTGCCTTCGTCGATGCGATAGCAAATTCCCGAGCGAAGAGGTGAGATGAAAGGCGTTATTCTGGCGGGTGGAACAGGGTCGCGGCTCTATCCCTTGACGCGGGTCACCAACAAACATCTGCTGCCGATCTACGACCGGCCCATGGTGTTCCATCCCATTCAGACGCTGGTCAACGCCGGAATTACGGACATTCTGCTCGTGACCGGCGGACAGAACGCGGGCGACTTCCTGCGGCTGCTCGGCAATGGCAAGGCTTTCGGTCTGAAGCACATCAACTACACCTATCAGGAAGGCGAGGGCGGAATCGCCGATGCCCTCCGCCTTTCGGAGCACTTCGCGGACGGCCAGCCGATCTGTGTGGTGCTCGGCGACAACATTATTGAGAATAATGTGATCGGGGCGCGAGCTGTTTTCGAACAAGGCGGATGCGCCGGGGGCCACATCATTCTGAAAGAGGTTCCGGACCCACAGCGATTTGGGGTGCCCGTTTTCGAGGGCGAGCGCGTGGTTCGCATCGAGGAAAAACCGAAGGATCCGAAGTCCCCCTACGCCGTGATCGGGATCTACATGTACGATGCCACGGTGTTCGACTACATCCGGCGGCTCAAGCCGTCGGACCGCGGCGAGCTCGAAATCACGGACGTGAACAACCACTACCTCGCGGATGGCCACCTCAGCCACAGCACGCTGGAGGGCTGGTGGACGGATGCCGGAACCTTTGAGTCGCTGCTGCGCGCCAACCAACTGGCCGCTGAAACCGGGGCGAATAAGGTTTAGGGCCGCTCGGCTGCGGCTCGTATTCTTGCTGCAGTCCGCGTTCTTAAGGAGCAGACCAGATTGAGACTCTTGGTTACTGGCGGAGCCGGATTCATCGGGTCGAATTTCATCCACTACTTCCTCAAGACGCGCCCTGATAGTTTCATCCTCAATCTGGACAAGCTCACCTACGCAGGGAATCTCGAGAATCTGGCCGGCCTGGAGTCCGGGCCGAATTACCGCTTTGTGCGCGGCGACATCGCGGACGCGGCGGTGGTGGACCAGGTCCTTCAGGAGTCCTTTGACGCCATCGTGCACTTCGCCGCTGAGACCCACGTGGACCGCAGCATTACGGGCGGCCGCGAGTTCGTCCAGACCAACGTGCTCGGCACATTCACGCTGCTCGATGCGGCCCGGCGGCATCATGTGGGCCGGTTCTTGTATGTCGGCACGGACGAGGTCTACGGCAGCATGAAGCCCGGTGAATTCGCGCACGAAGGCTCGATGCTCGAGCCCAACAGCCCCTACGCTGCCAGCAAGGCCGGGGCCGATTTGCTCGCGCGCAGCTTCTGGCAGACGTACGGCTACCCGGTGCTGACCACCCGCTGTTCGAACAATTACGGACCTTACCAGTTCCCCGAAAAGCTGATTCCGCTGATGATCGCCAATGGCCTCGAGGGAAAGAAACTTCCCGTCTACGGAGATGGTTTGAATGAGCGCGATTGGGTTTTTGTGGAGGATCACTGCCGCGCGCTCGACCGGGTTCTCGAGGCGGGGCGGCCCGGCGAGGTCTACAACATCGGCTATGGGCAGCCGGTGGCCAACCTCGAGATCATTCGCAGGCTGCTCGCTCTGCTGGAGCGCTCCGAGGACCTGATCGAGTACGTGAAGGACCGTCCCGGGCACGACCGGCGCTATGCGCTCAGCACCGAAAAAATCCAGGGTGAGCTCGGTTGGACGCCCACCGTCGGTCTCGAGGAAGGGCTGAAACGGACCGTGGATTGGTATCGCGCGCACCCGGATTGGATGGCGAGGGTGCGCGGCGGCGAATACCAGGCTTACTACGAAAAACACTACACGCGGCGCGATTTTCTCACGGCCCTGTAAAACGCCGGAGCCGCCCGGTTTCCTTGAAGGAGGACACTCAGAGTGGCATTCCGGATCGAATCCCGGCACGTGGACGGCGACGTGCTCGTACTGGCTCCGGACGTCTTCGGTGACCAGCGCGGCTTCTTCATGGAAACGTTCCGCGCCGACCATTTTCGCGCGCTCGGCCTGCCCCACGAATTTCTCCAGGACAACCAGTCGCACTCCCAACGCGGCGTGGTCCGCGGTCTGCACTTTCAGTGGGACCCGCCCATGGGCAAGCTGATGCGTGTGACCTCGGGGAGCGCCTTTCTGGTGGCGGTGGACATCCGCAAGGCCTCGCCCACGCTCGGAGAGTGGTTCGGCATCGAGGTCTCCGCGGAAAACAAGAAGCAGGTGTGGGCGCCGCCTGGTTTCGCGCGCGGATTCTGCGTGCTTTCCGACTATGCGGACGTGCAGTATAAGTGCACCGCGATCTATAACGCCCGCGCGGAGTCAGGCATTCGCTGGGACGATCCCGCCATCGGCATCGAGTGGCCGGTCGCGAACGCGATTCTCTCGGAAAAAGATCGATCGGCGCGGACGCTCGAGGAGTGGCTGACCTCGCCGGAATCCGACAACTTCAGATACGGGGACTCGCGTTGACCAACGTTGACGGACTATGAGAGTGATGCTGATCGGGGCCGGCGGACAGTTGGGCGGCGACTTGCAAAAGTCGTTTCCCGCCGGCGTCTGCGTTCCCCTGACCCACGCTGACATTGAGATCACCGAACCGGAATCGGTGCGCCAGGCGTTCGAGCGGCACCAGCCGGATGTGGTCATCAATACGGCGGCCTTTCATCGCGTGGACGACTGCGAGACCCAGGCGGAGCGCGCGTTTCAGGTCAACACCCTGGCGGTACGCGGACTGGCGCAAGCTTGCGGCCGAACCGGAGCAACCCTCGTCCACTTCAGCACGGACTACGTCTTCGACGGAGCTCAGACCGAGCCCTACGTTGAGACGGACCGTCCGGGCCCATTGAGCGTTTATGCCGCCTCCAAGCTGGCGGGCGAATACCTGGCGGCCACGCACCCGAGGCACTTCGTGATTCGCACCTGCGGACTGTTCGGCCTCGGGGGCAGCCGATCCAAGGGCGGCAACTTCGTGGAGACCATGCTGCGCGCGGCCGCTCAAGGCAAGACCTTGCGCGTGGTCAGTGACCAGGTGGTGACGCCCACCTCCACCGCCGAGCTTGCCCGCAAAGTCACCGAGTTGATCGGGACCGGGGCTTACGGCCTCTACCACATCACCGCGCACGGGTCGTGCTCGTGGTTCGAGTTCGCGCGGGCGATCTTCGAGCTCGAGGGCGTGCGGGCTGACCTTCTTCCGACCACCTCCGAGGCCTTCGGCGCCCCGGCGCGGCGTCCGCTCTACTCGGTCTTGCGCAATCGCAGGCTGGAAGCGCTCGGTTTCGACAACCTCGCGCCCTGGCACGACGGCCTTGAGCGCTATCTTGCCGAACGCCGGAAGACGTCCCCCGGTTCCGCTCCGGCCGCATGATCCACAAATGAGGCTATTTGTATAGGCTATCTATGATTGGTCCCGGATCGCCGGGGCGTTGAGGCGTGCCCTCATCGTTTTCCGGGGATCATTAAGGCTTGCGGGCCACGATCAGGATCACCGCCCGCGTTTCGTCCGTGGAATCGATCTCGCGCAGGCTGCGCTCGTCCGTCTCCTGCCAGACATCGCCCGCCTGCACGCAATACCGGGCCTTCTCGATTCTGAGTCCGGCCAGAAGTTCCGCAATGCCGGCGGAATCGTAAACGCGCTGCCAGCCCTCGCCGCGCCGGCCGTAGGGCGTGGTGAGAATCAGCTTGCCGCCGGGCTTGAGAACCCGGCTGAGTTCGCGGATGGCCGCCAAGTCTCCCCGCTCATGCTGGGTGTCGCCATAAAATCCGAGGCCGACATGCTCGAGCGTTGAGAGGCAGATCACGGTGTCAAAGAACGACGCCGGGAAACTGAGCTGGCAGACATCACAGCGCACGAACGCGAAGTTCGGATGCCGCACCGGGTAGCTGCGCTGATCGATCCCCCAGACGCGGAAGCCGAGATGCGCGAGTTCCAGCGGCAGAATGCTCTGCGAGCAGCCGACGTCCAGAATGCGCTCGTCGCTCTCTTCCAGGCTGCGCAGCACGAAGGGCACTTCCACCATTCTCTCGTTGACCGAATGCCGCCAACGCACCAGCGCCGGCCGGTCGGTGGCGCGAAAATACGAGAGAAAGCGCAGGAGGAATTGATTGCCTTCCATCCTCGCGACCCAGCGCGGCAGCCACGGGCCGGCCTCATAACGCGTCTCGACCGGATAGTGAAAGAGCCACGGCCGGTCGCGTCCGATCTTCTGATTCGCCAAGCTTCCTCTCTCTCCTCCGCTTTACAGTCCGCCGCGCTTCCCGCTATCGATTAAAGTTTGCGGAGCGAGCGGTCGTCGATCGGTGGCTTCGTTTGATGAAAACAGAGCCACTCGCCTGCAGCTGATGCTATTCTAAAGGACTTAGGACGAGCAGCAGTGGCTTCGTTTGGCTTCGTTTTGACCCTTTTTTCAGGTCGATTTGTTGATTCCATTAGGCTTAGTGGCTTCGTTTTGCAAAATTTTAGATTCTTTTTTTTCGGCTTTTTGCAGGATCGCGGATGAAATCGTAACCGGGGAGGTTTCGAACCTGCCCCTAGCCCGGAGAACGCGCGAATTCTCGAAGCACGATTCAGTCATTGCGCGATTGAGAGATCGAGTCATGATTGTCAAGACTGGATTCCCGCCTTCGCGGGAATCAACGGTGCGAGAAAGGGATTCCACATTGGCAAGCGACGCCAGCACCGGCGACCCCAAACTGGATTATGGCACCCATCGGTAGGGTCGTGGGTACGGCCAGGATCGGTGAGAATACTTATTTCACCCAATAAGTTCATAGGTTTATCCTGTGGAAAAACTATCCGCATGCGGCGCTGTCCCCTGATCAGTTCCACGATCAGTTCCACTCCAGCAAAACAACGCGCAGCGCCTTCAACGACCCTGCCATTACGTCGCGATATTCCGCCTGGCTCGAACCGGGCCGCAGCAGGTGACCGAGCGCGGCCTTCACCGTCTTCAAAGCGATGGTCAGGAACAGGATCAGCCGCAGCAACAGGCAGGTCAGAAAACCCGAATGCTTCGCGAAATAGCGGGTGAGGGATTTCGTGTAAAGGCTCACCCTCCTCGAAAACGCCAGGCCGCTGGTGGTGGCCGTGCCATAGTGAATCACGCGCGCCTCTTCGAGATAAAAGAGTCCCCAGCCGGCCTCCTTGATTCGATAACACAAGTCCGTGTCCTCAAACCAGAGTGGAAAGCCCTCATCGAACATCCCAACGCGGTCGAGCACTTCACGCCGCACCAGCAGGCAGGCCCCGGCCAGGTGCTCCGCTTCCCCGCCCTGGTTGGGGTCTTTGGAAAGGGTGAAGAGGCTCCGCGTGACGGAGGTCTTGAGCATCAACCGGTCGAGCCCGAGGACCTCGCAGACAATGTGGCGCAGATGCGGGAATCGCCGGTTGTCGTACTCCCATTGCGGCGAGCCGTCCACGTTCAGCAGCTTGGGCGCGAGGGCGCCGATGGCGGGATCACCGTCGAGCTTCCGCACCATGAGGCCGAGCGACCCCTCCTGAAGCAGGGCATCGTCATTCAGAATCAGCACCGAACGCCCCCGGCTCGCGCGGATGGCCTCATTGTTGGCCGCCGAGAAGCTCAGATTCTGCTCGTTGCGGATGATCCTGACCCCGGGAAACAGGGCCGCCGCGCTCTGAGGGCTCCCGTCCGTCGAAGCATTGTCAATCAGGATGACCTCGCCCACGACGCCGGCCCGCTCGATCTCCGCCAGGCAGCAGGCGAGGCACCGCGGCAACAGCTCAGGCTGATGGTGCGTCAGAACGCAAATCGAAATATCCATCGGTCCCCGCAACGGCTAAAGAGGCGCAGGAGTTAAATCGTCTCCTTTCCAATATGTGGACTGGCGGCGCTCGAAGTCAACAGGGTCCCATGCGGTACTGGCGTCACTTGCCGATGTGGAATCCCTTTCGCGCTCGGGCGACGCTCTGTATCATGACGCTCTCGTTCGGTTATCATTGATTTGCGCTCTGCAGCCGCCGCTATGGACGTCTCCATCGTGATCCTGACGCGCAATCAGCCGGAGCTGCTGCCCCGCTGCCTCGAGGCTTGCTTCAGCGAGATCGAGCGCGCCGGGCTCAAAGGCGAAGTAATCCTGATTGACAACGCTTCGGCGGACGGTACTCCGCAGCGCATGGCGGCGCGATTTCCGGGCCTGCGGGTGATCCGCAACGAGGAAAACCTGAGCTTCTCGGCTGGAAATAACCAGGGCATCCGCGCCAGCAGCGGGCGGGCGGTCCTGATGCTGAATGACGACGCCATGTTGCAGCCCGGATCGCTCGGATTGATGCTCCGTGCGCTTGATTCTGACCCCAGCGTGGGCGTGGCGGGTCCGAGGCTCCTGAATCCGGACGGGTCGCTGCAGCGGGGCTATACGCACCGGCGTTTTCCGCGCTTTCGCAGCCTGGCTTGCGGAGTGCTCGGTGTGAATCCCTGGCTCGAGAAGCGCTCCTGGACGCGCGACCTGCTCACCCACAGCTTTGACCCCGAGCGCGGCGGCGCGAGCGAGCATCTGGCGGGCGCCTGCCTGCTCGTCCGGCGCAGCGCCCTCGATTCGGCCGGCCTGCTCGACGAAGGGTACTGGTTCTGGATGGAGGACGTTGACCTGTGCTACCGCCTGAAGCGCCAGGGCTGGAAGGCGGTCTACGTGCCCGGCGCCCAGGTGACACATTACGGCTCGGCTTCGCTCCGCAAGCTTCTCAGCTCCGAGCGGAGGATGCTGAGCATCCGGGCGCTGATGTACTACTACAAGCAGCACAAGAGCTTCGCGGCGTACGTTTTCTTGAAATTGATCGTGGGCTGTGTCTTACTGGTATGTGCGCCGCTCGACGTGATTTCGGCCATGAGGCGGCGCGGATCACGTCCGCGGGAGTGGGCGCTGGCGGCAAAATCGTCCTTGCGCAACTTGCGCGCGCACTTCGGCGTCGAGCCGGGCAGCAGCCGCTGAGCGCGCGGAGAGTCCAGGCGCTCAACTGCGGCCACTGGTATCCCTGACTGTTCGTCTGTTTATATTGCGTTCTTATGGAGGGTCTAATGAAGGTTCTGGAACGTCACGCATCGTCCGTTTCCCCTGCCCGTCGCGGGCTAACACTACGCCTCGTAACCGTTCTTGCCGCGGGTTTGTTTCTTTTGCAGGCCGCGAGCCCGGCGAGGAGCCAGACTGTAGCGCCCAATCTGCGCGACTTTGTGGGCGTGAACCATCTGATTGGCGGAAATTGGTCCCAACAGCTCGGGGTCGGGTGGTTTCGCTTTGATATTCCCTGGATGAGTGTCGAGGCACAACAGGGAACGATGAACTGGGCGGCGACCGACAAAGAGATGCAAAACGCGCAGGCCCTCGGGGGACAGGTCCTTCCCATGCTGGGCTACACGCCTGCGTGGGACCAGACGGTCAAAAGCTCAGGCCAGGCGCCTCCCAAGAATCCTCAGGACTGGGCGAACTTTGTGCAGGCGGCGGTCTCGCGGTACAGCGCGGCGCCTTACAATGTCCGCTACTTCCAGGTTTGGAATGAACCGACGCAGAAAGCCAGCTTCTGGCTGGGCACAGACAACCAATACATCGACATGATTTACCTCCCGGCGGCCAAGATCATCCGGCAGCACGGGTGTTACGTGGTGTTCGGCGGCTGGCCGGCTTCAAACTCGGTTCAGGAGCTCGATACTGTGCTGAATTACCACAACGCCTGGCAGTGGACCGATTATGTGGACCTGCACTATCAGGGGATCGCCAACTTGCAACACGAGTACGCGCAGTGGGTGGGCAACGGAAAGTGCCGCGGCCTCTGGGAAACCGAAGTCGGGTACAACACGGATCCCGAGTTCTTCGGTCTCTATCTCCAGGTTCTGGCCTGGACCCAGCAGGTGGGGTGGCGGGATCCCAACCAGTTCAAGCTCTTCTGGTTTGCCGCGTATGCTGCCGGCGCTGAGGGTGACAAAGACCTGCTGAAGCAGACGGGAACGACGCTCCAGCCCACCAGCCACGGCGCGCACTTGATCGTGATGAACCAGGTCCTCGGTGGGGGTCCCCTAAGACCTTTCACCCAGTTCTCATCCCAGCCTTCCACCACCCCCAACGTGGCCACGGTGAACGGGATCTCGGTGGGGTCGAACCGCACGGTGCTTCAGTTCTTGATGTCCAGGTCCCTCATGCAGCAGCGGCAGTCGTTGACGGCCAGCGTGTCTCTGCCGGGGCAGCCTTCCAAGGTCCAGTTGATGTCAGGCTTGGGGAAGACGTGGAACCTCCCGGTGCAATACAGCGGCGGGCGCGTGCAAGTGAACGCACCGCTGCACGCTGATTTTGACGACTGCCCGACCTGCCATTGGGTGTACGGCTACCTGATTATCGACCGCTAGCGAGGTACGAGGCCCGCTCGGCACGGCGTGGCTTCGAGAGCGTGTGTGAAAACTCGTGGCTTGCGCGGCCGCGGCTTTGACGGCCTGCCGGAAAGGCAAAGCCTTTCCGCACAGCAGGGCGGCAGAGCCGCTGACGCGTAAGCCACGGTCAGTCTCGCGGCGGCAGTGCCTGATCAAACATGAATCCCATTGACCTTATCGTCGCCCTGATCCTGATCGCCGGCCTCCTGGTCAACCGTCAGCCGCTCATCCCTATTGCGGCCATGGGCGTGGTTCTGCTGCGCGGAACCATCACGCGGATCACCAAGGGAATCGGATTCAAGAGGGTGGAGTGGGCGATCGTGGTGTGCCTCGCCTACTGGGTTGCCAATTATTTCTGGTCCTCGCGCAGCGTGAGCAATTTTCTCTCCTATGAATTTCTGCGGCGCGACGGCGCCATGCTGTTCAGCTACGGCATTTTCATCTTCTTTCTGGGCTGGCCGCTGAAAGCCAGCCAGAGCCGGGCGCTGTGGACCTTCTTTCTGATCATCCTCGCCGCCATAGCTGTAGTCGGCGCCGCCATCGCCCTGAACCTGCCGCATGCGGACAATCTCAGGGTGCTGGGGGTAGTGGGCCACGAGGAATCGGTCGGCGGAGACATGTTCTTTGGGTGGTATGAGGCCCACAACACCGCTGGGGGCATCTATGCCGTCGCCTCCGTGCTGGCCTTGCTCTGGGTCCAGGAACCCAAGATGGGCTGGAAAGAGAGATGGTTCCGGTGGTGTGTCTTCGGCGCCTGCCTCGTCGGCCTGGTGATCACGTACTCGCGGGGAGCGTACATCGCGTTTGCAGCCGGCGCGCTCCTGGTGGTGCCCCTCCGCAACTTGAGACGCACCGCGAGGATCGGCATCTTCGTGGCCGTTCCCGTGTTGTTGATGACGATCATGGGGTCCGACTTTCTGGGCCGCGTTGACACCATCACCGATCCTTACTGGGGCACCAATGCCCAGCGATTGGATATCTGGAAGGACGCGCTCAAGGACTTCGGCGACAGCCCGCTGATCGGCATCGGCTACGGCCGGTACAATGACATTTGGGAACAGTTCGAAGGCGTGAAGCACATCGTCTGGGTCGCTTACAAAGGCATCATCGTCAACGACGACGAGCACGCGCATAACTCGTACCTGCACTTTCTGGCCGAGGGCGGCATCGTGGGCCTGGTGCTCACACTGTTGGTGTGGCGGAGGGCCTGGCAAGAGCTGGTTTTCTTTGAATCGCATTTTCCGCGATCGCACCTGGCCATGCTCTTGAAAGGCGCCAGGGCCAGCCTGGTGGTGGGGCTGGTTCAATCCCTGACGGAGCACATGATCGGCCGCGGATCCCTGGTGCTGGTTCTGGACGCGCTGATCGGCATCACCCTGGCCGCAGCCCGGATTGAGGCCAAGCAGGCCGCCCTGGCCGCGGCCAAATCCAAGTCGGCCGCCCCGGCGCCGAGACCGCGCCCGCGCTTCGAGCCTGCGGGGGTCCGGTAGTCTGCAGACGCACGGACCGCGCAACAAGCCGCGATAGGAAGCCCAGGCGCAAACGCGAACGGAGCCGGGCAGATTCCATTCACCGGAGAGCAGGGTGCCTAATGACTGGCGTTCGACGCTGGACGCGGGTGTTGATCTGGGTGAACGGCTTGGAGCGTCCATTGACTCGGCGCTCACCCGGCATCCGTGGGTAAGTCCGGGCGCATTGTCGCTCGCATTCCTGGCGGGGGCGATGACAAAAGCGCGCCAGTGCCCGCTGTGGAACGACGAGGTCCTGACCCGGTACGTCGCTTCTCTGCCAGGCATCGGCGCCATTTGGCAGGCCCTGGCCGATCATGCAGAATCCAGTCCGCCGCTGTTTCATCTTGCCACCAGGTTGTCTGCTGCGCCGCTCGGATGGACCGAGCTTGGTTTACGCCTTCCGTCGATAGCCGGGTATCTGACGATGATGCTGTGCTGCTATTTCATCGTCAAACGATATACCGGCCCGCTATACGCATCGATTGCAGCCCTCGCCGCCTATTTAACGGCCGCACCCGCCTACGCGGTACAAGCCAGGCCCTATGGCCCGCTGCTGGGCTTGAGCTGCCTTGCCCTTGTGTGCTGGCGGATGGCCGCGCGATACCGCCTGCGCGCGCTCGCGCTCGCGGGCCTCGCTCTAACTCTCGCGGCCACGCTGGGCATGCATTATTACGCGTTTCTGTCGTTTGGTGCCCTCGGATTCGGGGAGATCGTCCGCACCTGGCGCCAGCGTCGAGTGGACTGGCCGGTTTGGGTCGCGTTTGCGTTGGCTGCGGTCCCCGCCGTGTTTCTTCTGCCACTGGTGCGCAGCAATCTGGCCCTCAGGTCAGGGTTTTTCTCGCCGGCCACGTTATCCAATTTTCTGGGCGAGACCACCACTCTCTACCTGTATCTCGGGGGCGTTCCATGGCTCCTGTTTGCCCTTGGCGCGGGAGCCTGTGCTGCGGTCTTCGGCCAGCGGCAAGCGCAACCCGCCGCGGACCAGTCGGAGGGGCCACCGATTCACGAAGTGGCAGCCTGGCTGGTGCTGCTGCTCGCGCCGGTTGAGGCCTTCATCGCGGGGAAACTCGTGACCGGGGTTTTTGTGTCCCGTTACGCCATCGTGACGATCATAGGGTTTTCAACGCTCTTGCCCTTGGGTCTGGCGCGGTTGTTTCGAGGATCGCGCGCAGCCGCCCTTGTCTCACTCCTGATCCTGATTCCGTGTTTCGGCGGGCGGTACGCCGTCAAATGCCGAACCGAAGACCCTCGTTCGAGCCTTGTACCCGGGCTCGAGAGCGCCGCCTCGCGGCTGCCGGTCGTAGTAGTCAATCCGCTGACCTATCTGCCCCTCGCGTATTACGCCGGTCCGGAGCTTGGCGACAGGATCGTCTATATGGCCGACCCGAAACAGGCGCTGCGCTACACGGGCAATAATTCGGCCGACTACAGCCTGGCCGGCTTGCGCGGAAGAGCGCCGCTGAATCTGCCGGGCTACGCGGAGTTCACCGGTTCGCACCGGCAGTTTCTGGTTCTGTGGGAATCCACACCGCTGGGCTGGATAACGCCCAAGCTGCTCGACGCCGGTGCGGAATTAAGGGTATGCAGGATCATGGGTGCGCGCGTGCTGTTCCTGGCAAGCTTCTCGCAGAAGACGCAGCCTGCCGGAGACCAAGGTCCAGCCTCTGCGACGGATGCGGCCTGCCGGGAGAACGGTCTGCCCGATCGGTCCGATCTGCCCCATCCGCCCGATGGACCCGCTGGACCCGCTGGACCCGCTGGAAATGGCCGCTGAGCCCCGCGTGATCCGAAGCCGTCAGCTTGGGAACCGCCGCGCGATGCCTTATCATGGGAACGGATCGATTCCAGCATGGCTACTAGCTCAGTCAACTCGATTTCATCGGCGGAACCGGGCGTTGCCGCGATCAGAAAGCCGGTAGTGCGGCGGGCGGATCTGCTCGTCTTGCTGCTGGCATCGGCCGCCCTGATGGTATCGTGGTCCTTTGCGGTGCCGATCTTCGAATGTCCTGATGAGCCCGCCCATTGGCAGTACGCTCAATATCTGCGCCAGACGCACAGCCTGCCTCCTTATAACCACGAATTCGAGGAGGGTAACTCACCGCCGCTGTACTACCTCCTGATCGCGCCCTTGGCTACCGAGACTCAGGCGCCGCCGAGCGCCTTCCAGTACAACGCGGACTATACCAAGATATCTCTACCGTTCCCCCCGCGGTACTATCAGAACGCGCCCGGCGATTTGGGACGATATTGGCCCATTCGGGCGGCTCGACTTGTATCCATTTTGGTTTCGCTTTTCACGGTGTGGTTTTGTTACCTGGCAGGCAAAGAGGCGGCGGGAAGCGCTGAGATAGGACTGCTGGTTGGCGGCTTGGTCGCTTTTCTGCCGCAATTTACCTTCCGCGGCATGAACGTGAGCAGTGATTCGCTGCTCACGATGTTCTCGGCCGCCGCGACCTTTCTTATGATCCGCCTGGTGACGCGCGGCTTCGCCTGGCGAACCGGAGTGCTCGCCGCGTTGGCCATCGCCGGAGCGTTCTTGAGCAAGACCAACGCCGTCTTTTTGCCCGGCACCCTCGCCCTGGCCGTGCTCACCGACAAGGCCGAATGGCGCACACGGATCCTGCGTACGGCCGCCTTGGGCGCCCTGATCCTGCTGATCGTGGCTCCGTGGTTGATTCGGAATCAGTATTTGTACGGGGATCCGCTTGCCAGGAAAGCGATGTTTACCGCCGTCAGCGACGCCATTCGCGTAAAGCCTCTTTTCTCCCGCTACTTCGTAAAGGATTTTCCCGTGATGCTCGCGGCGTCCTTCGTCGGGGACTTTGGTTGGCTCGACATTGCTTTGCCGAAATGGGCGTACGGCATGTACGGAATTCTTTTCGGTCTGGGCGGTCTTCTTGCGGCACGAGGCTTCTGGCGCCGCCAACTCGATCGCAGGCTGCTCGTTGTGCTGTTGAGCGCCGCTGTGCTCAACTTGATGATCGTCATCAACATCAATCTGATGTTTGATTCTGCGCAGGGCCGTTACATGTTCCCGGCCCTGCCCGCGATCGCTGTGCTCCTCGGGCTCGGGGCCCACTCACTCGGTGCCTGGTCGAGACGGCGCACCTGGCTCACGATCGGCGGCCTCGCCGCGGCGAACGTGGTCATTCTCACTGCCCTGATTATTCCCGATTATTGGCCGGCGCCTCCTCGGAAGGTCTCGAGAGCGGACACGGGGTCTTCTTGTGCGATTCATTGTCCGAAACCCATACTTCAATCCGTAGAGGCCGGCTCGTCCAGCAGGAGATTGGAAGGAAGGATGCCGAACGCAGTACAGATCGCCTCGGAGTAAGGAAAATTGCGCCATGATTGACGGAAAACGAATTGCGGTGGTGATGCCGGCTTACAATGCCGAGAAGACTCTGCCGCAGACTGTCCGCGAGTTGACTGACATCGTAGACGTCAAAATCCTGGTGGACGATTTCAGTTCCGACCACACCGTGACCGTGGCGCAGAGCCTCGGCCTGAGGGTATTCGCGCACGATCGCAATTACGGCTATGGCCGCAATCAACAGACGTGCTACCGGGAGGCTCTCATCGCCGGCGCCGACGTGGTGGTGATGCTCCATCCCGACTATCAGTACAGCCCGCTGCTCGTGACCGCCATGGCCGGCATGGTGGCTTCGGGCGTATACGACGTCGTGCTGGCATCCAGAATCCTGGGAGGCGGAGCGCTGAAGGGCGGGATGCCGTTCTACAAGTATTTTGCCAACCGCGTGCTGACTGCCTTTGAGAATCTGCTGACGGGCGCCAAGCTTTCCGAATATCACAGCGGGTTCCGGGCCTTCAGCAGCCAGGTATTGCGCGAGCTTCCGTTGCTCGAGAATTCTGATGACTTCGTCTTCGACAACGAGATGCTGGCGCAGTGCATCTACTTCGGCTTCCGCATCGGAGAAATCTCCTGCCCAACGAAATACTTCAAAGAGGCGTCGTCTATTAATTTCCGCCGCAGCGTTAAGTATGGGTTCGGCGTCCTTGCGACTACAATGAGACTCACGCTTCAGCGCCTGGGCCTGGCGCGCTTCAGGCTGTTTAGCGCCGGCGGCAGGAAGCTCGACCTGGGCTACTATCGGCAGCCCGACGATGCTGCCGGGGCACAGCCCGTGTAGGTCATGCTGCTCAACCTTAACCCGCGGACGCTAATCGTCGGGGTTGCGCACGTCGTTCATCTACCCTTTGGAGTGAAGTGACGACATCCGGCTGCACCCCGTCCCACGCCGCGCGTACGAGCATCGGAGTTGTGACTTCGACTGACCCGATGGCCTACGGGTTTTCCGGAACTCCCCACTTCATGACGCAAGCGCTCGAGAAGCATTGCGGCGACGTGCGGTGCCTGGGTCCGGTGACTTCGCTTGTTGAAACCGCGGCCCGCGCCTTCAACAAGGCGTCACGCCTGGTCACGGGGAAGCGTTACGACTTCGTGCACAGCCGCATGCTGTCCCGCCGCTACGCGCGGCTGTTCGAGCGCAAGTTGCGGGACGCGCCCGTGGACGTGCTCTTCGCGCCCATGGCTTCCACTGAGATCGCTTTCTTGAACACTGGCCTGCCGGTGGTCTACAGCTCGGATACCACCTTTCGCGGGCTAAAAGACTATTACCCGGGCTTCTCGAACCTTCTGGAGTTCTCGGCGCGCGAGGCCGACTTCATGGAGCGGTCGGCCATTGCCCGGGCCCGGCTGCTCGTGTATCCGTCGCGATGGGCTGCGGAGTCTGCCGTGCGCGACTACCAGGCAGACGCCGCCAAAGTCCACGTCATTCCTTACGGGGCTAACCTTGAAGACGCGCCGCCGGCGGAAGCAGCCCTGCGCCCGAGACCGTCGGACGTGTGCCGTTTGCTCTTCGTGGGTGTGGATTGGGTCCGCAAAGGCGGCGACATTGCCGTGGAAACCCTGGCCGCTCTTCACGCCATGAATATTCCGGCGGAACTGACCGTCTGCGGCTGCACTCCTCCGGCGGGCCTTGGCGTTCCCGGCCTGCGCGTGATTCCGTTTCTCGACAAGGGGGACGCCGCGCAACGCCGTAAGCTGGAGGATCTGTATCTTGGGTCGCACTTCCTTCTGCTTCCGACCCGCAACGAGTGCTACGGCATTGTGTTTTGTGAGGCCAACGCCTTCGGGGTGCCGGCAATCGCCACCGACACGGGCGGCGTCTCGGAAATCATTCGACAGGGGCGGAACGGCTTCATGCTGCCGCTCGCAGCCCGGGGTGCGGAGTACGCCGATGTGATTGCCGGGCTCTGGCGGGACCCCGGCCGTTACCGCGAAATGGCAGCAGACGCGCGCAGCGAGTTCGATCACAGGTTAAACTGGGACGCCTGGGCTGTGGCGGTGGGAAAACTACTGCGCGAGATTGTCGAGATTGTGTAGTCCGCCTTCAGCCTAAAGCGCCGTCTGTTCGCAATTGAAACCCAGGGCATGGCCGACCTCTCCAAGCTGCGCGTGGCGTTCGTCCACTACTGGCTGGTCGCTCATCGCGGGGGCGAGCGGGTGATCGAGGCCTTGGGCGAGATCTTCCCCGACGCCGACATCTTCACGCTGGTTTACGACCCCGAGCGTACCTCGCCCGCAATCCGCAGGCATCGCATTCAGACCTCCTTCATTCAGAGGATCCCCTTCGGGCGGAGCCACCATCGCGCCTTTCTGCCTTTGTACCCCATGGCGCTCGAGCGTTTTGACCTCCGAGGCTACGACCTGGTGATCAGCAGCGAGTCCGGTCCGGCTAAAGGTGTTCTCACCGATCCCGAAACCTGCCACATCTGTTACTGTCACACCCCGATGCGGTACCTGTGGAATCTCTATCACGAGTACCGGGCGAGCGCCGGCCCGCTCACGCGGCTGGCCATGCCTTTCTTCGCCCACTACCTGCGCCAATGGGACCTGGCAAGTGCCGCGCGGGTTGACTATTTCGTGGCCAATTCCAGGAACACCGCGCGGCGCGTCCAGAAATTCTTCGGCCGCGAATCGCGAGTGATCTACCCGCCCGTGGACGTTCAACGCTTTACCCCGGCGCGGGTGGCGGCAACGGCGTCGGCGGCGAAAGACTCCTACTACCTGGCAGTCTCAGAGATGGTCCCTTACAAGCGCATCGATCTGGCCGTTGAGGTCTTCAACCGGCTTGGCCGCAGGCTTGTGGTGGTAGGTGACGGGCCGGAGTTTCAGCGCCTGCGGCGGCAGGCCGGACCGACGGTCGAGTTCACGGGCCGCATCGACGACGAGCGCCTGGCAGGGCTCTATGCCGCCTGCCGGGCGTTTATCTTTCCGGCCGAGGAGGACTTCGGCATCGCCCCGCTCGAGGCCCAATCGAGCGGCCGCCCGGTGATTGCGTTCGCCAAAGGGGGCGCGCTCGAGACCGTTATCGGGTACGATGGCGAGGGTGGACCCGGGCCGGGCCAGTGTACAGGGCTGTTCTTTTCCTCGCAGAGAGCCGACGATCTGGCGCATGCGGTGGCTCGCTTTGAGCTGATCGAGAACCGGTTTGATCCGGGGTTTATCCGTCGGCACGCCGAGGCTTTCTCGGGGCCGAGATTTCGGCAGGAGATGGAGGCGTTCATTGCCGAGAAGCTGGACGAGTTCGGTCAGCGGTACCGCTGAAAGGGCCGTCAGCCACCGTGGATCTCCGGACGGAAAAAAGTGCTGAAATCAAGGAACGAACCCACTATCTCCTTTAGAATCAGTAACGGCTTGGCCGGGGGGCCCTGCGTTTTTTCGGATGCGGTTTGAAAGCTTCGAGGAGCGAATTGAGTGCCGGTGACAGGCAAATTTCCGGACTTCGTCCGAATACAGGTCGAGGAGAGCATGGCGGTGAAGCGGGCCCTGCTTGAGGACGCCAGTCTTCTTCAGGCTCTGGAGCAGGCCGCCCGGGCGGTTGTCCTCTCGCTCCGGTCGGGAGGAAAGGTACTGCTATTCGGCAACGGGGGCAGCGCCGCGGATGCCCAGCATATCGCGGCGGAGCTGGCCGGACGTTATAAGCTGGAGCGCCGGGGGCTTGCAGCGATCGCCCTGACGGCCAACACCTCAGCGCTTACGGCCATCTCCAATGACTACAGCTTCGAGCACGTCTACGCCCGCCAGGTGGAGGCGCTCGGCGCGCCGGGCGACGTGGCGATCGGGATCTCCACCAGCGGCAATTCGCAGAGCGTCGTCCGCGGCGTGCAGGCAGCCCGCGCCAAGGGCCTGGTCACCGTCGCCATGACCGGGCACTCGGGCGGCCGATTGAAGCCCGAAGTCGACCTTTGTCTTCAAATGCCGTCGGAAGAAACGCCGCGCATTCAGGAAACTCACATCCTGATCGGCCATATTCTCTGCGACTTCGTGGAGCAGGAGATTTTCGGACCATAGGGTTGACTTCCCAGGCAGGATTCCTCCGCTCCCAGTAGCCGACGCGCCGAAAATGGCCGAGCGACCGCAACTTAAGCCCTGCGACGGTGTTATAATGATTTCGCGTTGCGAAGATCGAGGCTCGCGGTTGCTCGACCAAACCGCGCGGCTGGCCCGCGTCCAGTGCTTCGATCATCAATAACATTGTTTGGTACGGCTCGCCTGTGGGTGTTGCAGTGAACGGGCTCGATGAGAGCCGTTGGCCGCTGAACTAACGCCTATGATCCGCAGCAAGCTCATCATCCAGCAGATTGCTCTGAAGGCCGGCCTCTACGGCGCTTTCACCATCGCCTATTGGGTGGCCTTTTGGGTGCGCTTCCGCTCCGGCTGGATTCCGGATCGCATGCAGATGGAGCCCACCGGCTATCTGCTTCTCTTCATCCTTTCCGTGGTGGCATTCGGCGCGACGTGCCGCGTCGCCGAGCTCGATCAGTTGTGGGTGGCCTCGAATCGGGCTCTCTGGAACCGTCGAAACCTGGTGGTAGCGGCCGCCACCCTAATGGTCGTCTTCTTCGGCGCGTTCTTTGTTCGTTCCTACACCTTTTCGCGCCTTTTTGTGGTGATCCTCGGTTTCCTGACCCTTCTTCTGACCTCCATTACCCCTCGCCTTCTGCTCTGGCTGTCGCGGCGTCATGCCATCGCCCGTGAGCAACTGAAGATTCTGATTGTCGGCGACGGCGCTTATGCGGAGCGCGTGGCGGAGCGTATCCGCGAGAACTCCTGGGTGCCATGCAAGGTGATCGGGTATCTGGCTGTCGGCGACAATCCGGGCGGAGTGGTCCGGCGTCTGGGGGGCGTGGAGGATCTGGAATCTGTCTGCCGGCGTGAGCGCCTCGACGAGATTCTGGTGGCGCTGTCTCTGGCCCAGCTCACGGTCGTGCCGGAACTGCGACGGACCCTGGCTCGTGTTCCCGTGCCCTCGCGGCTCGTGTGCGACTTTTTGAGCGAGGTTGCTTCGAGCACCACGGTTTTCGAGGTCTTCGGGACGTCGGTGGTGGACCTACACCGCAGCCCGGCTGATTCTCTGGTCTATGCGCTGCTGAAGCGTTCGTTTGACATGACGGTATCTGCGGGACTGCTGCTGCTGCTCGCGCCTGTCATGATCCTCGTCGCATTTCTGATCAAACTCAGCTCGGCCGGGCCGGTCTTCTTCTGCCAGCGCCGCGTGAGCCTGCATGGCCGCGTGTTCATGATGTATAAGTTCAGGACGATGCGCGTACAGGACCAGCAGACGGCGGACCTCGGCAGAACCACGCTGAACGACGAACGCTGCACTCCCGTGGGCGTCTTTCTGCGCCGCCTCAATCTGGATGAACTCCCCCAGTTGTGGAACGTGCTCTGTGGAGACATGAGCCTGGTTGGCCCCCGCCCCGAGGTGCCCCACTACGTGAACAAGTATGCCGAGGAAGTGGAGAAGTATAACGCGCGTCACTTCCTGAGGTCCGGGATTACGGGCTGGGCGCAGGTGAACGGCTGGCGCGGCCAGACGTCCATCGCGCGCCGCATCGAGTGCGATCTGTATTACCTTCAGAACTGGTCCTTCGGCTTCGATCTGAAAATACTCTGGCTAACTCTGTGGAGAGGCTTTCGCGACCGCAATGCTTATTAGCGCGCCGCCCCAGCTATGAATCGGTTTATCGAGGTGGTCCTGGCGGTAGTGTTGGTGGGAACCGCTCTGGATTTTGGCGGAGTCCAGCCCCTGACCTACTCGTTGATGGAAATCGTCCTGTTCGGGGCGCTGCTGGCGGTCATGGTTCAGGAGACATGGCACGGCAACCTCGACCTGCCGGTGCCCGTCTGGCCCCTGCTGTTCGTCGCCTGGGTCGGTTTCGAAATCGTGCCTCTTCCGGCCGGCTTGGTGCGCGCGCTCGAGCCCGCCCGCTTTCGCGTCCCCCCGGCGACGGTTCTTCATGAGCCCGCATGGCTGACGCTGAGCACCGACCCCCACGCCACCCTTCTCACCTGGATTCGTCTGCTGGCATATCTCGCCGCCTTCACGATTGCCGTGCGCGTGTTCGATTCGAAGAAACGGCGCAGCCTGCTGGTGCGCGTCCTGATCGGCATCGGCCTGTTTGAGGCCGTCTACGGCTCGGTGCAGTATCTCACCGGATGGCAGAAAATCTTCACGTACAGCAAGAAATACTATACGGGAATGGCGAGCGGAACCTACATCAACCACAATCACTTCGGCGGCGTGCTGGAGCTCACCCTGCCTTTTCTGGTGGGCTCGATTCTTTACTATTTCCAGATCTGGCAGGAGAACCGGCGCAGAGGTGCGTCGAGGCGCGACCAGTCGAGCGCGTCCGCGGGCTTTCAGGTCCTGGTGTACATGTTTCTGTTGGTGGTCATGCTGGTGGGATTGTTGTTTTCCCGGTCGCGCGGCGCCATTCTGGGCGCCATCCTGAGCCTTCTTTTCGTCGCCCTGCTGGCGCAATTGAGGGTTCGACGCAAGACCTGGCTGCTCGGCTTGTTCGCGTTTCTGGCCGTTTCGGTGGGCTACGGGCTCTGGATCGGGCTTGACCCCGTGTTGTCGCGCTTCGAAGAGCTTGGCCTCGGCAGCCAGTCGTTCAGCACGGGTTCGCGGTTGTCATTTTCGCGCGACGCTCTCGGCATCATTCGCGATTATCGCTGGACCGGCACGGGACTGGGAACGTTTGCGACCACTTTCCGCCACTACCAGACCGGCTGGGTCACCTACTTCGTGGACCACGCTCACAACGACTTCGTCGAGTTCGCATGCGAGACAGGATTGGTGGGCGCGGCGCTGCTGTTCCTGCCAATTCTCTACCTTCTGGTCAAGATGGCCATCACGTTTCTCCGCGACTCCCGCCGCTACCGTCCCGCGGTCCTCCTCGGTTGCGTGGGAAGCATTTTCGCCATCCTGATTCACAGCGCCACCGATTTCAATCTGCAGGTGCCCGCGAACGCCCTGATCGTGGCCGTGGTCCTCGGGATCGGCTACAAGGCGGCTTGCATCGAGAAGCGCGAAGAGTCGTCGAGTCAGGATCCCGTCCGAGAGCGAGTTCGCACGGCCCACGGACGCCATTAGTACGACTCTTTCCCGAAGTCATATCATCAAGCAGCGTCACCCATCAGCACCCACCGTGCTTGCCCAAGCTTCCCGGCGCTCGACTTCGTGACCGTGCGGGCGGAACAACCGGCCTCACGAACCCGTGGGCGCCGGCGAAGCCGGCTGAACAGCTTGCACCAAGCCGTTCAGCGCCCCACTTACGGTCGACGGCGTCGGACTCAGGAGAGATGTTCCCAGCGCGACGGCCGCGCCGGCGATCTTGAGCGCCGTCGTGACATCGTTGATGACTTTGAGCGTATGCCGCGCCCTGTCGGTGGCGTTCTGAAGGTCGGCGGCTGAGACAGCGACATTTGCCAGCGCCGCCGTGACCGCGGCGTTCATCAGGCTGTCGGACGCCTGAACCAGGCTGGAAACGAAATCATCAAACTGGGCTTGTTGCGTCGGATCTGTGATGGGGTGCGTGTTTCCCCAATCCGCGAGCGCCCGCGCGAGCGCTGAAAGCGCACTTGCGATATTCTTCAGATCCTGTGCATTGAGACCCATCCCTCACCTCGTTACTGCAATGCCTTTTGCATGGCCAGCGCCGCAGCGCTCAGAGAGGATGTCTGCGGACCGATATCGTGGAGTAATTCTTTCTTGGTCAAAGAGTTTCTTTTCTTGTCCAGAATGTCATGCGTTGCCGCGATGGTCGCCAGAGCTTTCTGATACTGCTCGACGGCCGCAACTTTGGTGTTGATTCTCGCCTTATCGTCGTCACACTTCTGCGCAAGGAGCTTCGCCGCAAGGGGCTCTGCGGCGCCCAGTTGATTCCGGTTGCTGTTGCAGTATTCTTCTTCGAGCGTCCAGGTGTTATTGAGAAGCAGCTCGGATTGGGCGGCCGCGTAGCCGGACAAAAAAGACACCACGGCCTGCACGGAAGAGTTGCTTTCGTGAATCATCCTGGCCAACTCATGCCGCTGATACCCGCTTAGGATGATCTTGCTGAGCGCGTCGGCAAGCCCGCCCGCGGCTTTCGCGTTGTTCTGGTCCGCCTGGCTGATGGAAGCATCGGCCTGCTTGAGTTCCGCACCGACATTGGTAAACGCATCCTTCGGAGGGGCTATGCACGCGATCTTGCCCAGGCTGGCGATGTATGCAAACAAAACGTCGTTCACCTTGGCGAGAGCCGGCTGCAGTTGCACGTAACGATCGCAGTTCAGGGGCGCCTGCCCCGGCGGGAAAAAGGTCGCGGCAGACCCGCACACCGCCGCCGTATCGCTGCTCAGGGCCTTGAAGGTGTTTCCAACGTCCTGGCTCGACTTGGCGAATTGCGTGACTTGCGTCAAGTCGACGCACGACAGGCTCGTTATCGTCAGAAGTAAGATAGTAACAATTATCGAAACTTGCGAACCGGCCTGCGGAAATTGATATGCCTTGCGGTTCTTCCGTTCATGGCGCGGGCCACTGCGCGGATTGCTCGACATCGGCCGACTCATCATCGCCGATCCCCCCTATAACGGTCCCCTGGCTCGCAAACTCTCATTGGCGCGTTCAGTCAGCCCGCACTCAGGGCCGCGAGTGCATGGGGTCCGGCTCCACTTTCACCAGGCTTACGTCATCCACCCACACCCTGCCTTCGATCAGGTTATCCAGCTTGTCGCTCGGTAGCCGCGTAACGCAGACCTCAACCAGCCGGGTGTCCGGCTTGGTTGTGAAGTTGACGGTCAGCAGGCTCCAGGCTGCATTAGTTCCAGTCAGCTGGTCCGAGAGCAGATCGAGTTGCTTGGGGTCGTAGGGATCCAAGACCTCGAGCCTCGGGCCGCTGTTGGTGGTGATGCCGTCGGTCTTCATAAACGCCCGGGCCCGATAGTCGAGTCCGGGGCTCACTCTCACGTTCTGGCAAACGTTCCGGAAGAAGTAGTTGACCTTGCCCGGAAACCTGATGAGAAGGGCGCGCGCGCCCGAGTGGAAGGTGGTGGTGTCGAGGCCGACGTATACACCCTGAGGCGGATAAAAGTTCCAACCGAAGCCGAAGCCGGCGGTTTCAGTCTCAAAGTCGCCATCCCTGACAAGATTGCCCGGCTCGCTCGGTGCTTTGACGAGCCCGCGCTTTTCGAGATCCGTCCAGTCCCGGTACGCATCCTCGGACTCATGAGACCTCAGGAGAAAATCGATGTAAGGGGCGACCTCATGTGCGCTGAAGGTTTCAGGATTGGCGGCGACTCGTGCCCAGACCTTCTGCGCGTCGTCCACCTTCTTCTGCCCCGCGAGGTAATACATGTAGCCGATCTGCGGGTTGACGTTATCGGGAATCACTTTGGCCAGGATTTCGTCGGCGTTGCCGACGGCTTTCCACGCGGTCGAGAAGATGATGGCGTTGTATTGAGGGGTTCCGGCCAGCACGATGCGGAAATGACGCAGCGACTCGTCGACGTTGCCGTGCAGAAGAAAGAAATTCGCGATGGCCCACTGGAAGCCGGGCAAGTTTGGAGCCAGGTAATCCGCGCGACGCAGGCTGGCCTCGGCGTCCCCGACCTGTCCGGCCAGCTCCTGGGCAGCGCCCAAGTCGAGCCATGGCTGAGCGTCGAACGGACTCTTCTCCGCGGCCAGCGTCAGCTCGGCGATTGCCTCCGTGGGATTGATGTCGGTGAGGCTGTATTGGTACAGCCGGCCAAGCCCCAGGTGGTAATCGGAGTCGTCAGGGTCGAGGCGCGTGGCGAGCCGAAGATTATCAGCCGTGAGCGTGCGGGAGACCACTTCCGCGAAGTACGCCTTGCCCACCCAAAAGGTCAGCAGCACGAAGACTACGCCCTCCACGGCCGCCAATCCGACCCTTCCCGCGTTGCTCTTCACTACGATCCGCATTTCTGACCCCTATGCGCCGCCAAAGCGACCCCTCCCGGCTCGGCGAGATTCACTCAAAGCCATCATGTTAGCATGCCCCTTTGCCCGGCCACGCGGGCGATCGGACCGCGTACAAGTCTGGTAACTCATGAGTTAATACAAGGTAGGGCTGGCCCTTGACGGAATCTACCAAATTCTGTATATTTGCACAATATCCCGGACAACCAGTGCAGATCTCGAACGGCTCTTGCCGGTTGACGGCTATTGTAGTGGAGGTTGAATGAAAAATTTGGTCATGGGCTGTGCAGTGGCGGCGTTTCTCGTCCTGACGGCCAGATCCGAGGCGCGGATGCCGGCGCGATACGAGTCGGCTGAGCCGGTGCAATGGGTTTCCCTGACTCCGATCGAGGGCGAGGCGAGCTGGTACGGCGCTGAGTCCGCGGGGAAGACCGCGAGCGGCGAACAGTATGATATGAGCCAGCTTACGGCTGCTCATCGAACTCTTCCTTTCAACTCCAGAATCAAAGTAACCAACCTCAGGAACGGCCGCGCTGTGATCCTGCGCGTGAATGACCGGGGTCCGAACGTCGCCGGACGGCTCCTGGACGTATCCATGAAGGCCGCGGAAATCCTGGGCTTCGCCGGTTCGGGCCGAACGCCCGTGCGAGTCAGCGTTGTCCGTTATCCCAAGGGCTATATCCTCGAGCCCTCTGCCGCCCTGCCCCTGATCTCCTGCGCTCGATTCTCAAAGTAAACCTGTTTGTCTCTTCTTGCCAGCCGGAGAGCCCTGTGCGCCCGGCTGGCGAGGCGGTTTTGGACGGACCCGCGGCCAGCGACGCCCGGACTTTTCCCGGTTCACTTTTCACGCCGGCTCGGATACCCTTGAGGCTGATCGGCTCTCGAAGGGGCGGCCGCGCGGAAAGGCGGAAATTGGCATGCATCGGACACTCAAGCAAGTGGGCAAGCACGCGGGTTTTGCCGCGATCGCGGTAATGGTCGGGTTGTCGTACGCATCGGCAGCGGACAACCCCATCTACGATGAAAAGGCCGACGCCCATCAGCAGATCGCCGCTGCCATCGCCGAGGCCTCCGGGTCCGGTAGAAACATCGTGCTCGACTTCGGCGCCAACTGGTGCGGCGATTGCCACGCGCTCGACGCCCAGATGCGGTCGCCTGAGCTCGCCAGCCTCATCGAGAAGAGCTACGTTGTGGTCCATATCGACGTCGGCCGCATGGATAAGAACGTCGACCTGGCCCGGAAATACAACATCCCTCTGCATAAAGGCATTCCAGCTCTGGCGGTCCTCGATCCTCATGGCAGGCTGCTGTATTCCCAGGATCAGGGCCAGTTTGAGGACGCCCGCCACCTCGGGCACGATGCCTTCACCCAATTCTTCGAGCAGTGGAAGCCCAAAGCATAGCCTCAGCAACCTGAGGACGCGCTCGCGCCGGAGAAGCCCTATCTGCGTCCAATGCGGGTCGCGCGGTCCGACGATCCTGCCCTGAGCCGTTACGCCGACGCTTGTGCCACGGCCCGGCGCTGGAAAATCTCGATGTAAACGTTGACTAGGCTGACCGCCGCTGGCGTAATCCCCGGAATTCGCGCCGCCTGACCCAGGGTGACCGGCCGCACGCGCGTCAACTTCTCCACCACTTCCCGCGACAGCCCTGAAACCTTTGCGTAGTCGAACCAATCCGGAATGCGACGCTGCTCTGCCCGCTTCATGCGCTCGATCTGGCGCTCCTGCTGGGCGAGGTAGCCCTCGTACTTGAAGTCCGTCTCCACCCTGCGGGCTTCCTCGCGGGCGAACAGAGACCGACTGGGCTCACCCGGCCCTCGCCCGGCGTCGTCCGGGATGCCGCCCAGCGCCTCGAGACCCTGCGCCATGAGGCTCGCGTCGACCCACTCCGTCAGATCATCGATGGACACTTCGGGCCGCTTTAGAAGCTGAGCGCCGGTGAGGGTCGTGGCGCCTGTGAAGCGTCCATCGGTCATCAGGCCGAGCTTGCCGTAGACTTCACGGCCGGCGCGCGACTCCGGGTCGAGCCTGTTCTCGAGCAGGAAACGCGTGGCGGCGGAGATGCGCTGCTGCTTCTCCACAAAGACCTGGTAATCCTTCTCCCGGATCGTCCCCGCCTGGTAGCCGAGCGGCGTCAGGCGCTCATCGGCGTTGTCGATGCGCAGCCGCAGCCGAAACTCGGCCCGCGACGTGAACATCCGGTAAGGCTCGTCGCATCCCTTGCTGACCAGGTCGTCGATCAGGATGCCCGTGTAGGCGCGGGTGCGGTCAATCACCAGCGGCTCACGGCCTTGCACGCGCAGGCCGGCGTTGATCCCGCCCATGATTCCCTGGCAGGCAGCCTCCTCGTATCCGGTGGTGCCGTTGATCTGGCCTGCGAGAAACAGGTTTTGGATCTTCTTGGTCTCGAGCCAGGGGTAAAGTTCCGTGGGCTGCACCATGTCGTACTCGATGGCGTAGCCGGGCCGGATCATGTCCGCCTGCTCGAGTCCCGGAATCGACCGCACCACGGCCCATTGGACGTCGATCGGCATCGATGTGGACATGCCGTTCACGTAGATTTCATGCGTGTCGAGGCCCTCGGGCTCGAGAAAGATCTGGTGCTGGAGCTTGTCGGGAAATTTGACCACCTTGTCTTCGATCGACGGGCAGTAGCGCGGGCCGAGGCTCTTGATCCGGCCCGAGTAGAGCGGCGAGCGCTCGAGGTTCTCCCGCAGCACGCGATGCGTCTCCACGTTGGTGTAAGTGATCCAACAGACCGCCTGAGCCTGGGTGATGGCCCGCGTCCGGAAGCTGAAGGGCGTCGGGATGGGATCGCCCTGCTGCACCTGAAATCGCGAAAAGTCGATGGTACGCGCGTCGAGACGCGGCGGCGTGCCCGTCTTGAGCCGTCCGATCTCGAAGCCGAGCCGCCGCAGCGCCTCGCCGAGCAGCAGAGCCGGGGATTCGCCGGAGCGTCCTGCCGCGTACGTCTCCTCACCGCAGTGGATCAAGCCGTTCAGGAACGTTCCCGTGGTGATGATCACAGCGTCCGCTTCCACCATGCGGCCGTCGCGCAACCGCAGGCCGCGTACGCGGCGTAGGGGCAGCGCTTGCCCCGCCCCGGGCGCAGCAAGCGGCGCCCCTGCAGGCGCATCTTCGAGCACCAAATCCACGACTTCGGCCTGCTTGATCCGCAGGTTCAGCTCGCTTTCGAGCACCTGGCGCATCTTGATCCGGTAGAGCTTCTTGTCGGCCTGGGCGCGCGGCGACCAGACGGCCGGCCCGCGGCTGGTGTTGAGCAGCCGGAACTGGATGCCGACCGCGTCAATCACCTCGCCCATCACGCCACCGAGCGCGTCCACTTCGCGCACCAGATGGCCCTTGGCGATGCCACCCACGGCCGGATTGCACGACATCTGCGCGATGAGGTCGAGATTCATCGTGTAGAGGGCGGTGCGCAAGCCCATGCGCGCCGCGGCCACGGCCGCCTCGCATCCGGCGTGTCCGGCGCCTACAACCACCACGTCGTAATGTTCGGTGAATGCCATGGCGAATTCGCGAGTCGGGAGTTGGGACGCCGCGTGCTGCGTCCGGAACGTGGTCTCAACCTAGCGCACTTCGCCCATCTTAGCAGATGGCGGCGTGCAGTAGACAATAGAAGGGGTTTGGCGAGGCCTCCAGCGACTTCACTGCGGCCGCGCCTCGCCCCAAGGCAGCAGCATCTGCGGCGCGGCATTGGGAGTAGGGCCGCTGCGCCGGGCGTCCAGGCCGTACTTGGCGCGCAGCTCGGCTACGAGCTTGCCGATGCGCTCCTTGTAGTCGCCGCTGAGATAAGCGGAGCGGGCGTAGAGGCGCCGGTAGCGTCCGACCATGTGAGGAAACTCGGCTTCGAGAAAGGGCATGAAGTGGCTCATGGCCGTGGGCATGAGGAACAGCACGTTGGCGTGCAGGGTGCGGGCGCCGGCCGCCGCCGACTGGCGCGAGAGATCGTCAAGCGCAGCAGGATCGTCGTTGATGCCGGGCAGAATCGGCATGGCATTGATGCACACGTCGATCCCGGCTTCGACCAGCCGCTTCACCGCCTCCAGGCGCCTCTCGGGCGGCGGCGCTTTCGGTTCGAGCAGGCGCGCGAGACGCTCGTCCGTGGTGGTCACCGTCAGGTGGACGCTGAATCGATGCCGGGAGGCGATCGTCTTAAGCAGATCGAGGTCGCGCAGGATCAGCACGGACTTGGTGGTGATGGAAAAGTCGAGGCCCTCGAAGCCGGCGAACACTTCGAGGATCCGCCGCGTGATCTCGAACTGCTTTTCGGCCGGCTGATAGGGGTCGGTGGCGGTGCCGAGCGCGATCGACTGGCCGCGGTCGCGCGCCTTCGCAAGCTCACCGCGCAGCAGCTCCGGCCCGTTCACCTTGGCGAAGATTTTGCGCTCGAAATCGAACGTGTCGCGCAGCTCCATAAACTCGTGGGTGTAGCGCGCATAGCAGTACTGGCATCCGAATTCGCAGCCCCGGTAGGGATTGAGCGTCCAGTCAAAGGGCATGCGCCCGCTCGATTCGCGATTCAGGGCTGACTTGGACGCGAGCGCAAAATACTCCACGCTCGCGCGCTCGCGGGTCTTGGGACTGTCGGCGGCGAGCCGCGCGATTCCCACCAGTCGCGCGGGCGGGCAGCCGGCAGCAGGGTCGAACGGGGTGGTAGCCATGCGAAGTCCTCCTTGTCCCGCCAGTCGGCCTTTCTTTCCTCACGGCCGTTCAGGGACGTTACGACACTTTCGCTTTTTCTTCGCTATTTGTCAAGAGGGGACTTGAAAGGCGGCGAACCCTTTTCTTTGGTTTGCTGTCAGGCCAGAACTGCTGGATTGCCGCAAGGCGCAGCCCGGTCTTCTAAGGCCAATCCTGCGCGGCATGGTAGATTCGTGATATTTCGACTGCGTGCTTTTTAACCTGGTAGACCGCGATATACGGCAAAGGAGTGAATACGAGCTCGCGCCGTCCTTCGATACGGCTAAGGCGGCCGCGATTTGGGAAGTTTTCGAGGGTGGCGCAACCGTTATAAGTGGCTTGCACCGCTCGGCAAGCGGCCTCTGGGTTCTCTTTTGATACCTGTGCGAATATGCGCTCCAGATCGTCAGCGGCGGGAATTGACCACCTGGACTTCCATCAGGGCTGCAACAGCCGTTCGAGACGCTTGCCCATTTGTTCGTGGCTGAGGTACTCGCCGCAGTCCAGCGCCTCCTCACCGCGCATGACGGCCTTGATGAATCGCGCCTCTTCGTTCAGGTAGCGATCGATAGCCTCCTGTGCCAGGCTGTCAACGGTCCGCCCGCTATGAGCCGCGAGTTCGGAAAGTTGCTGCTCCTGCTCGGGTGTGAGGTGTACTTCCATACCTGTAAGGCTATGGAGGTGGGGCAAGCTCTGTCAAGCGTGGGTAGGGAGCGAAGTCCGAACGGGGGACGCCTGTGGTTGCAGTCATCCCGCCACTCCTCTTCCGCCATTTCACAGAGGCCGCGAAGTTCCCCCAAAGTGGGCACGAGTGGAGACGGCTAGCCCAGACCAGACACAGATAGCCTTGGACTTACTTCCGATCCGCCGGCCTGTGTACAGTGAGCTTCGCGGTCGCCGCACTCGATGATCCTGCCTCGAGCGCCAGCGCGGTGGTCGCCCAGTTCGTGGCGGCTGCTGAAATGAACTGATCCCGCCCGTATGGGAATCCGCTCTCGAAATAGGGCTGAATCGGCAAAGCCCGCCGCTTCACATACCATGATCCGTCGGCGAGTTGAGCGCTCATCAGGTACCGCGTGCCGCGCTGATAGGCGGCGTCGCTCATGGCGAGAGCGCCCGACTGCGCCAGGGCCACAAGCGCCTGCCCGGTGGCGAAGGCGTCGCTCGAGAGCGTGGGGAGTTGCGCCCATCCGCCGTCCGGCCGCTGCTCAGCAAGCAGATCAACGGCTGCGCGGTTGATGATCTTCTGGTCTGTGGCGGCCCACGCGAGGCCGAGAAGCTGATAAGCCCGGTCCTGCGTCGTCCGCGGCTGGGCACGGACGAGCCAGCCGGCGGCCCGGCGGGCCGCAACATCGTAATCGGCGCGGTCCGCCTCCGGCGCGTAGGCCTGGATGGCGCGCATCGCCACCGCTGTCACCTGGATGTCGCTCGACTCGAGCGGCGGCCGGTGCGCAAGCGCGTGCCATCGCCCTTCGGGCGATTGATGATTCCTGAGGTAGAGCGCCATGGCGTCGGTGGCGGGGTCAGGCGGATAGTCCCCGTCAGCCAAACCGAGAAGAATGGCGCCCACCGTGTCAGAGTTGCCGGGGATTCCGATTCCCTGGAGCGCGCGGTCGCGCCAGCCCTCGAGGTAGGTTGCGGTGGCCTGCAGTTGGCCCCGGGCCATTTGATCGTCAACGGGGATCCCGTTGCGGCGAGCCACGGCCACCGTTGTGGCCGTCAGCGTGTCGTTGTGGCACGAAACGCAGCCCGACTTTCGCATGAACTCCACGTCGTTCCGCTGCAGGAGCGGCAGGCTTCGCTCAACCGCCTCTCTTGCGGTGTGGGCGGGCGCGGGCTTGATTTCAACCGCATCGGTGACAGTCTCCGACGGGCCGTCTGACAGTTTGGCTCCTGAACGCAGAAGCAGGTCGACCGTTGGCGTATGGCCGTGCATCGTGGCGAGGGCCAGGGCCGTTTGGCCCTGCGGGCCTTTGGCGTTCACGTCGGCGCCCTGGTCGATGAGGTACTTGACGAGATCCGGTGGAGCGCTGTCGGCGGCGCAGACCTTCGAGAGCAAGCTATCGCCTTTGCGGTTCCGGGCCTTCGGGTCGGCTCCGTGATCGAGCAGCAACTTCACCTGGAGATCGTCCCCCTCGGGAGGCGTGTCGAAAAGCATCACCTTACTGATGTCGGTCTTTGGCATTGATCCAATCACCAGATCGATGCAAGCAGTGCAATCCGCCGCCATGGCGGAGGCCAGCGCGTCCAAGCCGGCCTCTTTCAAGTCCGCGCCGCGCGCGATCAGGGTGCGCATCGCGGTTTCGTCGCCCGCAGAGGCCGCCTGCGAAAGCGGGGTCGCGTCGAGCGCCGACGTCACCGAAGGATTCGCACCGTGATCGAGCAGAAATTGCAGGACCGGTGTGGACCCGCTGCGCGTGGCCGCGATCATCAACGGCGTGCGGCCGTTGTCGGAGCGCGCGTTGACGTCGGCGCCGTGCCCGACGAGCAGGCGGGTCTTTTGCAGGTCGTAGACGGCCCACATCAGGGCCGTGGCCCCGGCGTCATTCTTCAGATTAGGATCGGCCCCGGCAGCAAGGAGCTGTCGGACGGAGTCCGCATCGCCATAAAGAGCTGCGTACATCAGCGGCGTCGAGCCGCCCGGTCCCTTGCGATTTGCCGCCTTGGGATCTTCCGCCAGCTTCTTCGCGAAGCTCGCCCGGTTGCCGCGACGTAAAGCCTCCATCAAGCCGCTGGCCCCGGGATCGGGAGGCGGAGGCGGGGTATCACCGCTCAAAGCGTCCGGCCACTCCGCGCCCTGGTCGATCCACGCCTTGATGATGTTGATCTTGTCGTCGGGCAGCGGTCCGGTAGGCGGCATGCGCAGGCCGAACTGGTCGCCGATGAGTCGCTGGTACATCCGGCTGCCCGCGCTGTTGCCGGGGCCGATGTCGGCGATGAAGCCGCCGCGCATGGCGTCACGCCTGCGGTCCAGCCGAAGCCCGTTCATTTGTTGGGTGGGTCCATGGCAGCCGACGCAGTAGCTCTTGAAGATCGGCTGGACGTCGCGGCCGAAGTCGACCTTTGCTGCACTCTGCGCGCGAAGTCCTGGCGCGACTGCGCAGAATACAATCGTCGCGATAACATTGCGCCTGAACACGTTTTCCCCCGTGACTTGGCCGGACCGCCTGCACACATCCCGCGGCGGGCCCTTGATGGCCAGTACTATACATGGGTGCGGCTCGCGCGGGAAGGGGCGCCCCGGTTAATAGTGTCCGAGCTATGCCTGGCGTTTCGTCGGCTCGCGCTCAAACGGCCCGATCGGGTGTATGGTGTTCAGGGTGGCCGCGACGTGACGTCTTCCGTAAGTCACTCACACGTTTGGAGGATTTGCGCGTCAAAGAGGGGTGACGCGGCGGCTGGCGGGCGCATCCAACTGTCAGGCTTGATCCGGGCTTCTGCGGCCTGCACAAGATCGGGAAAGATGCTTGCGTCACGCTTGTGGCCCTAACGCTGGCGTCACGTTCGGAGCCCTAACGATGCAGTCATTCCCGCGAAGGCGGGAATCCAGTTTATTGTCGTATTATCATGGATTTGCGGGTTCGATTCCCGCCTTCGGACAGCGGCTGGACTTTGGATTCTTCTATGACGAGTAAACTCCGGGTTTTCTCGGTAATCGTGCTGGCAGCCGGACTGGCCTTTGGCGCTCGTTTGTTTCTCAGAGTCCGCCCGCTTGCTGCGGCGGGCCTCGTGCAACTGCAGAATATCCCAAGCCACCCCGCCGCACCGGACTTCACCCTGACGGACACCAACGGCGCCAAGCTGTCGCTGAGCGACTACAAGGGCAAAGTGGTGCTGCTCGACTTCTGGGCCACATGGTGTGGACCCTGCCGCGTCGAAATCCCCTGGTTCGTCGAGATGCAGCAGAAGTATCGCGACCGCGGCTTCGTGGTGATCGGCGTGGCCACGCGGGACTCGCCGGATGCCGTCGCGAAGTTCTACCAGCAATTCCACCTGAACTATCCCGTCGCCTTGGGGAACGACGCGTTGAGCGCCCAATACGGCGGACTGATCGGGCTTCCCACATCATTCGTCATCGGGCGCGACGGCCGCATCTACAGCGAGCACACGGGCACCACCGGCAAGGACGTCTTCGAAGGCGAGATCGAGCAATTGCTGGCCGGGCAGCAAACGGGAGGACGTTTCGGCCTCGCAGGCAAGAAGGTCGAATTCGGCCTGGCCTTCCTGGCCGGCCTCGTGTCGTTTCTCTCGCCGTGCGTGCTGCCGCTTGTGCCCGGTTACATCTCCATGCTGTCTGGCACCTCGATGGAGGAACTGCGGGGCAGCACGGACCCGGCGCTCGCGCGGCGCATCTTCGTGAACTCCATCGCCTTTGTGATCGGATTCGCGGTCGTCTTTATGGCGCTCGGCGCCTCGGCAAGCGCGGTGGGAAGCTTTCTGCTGACCCGCAGGACGATTTTCAACGTCGTGGCGGGCGTCATCATCATCGTTTTCGGCCTGCATCTCACCGGCCTCGTGCGGATCCCGTTTCTTTATCGCAGCGCGGGAATCCAGACCGGTCAAAGCCAGCGGGGCTCGGCGGGCGCTTTCCTGCTCGGATTCGCTTTTGCCTTCGGCTGGACGCCCTGCATCGGCCCCATCCTGGCGGGAATCCTGACGCTCGCGGCCACGCACGACACGCTGTTCCAGGGCATGATGCTGCTGGCCGTGTACTCCGCCGGTCTCGCCCTGCCGTTTTTGCTGACGAGTCTTGGCCTGAGCCAGTTCCTCAGGTTTTACGGGCGCTTCCGCAGGCATCTGCAGACCGTGGAGGTCGGGTCCGGTATTCTGCTGATTGTTCTCGGCGTTTTGATCGCCTTTAACAAGTTCACGGTGCTCTCCGGCTACCTCTCCTTCCTGAACCGGTTTACACTATAGGAGGGAACGCTGAATGATGAATAATGAATGATGAGCGGTCGATCATGAGAGCATTCATCGTTCATCATTCATCGTTCGGCGCTTCAAAAGGATAGATGCATCCGATACTGATCAAAATCGGCTCCTTTCAGATGCCGACTTACGGCCTGCTGCTGGCCCTGGCGCTGCTGACGGCGATCGTGACCGCCGACCGCCTGGGGCGGCGCTCCGGTATCGACGGCAGCCGTCTGCTCGATTTCAGCACCTGGATTATTGTCGTGGGCCTGGTCGGCGCCAAGGTCCTGATGATCGTGAGCGACTGGGGCTACTATCGCCAGAATCCGGGCGAAATCTTCAGTTGGGCCACGATCCAGTCGGGCGGCGTGTTCTACGGGGGATTCATCGCTTCCGCGCTCTTCTCGGTGTGGTACGTGCGCACCTACCAGCTTCCGGCTCTCAGGATGTTCGATATTTATGCGCCCGCCGTTGCGCTGGCACAGAGCGTGGGCCGTCTCGGATGCTTCTCGGCAGGGTGCGACTACGGCACGCGCACGACCTCGGTGCTGGGCGTGGTTTTCACGAATCCGTACAGCCACGAGGTGACGGGGGTGCCGCTGAACACACGCATTCATCCCACGCAGCTTTATGAATCGCTGGCGACGCTCCTGATCGGCGCGATCCTGCTGTGGCGTTTCAACCGCAAGAAGCGGGATGGCGAGATCTTCCTGCTTTATCTGATGCTCTACGCGGTGGCGCGCTTCTTTCTCGAGTTTCTGCGGGGCGACGAAGACCGCGGATTCGTGTTCCATCACCTGCTCTCCACATCGCAATTCATCGCGATCCTGGCATTCCTGTTCTCGATCGGCCTGTGGGGGTATCTGCGGCGGCGTCCCGTTCTGGCCGTGGCCCCGGCGGCGGTCAGGAGCGCCCTGAGAGTCCAGTCTGCGGGTGTTCTGCCGGCGCCCAAACCGGGAAGGAGCTAAAAGCTGAATGGTGCATGACGATCGATGAAGGCTCAACGGCGTTGAGCCTTCGGAAGTCATCGTTCACCGTTTGAGGCATCGTTTCAGGAAATAGGTTATGACAAAGCAAATCAGGATTCTTTCCGGGGCTCTACTCGCGATTGCGCTCGTGACGGGACTCTACGTTCTCGACGCCAAGTGGCTCTCTCCGGCAACGCATCGGGTGAGAGCCGCCACCATGACGCACCCCATGGCGCCCGACTTCACTTTGACCGACATCAACGGCGCCAAACTAAACCTCGCCGAGTACAAGGGCAAGGTGGTGCTGCTCGACTTCTGGGCCACGTGGTGCGGTCCGTGCCGCATTGAGATTCCGTGGTTCGTGCAGATGCAAGAGAAGTATCGCGACCAGGGGTTTGCCGTGCTCGGCGTCGCCATGCAGGATACGCCGGACTCGGTGAACAACTTTTATCAGCAGTTCCATCTAAATTATCCCGTGGCCATGGGCAACTCGATGGTGGCCGCCCAATACGGCGGGATTTACGGCCTGCCCACCTCGTTCGTGATCGGCCGCGATGGCCGCATCTACAGCCAGCACAGCGGCACGACGGGCGCCACCGTGTTTCAGAAGGAAATCGAGCAACTCCTGGCCGACAAGTCGGACGGCGAAGATGCGAACTTCGCCCCGGCGGGCGAGCCGGAAGACATCGAAGTGGGGACGCCGTCCGAAGCCAACGCCGACGTGCCGGGCGTGGACATCAGCGCGCTTTCGCCCGCCGAACTGGCGGATTACAAGAAGCAACTGGACGGCGCAAAGTGCACCTGCGGAGGGTGCAAGTTCAGTCTGCTGCAATGCCGTCGCGAAGACACGACCTGCCCCGTCAGCCGCAAGACGGCTCGCGACATGGTGAAGCAGATCGAGGATGCGAAGGCGAAGGCGAGCCCGTAGAAAATGCGAAAACTAACCAGCGTTGTCACCTCTTGTCTGATCTTCGTGGCGGCGGGCTTGGCTCAGGCCCCGACTGTGGTCACGGGCCACCTGGTTCTGGACAGCGACGCCGTTCATCCCGGTACCACGGTGAAGGCCGCCGTGGTGGCCGAGGTCGCTCCTGGTTACCACATCAATGATCACGTCCCGTCGCTCGACTACCTGATCCCGACTCAACTCAAGTTGGACACCGCTCCGCCTTTGAATCTGGCGGACACGAAGTACCCAAAGGGGTCGCCTCAGAAGTTCAGCTTCCTCGATACGCCGATCTCGGTGTACCAGGGAAAGCTTGTGGTCGGCGCCGAGATCAAGGTGGCGTCCGGCGCCCAGCCCGGCGCTTACACCCTCAAGGGCACCCTCGACTACCAGGCGTGTAACGATCACGCTTGCCTGCCGCCCACCAGCGTGCCGCTGACGCTTTCGATCAAGGTTGTGCCGCGAAGCGAACCCTTGAAACCCGCCAACACCGATGTCTTCAAAGGACTCAAGTTCAACTGAAGCCGGCGGAACCGTTCCGAGCCAGGACCCGGCGCCCGGGTCGTCGCCTGAACCAGGACTCTCGCCTGAACCAGGACCGTCGCCTGGACGCAGCGACCACCCCGGCCTTCGGCCATCCCTCCTCAACGAGGAGGGGAGTCGCCGGACCCACAAGGGCTCAGTGCCTGCTGTGGCCGTCACGCTCGGGCTCCTGGCGCTGCTGGTCTGGGGACTGAACCCGCGCGCGCCCAAGTTCAAACCGGCCCCTCTCGAGCCGCCACGGAGTCCGTGCACGCCCACCGCTGCCGATTTCGTCCCGAGCAGCTTGACGGGCATCCCGGACATGGCGCTTGACCATCTGCCCGAAGCGGCGCGGAACCGCATTCTGCTCCGCCTGAACATGGAGCCTTGTTCCTGCGGTTGCAAGCAGAGCCTGGCAGCGTGCCGCGCCGTTAATCCGTCCTGCCCCGTCTCGCCGCAGGCGGCGGACGCAATCGTGAAAGAGGAAACCGCGGAGGCGCCTTCCGCGAAGCCGGCGGGCCAGCGCGACTCGCCATGACGATCGGCCTCGTCTCCGACACGCACGGCTATTTCGACCCGAAACTTAGAGGGGCCCTGCGGGGCGCGGAACTGATCGTGCACGCGGGCGACGTGGGCCCGGAAGCCGTGCTCGACGAGCTGCGCGAGATCGCGCCCGTTCACGCCGTGCGCGGCAATGTGGATTCGCCTGACTCCGGCTTGCCCCTGTCGCTCGAACTTGCGCCCGGCGGCGCCGGCATCCGGGTGCTGCACATCCTGCCTGCAGCCCAGTCGGATTTGCAATTGTGGGCGGAATCCGCGCGCGCCGGCGGGGCGGTCCGGAAGCCAGCGGAGCGCCTGATGCACGCCTTCGATCCGTCACCGGAGATGGTGGTGTTCGGGCACAGCCATCGCCCGTGCCTCGAGCTTCTGGGCGGGATTCTATGGGTGAATCCGGGGAGCGCGGGCCGCAAGCGGTTCAGCCTGCCGAGAACTTGCGCGCTCGTCGAAATCTTGCCACAGACCCTTCAGGCGCGCATCGTGCCGCTCGAAGACGACTCCGGCGGCCTGCCGGAGTCCCTTTCTATTGACCGCGCGTTGCGGCGCTAATCCTGCGGCTCGCCCGCCTGAAGCGACTTGAGCCATTTCTTCTTCTCGTCGGACTGAGGCTTTCCGACGAGCCCCACGGCGTGGCGTAGCCGGGCGCGGCACAAATCGCGGCCCAGAATCTCCATGGCGTCAAACAGGGGCACGGACACCGGACTTCCCGCCATAACGATGAAGAAGACCCGCAGGAAATCGCGCAGCTTGACGTCCATCTGGACGGCGAGGTCGCGCAGCATCTTCTCGATCTCGGCCTTCCGCCATTCCAGGCCCTCAATCTTCGCGAGGGCAAGGTGAAGCGCCACGGAAACCGTATCGCGATCGAGCTTGCCATCCAGCAGTTTGTCGATCGTCAGGTCCACAATTCCCGAGAAGAACGGCATCGCAAGCGGGCCGAGGTCGCTCAGCACCGACACCCTCGAATGCACCAGCGGAACGAGGCGCATCAGGTAGGAGTCGTTGAAGGCCCAGCGCCGCACCCGTTCCGCGAACTGGGCGTCATCGAGATCCTCGCGAATCCAGCGGCCATTCAGCCAGTCGAGCTTGGTCAGATCGAAGACGGGACCGCCCAGCGAAATGCGATCCAGGCTGAACTGCCGGATCATCTCGCCCAGGGAAAATTTCTCTTCGCCGCCCGGCAGCGACCACGCCATGAGTCCGAGATAATTGAGCAGGGCTTCGGGAAGGTAGCCCATCCGCTGGTAGAAGATCAGGCTGGTGGGGTTTTTCCTCTTGCTCAGCTTGCTCTTGTCCGGGTTGCGCAGCAGCGGCAGATGGCACAGCGCGGGCATTTCCCAGCCGAAGTATTCGTACAGAAGCTTGTGCTTGGGAGCCGAATTGATCCACTCCTCGCCGCGCAGGATGTGCGAGATTTCCATCAGATGGTCGTCGACCACATTGGCCAGATGGTAGGTGGGCATTCCGTCGGCCTTGAGCAGCACTTGCATGTCGACCGTGTCCCACCCGATCACGATGTCGCCGCGCAGCAGATCGTGGATCAGGCACGATCCTTCGGCCGGCACTTTCATCCTGACAACGAAAGGCTCGTGCGCCGCGAGCTTCGCCTCGGACTCCGCGGGCGACAGGCGCAGGCACAGCCCGTCATAGCCGGGCCGTTGTCCCGCCGCCTTCTGCGATTCGCGCATCGCCGCCAGACGCTCGGTCGTGCAGAAGCAGCGGAAGGCATGGCCGGCGTCGAGCAGACGGTCGGCGTGCTCGCGATAGATGGCGCCGCGCTCGCTCTGGCGATAGGGACCGTGCGGCCCGCCCACTTCCGGCCCTTCGTCCCAGTCAAGACCAAGCCAGCGAAGAGAGCTCAGGATGGCCGCCTCGGAGTCCGCGGTGCTTCGCGCGGTATCGGTGTCTTCGATCCGCAGGATGAAATCGCCGCCCTGCTGCTTGGCGAAGCAATAGTTGAACAGCGCGATGTAGGCTGTGCCGACGTGCGGATCGCCGGTAGGCGACGGAGCGATGCGGGTTCGAACTCTGGCAAAGGGCATGGCTTAGTGTTGTAGCCTCGCTCGCAATAAATGTCTCACAGGGCGCGAGGAGATTCACCCCGGCCTTCGGTCACCCCTCCTCAATGAGGAGGGGAACCGCCACTCACGAGCCTCCTTTGCTCCCCTCCTGGTTCAGGAGGGGTGGCCGAAGGCCGGGGTGGTCGCTTCTGAATTCTAGACTAAACCGAAACTCGCAGGGATCGTGTGCGGGGCGGCTTGAGAGAATCCGGCGGCGAGGGTCAGACTTGCGAGAGGGTGCCCTTCGCCGCCGGTAAAAAGAGCCGCTGGATAAGGAGGAACCAGCTGACGCTCTGCCTTCTGCCCTGACTATCGTCGCCTCCGCGTTTGAACTTGAGTCTCCTTTCAGGTCCGAGGGAAATTGGGCGTTCTTTCCGCTGCGACATGGCGCGATCAACTCCGGGCGGCGGCCAGTGCGAATCGATCGGCGCGAAAAGGCTCGAGCGCAGCCGGAGCGGCGCCGCCGACCACGAGATCCGCAATCAGCCGGGCCGTAACGGGCGCAAGCAGGATCCCGTTGCGGAAGTGGCCTGTCGCGAGCGTCAGCCCGCCGATACCGGACCGTCCCAGCACCGGCAAATGGTCCGCGGTGTCAGGCCGCAGCCCGGCCCAGGCGCGGCGAAATCGGCCTGCCGCGAGAAACGGAGCCAACCGGAGCGCGGCTTGCAATACGCTGGCGAGGCCTGCGGCCGTAACCGTGGCCTCGAATCCCGCGTACTCGGCAGTCGTGCCCACGATCACCGCGTCGCCCGCGCGCGGAACCAGATAGTGATGGCCTGCCCGAACCACCACGGGCAGGGCGGAGGCCAGCTCAAACTCGAGCATCTGGCCCCGGCACGGGTCCATCGGAATCTCGACGCCCGCCGTCGCAGCGAGCGCCCCGGACCAGCATCCGGCGGCCAGGATCACTTCGGTTGCGGCCACGCGGCCCCGATCCGCCTCAATGCCTTCCGCGCGGTCGTGGCGCACCACGATCCGACGGACGGGAGCGTTCTCCTCGAAGATTACCCCCTGACGGCGCGCCGCCTCGATCACGGCACGGGTCAGAAGCTTGTTATCCACCGAATGGTCGCCGGGAAGGAACAAGGCGCGCCGGATGTCCGCGGCCAGACCCGGAACCTGGCGGCGTGCCGCCTCGGCGTCCAGGCGCTCGACGGCGCCGGCTTCGATTCGGTCAAGCTCGCGCTCCTGTTCCTCGTCCAAGGCGAGCAGCAGCGTGCCGTCCCGGCGATAGTTCGCCGCCTGGCCGCTCAGGGCCTCCATCTCGGCTGCAAATTCGGGGTAAAGGCTGTGGCTCGCGCGGCAAAGATCGTCAAACTCGGGCGGTCCTGTCTTCTCGGCCTGCGGTGCGATCATGCCCGCCGCCGCGCTCGAGGCCTCCGCGCCCGCCCGTCCGCGGTCGAAGACGGTCACCCGCAAGCCCGCCTGGGCCAGACGTAAGGCGATGGAACTGCCGATGATGCCGCCGCCGATCACGACAGCGTCAGGATGGCGTACGCTCGAGGATTCCAAGGACATTCAGCCTCAAATTCATGTTATACTGTTCGTTCATCTTGCGACAACCGAGGCTGAGCAATGGCACACTCCTGTGAAATCTGCGGCAAGGGCCCGATGTTCGGAAACCGGATCAGTCACGCTCACAATGTCACCAAGCGCCGGTGGGAGCCGAACTTACGGCGGGTCCACGCGATGGTGAATGGCGCCCGGCGCGCTATCATGGCCTGCACCGCCTGCATCCGCGCGGGCAAAATCGTAAAGTAGCGCTGGCTTTTGGGCCGCTTCTGTGAAGGCCCTCGGCGAACCGGCACGGCATTTTCCTATTTCGCTTCCACGGCGTAAGGCCCCCCAGCGCCGGCAAATCCGCCTCAATCAATCCCACCACAAGCTCTTGCACCCTCACATTTGGCAGGACGTCGACGGCGCTGGACTGAGTTATCCATCTGAAAATAAAGCGCTTGCAGTGGAGTGACCATCATCACGAGCCCGGGGTGCCGGCCGGCACTGAGTCTCCCCAAAGAGCGGGATTAGCTTTGGTTTAGCCGTGAGGAGGCTGCCAAAGTGTGAGCGAGGTGCCGCCATCGAACGCCGACCAAAGGACCCCGGAACAAGCTGCGCCTTTGCAGAGGCGGCCTTCGCGATCGGTACCCTCTCTGCCGGAAAATCATCAACAGCTCACAGGTAAACCCACCAATGAAAATGACGACGCAGCGACCGCGAATGCTGCACGATGGCCAACGCAAGCCGGCGAAACCCACAGGCCGTGGCACGTCCGTCGTCCTAATCAGGAGGCAAGAGACATGAATCGGTTTTTCAGAGGCTTAGTTGTCGGCTCGATGGCGATTGCCCTGTCGCTCGCGCTTATGACAGGGATCTCGTCGGCCGCGCAGGAATTCCGCTCCGCGCTGACCGGTCAGGTGGCGGACCCATCAGGCGCTGTCATACCCGGCGCTTCAGTCGTGGCCGTCCAGAATGACACGCAAATCACCTATACCGCCACGACCAGCGGGGATGGTGTTTATTACATCCCTTACATGCTCCCGGGCACTTACACGGTGTCCGTCAAGACGGAGCACTTCAAGACCGCGGTCCAGCAGAACGTTCACCTGGTGACCAGCCAGTCCTTCGGCCTGAATTTCCAGTTGGAGCTGGGCACCACGGCGCAGGAAGTTACCGTAACCGCAGCTCCGCCCGCGATTGAGACGGCGAGCGGTTCGGGCGGCGACATTCTGACCGGCCGCGAGATTCAAAACATGCCGCTGAACGGCCGCCAGATTTACATGCTGGTCGGTACAACACCCGGGTCGCAGTTCACGCAGACGCAGTTCGGGGCCAATGGATTCTCGGGAACCCGGGCCTGGGATACCACCAACGAGTACACCATCGGCGGCGGGGTGGAGGGCTACCAGCTCTTTACCCTGAACGGCTCGAACATGACGGTCATGACCGGCTTCGGCGGCGAAGGAAGCTGGATGACGGCTCCGAACGTGGACGCCGTGCAAGAAGTGAATGTCATGACCGACACCTACGACGCACGCTACGGGCACACCGCCGGCGGAACGGTGAACATTGTCACCAAGGCCGGCACCAACGAGTATCACGGCGACCTGTATGATTACCTGGAGAACGGGGCGCTGAACGCCAACAATTTCGAGAACAACCTGAATGGCATCCCGCGCCAGGACGTCCACCAACAGCAATACGGCGGCACCTTCGGCGGGCCCATCAAGAAGGACAAGGTGTTCTTCTTCGGCAGCTTCGAGGGATACTGGGAAAACATCCCCTTTACCACTTTGACCAGCGTTCCCACGGCAGCGATGCGGTCGGGAGATTTCTCGCAGACCGCCTATCAGATCTACGACCCGTCCACTACCGCATGCACGGCGGCGGGCGGAGTGATCGGCAACTGTCCCGGCAACGCCTACGCGCGCCAGGAATTTCCCAACAACACCATTCCAAGCGCTCAGATTAACCCGATCGGCAGCGCGCTGGTGAATTTGTACCCGATGCCGAACATCAATACGACGTCGCCGATCAGCAACTATATCGCCAACGTTCCGGACAAGTACCGGTATTACCAGCCCATGATGCGCGTGGACTATGTCACGAGCGACAAAACGCGCTGGTACAGCAGCTACGAGTATCAATGGGGCACCGAGTTCCGCGATAGCAGCGGATTTACGGGACCGGCGGAAAACGGAAACATCAACTCGCGGCGTGACAACACCGTGGCCAGCGAGGATATGACGCACACGTTCTCCCCCACCCTCGTGGGCGACTTCAAAGCTTCCTTTGCCCGTTTCATCGACAGCTTCCCGGACGGGCCCCTCACGACGCCCACACCGAGCTCCCTCGGGCTTAACATGCCGAGCGTAACCACCACCACCAAGCAACTGCTGCCGGAGATCTACTTCAGCGAGCAGTATCCCCAGATCATCGGAAACGGCGTGAGCAACGACGTAGAACAGAACATCGTGCTTGACGCCGACTTCACCAAGAGCCTCGGCGCGCACAATATCGAGTTTGGCGGCGAGTTCGGGGACTATTTCTTCGCCAATCCGGACTCCGTAGGCCATCCCAACGGGGACTTCACCTTCGGTACCGGATTCACCCAGTTCAACCCCACTAATCGGGGAGCGATCTCGGCAAACAATGGCAACGTGATCGCCGATATGCTGCTCGGCTACCCCGACAGCGGCGGCGTGGATTGGAACGACACCCTGGCCGAGGGTTTCCCGTTGTACTCGCTCTACGGCCAGGACAACTGGCGGGTGAACCACAGGCTTACACTGAACCTTGGTGTCCGCTATGACTTGGAACGCGGCCTGCGGGAGCGCTACGATCGCGTGAACCGCGGCATGTGCGTCACGTGCGTGAGCCCGATTACCGACAACAGCACCTTCCAAGCCAACTTAAGCAACGCCTCCAATATCGCGGCCTGGGACGCCGCCGGGGACAATCCTGCCAGCTTCTCGACCGCGTATGGCGGCATCCAATTCCCGGGCGTCAACGGCCAGTCACAGGACGCTTACAACACGGATTGGGGCAACATTCAACCGCGCGCCGGATTCGCATACGCCCTGAACGACAAGACCGTACTGCGCGGCGGATACGGTTGGATGTTTGCATACGGGATTGAGGCGGGCACGACCTCGGGATACAGCATCACCTCGCCTTACATCTCGTCGCTGAACGGCATTACCCCAACCGACTCCTTCCAGAGCGGCAACCCCTTCCCGACCGGAGCCCAACAACCGGTGGGGTCTGCGCTTGGACTGCTGACCAACGTCGGCAACACACAAGCGCTCGACTTCCCGGAGCGCAAGATCCCCCGCTCCACGCTGATGTCGCTCGGCATCCAGCGCGAGTTGCCGGGGCACATGACCCTCGACGTCCACTACGCAGGCAATTACGCGCGCGCGTTGCGTACGCAGGGGGCCTTCCAGTGGATCAATGGCACGTTGCCGCTTTCGTACGGCTACAACGATGACCTGCAGCAGTCCAACTACAACAAGACGTTCGCCAGCACGCTGAGCGCACAGGTGCCGAACCCGTATTACGGCGTGCTGCCCAGCAACACTTCCATGGGGTCGTCGCCCACGGTAAACGCCGTCAATCTGATGGTGCCGCTCAGCCAGTTCGGCCTGGTCGGCGACTACACCAACCCCTACGGCAAGAGCTGGTACGACGCACTGGAAGTCAAACTCGACAAGCGGCTGTATGGCTCGTCGCGTGGAATGAGCTTCCAGCTCGCCTATACCTACTCAAAAACGATGGAAAGCACCAGCTATCTGAACGGCTGGCCCTGGCAGGATCCGCATCCCCTCTACGAACCAGTCGGCTATGATCGCACGCAGGTCTTCAGCCTGACGGGTGAGTGGGACATGCCCTTTGGACGCGGCTCCAAGTACCTCTGGACCGGCGCCTCGGGCGTGTTCGGCCAGGTGGTCAACAACTGGAGGCTGAACTGGGTCTTCAGCGATTCCAGCGGATTCCCGGAAGGGCTCCCCGGCGGGTTCTGGTACGACAGCAGCCACAGCTACGTCCCGACCGGCGGCCCGACCTATGGGCAGTGGATCTACAACTGCGGCAGTGCGGGGCCCACAAGTTGTTGGACTCCGATCCCAAGTTGGGGGCAGGGAAACCTTCTGAACCAGGTCACCTACCTGCGCCAACCCTACATTCCGAATCTCGACTTGTCTGTGCAGAAGGACTTCACGATCACCGAGTCCAAGCGGCTTCAGTTCCGGGCTGAGGCGTTCAATTCCTTGAACACTCCTCTGTTCCCCGGTCCGGACACCAACCCCTTCGATGGGCCGCCGGTGCGCAACGCCAACGGCTCGTGGAGCGGGTTTGGAACGATTCCATTTAACCAGCAGAACTTCCCGAGAGTAGTGCAGGTTTCGCTCAAGCTGTTCTTCTGAAGAAGCTGACCTGCGGGTGGCGGCGGCATCCCTCCTTTGCCGTCGCCACCCGTCTTCGGTCGAACGGGTGCAGATCCCCTGCGACACAGGACCCACCGTTTCAGGGCGAGGTGTTATGCCCTCGCCGTCGCATTGCAGCCTGAGCCAGAAAAGAAGCCGCGACCCCCGCGACGGTCGTTATCATGAACAGGTGTGCGCTCAGCGTGGCGGCGAAGCATACGGCGGCGGCCGCAAAGAACCACATGAAAGTTTCGCCAAACATCGCCTGGCCCCAACGCGGGACGAGTCCGCCCGCGGGAACGCGCGGACCGAAGCTCGGCACGAGGCGCGGAACAGCCTTCAGGAACTGACGGTAACCCTCACCCTGCGTCTGGCTCAATAACCACTCCTCGCGCGCGATCAGCCGATAGTAAAACAGTGTGAGTCCGCCCACAATCACCACAAATCCCAGGCGGCTGGCTGCCATCGCGAATCCCACGGCGAAAAGCACACCACCAAAATAGAGCGGGTTGCGAACGTAACGAAACGGGCCGTCGGCCACCAGTTCCTCGGCATGAAGCTTCGGATCGTGTACAACCGCGCTCTGGAGGTACGCGGCAGACCAGGTGCGAACCAGCGCGGCCATGACCGCGAGCAGCGACCCGAAGCCGAGAAAAATCTGCACCGCATGGCGGTCCCCGGCGACGCCGAGCTCGACAGGATGGCCCAGCAGCCGTTCCGCGAGCATTACCGAGACGTTAACGGGATCCAGCGCGTAACACGAAAAGCCGCCTACAAACAGGGCCATGATGATGAAAAAACGATAGCGGAATTCGAACTCAGTTGCTCGCAAGGGGAGGACCTCCGGCAGTGCTGCCTGTGTAACGCGCCCCACCATATCATCCGGCTTTGGCCGTGCGCAACACGGCGTGGCCGACGGCCGCGGCGAAAGAGAAAATCCTCAGTGCGGAGGCCACCGAGGCTCACGGAGCTTTTCTCCCGGGCACCGCCCTTTCCGTTTACGGTTGAATCAAACGAAGCCGCGCACCGGCTCACAGCGTGCGCTCGTGAGCTCCACACAAGGGACTCGGGGCGGCCGAAGGGGCGGCCCCACATCCGAAAATAGGGCACCACTAGGACGGGGGGTGTTATAGTATGCCGGGCTGCGTGATCCGCACGGGTGATGGACTTGAAAGGGGGCTTGCCATGAAAACTTGGCTCCGCGTTTTGGCAGTCATGGCAGCCACCTGCCTGCTCGCTCTGCCTGGCCTCGCGCAGTCGAATGCGCAGGCGACCTCAGGACAGAGCCTGGGCGATTTCGGCGCGCCGACGACTGACCTGCGAAGTGGGCAGCCGAGCGACGGTTTCGGAAGCATCAATCCTTACAATATCCCGCAAAGACATTGGACCGTTGAGGGCCTGGTCAAGGACCTCAAAGGCGACCCGGTTCCGGGCGCGAAAATCGTGGTTGAGCCGCTGAACGGCGGGTCCGAAGAGCGCCCCCTCCAGAGCGATGTTCAAGGGCGATTTTACACCGAGTATTCGCTGAACGCGGAGCTGACGAAGGATCTCAAGGTCTTGGTGGTGGCAAGCAAGAAGGGGTACCTCAAGGCGCACGAAACCGTCCAATTCACCGGCGTCGAGAAGCCGCGCGCCATTATCATCACCTTGCGGGACCCGCAACCGGATGCCGACCTGCTGTCGCAGGAAGACCTGATTCCGGCACTGACATCGCGGCTGAAAAACCTGGGCGCCGCGGACGGGCTTTCGGCGAAATCCGAGAAAGACTATGCGCGAGGCCTGGAGGATTTCCAGGTGCGCAATCGTCCCGATCATGCAATCGGACCCTTCAGCAAGGTGGTGGAGCGCGACCCCGGTTGTGTTGACTGCCGCGCGATGCTGGCGGTTGCAGACCTCGCCTCGGGAGACTGGGACAGCGCCAATCGGGATCTCGAGGAAGCCGTGAACACGAGCGTCAAAGACCGCAAGGCCGGCCGGCCCGAGCCGCTGGTCCTTTACGGTGTGCTCGAGAGCTGGCGGCACGAATACGGGCAGGCGGCGGCCTATTTCGCCGAGGCGCTCAAGTATACGCCCAAGGACCCCCTCGCCCTTCAGGAAGCGGGTCGCGCGGAATTGATGCTCCAGAAGTGGCCTGCCGCCGATTCCTACCTCGCCCAGGCGCTCGCCGCCGGTGCAGGGCCCGATGCCAGGTTTCTGCGCGTGAAGGCCCTGCTGAATGAAGACGCCACGGATGAAGCTCGCGCTCAAATGGCGCTTTTCCTCAACGGGCGGGACGTGAAGAACATGCCGATCGGGGTCCGCGAACTCTACACCGAGGTGCAGCAGAAGAAGAAAGTGGAAGTAACCTACGCGAAGCTAAAGACCGAGGTCGAGGAGCCCATCGACTACCTGACCCGCACCACACCGGAGCTGAAATCGCTCAGGCCCGCAGCGGATCAGGCGCCGTTGGCCGGGATCCTGGGCGCGGTGGGAAGGAACGTGGAGGAATCATTCCGGAGCTTTCCCAACACGAGCTCCGTTGAGGAGATTCACCAGGAAAAGCTGAGCCGGCGGGGGAAGCGCGAAGGCTACCTGGACCAGAAATTCTATTACCTGTGCGTGATTCCCGAACAGAGCTGGGGGCCGGGCTTCAGCGAGTTTCGCGGCTCGGTTGGCGCGGAGCAGGGTCAACCGGCGGGGTTGAAAGACGGCTTCATGCTCACGTCGGGCTTCACCTCGGCATCGCTCATCTTTCATCCGGCCTACCAAGCGCAATCCACTTTCCGTTATCTGGGCCGCCAGCAAGTGGACGGCGTCGATAGCTACGTGCTGGCCTTCGCCCAGATTCCCATGAAATCGAAACTCTATGGAACCTTCAAGTCGAGCGACAGCCTTGTGACCACGTTTACGCAGGGCCTGGTGTGGGTGAATCCTCAGACGTATCAGATTCTCCGCCTTCGGACCGATTTGCTGAAGCCCCTGCCGGAGGTCAAGCTCGAGCGGCAGACGACGGACATCGATTACGGCGAGGTGCGCTTCAAGGGCGTCGACGGCTCGTTCTGGCTGCCGAAGGACGTGACGGTTACCGTGTCGTGGGCGAGCAGGAATCTGCGCAACAAGCACGAGTATTCGGGATTCAAGGTCTTCAACGTGGCCTCGATTGAAAAGACCAGCAAGCCCAACGCCCCGGCCCAACAGGCTTCCCAGCAACAGCCGACTCCTCAAATCGAGCCGTGATCGCGCGGCTGGCAACGGCATCACCTCTGGTGCCGACGGAGCCGCTACTGTTTCTCTTCCGCGAGAATCGTGTGGTATTCGTCGAGGGTCACCTTGTCAGGCCGGACAGGCAGCGTGACATCGGCCGTTGAGTTGGCCGAGCCCTTGACGCCGAGCAGTCCCAGCCGACGGGGCTGCCCCTGCACCCAAACGTAGACCGGCACCTTCATGAAGAAGGAATCCGAGACTCCGGACTGGGCAAGGTCCATATGTAAGGCCGTCTTGCCGCCTCCGGCGTCCTTCAGGTCGTAACTGAACCGGTAAGTCGGGATTTCGGTCCCATACACCCACTCGTTGAAGAACCAGTCCATGGGATCGTTCATGTGCCTGGCGACGACGTGCTGGAAGTCTTGCGTGGAGGCATTCTTGCCCGCGTAGGTCGAGACAAAATCGTGCATTGTCTCGATGAACCGGCCATTCGGATCCTGGGCGCGCGAGTCTTCCATCAGGGTGCGCAGCATTTGGAGGACGTAGGCGCCCTTTTCATAGCGAAGGTAATAGGACTCGCGAGGCTCGAGGTAGGAGTCCGTCTGAAAGTTTAGCCAGAGTGGTCCTACATCCACGGGGCGGTGGCCATCCGAGTCGTTGGAGAGCAGGTGCCTGCGGTGTAGATCCCAGAGCTCCCGGAACTTCTTGGGCTCGGTCATTTGCATGTACAGCGCCGCCGAGAAGTCGGCAAAGCCTTCTGACATCCATTGGTCGTGGTAGGTCTTCCAGCCCACCATGTGGCCCCACCACTGGTGGGACATCTCATGAACCGCGACCAGATTGTAGAACTCCCGAGCCTCCGCGGATTGATCCAGCCCTAAACCGTGCCGGATTGTCTCATCGAGCACGGAATCGAACGGCAGGAAAACCAGAGTAGGCCAGCTTTGTCCAAACCCAAACACAGGCTGCTCGGTAAGTGAGATCAACTTGAAAGGCAGGGGACCAAAATAGTGCTCATACAGCTTAAAAGCTTGAAAGCCGACCGCGGCCGTATACCCCGCCATGGACGCGGTCGAGATTGAGCCCAAAGCGCCGGAGTTTGCGATCTCGACAAGCGGATCGGGCAGTTGCTCGCCCGTATACGCCCGGACAGCCAGGCTCGAGTCAGATTGGGTTTTCGAGACGAAGGCCCCATAGTTGAAGCCTACGACGCTGTACGGAATCTGGGACTCCCACTCGGTCACCACGTCTTTGCCGTCCTGTTCGGAACTTCCGGGCCGCCCGGTGCCCACAAAGGTGTATCTCTTCGGCGAGCGGAAGCTCAGAACGAAATGGGTGCGATCGTCAAAGGCGCCGAAGCTTGGGTACCAGGATTCGCGCGCCCCCACGTAATAGAGTCCCGCGCCCTGCTGAAGAATCACCCGGCTGTCACGCGTGGAATCCTCATCGTAGGTGATCCTCATCGTGTAAAAGCGTCCGGCAGCGGCCGGCTCCGGAAGGATCACCCAGGGGTCGCTCGTGCAGTCACGCGGTTCTTGAATGAACCGCAGCTTGTTGCCCGCCTCATCGGTGATCGAGGAGATGCGAAGCACGCCTTCGAGGGTCATGGGCAGCACCCTCAGACGGGCTTCGGGAACCTCGAACTTGACTTCCGCCGTAGCGGACACGTGATTGTCGGTCACGTCCGCTTCGATTTTCTCGTCGCTCGCATGTGCCAGGAGTTTGCGGTGCTCCGGGTGAGGGTTGTTTGCGTATTCCCCGGCCAGATGAAAGCCGGACCACCACTCCCAGTACTGGTTGGGCTTCCAGTGCACCAGCGTCACTTCCTCATCGCTTGAAAGGCCCGGCAGAAGGACGCCGTCGCGATTCCAGCTCACCTGGTAAAAAAGCTGGTCGTGATGCTCGCTTTTGAAATCGGCCAGGAAGAAGCCCTTACTGGTGGGATCGGAGAGATCGGCAAGCATTCGAGCAGCCAGATTACGTGTTGGGAAAGCGCCTTTGCGCTCGTTCGCCCACCAGTCATTCATGCTCTCTCTGAGCCGCTTCTGGGCGTCTTGAAGAGCCTTCCCGGCGGCGCCGGAATCACCGCCGGAGTTGACCTTCAGCAGCGTTCCGAGCTCGGCCCACGAGTCGTCGGTGAAGAAGAATACAGCTTCACGGAAGCCGTCTTCGAGTTTCGGTTCCTTGCTGAAGCGGCTGATCTGGCGGCGATCCATATCCGTTGGGGGATCGAGTGCGAAAACGCCGTCGCCGGTGAAAACCGCCGCCACCACGCGGCCTGCGACGGGCTTTGCGAAGGCCAGGCGGCCTTCCTTGAGCATGAATGTTCCGGCGTCGCGCTTGAAGGTGACGCTCTCCGTCACCGCGTATTGATCGCTTCCTTGCAGGTTCCCCAGCTGATCGTAGATCTTCAGCAGGTCGTCGGGCGGAGCCTCTGCCAAATCGGCTGCCTGCGCAGGCGCGGTCTGTAGCCAAGTCGGCGGGCGCGCGCCAGCAAGACCGCACTCAGCAAACAACACAAACACGACACTCACGACGAGACGTCTCATCGCAGCCCCCTTGGCATAAATTCTCGGATTCTTGTGACTACCCACAGGAAACATACTTCGTGGCGCGCTCGATGTCAAACGCCTTGAGACGCGCGACGTGAAAGGGACAGCAGCGGTCGAACTTCGGCGCGAAGGCGAGGGGCAATTATCGAAAATCAGCCTCGGATTCTCGACGCGGGCGCCCGGGTTCGGGGTCGACGGCCGACAATCGAAGTCCAAGCACGAGGGCGTCCTCACCATCGATTGCGTAATACCGCTTGCGCAGGCCGCACTCGGAGTAGCCAAAGGCAGCGTATAGGTTCCGTGCGGGAAGGTTGGATACCCTGACCTCCAGAAATATCCTCCCCACCGGCTGAGCTGCCAGACGGTGGTGCACCTCGTGAAGCAGAGCGCGCGCCACGCCACGGCGGCGATGGTCCTGACGGACGGCCAGGTTTTGAATCTCGGCTTCCTCACCGAGTGCCTGCGCCGCAAGAAATCCGAGGACTCCGCCTGCCGCTGTCGACTCGACGACCAGGACGATTCCGCCTGGCTTGAGGACCAGGTTCCCGTAGTCCGCTGCCTGCCACTGCGCCATTTCGGGCGCCGCGCGCTGGATTTCCAGGATCGCCGGTGCGTCGTCCGGTCTGAAGTCGCGAACCACCATCTCCATCACTCCTGCCAATTCAATTCGGCGTCGGACCGCCGGATATAGTAAGCGTCGAGTTCGTCGGGACGATGGACACGGCCTTCGCGGGCGGCCTCAAAGGCCACGCGCGCTACGGCGCCGGCGTGGAAGCCCGGCACTGTGATCCACTGAGCCGCCTCCGGAATGTGGTCGCGAAGATCACGCGCGGCATCATCGTGCTCGCGGACGATGAATGCCACCTCGGCGCCGGCCTCATCGGCCAGTTCACGCGCGAGGGCCTCGATGCGAACGGGGCCAAGCGCGAGGCCTTCGGTCGAGGGCGTCCAGGCAGGCCCGGGCGTGGCGCCCGCCGCGTCCTGCGGCGAGCTGCGAAAGACCCCGAGGTAGAATTCGCCGCGATGGGCGTTCAAAAGGGGCACGGCGATGCTGCCCGGTGGCCGCGCATCGGCCACCATTGCCTCGAGCACCGAGACCCCCCGTACCGGCCGCCCAAGTGCCCGCGCCCAGCCCTGGGCCGCCGCGAGGCCGACGCGAATGCCGGTAAAGGAACCCGGTCCGGTGGCGACCGCAAAGAGGTCCACTTCCGCGAGCTTGAGGCCGGCGCGCGCCAGCAGGCGGTCCGTCATTTCGAAGAGTTGCACCGAGTAGTTCGTGCTTCCATCAGCGCGCACCTCGTCGAGCGGCTCGAGATCCCGGTAAAGGGCGGCCCCGCCTAACGAACTCGTGGTGTCAAAACCGAGGATAAGCATGGCTACGGGCGCCCCGGCCACGCGGTCGGGCATCCCCCGCAGGCCCGGCGCGGGCTGTAGGCTTGCCGGTAGGCTACGCGCGACGGGCGCAGGCTGCGTCCTTCGGAAACCCAGGGTCCGGAGCCCCCGAAAGGCTATGGTACAATAGTCGATCAGACGCTGACTGGAAAGACCGCAGAACGCACGGACTGAAGCCGTCATCCGTGCCTTGGCGCTGAATTCGCATGCCTGAAGCCACCCGAACAGCCGCGCGCCCCTTGGAAGCCTCGGAGCTGCTGACCCTTTTGCTTGAGGTCAGCGAGAAGCTCAACTCCACTCTCGACCTCGACGAACTTCTGGGGCGAATCGCCGAACTCATCAAGCGCGCCATCGACTACGAAGTCTTCGCCATCCTGCTGCTGAACGAGAAGACGCATGAACTCGGCATCCGCTTCAGCATCGGCCACCCCGAGGAGTCCGTCCGGCGTCTGCGCATCAAGGTCGGCGAGGGCGTGGTGGGCCGCGTGGCGGCGACCGCACGGTCGCTGCTGGTGAACGATGTGCGCAAGGAACCGGGCTACATTGCCTCGCTGCCCGCGATCCGCTCGGAACTTGCGGTGCCCCTGATGGTCAAGGGCAAGGTGATCGGCGTAATTGATCTCGAGGCCCCCTGGACCAACTTCTTCGGCGAGCGCCATCAGAGCCTGCTCGAGCTCCTGGCGGGGCGCATTGCCACCGCGATCGAGAATGCCCGGCTTTACCGGCGCACGCTTCGCCAAGCCCGCACCTTGCATCTGCTCAACGAGATCAGCCGCGAGCTGAGCTCGGTCCTGGTGCTCAACGATCTGCTGCGGAAGATCGGCCAGCTCACCAAGCATCTCATCAACTACCAGCGTTTTGGGATTCTGCTCGCCGACGAGCGAACGCGCAACTACAACAGTGTGATCTCGATCAAGCAGGACGAGCGCATGCCCGAGAAGCCCCAGGTCCCGTTCGGGCAGGGCGTTGTGGGCGCCGCCGGCAGCACCCGTCAAACCGTGGTGGTGCCCGACGTAACCCAGGATCCGCGCTATATCGCCACGAATCCTGAGACGCGCTCGGAGATGGCTGTGCCGCTCATTTATCGGGACCGTGTTATCGGTGTGGTGGATATGGAGAGCCCCCGCCTCGGTTATTTCAATGAAGAGCATGTGCGCATTTTTTCGACGCTGGCGCCGCAGATCGCCGTCGCGATTGAGAACGCCCGCCTTTACGAACGCGTGGTGCGAAGCGAGTCCCTGCTCGAGCGCGATCTGGCCCGCGCCCGCGAAATCCAGCTTCACCTGATGCCGGGCCTGAAGCCCTCCATCCCCGGCCTCGACGTGATGACGCGGTTTCAACCCGCTCGTGAGCTGGGGGGCGACCTCTACGATTTTCTCCAATACGGCAAGGACCGCCACATTCTGGTGGTGGGCGACGTCAGCGGCAAGGGATCGCCCGCGGCCCTGTACGGCGCCATGGTGAGCGGAATCCTGAGGAGCCTGGCGCCGCGCCACTTGTCGCCGCCGGAGATGCTCCGGCGATTGAACGTGATGCTGCTGGAGCGGAAGATTGAAGGCCATTTCATCACTTTGACGTACGCGGTATGGGACGTGAAGAACCGCCGCCTGACCCTGGCCAACTCCGGGATGCCTCTTCCCGTGCTGGTGCGGCGCGGGCGAAGCCACTCCATCCGGGCCGAAGGCGTTCCGCTCGGCCTGCTTGAGAACACCGATTATCAAGAGACCTCGGTGACGCTTGAAAAGGGCGACCTTCTGGCCCTTTTTTCCGACGGCCTGCTGGAAGCCGCCAGCTCGGAAGTGGAGTTCGGCATGCGGCGGCTCGAAAATCTGTTTCGCGAAAACGCCAAACGTCCGCTGTCCGAAATCATCGAAATCGTTTTCAATGAAATCGCCCGCTTTGAGCGCGGCCAGCCCCCGCGCGATGATCAAACGCTCATGTTGGTTCGCGCTCTCTGAGGGCCCGCCGCGCCTGACGTGATCTCCCATGAATCTCGGAGCCTTTCATTACCGCTCGGACCACCTATGCTGCGAGGGCGCAGATCTCAATCGTGTGGCGGAGCGGTTCGGCACGCCGGCCTACGTCTACAGCCGGGACGGGATCCTCTCGAACTTCGAGCGCATTGCGAAGCCGCTCGAAACGCTGAACGGCCTCGCGTGTTATTCGGTCAAGGCCAACTCGAACCTGGCTATTCTGAAGCTGCTCGCCGAATCGGGTTCCGGATTTGACGTCGTCTCCGGCGGGGAACTCGCCCGGGTCCTGCGCGCCGGCGCCGTTCCGGAGCGCGTGGTCTTCTCCGGAGTCGGCAAGACCAGCGATGAAATCGACGCCGCGTTGGCCGCCGGGATTCTCATGCTCAATGTGGAGTCCGGCGCTGAGCTCGAGCTGATCGAGAGCCGCGCGCGCCATCGAGGCTCCGGGAGCGCGCCCGTCGCCCTTCGCATCAACCCGGACATCGAAGCGAACACGCACCCGTACATCTCAACGGGCCGCATGATCCACAAGTTCGGAGTGCCCAAGGCGGACGCTCTCGGGCTTTATCGCCGCGCCGCCCGATCACCGCACCTCCGGGTGCGCGGCGTGGCCTGTCATATCGGGTCGCAGATCCTCGAGATCGACCCGTTTCTTTGCGCCGTGGATGAGGTGGTCGGGCTCGCCCGCCAAATGCGTTCCGAGGGGATCACGGCGGAGCACCTGGACCTGGGCGGCGGCTTCGGCATCCCTTATCACGCCGAGTCGGCGTTCGAGTTTGAGCGGTTCTTCCGCGAACTCGGGGTGCGATTTCGCGAGGAGGGCTTCCGGCCGCTGCTCGAGCCCGGCCGCGCCGTGGCCGGCGATGCCGGAATCCTGCTGGTGCGCGTGCTGTACATCAAACAAACGGAACACAAGCGCTTCATCGTTGTGGACGGCGGCATGAGCGATCTGCTACGGCCGGCCCTCTACGGTTCCTACCACGAGATCCTGCCTCTGGAACGGCGCGACGGTCCGCTGACCGCGGCGGACGTGGTTGGGCCCCTCTGCGAAACCGGTGATTTCCTGGCCCGTGACCGCGCGCTGCCCGAAGTCAAACCGGGCGATTTGCTGGCGGTGCTCGGCACCGGAGCTTACGGATTCGTGCTGGCCTCGAACTACAACAGCCGTCTGAAGCCCCCCGAGGTTTTGATCGAGGGCGAGGCTATGCGCCTGATCCGCCGCCGCGAGACCTTGGACGAGTTGATGGCTGCTGAAGTCCTGTGACGGAGGACGCGAACCCTCAGGCTCCGAACTCACCGCTGCCCCCACTTTAATTTCTGCCGCAGGATGTCGTAGTAGCTCTTGTCCAGGGCGTGGATCACCTCGACCGTCGAGCCGGCTTTGCGCATACGGACGCGATCGCCGGCGTAAACTTCGATCGCCTCCTGCCCGTCGACCGTCACGTAGACCGATTCGTCCGTCTTGACGGCGACCTCGATCGTCACGTTGTCGCGGAGCACGATGGGACGGTTGGTGAGGGTGTGGGCGCAAATGGGCGTGATGATGAATGCCCCGACGTCGGGCGCCACCACCGGACCGCCGGCTGCGAGCGAATAGGCCGTCGAGCCCGTGGGCGTGGAAATAATCAACCCATCGGCCTTGTAGGTGGAGATGAACTGCTCGTCCGCCCGCACGTCAAAATCGAGCACGCGGGCGATGGCGCCCTTATTGAGCACCACATCATTCAGCGCCACCGACGAGCAGACCTGCAAGCCGTTCCGGATAACCGAGGCCTCAATCTGCACGCGGGACTCGGTTCGAACCCGGCCCTCAAGCGCTGCCTCGAGCGCGGGGTAGATTTCGTCACGCGTCACGACCGTCAGAAATCCGAGGCCGCCAAGATTTACGGCCAAAACCGGCACCGGCCGGCCTTCCAGAGCCCGCGCCGTTGCCAGGAACGTGCCGTCGCCGCCCAGCACGATCACCAGATCGACCGCGGCGGCCAGTTGCGGGCGTGGTATTCCCGCAACCGCGCCGCCGAGACAGGCCGCCGTTTCCCGGTCGATGAGCACTTCGACGCCGCGCTCGCCGAGCCAGGTCATCATCGGCGGCACGATCTCGCGCACCTCGGGTTTATTTGGTTTCGAAGTGATTCCGACGCTCTTGATCATCATGCGATGCTCACATCCGGGGCAGCTTGAGCGCGCCCGGGCGCTATCTACCTGATCTGCAACCCTGAGGGCCATCCGGTCGACCCCGCCGGGCATCCGTCATTCCGGCTTTGGCGCGGCGGCCCAGCCCGAACCCCGCAAAATGCGGCCTGCCGTCGCTCCAGACAGCTTTCCCTGCTCGAATTCGAGTTGCCCGTTCACGAACACGTACTCAACGCCGGCAGCCAGGGAGGCCGGGTGTTGGTAAGTTGCCGTATCCCGGATGGCGCCGGCATCAAAGACGGTGATGTCAGCATAAAAACCGGGCCGCAAGAGGCCGCGCTCGTACAAGTGCTCGCGTTCGGCCGGCAGAGAGGTGACCTTGCGCACCGCCTGCCCCAAATCCATCAGATGATGGTCGCGCACATAATAGCCGAGAAAGCGCGGCATGGAGCCGAAGGCGCGCGGGTGGGTGTGCGCCTCGAACAGCGGTCCATCGAGCGACATTTCGTTGGCGTCGAGTCCGATGCTGGTCCACTGCTGGCGCAACCCGTATTCGAGGTCCGGCTCGCTGGCAATGAAGTAAAGCGCGCCGGTCTGTCCCTGATCGGCAAGCACGAAGTCGAAAAGCGCATCGAGTGGCTGCTTGTGTTGCCGGCGGGCGATCTCCGCCACGGTGGCGCCGTCATACTCCTGAAGGGCCTTGTTGAAAACGCCGGAAACCTGCACGCCGGCCGCGCCTCCGCTGTCGTAATAGAGATTTTCCCAGCCCGGGTGATCGGAAGCCATCTCGGCTTTGATCCGGCGCCGCGTAGCGGGCTCCCGCAGCCGCTCCAGTAGCTTGTCCGGACCGCCATCCGCGACCCAGGGCGGGAGGCATGAGGCGAGCGCCGTCGCGCCCGCGAGGTACGGATACATGTCGGCCGCGACGTTGAGCCCGGCGGCGCGCTCCGAGTCAATGCGCGCCACGACCTTGGGCATCGAGCCCCAGCGCGGCTTGCCGCTCACCTTGAGGTGAAAGATTTCGACCGGCAGGCCGCCCTCGTGCCCGATGCGGAAGGCTTCGTCAAGCGCCGCCATTTCTCCCTGGCCTTCGCTGCGCAGGTGCGTAGCGTAGATGCCGCCGTACCGGGCCGCCACGGTCGCGAGCGCGATCAGTTCATCGGTCCCGGCGTACTGGCCCGGCGGGTAGATGAGCGCCGTCGAGAGCCCCATGGCGCCCTGCTGCATGGCCTGCTCCACCAGGCCCTTCATGCGCTCAAGCTCAGCAGGTGAAGGCGCCCGATCCACGTCGCCCAATACCGCTTCACGGACCTGCGCCGCGCCCACGTACGTTCCCAGATTGATCGGCGTTCCGTCGTGCTCGAGCCGCCGGAAGTAACCCTCGAGGTCCGTCCAGTCCACCTTCAAGTGGTAGTGCTCAAGAAAAGGCTTGAGGGGCAGCAGGGTCAGGTCGTCTTCGGGCGCGACGGATTGGCCCTCGCCGGTGATCTCGCTGGTGATTCCCTGCGAGAGCTTGCTCAGCGAACGATTATCAATCAGGAGCGAGTCTTCCGACTGGCCGAGCATGTCAACGAAGCCCGGCGCCACCGTCAGGCCGCTCGCGTCGATCACGCGCCGGGCTTGCGCCGGATCCAGCTTGCCGATGGCCGCGATGCGGTCGCCCCGAATCGCCACGTCGGCCGTGAACCATGGATTGCCGGTGCCATCGACCACGCGGCCGTTCTTGAGGATCACGTTATAGACCGGTTCCGGAGCGGCTCCTGCGGCAAGATACCCGGCGGCCGCAATCTCGCCCACCGCCTGGCCCACGACCTTGGTGACGGAGTCGTCTTCCGGCGGCACCGCCACACGGTTGGCGTAAACGGCGAACGCCATGTGCTCGCCGGCAGGTGTTGTGAAGTAGCCGGCAAGGCCCTTGCCCGTCACCATCACGTTGCGGTTGAGCGGATCGCCGGCCGTGTACGTCCCGGTCTTGGCGTGGATCTGGCCGGCGGCGGGCGATGACGTTTGAATATTCCACAGTGTGCCGTCACGTCCGAGAACAGGCAGGGCGCGGAAGAAAAGAGGGTAATCCGGCCGGCTTGCCATGAAGGCCAGATAGTGAACCATGAAATCCGGCGTGAAGAAAGCGGCCTCGGAGCCGCCGGCTCCGTCGCCCTGCGAAGCCTGACTGAGGTCGAGTCCGGCCTGCTCGAGCCACTGATGCTCGCGATCGAAGCCGGCTGCGGCCGGGTCCGTTGCGCCTTTGGCCAGCAGTGCGCCGAGCAGGTACGGCATCAGGCTCGCGTGCAGGTTTTGGCTGACTTTCAGCGTCACCTTGACCTCTTCCGAGAGCGGCGGCGAGACGTGTTCGGCCACCAGGTTCGAAGGCGTGTAGAACGTGGCCAGCTTCTTGAAATCGGGCGCCGCTTCGGCCGCCGCGCGGGTCACGGGGACGTGCTCCATAGCCAGCGCCTCTGTGAAGGCGATTTCGGCAAAGCGACGCGGCTCCGGCACGTTGTAGTTGAACAGGATCGAAGGCTTGCCGGCAGGCATGCTGCCGGTCACGGTGATCGTCCGGTGGCCGTCCTGCCCGGCAACATCCTTGGAGAACTTGATATCAGGCTCGGATCCCGGCGCGCCCGTCACTGCCTGATTGATGAACTGCGCGTAGGCGGTCGGGGGCGAGGTGCTGAGCTTTGCGGGCTGCCCGGCAGCGGCACCTGGGCTCGCGGTTACATCGATGATGTTGTCATTGACCACGATCGGTGAGATTACGGCGCCCGTGCCGAGTTCCGCCTCGCCTTCGGGAAAGAGTGAAGCGTCGACCAATACCCTGCCCTCCACGCGTTTCACTCCGTGCGCGGCCACCTGGTGCGCGAGTTCCCGCAACACCGCCAGCGGATCGCCGGGCACCGCGCGCGTGTCCGGGCTGCCTCCGTAGCAGTGGTCTTCGTTTTCGAACGCCAGCGTACTGTCGGCTTGGATCCGTCCGGAGAGGTTCGGATCACCGCCGGCCACGAGCACGATGTCACCGTGCAGGACGCCGCTCGAATCGAGATCGCCGGCGCGGTACACGCGCGTATGAAATTGAAAATCGGCTCCGAGCAGCTCGAGCGCCGTGCCTTCGGTCAGCAGCTTGGTGGTGGACGCGGGCGTGAAGAGCTCCTCAGGGTTAAGGGTGAAGACCGCCTTCTTCCGGTCGAGCGAGTAGAACTCGATCCCGAACGTGGCGTGCTTGAACTCAGGCCGGCTGGTCACCTGTCGAACGCGCTCGGCAAGCGAAGGCTGCGGGTCTCGAGGCGCACCGGCTCCGCCCGCGGCCACGATTGACGCGCACAGGACTACGCCCACCATCCATACGCTTCTGACTCGAAGCCAACCCGACATGCACCTGCTCCTCGCCTGATCCAGCGTCGCGCAGGCCTCGCCTGCGGACCGACAGTTTACATCCTTATGCTACGATGTCGTACGTTGAACTTGCCCGAACGGGAAGTGTCGCGTGCGACTTTCATTACGCTTTTTTGCGCTTCTAATCGCAGGCTGCCTTGCAGCGGGCGAGGCCGGCCTCGCGCAGACCGCGCGCAACGAGGCCGTTGAGTACAGCGATGCCTTCGAACTGGCCGCGCCCGCCGGCGACCAACCGGTGAGCATCGTCCCCGATGGAGCCACGATACTTCCCAACGGACGACGGATCACTCCGCGCGGTGTACACGTCACGGTCGCCCCGCACCCTTACGGCATGGCGCTCTCGCCCGACGGCTCCACGCTCGTGACCGTCAACAGCGGCACTTCGCCTTTCTCGCTGTCCATCATCACCCATCTCGACGCCGCCCATCCCACCGTGTTCCAGATACCCGCGGATCCCAAATCCTCGGACGCTGATCCCAAGAGCGTATTCCTGGGAGTCGCCATTGCGCCCGATAACCGGACGGTTTACGTCTCCGAGGGCAACAACGGGCACGTCGGGATCTTCGATCTGATCACGCATCAGAGCATGGGCGCGCTCTCGCTTGACGATGCTCCGCCGGGCACGCGCGACAGCCTCACCGGCGACATGAAGCTTTCACCCGACGGGCGTCACCTGTTTGTGCTCGATCTCGCGCACTTTCGAATGGTGGTCTTCGATACCGTTTCGCGTAAGATCGCGGCCAGCACGCCGGTCGGGCTGATGCCCTTCGGAATCGCGCTCGCGCGCGACGGAGGGCACGCATACGTCTCGAATGTGGGCATGTTCAGTTACTCCCTGATTCCCGGGCTCGATCCCAAGAATCAGAAAGACACCGGCCTCGATTTCCCTCCCTTCGGATTCCCGTCGAGACAGGCCGAGGGCGGGGTCGCGATCGGCGGGCGGCAAATCCCGGGGCTTGGCGACCCCAACTCGCCGGGCTCGAATTCGCTGTGGACCGTGAACGTCTCTGATCCCGAGAAGCCGGTCCTGCTGGCAAAGACGCCTACTGGAATTCCGGTCGGCGAGGAGTCAGTCGGTGGCAGCAGTCCGGGCGCGGTCGTAGCCGGCCGGGAATGGATCTTCGTTTCCAACGCAGCGCAGGACACCATAGCCAAGATCGACGCCCGAACTTCGCGCGTAAGGCATCGATTGCGACTGGAGCCCGCCGAAGCCGTACAGCATTTGCGCGGAGTGCTGCCCTTCGGCCTTGCGCTAAGCCCGGATGAGTCGCGCTTGTACGTGGCCTGCGCCGGGATCAACGCCATTGCCGTGATTGACACACATCGCATGGAGGTGAAGGGCTACATTCCGACCGCGTGGTTCCCGGCGCGCGTGGCAGTCAGCGCCGACGGCAATACTCTTTACGTGGCGGGCGCGAAGGGCTTCGGCGCCGGGCCGAACGGCGGACCGGACTTCCATCCCGGACCCGAAGGGACCTACATCGGCGACATCACGCACGGCGAGGTCTCGATCGTGCCTGTGCCGGATAAAGACTCCCTGCAGATTGAGACCAACCAGGTGCTCGAGAATAACGGCTTCGTTCCCGAGCGCCTGATTGTGCGGCCGGCGGGCTCTCCCATCCCTTCGGCCGAGCGGCCGGAAGCGAGCAAATCCGAACCGGTCCCGAGCGAGCGGATCCATCATGTGATCTTCATCGTCAAGGAAAACCGCACCTTTGACCAGATGTTCGGCGACCTCCCGCAAATCGGCGCGGACAAGGTAAATGCCGAGCCCTCGCTGGCCGGTTACGGCACGGACGCCACGGTAACCCCCGCCCCCGCGCACGGCAATGACGGAAACGACAGCGATCCGGCGGCGCAAGCGGCCCGGCTTCTGCCCGTAGTCGAGCACGGGAACGTCACGCCCAACCATCACGCGCTCGCCCGGCGCTTCGGCTTGAGTGACAACTTTTACGTCGACTCCGACGTCTCTGTCGATGGGCATCACTGGCTGGTCGGCAACTATCCGAACGAGCTTGTGGAAGCGGGCTGGCCCGCAGCCTACGGCGGCCAGTTCGACTTCAAGTACGATCCCGACGCACCCGGACGGGTCGAAATCGGCTCGACGCATCCCTGGCCGGAATCGTATCTCGAAGCGGGCTCGCTCTGGGAAAGCCTGGCGCGGGCCAAGATCACTTTCCGCAACTACGGCGAGGGCCTGGAGACCGCGAACGACGATGAAGAAGCCGGCACCGAGCCTACAGGTGTGCGTGAAGTGGTGAATATGCCGATGCCGGAAGCGCTGTTCGAGCGCACTTCCCGCACTTATCCCACGTTCAACACCAATATCTCGGACCAATACCGCTTCCAGCAGTTCAAGAAGGAGTGGGACGAGCGTTATGCCAGCGGACAGCAGCCCTTGCCGCAGTTCCTGTTCCTCTGGCTGCCGAACGATCATACCGCCGACCCGCGGCCTGCCGACGGCTATCCTTATCGCGCCTCTTACGTCGCCGACAACGACCTTGCGCTCGGCAGGCTGGTGGATCTCATCTCGCACAGCCGGTACTGGAAGGACACAGCCATCTTCGTCACTGAAGACGACGCGCAATCCGGCACGGACCACGTCGATGCGCATCGCAGCCTGCTGCTGGTGATCAGTCCGTATTCGCGACGCGGCGTGTCACACGTCCACACAAGCATCGCCAGTATCCTGAAGACCTTCGATTTGATTCTCGGGATGCCTTACCTCAACCAGTACGACGCGGCCGCTACCGACCTCTCCCGCTGCTTCACCGACAAGCCCGACTTCACGCCTTACGACGCGCTCGAACCCGATCGCCGCGTCTTTGATCCCACGAAGATCGTCGAAAAAGGGCTCGATCCCATTAAGTCCGGATCGCCGTCGGAGCCTTTGGACGACCCCGAACATATGCGGCGCGAGCTTAAAGAGCAGACGAATCCCAAGGCCGAACCGCCGGCTTAACTCAGCCGACGGTAGGCATGGGCGCGCCTCGGGACCAGCACCTTGCCGGTCCCCGCTGCCCGCGCCCGAAGCCAGGGTGGAAGGCCTTCCGCTACGCTCCGGCCGCAGCCACGAGATACTTGTCTTGAAGAACACGGCGATGATGCAGCTCGTGACCGGCGATCATGTAAGCGAGCGCTCGGACCGAAACTTGGTTCTGATTAGCGACGCCGCGGCGCATCCAGGCGTCCGCCGGCAGGCTTTCAAACAGCCGGACGGTGGCCTCGCGGACTGCGCTGAACTCGGCGACCAGTTCGGCGAGGGATCGACGGTCGAACTGCGCGGCCTGCACGTAGTCGTCCTGCTCGAAACCCTCGATAGGCGTCCGGTCGGAGCGTGCGATCCGCAGCGCGCGGTAAGCGAAGATGCGCTCCGAGTCGGTGACGTGGCCGACTACTTCCTTCACGCTCCACTTCCCCGGAGCATAACGGTGCATGGTCTGACGCTCGCTGAGACCGGCCAGGAGTTCCGCGGTTTCGCGGCCCTGGCCTTCCAGAGTGCGTACAACATCGTTGCCGGGGACCAGGGCGATGTATTTCCCGTAATAAGCCGCGTATTCGGAAGCATCGGGCGGCGCGACGCCGATGGCGTTTGATGTCAGTTTGGAGGTTGTCATGCCCTCCATTGTCGGCCCGCGCGCATTGAAATTCAACCCCTCGACGGCTACTTTCCCATGCCGCTCAGGCTGACGGTTTGCGGGCTGCCGCCGCCATTGTCGGCTACTGACAGGGACGCTGTCCGCGACCCCGACGCCAGGGGAGTGAAGGTAACCGAGATCGTGCAACTCGCCTCCGCCTGCACGCTGGAACGGCAGGTTGTGGTCTCGGCGAAATCGCCGGCGTCGGTTCCCGTCAGCGAGAGGCTAGTGATGTTCACCGTGGTCTGGCCGACGTTCGTCAGCGTGACTTTCTTAACTGCACTCTTCGTCCCAACCTTCACGCTGCCGAAGTTAAGAGACGCGGGCGAAAGCTGGACCTGCGTTCCGGTTCCCGTGAGAAAAACGGTTTGCGGGCTCCCGGGGGCGTTGTCGTTGACGTTTAGGGTTGCGGTCCGGGTGTTGATGTTGGTGGGCTTGAACGAGACGCTGATCTGGCAGCTTGCGCCCGCCGCCACGCTTGTCCCGCATGTGTTGGTCTCAGTGAAATCCTTCGGGTCCGCGCCGCTGAAAGTCAGGCTGCTGATGGTGAGCGCCGCGGTTCCGGTGTTGGTCAGGGTCACGGCTTTGGCACGGCTGGCGGTGCCGATGGCCTGGGTCGTAAAGGTAAGGCTGGTGGGCTTGAGGGTAACCGCCGGGGCCGTGCCGGTCCCGGTGAGGCCCACGGTCTGGCTGCCTCCGGGGGCGTTGTCCGAAATCACCAGGGTGCCGGTGCGGGTCCCGGCCGCCGTCGGCGTGAACTTGACCGCCACCCAGCACGTCGCGGACGGACTAAGTACGGGCGGGCAGTTGTTGGTCTGCGAAAAATCTCCAGTGGTGGCAAAACTCGAGAAGGTCACGGCGCCGGCGCCGACGCTCGTTACGGTGACAATCTGGGTGGGGCTGCTGGTGCCCAACGCCTGACTCCCGAAGGTCAGGCTGGAGGCCGAAAGCTGGACCGCTGGCCCGGACACGGTGCCGTTTCCGACCAACACCAGGCTGGCGGCTCCGCCAAAGCTGTCCGAGGCAATTGTCAGCAGGCCGGTACGCTGGCCGAGGACGGTCGGAGTGAAGGTCACTTGCAGAGTGCAGGAAGCGCCGGACGCCAGTGTGCCGGTACACGCGTTCGACTTCGCGGCAAAGTCACCGGTAATTGTGGTTGCCCCCAGGTTCACCGGGGCGATGCCGGAGTTAGAGACCGTCAACGTCAGCGGCGACCCGGTGGTACCGACGGCTTCGTTGGGGAAGCTGAGCAGGCCGGGCGCGATCGAAATCACTGGCACGTTCAGGTTTGTATAGGTTGAGGTCGAGCCTCCCGGTGTGTCCGCGAAGAGGTCGGGCGCACCGTCGCCGTTCAAATCTCCAGCGGCAGTGCCGCCCGCCGGAGTGGCCAGCAGGAAGGACGATGCGAAAGTGCCGTCGCCATTACTGAAGAACAGCCGCGTGAGAGAACCCGATGTGGGGTAGATCAGCATCGAGAGGTCGGTTTTTCCGTCCTGGTTGAAATCGCCGGAGGTCATCGCGATTATGTCCACGCTGGCGATGGCCGCGGTGGGAGCCTGGAATGTTCCGTCGCCGTTGCCGAGATAAATGAAAGCGCCCGCCGCCACATCGACTTTGCCGTCGCCGTTAAAGTCTCCCTGGACGACGGGGTCGGAAGCGCCGGCCGTTCCGTATTTTTTCGCGGCTTGAAAAGTCCCGTCGCCATTGCCAATCTTGATGCACAGCGAAGGAGCGCATGCCACCGCGATATCGGGCTTCCCGTCCTGGTTGAAGTCCGCAACCACAAGTGTTGTGTCGTAGGTCGTGTCGCTGTAATAGGTGGGAGGTCCAAACGTGCCATCGCCGTTGCCCAGATATACCGCTAGGAAGGCGCCGTTCTGGGCCGTGAAGATCACGTCGAGCTTGCCGTCGTTGTTTACATCTGCGGCGGCGATGGAGAGCGCATAGACGTTCGAGGACGTGATGATCGGAGACTGGAAGGTCCCGTCGCCATTGCCCAGGTAGATGGCGAAGGTGAGTGTGGTGCTGCCCGGACCGTTGATGGCCAGGTCAACATTGCCGTCGTTGTTGAAATCGCCCACAGCGATACTGCCGCCCATCGCAGACCCGGAGGTTACTTGCGGCGCCTGAAAGGTGCCATCGCCGTTGCCCAACTGGACCACGAGGCCGTAGGGGTAGGTGCTGCCGTAGGAGACTTGATCGAGCTTGTGGTCGCCGTTCAGGTCGGCAAAGACTGTGTTGGGACCAAGGTCCGCCGGCACGGTGGAGACTGTACTTGCACCCGCGAAGCCTCCGTGATTGCCGACTGAAACATAGAGCCAGCCGCCTTTGTCGATCGCCGCGATGTCGAGCTGTCCGTCGTTGTTGAAGTCACCGACCGCGGCGCCGGCCGGAGAGATTCCGAGCGGTGCGGCAGTGGCCGGCTTAAAGCTGCCGTCGCCGTTGCCAAGCAGGAGGCCTGACGGTACCGCCAGCAGGTCCTGTTTGCCGTCCTGATTGAAGTCGCCCGCGATCAACTGAGTTACGGTCGCGCCTACCAAGGTATCGAATGCGAAGGTGAAGGTGCCGTCGCCGACGCCGAAGTACGTATCGAGGTTGTAGCGGCAAACTCCGTGGCCGCAATTCGTTATTTCTACTGCGACGTCGAGCTTGCCGTCGCCATTAAAATCACCCACTGCGGGCAACTGGCCGCCGGTGGATATGGTTCCCGTTACCGCTGTGAACCCTCCAGAGCCGTTACCGAGATACACCTGGCCGGTCGTTGTGCTGCTCAGCAGGACGTCAAGCTTTCCGTCACCGTTGAAGTCGGCTGCGTTGACGTAGGAGTACGAACCCAAGTTCGCGCCGGACAGCGTGAACGTCCCGTCACCGTTGCCGAGATACAGGCCGCTGGCGCTTCCGGCGACGAAGAGATCAAGTTTGCCGTCCCGATTGAAATCAGCAACGGCCAGGCCGGTCGCGGCAATCGCCTGCGATAGCGGGTTCTGGAACGTGCCGTCGCCCACCCCCAGCAACACCGCGAAGCTCGTGCCGGCGGCCACGGCCAAGTCGAGCTTGCCGTCGAGATTGAAATCGCCGGTCACGATCTGGCCCGGGGTCGACACGGCATAGTCCGTTTTGGCGGCATAAGTCCCGTCGGGTTTGGACAGGAAAATGGAGACCGTGTTGCTGCCGGAGTTCGAGACGGCAAGGTCCGGCACGCCGTCGCGGTTGAAGTCGCCTTGGGCGACGGCTACGGGCGTGGTTCCGGTAGTCAGCGTCGCCTGGCCGAAAACGAAGTTCTGGGCGTGAGCTGGTGCAGCCACTATGGATATGAGAATGAGAGCACAGGCGATCGAGAGTCTGCAGGTCAAGGGTTTCCTCCGTTGTGTGCCGGGACAGTCGTCCATCTTAACTCGGCCGCACCGTGCAAATGGCAACCGGCACGTCATTACTTCCGTTTGGAACACTGATCGCATGACAGCCAGGCGTGAATCAACGCGTCGAGCATGTCATGCTTGGTGATTCGAAGGAGGCCACCAGGCTTGCGGGCTCTCAGAAGCGAAGTGGGCAGCGTAGCGGATTCGTTTACCGGATCGCGTAAAGGTCAGTGCTGAGGTACCGCAAACCCGAATCGCACAGGATCGTGACCACCGTAGCCCCGCTGCCGAGCCGCTCGGCGACGCGCAGGGACGCTGCCACGTTGGCTCCGGAGGATGTTCCGGCGAACAACCCTTCTTCGCGAGCGAGGCGCCTCGCCACGGCTTGTGCGTCTGCAGTCGTGACCGGAATAACCTCGTCGACCAGTTGCGGCTCCCACAGCGGCGGGAGGAAGCCGAGCCCGATTCCTTCAATCCGGTGCGAGCCCGAGGGTTTGCCGGAGAGAACGGCGGATTCCCCGGGTTCGACGGCCACGACGCGCAAATTTGGCTTATGCCGCCGTATGGCCTTAGTGACGCCGTGAATCGAGTGCGCCGTGCCCACCGCGTGCACGAAGGCATCAATCTTGCCGCCGGTTTGCTCCCAGATCTCTTCGCCGAGCGGCGTGTATCCGCCGGCGGCATCCTTGTTGTTGAGCTGGTCACACCACCAGTGGCCCGGTTGCGCGCTGATCTCGCGGGCCTTTTCGATCATGGCCTTGATGAGCGCCGCGGTGATCTTCCTGTTGTCGCTGGGCACGTCCGTGATCCCGGCTCCCAGGGCCTTCATGGTGATTCTCTTCTCTTCGCTGAAAGCGTCGGAAAACACGATGGCGATCTTGTAGCCCTTGGCGGCACAGACCAGCGCGAGCGAAATCCCCGTGGTGCCGGCCGTGTACTCCACAACCGTCCCTCCGGGAGGCAAGCGGCCGTCGGATTCGGCAGCTTCAATTGCAGCCTTCGCCATACGATCCTTCATGCTGCCCGTGGGGTTGGCCCATTCCAGCTTCGCCAGGATTCGCGCGCTGCCGGGCGGCACTATCCTCCGCAACGGCACGATGGGTGTGTTTCCGATGGATTCAACCACGCCGGCTGGAATGCTCATCGTAAGCCTCGTTGTGTCAGGGTTTCTCGCCGAGTTGCTTGACCAGGCGTTGGTAGGCTTCGGCGTAAGCCGGCATGTCGGGGATGAGTTGATGGGCCAGCCGGTACTGCTCGCAGGCGGCATGATAGTTGTCGAGCGCGGACTTCGAGAGCTTCGTGGCCGCAGGCCCGGTGCGTCCGGTCCTCGGGTCAAAGTGGTAACCCTTGAGCGCCTCGCCGGCGGCGGCGGCTTCGAGCTGAGCGCCCAGGCTGAAGTGCCCCTCGGCATCGCTCGGATTGAGTTCCACGGCACGCTGATATTCGGCCAGGGCGGCGGCGTGATCACCCTTCATGGCCAGAGCGTCGGCAAGCATGCGATGAGGACGCGGGTCGTCAGGACTCGACTGGGCAGCGGCGCGATACTCCGCCGCGGAGCCTTCGTAATCGCGCTTGGCGCTCAAGCCTTCCGCGATCGCGAGATGAGCCTGTTCGGCGTAAGGCGAGTCCGGCTGCGTGCGCAACGCTTCGCGCAAGGCTGCGATGCCCTGATCCATCTGCCCGGTGGAAATCAGCATCATCCCCGGCGCGAACACGGAACCCTCCGACATGTTGAAGGCTTGTAAAGCGCGATCATCGGCTTTGCCATAATTCCACACCGCCGTGACCTGCTGCGGGGGCGAGTAGACGTAGGTGATGCTGCGGACCGTTTTGACCGGCTGGCCGGTTGCGCTGAAGACCGGCAAAGTGAGGCCCCGCGCATCCTTGAGCGCTGCGGAGCGAAAAGGCTCATCGCCGCTGGCGGCTTCGAGGTCCCGCACCGATCCCTTCTCGTCCACGAGCGCCTGCAACTGGACCACAACGGACTTCGATAGAGCGGCTCCGGCGGGCCAGGCGGAGGACGCCGCCGGCGCCAGGCGATGCTGGCTAAAGTATCCCTTATCCACGGCCGCGGCCTTGCGCATCAATCCGTCCGGGCCGCCGTAATGCGCTTCCAGGTACTCGCTTAACTCGGGCGCGGTCTGGCCGGTCCATCCCGCCTCGAGGCCTGACCAGGCGTAATAGCGCAAGGCATCTTCCGGACGATCCTCGCTGGCGTAGACGCGCGCCAGGTGCTCCGCGACGTCCGATTGCGCGCGCAGGTCGTGCGCGGCCGCAATCAGCGGTTCGGCCTCGGAAAAGCGCTTCTGCCGGAAGTATACCCAGCCGAGCGTATCGAGGAAGGCCGACAGGCTGCCGAGGCGGGTGTTGTAGTCCTTGGGGACGTCAAGGGAATCGGCGTCGCTGATGCCCGCCAATGCCTGCCCCACCGCCGAGCGCGCATATTGCGCCGCCTGGTCGAGGTCCACCCCGGCCTCCGCCATCTGGTAGGAGATGTCGTTCAGGGCTTCGGGGCTGCGGTCCATGTCGAGCGCGCGCTTCATCTTCTCGCGCCCGTCGTCAAGCTTGCCGGCCTTGAGCAGGGCGTAACCCCACGATGCGTAACTGGCCCACTGCGTGTGGTCGATGGCAACCTGCTTCGCCCAGGCCTGGGCGGCATCGTCCCAACGCTCCATGGACTCGTAGGCGGCGGCAAGATTGGGATAGGTGTAGGGATCAAGGGGATTGATCTCGAGTTGCTTCCGGTACTGCTCAATGGCACGGTCGTACTCGTGACGCGCCGCGTAAATCCGTCCCAGATTGTTGTAGGCGTATTCGTCGTCGGGGTGCACCTTGATCTGGGTCTTGAGGGCCGCCTCGGCCGGATCGAGCAGGCCGAGCGCCGAGTCCGCGCGTCCCAGATTGTTCCAGGCGGTTTTGCTCTCTGGATCTTTCTTGGTAGCCTGAGCGAAGAGCTTCTGGGCCGTGAAAAAATCATTCTGCTCGATCGCCTTCATGCCCTGCTGCTCAGCGTCTTCGGCGCTCAGGTCTGAGAGCTTGGACTCCAGGCTCAAAGGCGAGGCCCGGCGCAACTGCAGCGTCTGAGCGGAGTCCGTCTCCACGAGCCTGCGAAACACTTCCAGATCCTGCCAATCGGCGGCGGGGAGCTTGTCCATCTTGAGCACCAGGGCCCGCTGCGCCTTCAGGTGGCCGTGCTCGAAGGTGTAGGTGGAGTCGTAGCTCGCGAAGGGCCGGTCGACATGAACCGGCAGCGGCAAGTCAACCTGGTAGGCCGGGTCGATTTCCACATCGGCGTTGTAATGCATCGACCCGCCGGGCAGCAGATCGATGTCCTGCGGCTTATGGCCTCCCGGCTTCTTGGCCGCCTGCTCCACCTGCTTCCGGGCGCGCTCGATTTCCAAGGCCAGAGCGCCGGTCTCAGCGGTCAAAAGCGGCATCCGCACGTCATGGGATTTTTCGAGCGCCGGGAAGAAGTCCGAGTCGGTGACCGGAAGATCGAGGCGGAAGGGCTTGGAGAGGTCGAGCGGGTCAGAAGGTTTGGGGTCGCCGGCCGTGGCGCCGGGGGCCTGCATTTCGGCCAGCCGCTTCGCGACCGAGTTGAGCGCATCCTGGTTTCCGAGGCGGAAGAGGGTGCGAAAAACAACCTCTCCGAGCCCTCGTAGCTCGAGCCGGTCGTCGAGCGTCAGTTTGCCGGCGGCATCCAGCTTCCCGGTGGCGTCCAAGGTCTCGGTTTCGGGAACGGGCGATTTCTCAGGAATGTCCGCCACCCGGCTCGCGCCCGGTTCGACGACCAGCGCCTGCTTCCCGCGCTCAGGTCCGGCGAGCACTCCGAGGGGAGCAACGCCCAGCGTGGGATCCATCCAGAGCAGTTGTCCGTCCATCGGGACAACGGTGATCACATGGTCGAACTGGCCCGGCATGGGAACCGCGGGCTCAATAACGCCGCGCTCGGCGTTCAGCAGGGCCGGGTAGGCGGTGATACCGGCTGCGGCGAGCAAGGCTTCGAGCAGCCCGCTCTTGTCCTTGCAATCTCCGTAGCGATTTCGCAGGACGTCGGCCGCGGCGTGCGGCTGGTAGCCTCCGATACCGAATTCGAGGGCGACGTAGCGTACCTGTTCGGAAGCGTACGCGTACAGGGCCTCCAGCCTTTCGCGCGGCGTGTTCTTGCCGGCCGTGAGCTGCGCGGCCAGCGCCTTGATTTCGGGCGTGGCTTCCACCCGGCCGGCCTCGAGACCGCGGTACCAATCCCCCACCTGCTTCCAATCCGTCAAGGTGCTGGCCACGAACAGCGGATCCTGGGGCAGGTCTGAAGCCTCACGCGGCTTCGGGTTCGAAAGCTCCCAGCGGTAGACGGTGCGGCCGTCCTTGTGCTCGGTTGTGTAGTGGGAATCGGCGGAGGCTTTCAGCGTCAGCCGGCGGTCCTCCGGGACATCGAGCGTCACCACCTCGGAATCGACCACCGAGCCCTGGTCCTGGAAGTGCATCGCCCAGAAATCTCCGGGCTTGAGCGGCACACGCACCACACGCGCGAACTGATATTCGAGCGCGTCGCCCACTGCCAGGTCGCGCGCCACCAGGACCTTCACCTTCACGTCGCTGAACATGGGCGCCGACTGCGAGATGGGCGAGGCCGTCTCCACCGCCTGGGCGGGATCGACCGGCAACTGGGTGCCGTCCTTCTTGTCAGTGCGGAAGTAGTCGATCCTCAGGTCTTCGAGCCCGCTCGAATAGGAGAAGTAGAACTGGCCTATGGCGTCACGGCCGGCCTCCGTCAGGACGCGAATCCGGGAGCTCTGGGTGATGGACCCCGTACCGTCATTCTGGTAGCGGTAGACCGTCTCCATGCGCTCGATATCGAGGTCTTTGGAGGGTTCCTTGTCTTTGGCCTTGTCATCGGCAAACCCGTGCAGAGCGGCAGCGAGCGCTGCCAGCAGGACCCAGTAAACGAGGCTACGCGGCCGGCGGATCATTTGGTGTGCGATTTCATCCTGACCGCTCTCATCGTAGGGCAGGCATAATTCCGTGTCAATCCGGCTTGCGGCGGCTCCCGGATTCGGGTGTCCGTCCGCCCGGAGGTTCAGGACCAGGCTGTCAAGGCAAAGTAAGGAGTTCCTGTTCTGAGCAAAGTAAGAAGTTCCGCTTTCCTTTTTTGTGGGGGGCGACGGACCGATGGAGCCCGTAGGGCGACTGAGGTTAGCCGCCCCCCACAAAAAAACGCCGCCCCCCGGCC
>DASZIG010000099.1:0-22802 GCA_035949375.1 Terriglobia bacterium | reverse complement strand
CGAGCCACCGACGGCGATTTTCACAGGATAATGGATTGAAAACAGGCTTCTTAAAATCGCGTCCCAGCTTTCGTGCCGGTACCCATCGTCCCATTTTGACCTGCCATCGTTAATAGGCGTCCTTTCCGGGCAGGAGCAGTTCGGCGGTCTCTGCTCCGGGCGGCCCCCCGGTTGACGCGAAGGAGATTCATCATGGAGCGCACAGGGAACACGGAAAACGAAAGCCCGGTGCGCCTCCATGAGTTCTGTGACCTGTGTGGTGAGAGTCAGAGCCTTTTGGAGGGAACTAAGTTTGTGCTTCTGAAGCCCCTAGCCTCTTTGTCGAGCCTCGACTTCCGGGCAGGCCGCGGGAAGTTTTCGCTCAAAGAGTCTGAAAGGTGGCAAAACACGAAAAAAAAGAATCTAAAATTTAGCAAAACGAAGCCACTAAGCCCAATAGAATCAGTAAATATGCCCGAAAAACAGGTCAAAACGAAGCCATACGAAGCCAACTCTCCCGCCGACGGTTGCCGTCTCGCAAACTGCTCCTAAGCCTACTCATATCAATAAGTTATCCGCAACTTTCCGCGCCAGCGGACGCCGACGGGATCGGCGTCAAAATCAAAACGAAGCCACTCGAGGCCGGGGTGCTGCCGTCACTTGTCACTCGCCACTTGTCACTCGCCTGACACTCGCCACTTGTCACTCGTCACTGCCTTCCAAGTATCATGAGAAGGTAACGACTCTCGAAAGGAGTGGACGATGGCAACCAAAACAGGAAACGGAAACGGCGGGCTTCGCAGCCGCGAGTGGTTCGGCTCCGACACGCTGACCAGCATGTCGAGTCGCGCTTATCTGCGGGCCGAGGGATTCACCAGCCGCGCCTTCGACGGCCGTCCGGTGATCGGCATCTGCAACTCCTGGAGCGAGCTGACCACCTGCAACGCCCATCTGCGCCTGGTGGCCGAAGCCGTGAAGCGCGGGGTGTGGGCGGCCGGCGGATTTCCGCTCGAATTCCCCACCATCTCGCTCGGGGAAGTGCTGATGAAGCCGACCACCATGCTCTATCGAAACCTGATGGCCATGGACGTGGAAGAGTGCATTCGAGCCTACCCCATGGACGCGGTGGTGCTGCTCTGCGGATGCGACAAGACCACGCCCGCGCAATTAATGGGCGCGGCCAGCGCCGGCGTTCCAGCCCTGATGGTGACGGGCGGGCCCATGCTGCGCGGCATGTATCGCGGCGAGGCGCTCGGCTCCGGCACCGACGCCCGGAAATTCTGGGCCGAGAAGCGCGCCGGACGCCTGAGCGACGAGGAGTGGTGCGAGTTCGAAAGCTGCATCAGCCGCAGCGCCGGCCATTGCATGGTGATGGGCACCGCGTCCACCATGACGAGCATCGTGGAGGCGCTCGGCATGACGCTGACGGGCTGCGCTAATATCCCGGCGGCCGACGCGCGCCGCATGGCGGTGGCCGAAGAGAGCGGACGCCGCGCCGTGGCCCTGGCCCGCGAGGGTCTGACGCCTGCGCAGGTGCTCACGCGCGAGGCCTTCGAGAACGCCATTCGCGTGAACATGGCGATCGGCGGGTCCACCAACGCCATCGTTCACCTGGTGGCGATTGCCGGACGCGTCGGCATCCATCTGCCGCTGGAACTCTTCGACGAGATTTCCCGCGCCACTCCGTTCATCACCAACGTCCGCCCGTCAGGCGAACTGCTGATGGAGGACATGTATTACGCCGGCGGCCTGCCCGCCGTGATGAAGGAGCTCGAGCCGCTGCTGCACCTGAACGCCGTCACCGTGACCGGGAAGACGATGGGCGAGAACATCGCGGGCGCCGCCTGCTTCGATCGCAACGTGATCCGCACCCTGAAAGAGCCCTTGAATGCCGAGGGCGGCACGGTGGTTCTGAAGGGGAATCTCGCGCCGCACGGCGCCGTACTGAAGCAGACCGCCGCTTCGCCGCATTTGATGCGGCACAAGGGCCGCGCCGTGGTGTTCGAGAGCTACGACGACTTGTGGGCGCGCGTCGATGATCCCGCGCTCGAGGTGGATGAGAATTCGGTCATGGTGATGAAGAACGGCGGGCCCAAAGGCGCGCCCGGAATGCCGGAATGGGGAGACATGCCGGTTCCCAAGAAGCTGCTCGAGGCGGGCGTCAGCGACATGGTCCGATTGAGCGACGCGCGCATGAGCGGCACCGCGTATGGCACCGTGGTCCTGCACGTCTCTCCCGAGTCTGCGGTGGGCGGGCCGCTCGCCGTCGTCCAGAACGGGGATCTCATCGAGCTGGACGTGGCCGGTCGAAGGCTCGAGCTGCACGTCCCCGCGAGCGAAATCGAGAAGCGCCGCGCCGCCTGGCGCGCGCCCGCGCCGCACTACCAGCGGGGCTACGGCAGGATGTATCTGGAGCACGTCCTGCAGGCGCACGAAGGCTGCGACTTCGATTATCTGCGTCCGGTGTGAGGGCGGTGGACAGATTGACGTTTGGCCTTGGGCTCCGGCTCCTGTTGCGGGGAATCGATCCCACCCGGCGACGCGCTCGCGTCAGTCGGATAAGTGATCGTCGTGCCCTCGACATGCGCGAAAGGCGTGAGGTGATGCGGCTCGGCTCGCGTGCGGCTGGTGATGTGCCGCACCGCGATGTGGCGGACCAGGAGCGCATCCGCAATCAGCGAACGATGGCAGCGCCAGGGCACGGCCTCGGCGCACATCACGGCGCACGGCTCGCGCTTGCCGAGTTCGATCAGTCTCTGCAAACCCCCGTCGAACTCCGGCGTCTGCATGTAATCGGCGAATCCGCGAAAGGAGGCGTTATGCCACCCCAGGTTCGCGGAGTCCGCGCGCGCGTGGCGCAGTCCTCCGAGCGCGGCCAGGTGGGTGTAGTGAATCCTCGCGTTGTGCAGCGCCTTCGCCAGCGCCGCGCGATCGAACTGCGGATTGTGCCGCGACCGCGGGATCGTGCGCACGTCGACCACGCGCCGCACGCCGTAAGTCCGCAGCAGCGCGATGAAGTCTTCGATGGTGCGCGTGGAGTGGCCTATGCTGAACATCGCTTGCGGGCCGCCGCCGGCCGCCGGGAAGCGTCCGCCGGCGTCAGGATGTCTGGGGCTGCGGCTTGGGTTTGGGCGGAGGCGGAGGAGGAAGGGAAAGCACGTGTGCCCTGACGGCCTCGAACTGCCGGTCGTCCGCGAGCCATGATTTCGCCGGTCCGAGCTGCGGGACCTCGTCGTCCACGGCCTTGACGCGATTGCCGGGATCGGGGTGGTTCGAGAGGAAGCTCAGGGCTCCGAGCGTTTGCCCGGGATACTTCTGCTTGATGATCTCAAAGAACTGCGCCATGGCATGCGGATCATAACCGGCGTGGTAGAGAATGTAGGTGCCGACGGAGTCTGCCTGGGCCTCCATGCTGCGCGAATTCTTGAGAAGGAGGGACTGGATGCCGGCGCCGACCAAGTCCTCCAGGAGCGCGCTTCCGAGGCTGCCGTCCTGCCCGAAGAACCCGCTCAGGATATCCAGGGGCTTCTCCGCCAGCATGGCTTCCGAGGCCTGGTGCGTGCCGTGGCGCATCACCACGTGGCCTTCTTCGTGCGCGAGCACGCCCGCGAGTTGCGCTTCGCTCGCCGCGCATTCGATGGTGGCTCGATTGACGTAGATGTAACCGCCGGGCAGCGCGAAGGCGTTGATGTCGGCGCTGTTGAGGACCTTGAATTGCCACACGTAGTCCGGCTGCGGATTGGGCGCGTAGGTCGTGAGGCTGCGGCCGAGCTGGTTGAGGTAACGGGTCGCGGTCTCGTCTTCGAGAACGGGCAGCTCCGCTTCCACTTGGGCTGCGGTCTGCTTCCCGAGTTTCGCGTCCTCGGGCACGGTGAAAAGGTTGAAACCCGGCTTGAAGTTCAACTGGGCCGCAAACGCCAGAGTGGAAAGCAAGGCGAACAGGAGAAGGCCTGCGCTCACGGCGGAAATCGACACTTGCCGGCTGGGCATGGGATTGGCTCTCTTCTACCTGATAACAGATCGGACCGGCTGTCGTCAATCCGGCGGCAACACCGGCGATCTTATTGAAAGCTTATTGGCTCCGGGGTAAGAATCATCGGTGCTTTGGCAGGGCATCCGGGGCTCACGGGCGGGCGATACAGTTTGAGGTTTTGGTCTACTCAGCAGCGGGGCCGGGCCGCCAGCAGCCGGCGGAATTCATGGCAGAGCGCGGCGCGGTCAGGCTCGGGAAGCGCCGCCAGGGCTTCGAGCTGGGTGGGATACTCCGGCCCGACCGGCGACCAACTGTCAGAGACGGTCGTCACGGCCAGCAGTCCGAGGATCTCCTGATCGCTCGGCGCGTGGGTGTGGAAGTAGTCGAGGAAGTTGTCGCGATCCGGGTCGCGGCCGAGCAACAGGTCGCGCAGTTGGCGTTCGAAGTACCACCTCAACCTCTCCTGTTCCATGCCAGCCTCCCTGTTCCTTGAGCAGCGCACGTTGGCGAAAGTTCGACCGGGCGCGCGGCGTGCTGACCGGCGCCTGAGCCTGCGTTAAGCGCGCCGGGGTTCGAGGGCGAGGGCGTGGCTGCCGTTCGAGTTGCGACCGCGCGCCGCCGTCCGCACCCGGACCACTTTGGCTTCGCGCTCCGCGCACTCGGGACACACCAGGATGATACTGGCCACGGGCAGATCTTCGATGCGCTGCACGTCCCAGCCGCGATGGATGGCGCTCTGGGCGTCCGGCAATCGCGAGTCGCAGTGCCAGCAGCGGCCTTTACCGGTGCTGGCGATGGCTTCAAGCGCCTCGTGGACGTTCACGGGCAGCCGGCCCGGCCTTCTACCGTTCTTCACTCTTGCCTCCAACCCCCGTTGCCTAAACGCTGCGTCATTGTTGCCAACTTAGCGGTCCATCGTCAACGTTGACGAATCAGTACGGCTGCAGAATCGATAAACCGCTGCCGGGCACTACGAACACCCGCTGGTACTGCCGCAATTCATACATCGGAAGCATGAGCCGTTCCGCACCATGATGGCGCCGCAATCGGAGCAGCTGGGGGCGTCATCCTCATGGACAACGCCCGCGAGCTGGGGTTGCGGGGCGCGTAACTCAGACTCGTTTGCGGGCGCGGCGCCGGTGGCGTTCTCAGCGCCCGCGGCTTCGGTAAACCTCGATGCCAGTTGGGCGGCGTTCGCCACCTCGGCGCCGTTCGGAGTCACCAGGCTGGCGCTCTCCTGCGGCTGGGCATCGCGCGGCAGAAACTTGAGCGCCAGCCAGCGGAAGATGTAATCCATCAGCGACTTTGCGTAGCCGATGTCAGGGTTACGCGACCAGCCGCTCGGCTCGAAGCGCGTGTGGCTGAACTTGTCGCAGAGCACCTTGATCGGCACGCCGTACTGAAGCGCCAGCGAAATCGCGGTGGCGAAGGAGTCCATCAGCCCCGACACCGTGGAGCCTTCCTTGGCCATGGTGATGAAAATCTCGCCCGGCTGGCCGTCGTCGTAAAGCCCCACCGTGATGTAGCCCTCGTGGCCACCGACTGAGAACTTGTGAGTGTAAGCGCGGCGCTCATCGGCGAGCTTGCGGCGGAAGGGACGAAAGGGTTCGGAGTTCGAGGTTCGCGGTCCGGAGTCCTGCGGACCACCTGGTCCGGTGTCGGGGTTTCGGGGTTCCGAGTCATTCTGACTCTTGACTTCGGGCTTCTCGCTTCCCGTGGCTTCCGACTTCTGAGTTCCGGTCACTGCCACCTGCGGACTGCCCGTTGCCGGCTTTTTCTTGGCGTCCGCGGTGTTGAGCGGTTGCGAGCGTTTCGACCCGTCGCGATAAACCGCCATCGCCTTGAGGCCCAGCCGCCACGACTCGAGATAGGCGCTCATCACGTCTTCCGGCGTGGCCTCTTCGGGAAGGTTCACGGTTTTGGAGATGGCCCCGGAGATGAACGGCTGCACGGCCGCCATCATGCGGATGTGGCCCATGTAGTGGATGGAGCGCTTGCCGTTGGCCGGCTTCAGCGAGCAATCGAAGACCGGCAGGTGCTCCGGCTTCAGGTGCGGAGCGCCTTCGATGGTGCCGTGAACGTCAATGTAGTTCACGATTTCGGCGGCCTCCTGCGCTGAATAGCCGAGACGCAGCAGCGCCGCCGGCACCACGTTGTTGACGATCTTCATGAGCCCGCCGCCCACCAGCTTCTTGTATTTCACGAGCGCCAGATCGGGCTCGATGCCGGTGGTATCGCAATCCATCATGAAGCCGATGGTACCCGTGGGCGCAAGCACGGTCACCTGGGCGTTGCGATACCCGTATTTCATGCCGCTGGCGAGAGTCTCATCCCAGACCTTCTTGGCGGCATCCCACAGGTTCTCGGGAACGTGATGGGGGTTGATGTTGTTGACGGCCTGCCGGTGCATGGCGATGACGCTCAGGAAAGGATCGCGGTTGACGGCGAATCCCGCGCAGGGACCGACTTCGGCGGCAATGTGCGACGAAGTGAGATAGGCCTGGCCGTGCATCACGGCGGTGATGGCGGCGGCGTAATCGCGGCCGGCGTCAGAGTCGTAAGGCAGGCTGTTGGCCATCAGCAGGGCGCCCAGGTTGGCATAACCGAGGCCGAGCGGACGGAAGTCGTGCGAGTTTTGCGCGATCCGTTCCGTCGGATAGCTGGCATTATCGACGATGATTTCCTGCGCCAGGATCAGGATCTCCACCGCCTGGCGGAACGCCTCCACGTCAACGCGCCCCTCGGGGGTGACGAATTTCAGCAGGTTCAGCGAGGCCAGGTTGCAGGCGGAATCGTCCAGAAACATGTACTCGCTACACGGATTGGAGGCGTTGATGCGCGACGTATTCCGGGAGGTGTGCCACTTGTTGATGGTGGTGTCGAACTGCATGCCGGGATCGCCGCACTGCCAGGCCGCTTCGGCAACCCTGCGCATCAGTTCGCGGGCGCGGTAGGTGTTCACGGGCTGCCCGTTGGTGATGCGCCGCGTGGACCAGTCGCGGTCCTCGATGACCGCCTGCATGAAATCGTCGGTGACGCGCACGCTGTTATTGGCGTTCTGGAAGAAGATCGAGCTGTAAGCCTCGCCGTCGAGCGCGGAGTCATAGCCGGCGTCGACCAGCGCCCAGGCCTTGCGTTCCTCCTTGGCCTTGCACTCGATGAAGTCCACCACGTCAGGATGGTCGATGTTGAGGATCACCATCTTGGCGGCGCGGCGCGTCTTGCCGCCGGACTTGATCACGCCCGCAAAAGCGTCGAAACCCTTCATGAAGGAGAGGGGACCGGAGGCCACACCGCCGCCCGACAGCGATTCCAGGGAGGATCGAAGCGGTGAGAGGTTCGTACCTGTGCCCGAACCCCATTTGAAGAGCATCCCTTCCGTTTTAGCCAGGGTCAGAATGCTATCGAGGTTGTCCTGTATGGAGTTGATAAAACAGGCGGAGCACTGGGGGTGACGGTAGGCCTCCGTCTCCTTTTTGATGCCGCCCGTGGCCGGGTCCCAATACCAGCCACTGGCGGGAGAGCTTCGGTGATACTTGTGCCACAGGCCGCAATTGAACCACACCGGCGAATTGAAGGCGGCCATCTGGCGCACCAGCAGGTGCACCAGTTCGTCATGGAAGGCAGCGGCGTCGGCTTCGCTGCGGAAATAGCCGCCTTCAACGCCCCACTCGGCAATAGTGTCGGCCACGCGGCTGATCAACTGGCGTACGCTCGATTCGCGCTCGGCGGTGTTGATCTTGCCGTGGAAATACTTGGAGGCCACAATGTTGGTGGCCGTCATGGACCAGTCCTTCGGCACCTCGACGCTGGTCTGCTCGAAGATGGTCTGACCCTTTTCATTCTGGATGGAAGCGGTCCTGAACTCCCACGCCACCGCGTCGAACGGGTTGGCGCCTGCCTGGGTGAAGAGCCGCTTCACCGCGAGGCCATGCTTGCGCGCCGGAATCTCCTGTTCGTGACCGTTCAGGACAGCAGACGTTGTTTGAAGATCCGGCATGACACACTCCCTCGCTCAGGTGCAGTCCACTCTTACTTAATTGGATGATCTCGCGGGCCGAACGCTCCCCCTCAGGACTTTCGCTCCCACAAGTGCTGCGGAGACTATTCATAATCCTGTTACAAGACGATGTCAAGCAAAAAAGTACAATATCTCGTAGAGCCTGTGGAAAGACCACCCCAGATGTTGTGGGTAAGGAGAAAGCTCGATTTTCCGGGGTTTTGGCATTTTTGGGCCTTGCAGAGGGCGCACCACCGGCATTGCGGTAGCGAACAGCCGGGCTCGAACCGCGACGTTCTCACGGTTGAGATGCGCCCATCCGATCGAAGGGATGCGATCTCATGGCGGGCTATCGAGGGACGCGAATTGCGTCGAGGATCGAAGCTCGAGAGTGAAAGGTTGAGGCGGTCGTGCCGGCTTTCAACTCTCGACCCGCATGGTTGCCGACGATCAGCTTCAAACAGGGCTAACCACTTTGATAACACGCTCCTTCTTGACCCGGCCCTTGCATTTGGCTTACACTAAGCCTCCAATGACTGTAGCTGGGGCGCTCAACCTGTTCTGGGTACTGAGTGTGCTTGTGGCGCTCGGCGTGCTCGTGTCCATCGAGCGGCACAGGCGGGCACGGTTCCGCGATCGTTGCCGCCGCGGATTCGCGGTCGTCCTCGCTGCCGTAGCGCTCTTCCCCTGTATCTCCGCCAGCGACGATTTTGTACGATTCGGCGGCCTGATGACGCCGGGTCAGAGTGCCGAGGCCGGGGTCAGCGCGGCAAACTGGGACGCCTCGGCAGAGGGTCACAGCGTTCACTTGGCGCGCCTGCTTCAAGTGCTGGACAGCTTTCAGCTTTCTGCCGCCGCCTGGTTGTTGGTAACCCTGTTTTTCTGCTTTCTGTTCATCCGGCTGTCAAGGCTCAGTCCCGAATACTGGGCCGTAGCCGCCTCGATTCGTGGTCCGCCGTCCCTCTCCCTTCAATAACCATCGCCGGACATTTTCAGTATTCATATTCATTTCATCCAGGTTCCTGCCTGGCGCGCTTTGTCACATCTGAGCGGCAGGCATCCTGGCTGTGCTGCCAATTTCAAGGCCGAGGTCCGATTTATGATTCGCAATATTCCTAAACTCATCCCTGTTCTTTTGGCCGTGGCAGCCGCCGGATTGCTGGCGGGCTGCAACCAACACGGCGCCATGGACGCTTCGGAGCCAAAGCCTGATGCAGCGGCGACTCCGGGCGTCTTCAGCGTAGCCGATCCTCAGCAGTTTCCGCTGGTGTCGCCGGTCGTCCGTCAGGAGCCGGAAGTGCTCTTGCTCAACGGCGTGGTGGCGCCCGATATCACGCGTACGATTCACATCAATGCCCTGGCGGGCGGCCGGGTGCTCGAAGTGCGCGCGAAGCTCGGTGATGACGTTCAAAAGGGACAGTTGCTGTTGGTGGTTCACAGTCCCGACCTGGAAGCGGCCATCCAGCAGTATCAAAAGGACCGGGCGGATGACCACCTCGCAGAGATCGCCTTGAAGCGGGCTCACGAGCTTTTCGACCACGGCGCCATGGCCCAGCAGGATCTGGAAAATGCCGAGAATGTGTTTCAGAAGGCCGAGGTGGACACCAAGACCGATGCCGACCAGATTCGACTGCTGGGCGGCGACATTGATCGTCTTTCGCCCACGGTCGACGTGCGGTCTCCGGTGGGCGGCGTGGTGGTTGACCAGCAGGTCGCGAACGGCGAGGCCGTGAAGTCGCTCGACAACTCGCAAAGCCTGTTCATGGTGGCGGATCTCTCGCGAGTGTGGGTGCTTTGCGACGTCTATGAGAATGACCTCGGCAAGGTGCGCCTTGGTGACATCGCCGAAGTACGCTTGAACGCCTATCCCGACCGCGATTTTCGCGGCACGGTGGGCAACATCTCGCAGGTGCTCGATCCGGCGACGCGCACGGCGAAGGTCCGGGTGGAGCTGGCCAATCCGCAAGGGTTGTTCCGGCCGCAGATGTTCGCCACCATCAAGTTCACTTCTCGCAGAACTTACCCGCGCCTGCTTCTTCCGGCGACCGCCATCCTGCGCTTGCACGACAAGGACTGGATCTTCGTGAAGGCAGGCGACCGGTCGTTCCGGCTGACCCCGGTTCGGGCTGGCGAATCTGGGGCGGACGGCACACAGGAAATCCTGAGCGGCGTCCAGCAGGGCGACCAGGTGGCCAGCAACGCCCTGGAGTTCGCGAGCGCGGTATCGGTGCAGTGATGGCGGTGGTCGGCGGCCTCTGGCGGATTGAGGCCACCGGGCGACGACGATTGGCCGGCCCGGCTTTCGGCCGCTGCGCCCCATTTCTGCGCTCCAGCCTTCTGCCCTTTGATTCTGTTCAAGAGATCTCAAAATGATCCGTCGCATCGTCGATTTTGCGCTCAAAGAAAAGCTTCTGGTGATGGCTTTGGCATTCATGCTCCTTGTCTGGGGCGTGATCAGCTTTCACCGGCTTCCCATCGAAGCTTACCCTGACATCGCCGACGTCTACGTCCAGGTCATCACCCAGTGGCCGGGACGCGCCGCAGAGGAGGTGGAGCAGCAGATCACCGTGCCTCTGGAAGTGCAGTTGAACGGGGTGCCGCACCTCGCTCATCTGCGATCGGTATCGCTCTTCGGCCTGTCGGTCGTCACGATGATCTTTGACGACGATGCGGACGACCTCTGGAGCCGAGAGCAGGTGCTCGAGAAGTTGTCCCTGGTGTCGCTGCCCACGAACGTCTCTCCCCAGCTCGGGCCCGACTACAGCCCCGCCGAGCAGATCTACTTCTACACTCTGACCAGCGCCAATCCGCGCGTAGACCTGATGGACATCAAGTCGCTCCAGGACTGGGTGCTGGTCAACCAGCTCAAGTCCGTGCCCAACATCGTGGATGACGCCATCTTTGGCGGCACCACCCGCGAGTACCAGGTGCAGGTGGACCCGAACCGGCTGATCGCTTATGGATTAAGCCTCCCGCAGGTCGAAACGGCGGTCGCTAACAACAACGTCAATGCCGGCGGGAGCTTCATTGAGCACGGTGAACAGGCCTTCAACGTTCGCGCGATCGGCCTGGTCACCCAGACGGACGACATCGCCAACACGGTGATCGCGACCGTGAACGGCACGCCGGTGCGGGTGCGCGACGTGGCCACCGTGGTGCAGGGTGCGAAGATCCGCCTCGGACAGACCGGGCGGGCAGCGCGCGAGCCCGACGGCTCGGTCAAGGACGACCCTGACGTGGTGCAGGGCATCGTCCTGCTGCGCAAGGGGGCGGAAGCAGAGGGCGCGCTCAAGGCCCTGCATGCCAAGGTCAAGGATTTGAACCAGCACGTCTTGCCGCCGGGAGTCAAGGTGGTGCCCTTTCTCGATCGGGACGACCTGGTGCACTACACCACGCACACGGTGCTACAGAATCTCACCGCAGGCATTCTGCTGGTGACGGTCATCCTGTTCCTCTTCCTTGGAAACATCCGCAGCGCTCTGATCGTAGCCGCGACGATCCCTTTTTCCCTGCTTTTCGCCTCCATTCTGCTCGACCTGCGCCGCATTCCCGCCAACCTGCTGTCGCTCGGCGCGCTCGACTTCGGCATGGTGGTGGATGGCGCGGTCGTGATGGTGGAAAACATTCTGCGGCATCTCAGCCGGCCGAGCGATGCCGACATCCCGCTGTCGGAAAAGATCAGTCGGGCCGCTCACGAGGTGCAGCGGCCGGTCTTTTACGCCATCCTCATCATCATCACGGCCTACATGCCCATCTTCACCTTGCAGCGGGTGGAAGGAAAGCTCTTCCGGCCGATGGCCTTCACCGTCGCCTTTGCCCTGCTCGGCGCCCTGTTGTTCTCGCTGATCCTGGCTCCGGTCTTCTCGAGCATTCTGTTCCGCAAGGGCGTGAAGGAATGGCATAACCCGGTCCTTGCCGTGCTGATCAAGTCGTACCGCCGCACGCTCGGCTGGTGCATCGAGCATCGCGCAATCACGGTGGGTGTCTCCTTCCTGCTGCTCGTGGCCTGCCTCGCTACGGTGTGGAGCGGCGCCATCGGCTCCGAATTCCTCCCCCACCTCGACGAGGGCGCCATCTGGGCCCGCGGCACTCTCGCGCCCAGCGCCGGTCCTTCCGAAGGCGAGAAGGTGATGGAAGAGGCTCGCCGGATGTTCATCAGCTTCCCTGAGGTCACGCAGGTGGTGAGCCAGGTGGGCCGTCCCGACGACGGCACCGATTCCACCGGATTCTTCAACACCGAATACTTCGTCGACTTGAAGCCGCGTGACCAGTGGCGCCCGCAGTTCAAGACCAAGGACGAGCTGATCGCCGCCATGGATAAGCAGGTATCCGTCATTCCCGGTGTGGACTGGGGATTTTCCCAGCCGATCGCCGACAACGTGGAGGAGGCGGTCAGCGGCGTGAAGGGCCAGCTTGCGGTGAAGATCTTCGGCGGCGATCTTCACGCTCTCGAGGACACGGCGGACAAGATCGAGGACGTCATGAAGACGATCCCGGGCATCGCCGATCTCGGCGTCTTCCGGGTGCTCGGTCAGCCCAACGTCAACCTGGTGGTGGACCGCCTGAAGGCAAGCCGCTTCGGACTTAATGTGAGCGACGTGCAGGACGGCGTTCAGACTGCGGTGGGCGGGAACGCTGTCAGCCAGGTTCTGCAGGGCGAGCGGCGTTACGACCTGGTGATCCGGTATCAGCCTCAGTTCCGGCAGACGATTCAGGACATCGCGGACATTCGCATTGTGGCGCCCACCGGGGAGCGCGTCTCGCTCGGCCAGTTGTGCGACATCCAGGTGCAGGACGGCGCTTCCATGATCTATCGCGAGGCGAACTCGCGCTACATCGCCATCAAGTACAGCGTGCGCGGACGGGACCTCGGCAGTACGGTGCGCCAGGCCATGAACGAGATTGCCCAGAAGGTTACACTGCCCGAAGGCTACCACCTGGATTGGGCCGGCGAATACGAGAGCGAGCAGCGCGCGAACCGGCGGCTCTCGATCGTGGTGCCGATCACGGTGCTGATCATCTTCATCATCCTTTACACCGAGTTTGATTCATTCAAATGGTCGGGTTTGATTCTGACCAACGTCGCGCTTGCGCCCATTGGCGGTGTTCTGGCGCTACTGGTGACCGGGACACATTTCAGTGTCTCATCCGGAGTGGGGTTTCTCGCCCTGTTCGGCGTCTCCGTGCAAATCGGGGTCATCATGATTACATACATCAACCAACTGCGGGCTCGCGGCCATTCGGTGAAGGAGTCGGCCGTGGAAGGCGCGGTCTTGCGGCTGCGGCCCATCATGATGACCATGCTCGTCGCCACCCTGGGCCTGCTGCCGGCCGCGCTCTCGCACGACATCGGGTCCGACTCGCAAAGGCCGTTCGCCATCGTGATTGTGGGTGGCCTCATCGCGGACCTGCTGATCAGCGTCATGCTGCTGCCGACACTCTACGTGTGGTTCGCCCGGCCCGGCGACAAACTTCCGAGCGCAGAAGAGGCTTTCGAAGAATGAAGACGGTTCCGATCTGTTGAATCATCCCGGTTGCTGGGAGGGTTTATGAAACGCTCAGGCAAGCCACACCCGGACCCATCCTTAACGCTGGCTCATCAGCCGGCGTTCCTGTCCCCACCTCAACATGAGCCTGACCCGAAGCCTGGGCGTTCGCTGCTGTCGGCTTATCTGGCAGAAATCGGACGCAAGGGCGGGTTGAAAGGCGGCAAGGCGCGCGCTGCCAAGCTCAGCGCCAAAAGGCGCCGGCGGATCGCCATCAAGGCCGCGCAGTCCAGGTGGTCAGCCTCGCCGAAGTTCCAACCCTAGCTGGCCGTCGCGAGGCCCCCCTCTCACCACTCAGATCAGGCCTTGCTGTCCCAAGCTTTTGACAACCTTGAGCGGCTCAAGCATAATGAACAGGCCGGTGTGGCTTCTGTCCTGAATTCCGTCTCGGGAATTCTACCTTCCGGCCCCTGTTCTTACGATGATCCGTCGCCTTGTAGACTTCGCGCTCAAAGAGAAGCTGCTGGTTTTGGCCCTGGGCTTTATGTTGCTGTCCTGGGGAGCGTTGAGCTTTCACCGGCTTCCCGTCGAAGCTTACCCGGATGTAGCGGATACGTCCGTACAGGTTATTACGCAATGGCCTGGCCGCGCCGCCGAGGAAGTGGAGCAGCAGATCACCGTTCCGCTCGAGGTGCAGCTGAACGGCGTAGCGCACCTTGCCCATTTGCGGTCGATCTCGCTCTTCGGCCTGTCGGTGGTCACCATGATCTTCGACGATGAGGCCGATGACCTGCTCAGCCGCTCGCAGGCACTCGAGAAGTTGTTGCAAGTGACCCTCCCGCAGGGTGTGACACCACAGCTTGGGCCTGATTCGAGCCCTGCCGGACAGGTCTATTTCTACACGCTGACCAGTACCAATCCTAACTTTGATGTCATGGAGCTCAAGTCGCTCCAGGACTGGGTTGTCTTAAACCAGTTCAAGTCGGTTCCCAATGTTGTGGACGACAACATTTTCGGCGGGCCCACGCGTGAATACCAGGTTCAGGCGGACCCGAACAAGCTGATCGCCTACGGCCTGAGTTTACCCCAACTCGAACAGGCTCTCTCCAACAACAACGTGAACGCCGGCGGAAGCTTCATCGAGCACGGCGAGCAGGCCTTCAACATCCGCGGTGTCGGCCTGATGACGAACACCGACGACATCGGCGCCACCGTGATCGCGGCCGTGAACGGCACGCCCATCCACGTACGAGACGTGGCCGTGGTGGTCCAGGGGCCGAAAATCCGGCTGGGCCACATTGGAAAGGCCGTTCGGCGGCCTGACGGCGGCGTGTCAGACAATGACGACGCTGTGGAAGGCATCGCGCTGCTGCGCAAGGGGTCGGAAGCCGAAGCCGCCCTCAAGGCCCTGCACGCCAAAGTAAAGGATCTGAACGGTCGCATCCTGCCGCGCGGCGTCAAAGTGGTGCCCCACTTGGACCGCGACAACCTGGTCAAGTTCACCACCAAGACTGTCCTGCTAAATCTCACCAAAGGCATGCTGTTGGTCGTGCTGGTCCTGGTCTTGTTTCTCGGCAACTTCTGGAGCGCGGTGGTGGTGGCAATCACCATTCCTTTCTCTTTGCTCTTTGCCTCCATCCTGCTCAAGCTGAACCACGTGCCTGCCAACCTGCTTTCGCTCGGCGCGCTGGACTTCGGCATGATCGTGGAAGGATCGGTGGTGATGGTCGAAAATATCGTCCGTCACGCGCGCCAGGAGGGAACTGGCTCGATCTCAGACCGGATCCGCGGCGCCGCCCACGAAGTGCAGCGGCCGGTCTTCTTTCCCATCCTGATTATCATTGTGGCCTATTTGCCGATTTTCACCTTGCAGCGCGTCGAGGGGAAGCTCTTCAGGCCCATGGCGTGGACGGTGGCATTTGCCCTGCTGGGCTCGCTGTTCTTTGCCATGTTGCTGGCGCCGGTGCTTTCCAGCATCGTGTTTCGCAAGGGCGTCCGCGAGCGCAGGAACCCGATCTTCGCCGCCATTATGCGGGCCTACAAGTGGCAGCTTCGCTGGTGCCTCGATCATGGTCTGGCAACCGGCTTGGGCGCGGCCGTGGTGCTGGCGGCGAGCGCCTACGTCGCCATGAGCGGAATAGTAGGCTCCGAGTTCCTGCCGCACCTCGATGAAGGCGCTATCTGGGCGCGCGGAACGCTGGCTTCGAGCGCCGGGCCCACCGAGGGCGAGCGCATCATGAAACAGGCGCGCCTGATGTTCATCGACTTCCCGGAAGTCACGCAGGTGGTGAGCCAGGTGGGCCGGCCGGACGACGGCACAGACTCCACCGGGTTTTTCAACACCGAATACTTCGTCGACTTGAAGCCGCGCGCCGAGTGGCGCCCGCAGTTCCGGACCAAGGACGAACTGATTGCGGCCATGGACAAGAAGGTGGAAACCATCCCCGGAGTGGTCTGGGGTTTCTCGCAGCCGATTCAAGACAACGTGGATGAGGCCGTGAGCGGCGTGAAAGGCGAGCTGGCGGTGAAGATATTCGGTACCGACCTCCACGACCTGGAGAACACCGCCGACCAGATCGTCAGCGTTATGAAAAACGTGCCGGGCGTGGCTGATCTCGGTGTCTTCCGGGTACTCGGCCAACCCAATGTCAACCTGCTCGTCGATCGCACCAAGACGGACCGCTTCGGCATCAACGTCAGCGACGTGCAGGACGCGATTCAAACCGCGGTAGGCGGCACGGCCGTGAGCCAGATTCTGCAAGGTGAGCGCCGGTACGATCTGGTGGTCCGCTACCAGCCTCAGTTCCGGCAAACGGTCGACGACATCAGCAACATCCGCATCCTGGCGCCGGGCGGCGCCCGCGTGTCCCTCGGCCAGTTCTGCAACATCACGATTCAGGATGGCGCTTCAATGATCTATCGCGAGGGCAACTCACGCTACATCGCCCTCAAGTACAGCGTGCGAGGCCGCGATCTGGGAAGCACCGTTCGCCAGGCCATGAGCGAAGTTGAACGAAAAGTCAAATTGCCGGAAGGTTATCATCTGGACTGGGCGGGTGAATACGAAAGCCAGCAGCGTGCGGCCAAGCGCCTCTCGATCGTCATTCCGGTCACACTGCTCCTGATCTTCCTGATCCTTTACTCGGAATTCGATTCCTTCAAGTGGTCTTTGGTGATCCTGCTGAACGTGGCCATGGCTCCCGCCGGAGGCCTGGCGGCGCTCCTGATTACCGGCACTCACTTCAGCGTCTCCTCGGGACTCGGCTTCCTGGCGCTGTTCGGCGTCGCGGTGCAAACGGGAGTGATTCTGGTGGAGCACATCAACCAACTGCGAGCGCGCGGGCTCGCGGTGCGGCAGGCGGTCTTCGATGGCTCCACGCGCCGGCTGCGACCGATCATGATGACCATGTTGGCTGCCTCCCTCGGTCTACTGCCAGCCGCGCTCTCTCACGATATCGGCTCCGACTCCCAGCGGCCCTTCGCCATCGTAATCGTGGGCGGATTGCTGGCGGCCTTGGTCTTCAGCGTGGTGTTTCTGCCGACCGCCTACACCTGGTTCGCCGGTCCATCGGATCACCTTCCGGCGCCTGACGAGGCGCTGGAAGATTAACCGGGCGGGTTGAACCCGGCAGAGGCTTTGATGCATGATGATGAGGGCCGCTCCCGACCGCACTGGAGCGACGACTGGCGGAGGACAAATGCACCGCAAGCGACGATTGGTCCTACAAGGGGGCGTGCTTCTGACATTGGCCTTGGCTGCGATGGCCTCTGGAGCGCATGAATCCCCGGCGCCCGATGCCATTCAGGTGACGGCCAGGAAGTATGAATTCAACCCGGCAACCATCACCGTCAAGCAGGGCGAACACGTCAAGCTGTTGATCACCGCCACCGACCATGACCACGGGTTCAAGCTGGAGGAATTCAACGTCGAGCAACGACTGCCAAAAGGCGTCCCCACCGCTGTGGAGTTTACGGCCGACAAAGCCGGCACCTTCCCATTTGAGTGTTCCGTCGTGTGTGGAATCGGACATCGGCGGATGAAAGGTAAGCTCGTGGTGCAGGCGGCTGGCGGCGGCGACTCACCTTCCGCACCATAGAATCGGAAGTATCATCCGTTAGGTTACTGGCGGCGAAGCCGAAAAACCCGTACAATACGAGGTCGGTCCCTCACCGGGAAGTCGGAATGCCCTGAAACAGTCTTTGGGATTCTTGCTGTGGCTCCCGAGAGCGGCCGGCTTTCAGGGGAATCGATTTATATTCTTCGCTTTCAAACACAGGAGACAGAATGCGGCAATTAAAAATAGGGGTGGGCCTCTTACTGTTTGCGCTCGTCTCGGGTCCGGCGCTCCGGGCTCAGATGATGGACCAAGTGGTGCCGGGCCAGGTTCGCGTATTCAAAATCACGATCCGGGAAAAGGGTGCGGCCGAGGGCATCAACCCTTTCCTGGTGATCGTGCGGCCTCAGGACAAGGTCCAGTTCGTGCTTACGTCCGTCGACGGCGATTGCAGTTTTGCGGTCAAGGATCTTCATGTCCGCCAGAAGCTCAAGAAGGGCGTGCCCGCGACCCTCAATTTTACCGCCCCGGACGATGGGAAGTTCAACTTCGCGTGTTCCGGCGGGATGATCGGAATGCATCGCGATCTCAAGGGAACGCTGGTTGTGAAACAGAACGCCCCGATGGAAGGCAGTGCTGCCGCCAGCAGCGCTACACCGCAATAAGCCGCGAGTCCGCCGGGCCAACCCGCACTGTGGTGCGGCGCGGCGCAGGCCCTCGGATCAGAAGATCTCGAAGCGTTCCTGGTGCACGGCGGAGTCGCTCTTGATCACTACGTCTTTACCGGTGAGCGATTCGAGTTCGCTGGTCAGGACGCCTTCACGGGATTTCAGGGCCCGCGCCACCTCCGGATTAACCCGCAGGGTCAGCGTGTCACCTTCGATTTCCCTGGCCATCTTCTTCACTTCTTCCATGATCTCGTAGCAGACCGTGGTGACGGATTTGATCCAGCCCGAGCCGGTGCAGTAGGGACATTGTTCCGACAGGGTCCGCTCCAGGGATTGCTTCACGCGCTTCCGCGTGAGTGCCACCAGGCCGAATTCGTTGAACGAGAGAATCTTGGTGGGCGCCCGGTCTTTGCGGAGCGCTTCCTCGAGCGCCTGCACCACTTTCGCCCGGTTGCGGCGATCGTCCATGTCGATGAAGTCGACTACGATGATGCCCCCGAGATCCCGCAGGCGCACCTGCCGCACAATCTCCTTGACCGCGTCAATGTTCGTCTTGACGATGGTGTCTTCGAGGCGGTTCGTCTTGCCCACATACTTGCCCGTATTCACGTCAATGGCCACCAGAGCTTCCGTCTGATTGATCACGATGTAGCCGCCGGACTTCAGCCACACCTTGGGCTTCAGCGCCTTATCGATTTCGGCCTGGATGCCGAACCCTTCGAACAGAGGCGTATCTTTGGTGTAGAGCTTGACGTGCCCCACAAGGGCCGGCTGGAAACGATGCACGAAGTCGAGGACGTTCTGGTACTCCATCTCGTTGTCCACGCGCACGCTCCTGAACTCCGGGGACAGAATGTCGCGCAGAATGCGCTCCACCAGCGTGAGGTCGCGGTGAATCAGGGCCGGCGCCTTGGTGCGCTCCGTGCGCGTCCGGATCTCATGCCAGAGCCTCGCCAGAAACTCGATATCGCCCTTCAATTCCTCCTCGGTGCGCCCGGCAGCGGCGGTGCGGACGATGATGCCGCCTCCGAGCGGGCCGCGATGCTCCAAAATGATATTGCGGAGCCTTAAGCGTTCTTCTTCCGTCCCGATCTTGCGCGACACGCCGATGTGATGGATGGTCGGCATGTAGACGAGGTAACGTCCGGGCAGGGCGATGTGCGACGTGATGCGAGCGCCCTTGGTTCCCAGGGGCTCTTTGGCGATTTGTACCAGGATCTCCTGGCCTTCTTTCAGAACCTCGTTGATCTGGACCGGTTGCTCGTTGCCGGCGCGCGGGAAGTCGGGCCGCCGCGCCTGGCCTTCGGGACGCGGGCCTCGATTGCCGAACCGGCCCCGCCCACGGCGTCCACGCCGGGGCGCGAAACGCGGGCGCTGCTGCTGATCGCGGATGGTGTAGGAACGTTCGCCCGGCGCTTCCGCGGTGTTGCCCTCGAGCGTCGGCGCAGGCTCATCGCTCGGGACGCTCGGATCGGGGCGCTCGCTCCCGTCTTCCGGGAGTTCCCGCAAAGCCTCTTCGAAGGACGGGTCGAGCGCCTCCTCGGCCTCGGCCGTCTCAGCTTCTTCGGCCGCGTCTTGCCCTTCAACTTCCTCGGACTCGCCAGCTTCTTCGTATGCAATGACTTCCGTCACTTCGGCCGAGACGGTTTCTTCTTCCGAAGCCCCGAGGCCCGCCACTTCCACGGTTTCCTTCTCCTCTTCAATCCGCACCACGGGCCGAACTGCGGGCCGGACTGCGGGCCGGACTGCGGGATGGTGGGATGGCGCGTCGGGCTCAACGGGCAAGGGCGCAACGCGAAAGTTGCCGGCGAGCAGGTCGTCCTCGAACGGATCAGCATCCGAGGACGTGGCGGCTGCGGGCTCAGCCGGCTCACCCTCAGCCGCTTCAGTCTCGACTTCGGGCGAAGCGGACGCCAGTGCTTCGTCCGGCGCCTTGACGTCATCTTCTCCTGCGCCTCGTTCTTCTGCGTCCCGGTAGGCTGACGCGGCTTCAAACTCAACCGCAACGCCTGATTCGCGGACGTCCTCGTCGGATCGGTTTTCCAAGGGCGACGACGCGTCTGCCGCCTCAACGACGCCGGCCGTACCCGGCACTTCGCTCTCCACGTGCTCGTGGCTGTACTTGGCGAGCGATTCTCCCGGCAGGATCGCAAAGCCTTCGGAGGCAGCCTCGGGGGCCTGCGGTGCCGCCGGACGATCGCGATCGCGATCACGGTCTCGATCTCGGAGCGGCGGCTTCCCGAAACCTCCGCGTCCGCCCCGGCGGCGGCGGCGGCCGCGCCCACCGGGCGAATCCTGCCACGGACGATTCGGCTGTGCGCTGCGAGGCTCCGCAGGAGCGGAGGGCGCGGACACCGGCGCAGCCACCGATGCCGTCTCGGGGGCGGGCGGAATGGCGTCGGGAGGGGTCACAGCGGCCGGCCGGTCGGGCCGGTCCACCTTCTGCACGCCGCCCGAAACCTCCGGAGCATCCTCGCTTGGGGACTCAGGGACCGGCGGCGGGGCCTCGGCCGGCCGTGATTCCGCTGTGAACTTGCTGACGCGGGTCTCCGCCTCGGCCACCACCCGGTCATATTCGTCAGAATCTTCAAAGAAGTCAGAAACGTAAAGGAAGGCGTCGCGCTCGAGACCGATATCGACGAAGGCCGACTGCATGCCGGGCAGCACGCGGCTGACGCGGCCCTTGTAAATGCCGCCCACCAATCCCGCGTCTGTGTCGCGCTGGTAGAACACTTCCACCAGGCTGTCGTCTTCGACCACAGCCACTTTCGTCTCGTGCGGCGACGAGGCGATAAACAACTCCTTGGGCATGGAAAACTCCTTTGGCAAGGACCGCGAGCGGATCAACCTCGTTGAGCCCAACCGGCTCATGATTCTGAGCCGGTGCACCTCGTCGTTCCCGAGGGACCCACACGCTCGCTTCCTTAAAAGACCGCCGCCCGGCGCTCAGGCGCAACGGAACCGCGGCCCGGCCAACATGATCTTGGGTCACTTTGGCGGCCACCGAGAGCCGTCCGGGCTGACCTTGCCCGCTTGCACTTGAATCAACCGGCCTGTCACGCCGGACCACCCACCTCAGGCTGGAGCTAATTCACAAAGCGGCGTCGTTTCACGCTCAATGCCAGCCCCAAGCCGACAAACGTTGCGAAAACCGAGGACCCTCCCTGGCTCATCAGCGGCAGTGGAATGCCTGTAATCGGCAGCCAGCCGATCATCATACCAACGTTGACGGCCACCTGGAAGAACAACACTGCCGCCAAACCCGCAACCAGGAAGGCGCCCGCCCGGTCCGGAGCCCACTGCGCTCCGTCGAGCAGGCGTAACAAAAGAACCAGATATAGCGATAGTACAAGAGCCGTTCCGACGAAACCCTGCTCCTCCGCAAAGGAGGCAAAGATGAAATCTGCGTGCGAAACCGGGACAAAACCCAACTGGCTTTGCGTGCCGTGGCCGAGACCCTTGCCCCACAGGCCGCCCGAACCCACCGCGATCTTCGACTGCGTCACCTGGTAGCCGGAGCGTCGCGAGTCTTCGGAAGGATGGGTGAAACTCATAACCCGGTCTCGCTGGTAAGGAAGCATCAAATGCCAGCCCACCGGTAGCAGGACCGCAGCGAGCAATCCCAACGCCAGCACCTGACGGCCCCGAAGCCCGGTCAATACGACGCCGGCCGTGGCGATCGCCAGGTACGTCAGCGCAGTTCCCAGGTCCGGCTCCAGGGCCACGAGTGCCCCAGGCGCGCCCGCGACAACGCCCAGCACAGCCAAATCCTTCCACTCCACCGGCTTGGCAGCGCGGCGACCCAGGTAAAATGCCACCGCCACTATTATAGCCAACTTGACGAGCTCGGACACTTGCAGAGTCTGGCCGCCAATGCTGAGCCATCGATGCGTCTTGGCAACCGTGTTCCCGAGAACCAGAACGGCCCCGAGGGCTACGAGGCCGGAGAGATACAGCGCGGGCGCGTGTTCGACCACGCGGTGGTAGTCGATCTGACTGATGACGAGAGCCGCCACCAGGCCCAGGAGCACCCAATCGAGCTGCTTGCGGGACTCGCCCGCGAGCGCCGAGTGCGCCGTCGTGCTGTAGATTTGGGCTACGCCGAGGCCCGCCAGGGCCGCGGCCGCGAACAGCAGCAGCCAGTCCAGGTCCCGGAAGCTGAAGCCCTTGCGCATCTGTGTTGACGATTATACTCCGTCCAGCAATGGCGGCGCTCCAGCCGGCGTAAAGAGGCACCAGGCTCATAATCCCCAGGGCGCCTGCGGCGTATTTCACTCGCCCGTGGGCTTGTTCACTGGCACGTCAGTCGAAAGACCCCACTGCGTGGTGACCGTCTTTCCCGTGCTGCTGAAGATCACCCACCACGTGCCCGTCGAAGGCCGCCAGATGGCGTAATCCGTCTTGTTGTCCCCATCGTAATCCCGCGCTACCGCGATATCCGTGCTCAGCCCGAACGCCTGACTGACGTGCTGGCCTGTGCTGCTGTAGATCACGTACCAGGTCCCGCTCGATGGCCGCCAGATCGCATAGTCCGTCCTGCCGTCGCCATCGTAGTCCCCGGTCACCGGAATGTCTGTGCTCAGCCCCCACTGTTGGCTCACGTGCTGGCCCGTGCTGCTCAGGATCACGTACCAGGTCCCG
>DASZIG010000098.1:0-53783 GCA_035949375.1 Terriglobia bacterium | reverse complement strand
TCTCAACCGACGTGCCGGTGAACCGGCCGACAGGGCAATGAGGCACGGAGCGCAACGCGGGTCCGTGGTTGACGGTCCGGCGCCGCGCATCCGCTGATCGATGTAGGGGCGGGGCTTGCTCCGCCCCTCGCCCGACATCAGGCATCGCGGCCGGGACGCATGAGGGTACGGCAAACCATACCCCTACAGCATAATCCGGGCAGAGAAAACTGGGACTGTGTAGCCCTGAAGCTAGCCCTGTCACAATTCCCTTTAAAAGCCGAAAAAAAAAGAATCTAAAATTTAACAAAACGAAGCCACTAAGTCCCATAGAATCAGCAAATGTGCCTCAAAAATGGGTCAAAACGAAGCCAAACGAAGCCAGAAATAGCCAAACTCGACGCGGCTTAAGTCTTTTGGAATCAATCCGGCGGGCCAGGGCGTGGCTTCGTTTCATCGAAACGAAGCGAAACTCAACCCGCGCGCGGCTGGTGTCGTTTTACACGATCTGGTATAGCCTACATATAAAGGCTATTAAGATGATGTAGCATCATAGCCTGCGCGACGCTGCCTGCGGGCGCGGACGATCCCCTGGGGAGGGTGGCGCCGTGCGCCACTGCGCGGTTCGTTACCCCGTCGTCCAGGGAATCCACCGAACCCCGACTACAGGGGGATCGCACGTGGGCTGCGCGAGGGCCGTACGCCCAAGCGGGGGCGATGGCGCCGGGGAGGAACTCCACGGACGAAAGGGCCGGAAGGACGATTGTGGAGCAAACGCGCTCCGAGCGCCGTATTCGCCACGGGAACCGTGTTTACGATAGAGTATAACCGTGTGGCACGAGTTCCAGTCGGGGCTGACGGTGTGACTTTGGCGAGCCGAATTCTAGTGGTCGATCATGATCCTGCGCTGAGGGACTCGGTCTGCGGGGCTCTTTCGCGGGAGGGTTTTCGCGCTGAAAGCGCCGCCGACAGTGCAGAGGCGATCGAGCGTGCCGGCTCCGGGCAGTTCGATCTGGTGTTGCTCGACATCGCCCTGCCCAAGCTTGACGGGCTGGCCGCGCTCGATCGTTTCCGCAAGCTCGAGCATCCGCCGCGCACCATCATCATGACGGCGAACGGCGCCGAGGCGGTGCTTCGCGCGGCGGCGGCACAGCCCTGCCGCTATGTCACCAAGCCGATCGCAATGCACGTGTTGATGGAACTCGTGCGCGAGGTGCTGGCGCTCGAGGCGGAGGGCCCGCCCATCGAGGTGGTCTCGTCGTGGCCGGAGTGGGTGGAGCTGCTGGTCCCGTGTACGATCGAGGCGGCGGAGCGCAGCGAGAGCTTTCTGGAGGCTGCCCGGTCCGACCTGCCCCCGGAGCTCGCCGAGGCCCTGAGCAAGGCGGTCCACGAACTGGTGCTGAACGCCGTGGAGTGGGGAGGCAAGTTCGACCCCAATCGCCGCGTCCGGGTTGCGTGCGTCCGCACGCCTCACCTGATTCTCTACCGCATTGCCGACCCCGGCGCGGGCTTCAACGCCGAGGCCCTGAGCCACGCCGCCGTCAACAATCCGCCGGATCAGCCCGCCGAGCACCAGAAGATCCGGGCCGGCATGGGCCTGCGGCCGGGCGGCTTCGGAATCCTTATGGCACAGGCGCTGGCCGATGAACTGGTCTTCAACGAAGCCCACAACGAGGTGATCCTGATCAAATACCTGAAGAAGTGAAATCGCGGGCTTCTCGCAGGGGCGGGCCGATCGCTCCGGGAGGAATCTTCCGTTGCGAATCCCGGCGCTACAAGGCTACACTGACAGTCTCTCGCCCGCCGAGAGCAAATCGCCGCAAAGAGACAAATTGGAAGCTCGACTCATGACCATTCGGAAAGCAGTACTGCCCGTAGCCGGCCTGGGCACGCGATTTCTGCCGGCGACGAAGGCGCAGCCCAAGGAAATGCTGCCTATCGTGGACAAGCCCCTGGTGCAGTATGCCGCCGAGGAGGTGGCAGCTTCGGGGCTGCCCATGATCATCTTTGTCACGGGGCGGGGCAAGGATGCGATTGAGGATCACTTCGACGTGTCCTTCGAGCTCGAGCACCAGCTTGCCGGCCGCGGCAAGGAGGATCTGCGAAAGCAGATGCGGTCGATCGCCGGAATGCTGCAGATGAGCTACGTGCGGCAGAAGGAAGCGCTCGGACTCGGACACGCCATCCTGACCGCGCGCGACCTGGTGGGCGAAGAGCCCTTCGCCGTTCTGCTGTCCGATGACATCATTGACAGCCAGGAACCTTGCCTCAAGCAGATGATCGAGGTTTATGCGCGTCATGGCTGCAGCGTGGTTGCGATTCAGAAAGTGGAGCGCAGCGCGGTTTCGAGCTACGGAATCATCCGCGGGACGATGGTGGCCGACAAGCAATGGCCGGGCCGGCTCTACCGAATCGAGGACATGGTCGAGAAGCCGGCGCCCGAGGTCGCTCCGTCGAACCTGGCGATCATCGGCCGCTATATTCTGACCCCCGGAATCTTCCGCGAGCTGGCCGCCACCGGACGCGGCGCCGGCGGCGAGATCCAGCTCACCGACGCTTTGCGGCGGTTGCTCGCGAAGGAGCCGATCTATGGATACGTCTTCGAGGGCAAGCGCTACGACGCCGGCGACAAGCTCGGTTTCCTGCAGGCCACGGTCGAGCTCGCGCTGAAGCGCAGTGATCTCGGCAAGCCTTTCCGGAAGTATTTGAAGGGGCTGAAGCTTTAGGCCATTGACTCAATGGCTCATTGACCCAATGCTCTCAGGAGTGAATGGATGCGTGTGCTCGTCACCGGCGGAGCCGGATACATCGGCAGTCATACGGCCAAAGCGCTGGCCCAGTCCGGCCATCAGCCGGTTGTTCTTGATGATTTGAGCGCCGGGCACCGCTGGGCGGTCAAGTGGGGGCCGCTCGCCCAAGGCGACCTTGCCGATCAGGAATTTGTGCTCCGCACGATGCGCGACTTCGCGATCGAAGCCGTCATTCACTTCGCCGCTGACGCCAAAGTGGGCGAGTCTGTGGACAACCCGCGAAAGTACTATTGGCACAACGTCGTGAACTCTCTCAAGCTGGTCGACGCCATGCTTGACGCGAACATTGGCACGATCGTCTTCTCCTCATCGGCGGCCACTTACGGCGTGCCGGAGCAGTCGCCGATCCCCGAGGATCACGTCAAGCTGCCCGTCAATCCGTATGGCGAGACCAAGCTGACCACCGAGCGGATGCTCGCCAACTACGCCCACGCCTACGGCCTGCGCTGGATGGCCCTGCGCTACTTCAACGCCTGCGGCGCTGATCCGGACGGCGAACTGGGCGAAGACCACGATCCCGAGAGCCACATGATCCCGAGCGCGATTCAGGCTGCGCTTGGCCAAAGGCCTTACGTCGAGGTTTTCGGCACCGATTACCCGACTCCGGACGGGACTGCGGTGCGCGACTACGTTCACGTCACGGACCTCGGGCGCGCGCACGTTCGCGCCTTGGAACATCTGGCGGCGGGCGGAGAGAGTACGGCGTTGAATCTCGGGACCGGACATGGCAACTCCGTGCGCGAGGTGATCGCGGCGGTGGGAAAGATGTGCGAGGGACGCGTGCCGGTGCGGGAAGGCGCGCGCCGGGCCGGAGATCCGCCCGTGCTGGTGGCGGAGGTCAAGAAGGCGGAGCGGATGCTCGGTTGGACGGCGGAGTATCGCGAAATCGAGGCCATCGTCGAAAGCGCCTGGAAGTGGCACGCCGCAGGAAATCACAAATCAGCCTGACGGCAGGGTTTTCTTTGTCGTGCACTCGGCCGTATGGCAGAGGCTTGCTGATCTTCACTCCTTCTTCTTGGCGCGCTTGCTTGGTTCGGCGCTCTTGGCCGGAGAAGCTTCGGGGGAACTACTCTTCGCAGCTTCTGCGCTGCCCTTCGATCCGTCCTCGGATGAGCCTGCGCTCGATGCGTCCGACGAGGCGGACTTCTTCGGATAGTCGGTGATGTAAAAGCCGCTGCCCTTGAACTGAATGGCCGGCGAAGAGAGCAGGCGTTCCACAGCCCCGCCGCACTCTTCGTGCGTCTTGAGCGGCGGGTCTGAGAATTTCCGGATCTTCTCGAACAGCTTCCCGCACTTCTTGCAGCGGTACTCGTAAAGCGGCAAGGCAACCTCCCTCACAAGAACTTCAACCCCAAAACATCGCCACGATTATACAGAACCGCCGACGCTGTCGGACCGTCGAAAAAACCGTATCACCGTCATTCCGAGCGCAGCAAGGAATCTCGTCCAGCCTCGTGTTTTCAGAGCGAGATTCCTTGCTGCCGCTCGGAATGACGAAGGTCCGGAAATGCAGTTCTCTCACTCGCTGACCTTCAACACCGCCAGAAACGCCTCCTGCGGAATGTCCACCCGGCCCACCCGCTTCATCCGCTTCTTGCCTTCCTTCTGTTTTTCGAGCAGCTTGCGCTTGCGCGTGATGTCGCCGCCGTAGCACTTCGCCAGCACGTTCTTGCGAATGGCCGCCACGTTTTCGCGCGCGATGATCTTCGCGCCGATGGACGCCTGAATGGCGACCTCGAACATCTGGCGCGGGATGAGCTTGCGCATCTTCTCGCACAGCACCCGCGCGCGCGGCAGGGCGTGATCCCGGTGACAGATGAACGAGAGGGCGTCCACGGGGTCACCCGCCACCAGCAGATCCACCTTCACCAGGTCAGACTCCCAATAGCCGGCCAGGTGGTAATCGAGCGACGCGTAACCGCGCGAGACGGATTTGAGCCGATCGTAAAAGTCGAGCACGATCTCGTTCAGCGGCAACTCGTAGGTCAGCAGCACGCGCTTCGCCGAGACGAACTCGAAGCCCTTCTGCACGCCGCGTTTCTCTTCCACCAGCGCCAGGATTCCGCCCAGATACTCCTCGCGCGTCAGGATCAGGGCCGTGATCACGGGCTCTTCGATCTTGGCAATGTCGCCTTGCTCGGGGAATTTGGCAGGGTTGTCCACGTAGGACACTTCGCCGGTCTTACTGGTGATGCGGTACTGGACGCTGGGCGCGGTGGTGATGAGTTCGAGGTTGTACTCGCGCTCCAGCCGCTCCTGGATGATTTCCATGTGCAGCAGCCCCAGGAATCCGCAGCGGAATCCGAACCCGAGCGCGAGCGAATTTTCCGGTTCGTAGAAGAAAGAGGAGTCGTTCAGGCGCAGCTTTTCGAGCGCATCGCGCAGCACCTCGTAGGCGTTCGTTTCCACCGGGTAGAGCCCGGCGAAAACCATGGGCTTGATCTCTTCGAATCCCGGGAGCGGGTCGAACGCCGGACGCGCATCGTCGGTGATGGTGTCGCCGATGCGCGTGTCCGAGACGCGCTTGATGTTGGCGATCACGAATCCCACTTCGCCCGTTTCGAGCGCCGGCACGCGCACCGGCTTCGGGGTCAACACGCCCAGCTCCTCCACGGTGTAGACTTCGCCGTTCGACCAGAGCCGGATGCGCATTCCCGCTGCCAGGCGCCCGTCGACCACGCGCGTCAGCACCACCACGCCGCGATAGCTGTCGTACCAGGAATCGAAAATCAGCGCGCGCAGCGGCGCGTCTTCCAGGCCTCGGGGCGGGGGAATGCGCGTGACGATGGCTTCGAGCACCTCGTCCACGCCCGTGCCCATTTTGGCGCTGATCAGCAGGGCGTCGCTCGGGTCGATCGCCAGCGCGTTCTCGATCTGCTGCTTGGCCATCTCGATATCGGCGCCCGGCAGATCGATCTTGTTGATCACCGGAATGATTGCCAGGCGATTGTTCATGGCGAGCTGCGCGTTCGCCAGCGTCTGCGCCTCCACGCCCTGCGACGCGTCGACGACCAGCAGCGCGCCCTCGCACGCCGCGAGACTCCGCGAAACCTCGTAAGAGAAATCCACGTGGCCCGGCGTATCGATCAGGTTGAGCTGGTACTCGCGACCGTCGCGGGCCTGGTAGTGCAGGCGCACGCTGTGGGCCTTGATGGTGATGCCGCGCTCACGCTCGAGATCCATCGAGTCGAGCACCTGGGCCGACATCTCGCGCTTGGAGAGCGCACCGGTGATCTCGAGCAGACGGTCGGCGAGGGTCGACTTCCCGTGGTCGATGTGGGCCACGATGGAGAAGTTGCGAATGTCGCGGGCGCCGTTCATGAGCTGTCTGGTTCCTGTCCTGGTGCAGGTCCGGGCGGGCGCCTCTGCGCGGGCGCCGGCGCGACAAGCCTTCTCGCGGCGGCGGCTCCTGCACAAAGAAGCGCTTGATTCGATCTTGCACGCGAGCGCCGCTCCTTGTCAAGCACGGTGATCGGGCTAGCCTAGAGCGAGCAGGAGGAACGCGGAGCCGGGGAGTTCGAGAAACGAGGTCTCTGGCGCCGACGATTTCGAGCCCGCGCATCTCCGCCGCGACGAGGATCGGAACAATCACGGCTAAACTCAAGCCCACCTGCACGTTCTGGGATCTCGCAAAGCGACACGCCGGCGAAAACCTTGATCAGCCGGGCGCGCAGGACGAGGTTGGCTTCGTTTCGCCCAAACAAAGCGGCGCCCAAACGTGCCGACTGATTCTAAAGGACTTGCGCCAGACGGGTTTCGCTTCGTTTGGCTTCGTTTTGACCCATTTTTCAGGCCTATTTACTGATTCTATGGGGCTTAGTGGCTTCGTTTTGTTAAATTTTAGATTCTTTTTTTTTGGCGTTTTAGAGGATCATCGCGGGGCTAGCTCCGGGGCTACACAGTCCCACTTTTCTCTCGCCGGATGAGCGCCTCCGGCACGTCTTAGGTACCGTGTGTCAGGTCCTGGCGCCATAAAGCCTCTACTTCAAAACTGACCACCATCCTTCGGGCTCGCAATTGCGTTCAGGCGCAGTCAAGGTGTATGGTTGTTCGGCGGCCGGGGTTTTCGATTGGGAATGCCGGGCCGGCGACGTGCCTGAAGCCGCGTTGCGGTCTGGCTGGCCGGTTGAGGACGCCATGGGGGCTTTGCTTCGTTTCAGAAGTGAAGACGCGGGAGAGAGGAAACTGCCGATGAAACGACGGGGCTTGGCGCTCATGGTTCTTGCGATCCTTTCCGGTGTGGGTTGCGCGCTCTACGGACAGACGAAGACCAAGTCGATGCCGGCGGCGAATCCGAGGGCGTCAGCCTCCGAAACCGTGGCGGCCCAGAACGGATCGCCCCAGACGTTCAGCGGCGAAATCATGGACAGCATCTGCGCCGCGAAGGGCAGCCACGACGGCATGATGAAACAGCAAAACGCCAAGGATGCCAAGGAATGCACTTTGAATTGCGTCGACCATGGCGCAAGGTTTGTGCTGTATGATCCCGTGACAAAGACCACCTATCAGCTCAGCGACCAATCGAAGGCCAAAGACTATGCCGGGCAAAACGTCAAGATAACAGGAACGCCGGACCGGACGACCAACACCATCAATATAGAGAGCATTGACGCCGCCTGACGAGCCCGGCGTCCCGCTGCTTTTTCGCACGTTTCCCGCGGACCGCTAATTGCCCGTCCCGCTGCTCCGTCACTTGCTACTGGTCGACCGCCCATTCGAGCGCGCTCCGCTTGCCAGGCAAAACTCGAACGTCTCCGGCGGAATGCCGGCCGGCATCAGAGATTCATTCACCTTCAGCGACCGCTTGTCCTTGCTCAGGCGCATCTTGTCGTCGACGCGATAGGAGAGCGGCACCGACCGCTTTTCCAGCCATTCGAGCGGGCACGGTTCGAGCTTCTCATAGTTGACATGGAGGTTGGCGAGTCCCTTGCCGATGCGCGAAGGGCCCAAAACACACTTGTAGGAGCGCTGCTTGCTGCGCCCTGAGAGGTCCCGGCAGCTCTAGGGGTGCGGCTTGCCGTACCCTTTTGCGTGTCGATCACGATCTCGGGCAGGGGCGGTGCAAGTCCCCGGACCGCGTGACGCTCGGAGGGTTCAGGCGCGACATTCGAAGATGGCGGAGCAACCCCCGCCCCTACGACAAGGGGGATGCGCGGCAGTTCGCGCTTGAGGTTCGGCGAATTTCTCGCGATAAACCGGGTGATGGGAGCGCGCCGTAGGCGTAGTTGAGTCGCCGGGGCAGGAAGAAACATTATCCGGCGCCTGGGGGAATGCGAGCATGTGGCGAAGGGCGGGAACCCCTCACCCGGTCTCGCGCTGCGGGATCCAACCTCTCGCCGGGAAGGAGGCCGGAGATTGTCCTGGCGCGGGCCACCTGGCATTCGTGGCTTGTCACCGTCCTGGAAGGGCGCAGCAAGCAGCGCCCCTACGTCGCGCGGCAATGGGCCAAGCCTGTTACCAAGCGTGTTGGCCCTAGGCAAATCGGAGCAAAACCGGATATGCTGTCAGCTTCGCACACAGTTGTGAGCGCAGACGGCAAGTGGTCGGCAGGCTGCGGCCGGCCGTGCTCCGGCGTGTGACAACCAAAGGAGAGTTCATGGGGATCAGGAAAGTGGGTGTTGTGGGCTGCGGCCTGATGGGGTCAGGCATTGCCCAGGTGTCGGCGATGGCCGGGTTTCCTACCGTGGTGCGGGAGGTTTCGAACGATCTGCTGAAGAGGGGCCTCGGCATCATCGAGAAGTCGCTCGCCAAGTTTGTGGAGAAGGGAACGCTGACGCCCGCGCAGAAGGCTGAGACTACGGCGCGTTTGCAGCCCACGACGGATCTCGCGGCCTTTGCGGACTGCGATCTCGTGATCGAAGCCATCATCGAGAACCTCGACCGCAAACGCGAACTGTTCGGCACGCTCGACGGCATCGTGAAACCGGAGGCCCTCTTTGCCAGCAACACTTCCTCGCTTTCGGTGACCGAAATGATGACGGCCACCAAGCGCGCGCCGCAATTCCTGGGCCTGCATTTCTTCAATCCGGTTCCGCTTATGAAGCTCGTGGAGGTGGTGAAGACGGTGGTGACCGATCCGGCGGCGCTCGAGGCGGGACTCGCGTTCGCGAAGGCCACGGGCAAGACCCCCATCCTGACCTCGGACCGGGGCGGGTTCATCGTCAATCGGCTGCTTGTGCCGTATCTCCTCGATTCCATCCGCGCGCTCGAGGAAGGCGCGGGCAGCATCGTGGATATCGACAACGGCATGAAGCTCGGCTGCGGGCATCCCATGGGTCCGCTCACTTTGAACGACTTCGTCGGCATCGACACCACGTATTACATCTCCGAAATCATGTTCAATGAATTCCGCGAGAGGCGTTTCGCGGCGCCGCCGCTGATGAAGCGCATGGTGGCCGCCGGCCTGCTCGGACGCAAGAGTGGCAAGGGTTTTTACGATTACAGCGATCCGAAGAACCCGACACCGAATCGGGAACTGGAACGCTGACCGCTTTCGGCTGCAACACTGTGCGCTAAGAAAACAATTCACCACGGAGCGCACTGAGAGCACGAAGAAAAACTCTGTGAGCTTCTGTGGCCTCCATGGTGAGAGTTCTTGCCTTTGTCGGGGGCCGCGGGCTGGAAACGCCGCCGCAAGGATTTTTCGAGACAACTTATGAGCTACGACACACTGCTTAACGAGAAGCGCGACGGGATCGGTTACGTCACCATCAATCGCCCGGACAAGCTAAACGCCTTGAACGACCAGGTGATGGCCGACCTGAAGGCCTGCTTCGAAGATATCCAGCAGGACGCGGAAGTGAGGGCCGTGATCCTGACCGGCTCCGGTGAGAAGGCCTTCGTGGCCGGCGCCGACATCGGGGTGCTTGCGGTGCAGACGCCCGTCGAGGGCAAGGAGCGATCGATTCGCGGCCAGCGTGTGCTCGACCTGATCGAGAATCTGGGTAAGCCCGTGATCGCCGCCGTGAACGGCTACGCGCTCGGTGGGGGCTGCGAGCTGGCGATGGCCTGTACCATCCGCATCGCGTCAGAGAACGCGAAGCTCGGGCAGCCCGAAGTGAAGCTCGGCATCGTGCCGGGTTATGCGGGCACGCAGCGATTGCCGCGCCTGGTCGGCAAAGGCCGCGCCATGGAACTGATCCTGTCCGCCGAGCCCATCAGCGCCGCCGAAGCGTGGAGAATCGGCCTCGTGAACCAGGTCGTACCCGCGAAAGACCTGGTCGCAGCCTGCGAGGCGCTGGCGCGCAAGATCATGGCCAACGGCCCGCTGGCGGTGCGCTTCGCGATGGAGGCCGTCCATCGCGGCATGGAGATGACGGCGGAGCAGGGGCAATTCCTGGAGGCTACGCTCTTCGGATTGTGCTGCACCACCGCTGACATGAAAGAAGGCACGCGCGCCTTCCTCGAAAAACGTCCCGCCAGGTTCACCGGACAATAGCCCCGCATGCCTGCACGCCACAAGAGCCGCGAACTCGCCCTGCAGATGCTCTTCCAGTGGGAAGTGGGGCAACACACGCCGGGGAGGGTGGTGGCTACCTTCCTGCCCGGGCTCAAGGCGGATGACGAGGTGAAGGAATTCGCGCGAGTATTGTTCGAAGGCACGGTCTCCGGCGTCGACGGCATCGATCCGCTGCTGCGCCGTCACGCAGAGCATTGGAAGCTTGAGCGCATGGCTGCGGTGGACCGCAATGTGCTTCGGCTCGCGCTCTACGAACTGCTGCATCATCCCGAGACGCCGCCGCCCGTGGTCATCAACGAGGCGCTGGAGCTTGCCCGGCGCTACTCCACGCCGGACGCGGTGGAGTTCGTCAACGGCGTACTCGATGCCGTCCGCAAATCACTTGCCTCCCCTGGGCAATCCCTCGAAGGATAGATGATCTCAGGTGAGACCGGCCGGCTGCGCTGGAACCGGTCCACCGTCCGCCGCATGCCGCCGAATAAATTCAACCCTTCTCGCGATCGAGGGATGACTGTAAAACACGAACTCGATCCAGGGGTGTGGTTGCCGCTCGGCGAGATTCAAGCTGGCCAGCCGTTCCAGGGCAGAGGCGAAGACATCGGGCCGAGGAATCGATCGGAGGGCGAAAAGGTCTGCCGCCCGCTCCGCGTGTCGCGAGAAGGCATTGACCGCCGGCAGCAGCAGCAGGGAAACGCCAAGCGCCACGAGCGCCAGCAGCGGCAGGTTGGCGAAGTCCGAAGCGCCGCGAAAACCGAGGAGCACGCTCCAGCGATCGAGCGCGAGATGGATGGCATAGAGACCGAGGAAGGTGGCGGCGGTCTGCACGGCCAGGCCGCGCCAGATGTCGGCATGAACGTGGTGCCCGAGTTCATGCGCGAGCACGGCCTCGATTTCGTCCTCGCTGAAATTTTCGAGCAGCGTGTCGGCCAGCAGGATTCGCCTGGTGTTGCCGAGGCCGGCCAGCGCCGCGTTGGCCTTTCGGGTCTTCTCGCCGAGCTTCCACTCGTAAACGCCTTTCACCCGCGCGCCCTGGGACTCTGCCAGGCGGCGCAGGCGCTGTTCCAGGCTCGGACGGTCGAGGGGTTTGAGCTTGAAGAACAGCGGCAGGAGCAGTACCGGCGCGAGGTTGGCCATGAGGACGAAGAAGGCGGTGAACGCTCCGGCAGCGACGATCCACCAGCGATGCGGCCAGGCCCGAATCGAGCCGTAAACCAGTTCGAGCGCAAGGGTGCCAAGCACGCCGCCGACCCCGAGGCCCTTGACCTCGTCTTTGAGCCATGCCGCGAGCGTCAACTTCGACAGGCCGTAGCGATGCTCCAGCCAGAATCCACTGAGATATTCGAGAGGTAGGCTGACCGCCGTCAGAATAAGCCCGATGGCGGCGGCGTAGATCACGAGAGCAAGCGCCGGCGGCCGCGCAACGTGCTCCGCGAACGATCCGAGCGTCGCGCTCCACCCTGTGAACAGCAGGGCCACGAGTACGGCGACGTCGACGAGATACCCCGCCACCGACAGAATCCGCCCGGCGCGATGGTAGCGCGCGGCCTCGGCCTCGGACTGCGCCGCCGGAGGCTCGGCCGCGTCGATGAGGGATCGCATTCCCGGCACAGCGCGCAGCAATCCCTTCTCCTACTCCCTCGAGGCCGCGCCCTCCGCCTCACGCGCCAAGGCTTCGGCAGCGCCGAGCAAGCGGTCCACTTCGCCGCGTGTGGGCGCTTCGGCGTAAAGGCGCAGCAGGTTCTCCGTCCCCGATGGACGCACGAGCAGCCATCCGGACGGCTCAAAGAGCATCTTGAAGCCGTCGAGCGATCCCGCCGACGCGATGCGCCGTCCGGCGATCCTCCTAAACGTGTGATGCCGCAGCCGGGCCAGCAGGCGCCGCATCCCCGGGCGGCTGACCTCGAGGTCGACCCGTTTGTAGACGTGCGGTCCAAACTCCTGCTCGAGCTCCTGCACCAGTTCGCCGAGCGTGCGGTCGCGCCGGGCCATGACCTCGGCCAGCAACAGGGAGTTCAGAATGCCGTCACGCTCCGGAGGATTGCCCTTGGTGGCGATGCCTCCACTTTCCTCGCCGCCGATCAGCACGTCGCGCGTCAGCAGGAGCTCGCAAATGTATTTGAAGCCGATGGGCGTCACCGTCAGTGGCAGGTGATATTTCGCCGCAAGCCGGTCGATCATTTCGGTGGTGGAGAAGGTCTTGACCACCCCGCCTGAAAGCTTCAGGTCCTCGACGAGGTGCAGCAGCAGGATGGCGAAGATCTTGTGCGAGTCGATGAACGAGCCGTCGCGGTTCACGGCGCCGATGCGGTCGGCGTCGCCATCGGTGGCAAGTCCGGCGTCATAACCGGCGTCCTTCACCGCGCGCTCGAGGGCTGACACGTGGGGCTCAATGGGCTCCGGGTTGAGGCCCGGAAACAGCGGATTGTGCTCGCCGTGGATTTCGATACAGGGGATTCCCGCCGCATCAAACAGCCCGGCAATAACGCCGCGCGCCGCGCCGAACATGGGATCGATCACGAATCGGCGTTCGGAGCCGCGAATGGCCTCGAAATCGATGATCGACTTGAGGCGTTCGAGATAAGGCGCGACCAGGTCTGCCGTCTGCCGCGAGGCGCGGCGGGGCCGGTGCGGCGCCGGACGCGCGCCGGTGCCGAGGCGGTCGAGATGAAACTCGACCCGCTGCATGATGGAAGGCAGGGCGGAGCCGCCGTAAGGCGCTTTGAATTTGATCCCATTCCAGCGGCTGGGATTGTGGCTCGCCGTGATGACCAGCGCTCCCGCCGCCTTGCGATCCAAAACCGCGTAGCTCATCGCCGGGGTAGGAGTGGGCCGGTCCGCCAGAGTGACGGGCACGCCGCGCGCGGCCACGGCTTCGGCCGCCGCCTCCGCCGCCTCCGGCGAGAGAAAGCGCATGTCGTAGCCTACCAGAAGGCCGCGCTTGGGCTCACCTTCTTCGCGGACGTAGTCTGCGATCGCTCGCGCGACACGGCGCACGTTCTCGAAGCTGAAATCCTCGCCGATCTGCGCGCGCCAGCCATCGGTGCCGAATTGGATCGCGCGCTGAAGGATGCTGTTCTTCGCCATAAACGCAACATCGGACGCAACGTCGGAGCTACAGGAGCTCCGTCCAGCCCTTCTTCTCGATTTCCGCGACCGCCTTGCCTACGTCCTGGGCGCGGTTTCGATCGGCGACCAGAATTGCGTCCTTGGTTTCGATGATCACAAGGTCCTGAACATCCACGGCAACCACGAACTTGCGTGCTACGATCAGATTTCCGCGTGATTCGTAACACAAGCTTCGGGGCGGCCGCACATTGCCGCCTGCGTCCTTGGGACGCTGGGCGTAGACCTCCGACCAGCTCCCGACGTCGCTCCAGCCGATGTCGGCGGGGATCACGTAAACCTCGTCGGCGTGCTCGGCGACGGCATAGTCTACCGATATCTTCTCGATCCGGGGGTAGAGGCGCTCCATCGTGCTGCGCGAATTGGCCCCGCCGCCGGCGGCGATCCGGTCGAGCACGCGCGCGATCTTGGGTCTGAAGCGGGCAAGATTGGCGCGCAGGGTGGAGGCGCGCCATACAAACATGCCGCCGTTCCAGAGGTACTCGCCGGAGGCCACGTACTTTTTGGCAGCCTCCAGCGGCGGCTTCTCGATGAAGCTTTGCACGCGGAAGATCCGGTGTCCGGAGACCGCGGGAATCGCGGGGCCCTGCCGGATGTATCCGAAGCCGGTGTGAGGCGACGCCGGTTTGAGCCCGATCAGCACGGACCGGCCCTCAACCGAAGCTGCCTGCACGGCCGCGCCGATCACGCGGCGGAAGGCGGCGGGCGCGGTAATGAGATGGTCGGAGGGCAACACCACCATCAGTCCCTGCGGATCGCGCCGCAGAATCTCGTGGGCTGCGAGGCCGAGACTCGGCGCCGTGTTGCGGGCGGCGGGCTCAGCCACAATCTGATGAACAGGAACGTTGGGGAGCAGCTTCGAGATCTTCCTCTTCAGCAGCGTGTTGGTGAAAACGTAAGTCCGCTCGGCTGGGATGATCGGCCGAATGCGCTCGACGGTTTTCTGCAATAGTGTTCCCGGCCCGAAGACGCCTTGCAAGAGGTGCTTCGGTTCCTTCCGGCGGCTCAGCGGCCAGAAGCGGGTTCCGCTGCCTCCAGCGAGGATAACGGCGTAGGCATGGCTGAAAATCGACTCACGAGGCATAGTCAACGGTCCGGTCTCAGTCCCCGAACACGACTTTCTGGATCATCGCCGGCTCGACGCCCCGCTTTGTGAGAGGCGCGCGGAAATCGCGGTCGAGGTCCGGCACGTAGAATCGAATGAACTGCGAGGGATCCTCGGGCACCAGCCGGTAGGGCTCGCATCGCGGCGGAATCAGCCACGTCTGGCCCGTGTCGTACGCCACCCAACCGCGCGAGGTTTCCACCCGGCCTTCGCCCCCGATCACGGCGAGGGCCTCCACCCGGTCCGGTGGCGTCGGGAAGGTGCAGCGGCTCTCGACCGCCAGCATCTCGATCGCGAAATACCGGCAGGCCGTCACGTAGCGGCGGCTGCCGAACGGCTCCTCGAATTCGAGGAGCGGCAAGTCGCGATGCACGGGCGCATCGAGGCGCACGGTTTCGAGGCCCCGTTCCAAGTGAAGATCGCGGGATCGCCCGCGCTTGTCCCTCCGGCCGTAGTCGTCCAGACGATAGGTCACGTCGCTCGTCTCGGAGAGTTCGAAGAGGACGAGCCCCGGTCCGAGCGCGTGAAGGGTTCCCGAGGGCACGAACACCGCTTCTGCGGGGCGCGGCCGGAAACTCTGCGCCAGATCACGAGAACGTCCCTCGCGGCAGGCGGACTCGAGCGCCGCGCGCGTGGTTCCTGCACGCAGCCCGAGCGCGATCTCGGCCTTGTGATCGGGCTTTATGATGTACCAGGCTTCCGTTTTACCGCGGCTCTTCTCATGGCCGAGAGCGTACGCGTCGTCCGGGTGGACTTGCATCGAGAGCCAGTCATCGGTGAAAAGAAACTTGGCGAGAAACGGGAAATAGTCGGCCTTCCAGCCTGACCCGCAGAGGTCCGCGGGCGAGCGCGCGAAGACCTCGCCGAGTGTGAGACCGGAGACTGGTCCTGTCATGAACGTGGCTTGCTCGCCCGTCAACCAGGCTTCGCCGACGCGCGGGGCATCGGATTCGGCTCCGTGATAGAGGGGATCGAGGCGCTCGCGCCCCCAGATCTTCTCTTTGAAGTCCGGCGCCAGCAGAAGGGGTGTATCAAGCTCGGGCATAGCTCGGGGCATGAGTGGAGTGAAGCTTGGCGAGGAAAGCGCCGAACCGCGCCAGCCCCTCTTCGATCTGTTCGAGCGAAGCCGCGTAGGAGAAGCGCACGTGCTCGTCGGTGCCGAAGGCGGGTCCGGGCACCACGGCCACCAGCGCCTCATCGAGCAGCCGCGTCGCCAGAGTGTTCACATCCAATTCCGGGGTGAGGTACGCCTTCAAGTTGGGGTAGACGTAAAACGCGCCGCCCGGCAGAGCGCATTGTACGCCGGGAAGGGCCTTCAGCCCCGCCACAATGCGGTTGCGGCGGCGTTCGTATTCCGCCCGCATCGCCTCCACTGAATCCTGCGGTCCGCTGAGGGCCTCGACCGCTCCGCGCTGCACGAACGAGGTTACGTTTGACGTGGAGTGGCTCTGGAGCTTTACCATGTTTGAGACGAGATCCTTCGCGCCGAGCGCGAAACCCACGCGCCAGCCCGTCATAGCGTAGGTCTTCGAAAGCGAGCCCGCCACGATCAGGTTTTCGCGGTTCTTCGAGGCCGCAAGCGAGAACGGGGCGCGGCCGTCATACAGGAACCGGCAGTAGCATTCATCGGTCAGCACCCAGATGCCGTGGCGTTCGGCCAGGGCCAGCAGTTTCTCCATTTCATCGTTTGAGACCACGGCGCCGGTTGGATTACCCGGCGAGTTGACAACGATCAAGCGGGTCTTGGGTGTGATCAGGCGCTCGACGTCGGCAGCCCAGATCGTGAAGCCCTCGCGCTCGTGCGTGTGAACGAGCACCGGCTGCCCGTCGGAGTAGCGGATGATGTCGAGGTAGGACGTCCAATAGGGCACCGGCAGGATGACCTCGTCGCCCGAATTCACGATCGCCGCCACGGCTTCGAAAATCGCCTGCTTGCCGCCGACCGTCACCACGCATTCTTCCGGCTTGTAGTTGGAGCCGAAGTCGCGGCGGTGGCGCTCCACGATCGCCTTCTTCAGGTCGCTGATGCCGCCCGTGGGCGTGTAGCGCGTAAAATTGCGATCGAGCGCCTCCGCGGCGGCGCGCTTGATGTGCTCCGGGGTGGGGAAGTCAGGCTCCCCGGCGCCGAAATCCACCAGGTTGGCCCCGGAAGCCTTGAGCTGATCGGCGCGGGCCACCACGGCGGCGGTCGAAGAGACTTTGATTCGAGAGATGCTTTCTGAAAAGTGCATGCCTTTTATCCATTGGCGCCGCGACGCGACGCGATTTTCTCTTTCATGCGCTCCTCCACGATCGCCGGAACCAGATTCTTTACGCTTCCGTTGTGAAGCAGGACTTCCTTGACCAGACGCGAGCTGACGTACGTGTAAGACTCCGCCGGCATCATGAAGACCGTTTCCAGCGTGGGTTCGAGCCTCCGGTTCATCAGAGCCATCTGGAGCTCATACTCGTAATCGGAAAAGGCTCGAATCCCGCGCAAAAGAGCCTGCGCCTTCTTGCGTTTGGCGTATTCCACCACGAGGCCACTGAAGGTGTCGACCGAGACGTTCGACATCCCCTTGGTGACCGCGCGCAGCATATCCACGCGCTCGTGCACCGTGAAGAGTGGCCGCTTCTCGATGTTCGTGAGGACCGCCACCACCAGGTGCTCGAACATGCGCGCGCCCCGCTCGATCAGGTCAAGATGGCCGTTCGTGATGGGGTCGAACGAACCGGGATAGATGACCACCTTGTCAGACATGCGGCAATCCGGATCCTCAGGCGCGCGGTGCTGGAGCGCATGATTATTCTAGCAGAAGGTCAGCATGATGCGCCGAGGGTTCACGGTTGCGGCCCCGCTCCGTTACCGGTTGACCGGCTGTCGAGTGTGTGGAAAAAAACTGAAAAAGAGCGGCTCTGCCGCCCGCCTAACACGCGAAATCGAAAACCTGCTGTAATAGCGCTATGGACCCCCGACGCGCCGCGGCGCGAGCCATTGTCGATCGCCTCCGTTCGGCCGGATTCCAGGCGCTTTGGGCGGGCGGCTGCGTGCGCGACCTCGTCATGGGCCGCGAGCCCAAGGACTACGACGTGGCCACAGACGCCACCCCATCGCAAGTGATCGAGCTTTTCCCGGACGGGCTCATGGTCGGCGCCCAGTTCGGCGTGATTGCCGTGCCGGGTCAGGGATTCGTCACCGAGGTGGCGACCTTCCGTTCCGACGGGCTCTACGTTGACGGACGGCACCCCGCCGAAGTCCGTTATGCGCGCACGCCGCAGCAGGACGTGCTACGGCGCGATTTCACCATCAACGGGTTGCTCTTTGACCCGCAGGACGACCGCGTGCTCGATTTTGTGGGCGGACAGGCGGATATCCGCGCGCGCCGCCTGCGGACCATCGGTAATCCGCGAGCGCGGTTCGCCGAGGACCGGCTGCGCATGCTGCGCGCCGTGCGCTTCGCGGCCCGCCTCGACTTTGTGATTGAGCCCGCCACTTTTGAGGCGATCCGCGAGCTGGCCCCGACGATCCACGAGGTAAGCGCGGAGCGCATCCGCGATGAACTTCTGAAGATCCTCACCGAAGGCGGCGCGCGGCGTGGCTTTGAGCTGCTGGATCAGACCCTGTTGCTCGAGGAAGTGCTGCCGCAGGTCAAGAAGCTGCAAGGCGTCGAGCAGCCCCCGGAATTCCATCCCGAAGGTGACGTCTGGACGCACACCCTGATGATGCTCGAGGGGCTCGGCAGCGGCCCGACGCCGTCCACGGCGACGCTCGCTCTCGGCGTGCTGCTGCATGATATCGGCAAGCCGTCGACCTTTGCCGTGCGCGAGCGCATCCGCTTCGACGGCCACGTGGAAGTGGGCGTAATAATGGCGCAGGAAATCGGCCGGGGCCTCAAGCTCTCGTCGCGAGACAACGAGCGCGTGGTGGAGTTGGTGGCTCAACACATGCGCTTCAAAGACTTCCTCAACATGCGGCGCTCCACGCAGTTGAAATTCCTGGCCCTTGACGGCTTCGAGGAGCATCTGGAACTCCATCGTCTCGATTGCCTTGCGAGTCACGGCGACCTCACCATCTACGAAGCGGCCCGCCGCATGCTGCAGGAGACGCCACCGGAGGTCATTCGGCCTCAGCCGCTCGTGACCGGGCACGATCTGATCGCGCTCGGCTACACCCCGGGTCCGTTGTTCAAGCAGATGCTCGATGCCGTCCGCGATGCCCAGCTCGAAGGCCGCATCACTACGCAAGTTGAAGGCCTGGCCATGGTGCGGGAGAAGTTTCCGGCGCCGGCCGCCCCTGCCGGTTCGAAGTCCTAGGCGTCCACTCCACCGCATTCCGGTTTTCACGGGTTGCCAGATCCCAACATCCCTGAGCACCTCTCGAACCCAACTCTGTGCCGTCGAGAAACGAAATGAGCCTTCGCCTCACCATGTATAGGCAGGACAATAAAACGATGGAGGAAACCGATGGGAAACTTTCAATTCAGAATTCCTGAACTCGTGATTACCGATCCGATCTTGCTGTGGCTCTTCAACCATGGCTGGGAACAGCCGGGATGGGGCCAGACGGACGCCAACCAGCTCACGCTGGCTCTGGCGCTTTATCAGCTCGCGGAACGCTTTACCGACGCCGCTACGCGCACGGCGATCCAGGGCGCGGCCAGCAACGCCGTCGCCAACCTCTCGCAAAAGATCGTGGGCGGAGCCGCCGCTGCCGCCATGGCCTGAGAGCGGAGACCAGGCTGCTAGCCTCCTTCGGCAATCTTGATCGCCTGCAGCAGGGCCCGCGCCTTGTTCATGCTCTCTTCGTACTCGCGCGCGGGCACGGAGTCCGCGACGATGCCGGCCCCGGCTTGCAGATAAGCCATGCCGCCGCGTGCCACGATCGTGCGAATGGCGATGCAGGCGTTCAGATTGCCTGAGAAATCGGCGTAGAGCACGGCGCCGCCATACAGGCCGCGGCGCGTGGGCTCGAGTTCGTCGATGATCTCCATGGCGCGGATCTTGGGCGCGCCGGAGAGGGTTCCGGCCGGGAAACAGGCGGCGAGCGCGGCGTAGCTGTCGGCGTCGGGGCGCAAGCGGGCTTCCAGGCGCGAGACCAGGTGCATCACGTGCGAGTAGCGCTCCACGAACATAAGTTCGCGCGGGCGCACGCTCCCGGTCTCGGCCACCCGGCCGAGATCGTTCCGCCCGAGGTCGACGAGCATCAGGTGCTCGGCGCGCTCCTTCTCGTCGGCAAGAAGCTTCTGCTCGAGCGCGGCATCCTCCTCCTCCGTGCGGCCGCGAGGATGGGTTCCGGCGATGGGCCGGTACTCGAGCGCGCGCCCGCTGGCCTTCACCAGCATTTCCGGCGATGAGCCCAGAATCGTCACAGGCCCGGCGCGCAGGAAGTAAAGGTAAGGTGAGGGATTGACGACGCGCAGGGCCCGATACACATCGAAGGCGGGTACGCGCAGGGGCGCTGCGAGACGCAGGGACAGAACCACCTGAAAGATGTCGCCCGCGCGGATGTACTCCTGGGCGCGCTCCACGATCCTTTCGTACCCGCTCCGCGAGAGGCTGCTTTCGAGCGAAAGACGGGTTTGAGGCTTTGGCCTCCGGCGCGGCAGGAGCGAAGCGTGGGGCCCTTCGAGGCCGCGCCGCATGCGCTCAAGCTCGCGCGTGGCCGCGCGGTACTTGCTCTCGAGCCCGCCCTTGCCTTCTTCGGTGAACACGTTGGAGATGATCAGCATGCGATGGGCGACGTGATCGAAAGCCACGAGATTCCGGTAGTACATGAAAAACGCGTCGTCGAGCTCCACATCGGGCTCGACGCGCGGCGGCAGGTGCTCGAGCTGGCGTACGGCTTCGTAAGCAACGTAGCCCACCGCTCCGGCCGAGAAGGGTGGCATGCCGGGTGCGAGCGCGGCCCGGAAGTGACGACCCGTTTCGCGCAGGTAATCGAAGATATTCCCGGACTCTTCCTGGCGGCGCCCGGCGCGATCCACTGTGATGCGCGTGCCGCAGCAGGCTGCGGTCTGGAAAGGGTCGGCACCGAAGTACGTGTAGCGGCCCACGTGTTCGCCGCCTTCCACGCTTTCCAGCAGGAAGCTGTACGGATGAGAGCGTTCCTGATACGGATGGGCAAGCTTGAGGTAGGCCGCCACCGGGCTTACAAGGTCGGCTACGACAGCCGTAGCCACGGGAATCACGTTGCCCTGGCGCGCAAGGCGCTTGAACTCAGCGAAGGTGGGAAAGACCTCGATCGCGCTCATTGCGTGTCAGAACCAGTCGGCAGTGGCCGGTTCGGGGCCCGCCGGCTTGCCCGCAACTCCCGACTGCCTACTCCCGTTCGGCCGGATGTCCCAGGGCCTGGAGCACAGCCTGTTCCATCAGGGCTCGCGGCGCCGATTGCCCGGTCCAGATCTCGAACTGGCGCGCACCCTGGGCGACCAGCATCTCGAGCCCCGAAATCGCCGTCAGGCCACGACGGCGCGCGTCCGCCAGCAGGCGGGTCTCAAAAGGGTGATAGACCATGTCAAAGACCACTCGCGTTCGGAGCCGGGCGAGGTCTGTAGGCAGGGCGTCTACCTGGGGCGACATTCCGACCGGTGTGGCATTGATCACGATATCGACGTCGAGCCCGTCAGTCCCGCCCCAGGGGATCACGCGGGCCGAGATGCCGCGGGCGAGGCGGCGCGCCGCGCTTTCGCGCCGGGCCGAGATGAACACCTCCGCGCCCTCGGCCCGCAGGGCGTAGGCGGCGGCACGCGCCGCCCCGCCCGCGCCGAGCACCAGGACGCGGCTTCCCGCCAGACGCAGGCGTTTGGCCAGGACATCGACCACCGCGGCGGCGTCCGTGTTCCAGCCGGTCCACTTGCCCCGCTGCACGGCAACGGTGTTGCACGCCTGAATCTCAGCGGCCAAGGGTTCCACCCAATCGAGCTTGCGGATGATGGCGGTCTTGTACGGCATGGTGACGCTGAAACCCGAAAAGTTGAGCCGCCGCGCCAGCGCCAGAAAATCGTCAAGCTTGCTCGTCTCGCAAGGCAGGTAGATGGCGTTCACGTGCTTGGCGTGGAGAGCCGAGTTCTGCATGGCCGGCGACAGGGAAATCGAGGCGCGCGAACCCACGACGCCGTAGATCTGTGTACGGGCGTCGAGCCGGTCCACGCGGTAGACGGAGCGCATCACCTGGGCGGGCAGTTGGCCTGAAGCCACCGCGAGGTGCTGGCCGGCGGACCCATAAGTGAACGCCGAACCCCATTTCAGAGCCATCAGCCGCGAGGGCAATCCGGACGGACCGAGACCATGCGCCACCAGGCGCCCGCCGGCGCGGTGCGCCCGCAGCAGGGCCGCGAATCGGAGATTATCCTGCAGCGTCCGCGCATGGGTCGCGATCTTGAAGAAGGCGACCGGCAGACGCGCGAGCCTACGGTAGATGGCGCCGAGAGGCGGGGTCTGGCGGTAGTCGTGGTGCGAGACGATCACTCGCGCCGGCCGCAGGCGATCCAGGATGGCGGCCCCGGCGCGATCGATCGACTGGATCTCCAGATCCGCGCGATGGCACCCCGCCCGAACCGCGGCTTCCAGCCGGTCGAGCTGTTCGGCCACGGACCCCGCGAACAGCCCCCCCGCCTCGGCGCGCCGGCAGGTTGCGATGGCCAGGGGAGCGCGCAGCCGCACGAGCATCTGGTGCAACTCGGGCTCGAATCCGCTCCAGTTTTGGAGGTAATCGAGCCGCAACTCGTAGCCGAGGTGCACACCGGCCGCGCTCGTCGCCTGTTCCTCCATGGCCGCGAGCGTCGGCGCGGCAAGCGTCACGAAAATGCGGGGCGTGGCTGACTTCGACAAGTGTTTAGTCTCGCGTCACATCAGGGTCAAGGCTCAATATTGGTGTGATCGCCGGAAAAAGGCAACGCTTTTGGTATAAAATCCTATTGATGATCCAGGAAGTAATCCCCGTTGGAATGCTGCAGTGCAACTGCTACGTGCTGGGCGACGAGACCTCGCGCGAAGCCATCGTGATCGATCCCGGAGACGACATCGAGCGCGTGCAGGAAGTGCTTACCCGGCACAAGCTTACACCGAAGTACCTGGTGGCGACCCACGCCCACATCGATCATGTCGGGGGCCTCGAGAAGCTGGCGCGAGCGAGCGGTGCCCCGGTGCTGATGCATGAGGCCGATCTGCCGCTTTATCAGAATCTTGCCACGCAGGCCGCGTGGCTCGGGGTGCGACCGCCAGGGGTGATCGAAGTCGATCAGTTTCTGCGTGAAGGGGACGCGCTGCGCTGGGGCGGCCGAGCCCTCGAAGTCTTACACACGCCGGGACATTCTCCGGGCAGCTTATCGCTTTACCTGCCGGGGGACGGCCAGCGGCTCTTCAGCGGCGATACCCTGTTCCAATCGAGCATTGGACGTACGGATCTGTGGGGTGGATCGTATGAAGGAATTCTGAGGTCAATAGATTCTAAGCTAATGATATTAGACGACTTAACTCAAGTATTCCCGGGTCACGGACCCGCTACCACCATCGCTGACGAGCGCCGTTTCAATCCCTTCCTGACTGATTCTCGCTGACAATGAGGCTCCCCGGGCCCTGGAATAGGGCTCGACTGATTCTAAAAGAGATAGTGGGTTCGTTCCGCGATTTGGCGTGTTTTTTCGACACGTGTCGCCGCCAAACCCGTCTAGGCGATCTACTGCTGCCCCGATGCAGTCTGGGGCTGCGAACGCTGATCGCGGGTGGCGACATACTGCTTTGCGTGCGCCAGCAAGGCGGCTGCCTGTGGCAGGCTTTCCAGAGCCTTGGCGACCAGGGGGTCATTGGCGCGCTCGATCTTGAGCGCTTCGTCGTCCCCGTAGATCATCCCTACGAGTTGCACCTTGATGCGCTGCTTCAGCCAGTCACTGTTGTCCTCAAGGTCGCCCGCGCTCACGTTCAAGTGCTCGCTTACCAGGTACTTGGAGAAATCATCCAGCACGTCGGGCGTGGTTTCGAAGTCCCTGGAGATCGTCTTGTGGACGCCCAGGTAGAATTGAGCGAATTCGTAGATGGCGTCGTGATCCTGCAGCTTCTGCTGGACGGCGTTCAGCTTCAAGGGCGGCACGTCCACATCCGGGGTGATCCCGCCGCCGCCGTAAACCTCGCGTCCACCATCGGTTAGCCGTACCTGGCTGCGCGGCGTGGGCGCATCCTCGGAGCGGTTGTAATAGTCATACAGGGAGACGTCGGCGTAGTCGCGCTGAATCAGGCGTCCGCTCGGCGTGTAGTAGTGCGCGGTGGTCAGCGCCAGTCCGGCATGATCGCTCAGGGGGTAAACGGTCTGAACCAGCCCTTTGCCGAAGCTGGGCTCGCCCATGATCAGTGCGCGATCATGGTCCTGCAGGGCGCCGCTGACGATTTCGGCGGCGCTCGCGGTGTAGCGGTCGATCAGGACCACCATCGGGTACTCGTTGCCGTGATTGCCGTTGCGGACGAGGTAGCGCTTCTCGTTCGATGCCCGCCCGTAGTGGTAAACGATCAACTGGTCCTTGGCCAGAAAGTGGTCGGAAATATCCACCGCTTCTTCCAGCAGCCCGCCGGGGTTGCCCCGCAGATCGAGGATGAGTCCCTTCAAGTTCGGACCGCCCAGTTGCTTCAAGGCCGCGGCTATTTCGTCGTCGCTGGTCTCGTCGAATCCGTTCAGGTGGATGTAGCCCACTCCCGGCTTCATCAGAAAGGCGCTATCCACGGTAGGTTTCTGGATCTGATCGCGCGTAATGGTGAAGTCGACGGGCTGGTCGTAACCCTCACGCTCGACTTCCACGTGCACCACCGTGCCTTTGGGGCCCTTCAGCATTTCAGCGACCTGGTTCGTGGACAGACCCTCGGCACCTTTGCCGTCGATCTTCCAGATAACGTCGCCCGGCCGCAGCCCTGCCTTGAATGCCGGCGATCCGGGGATCGGCGCTTGCACAAAGGTAGCCAGTTTCCCGGACTTATCCAGACGCGGTGCAATCGTCATGCCGACGCCGTAATACTTGCCTTCCTGCTCCTCCCGCAACTGCGCGAAGGTGTGGGGATCGAAGAAATTCGAGTGCGGGTCGAGGACGCGCAGCATCCCCGGGATGGCGCCGACCGCGGCGGCGTTCTCCGGTCCGTAAATGGCCTTGTTGGGATCAACCTGGTCCGCGTACTCGCGCTGCACGATGTCGTAAATGCGCGTGAAGTCCTTGAGGTTGCTCTGTACGTCGCCTTCGTCACCCCCCGATACCGTGGTGGCCTGCATCTTGGGGCCGTAAAGACCTCCCGCCGCAGTTCCACACGCCACAGCCAAAGTAACCAGCCAGGTCAAACGCCGAGAGGGTTTCATAGGACTCCTTTACCTTCTGTCGAGTATAGCATGGACCCCAATGCCGATTTCCCAGCACGGGCGGCCGCAAACTCAACCCACATTTTTGATGCAGCGGCGGCCGTTCCGTATGCCCGGTCGTGCCCGGAATCTGAACTTGTCAGCGCAGGCACACCCTGCCGTCGCAAGCGCCGGCGGGTCCGGGTTTTGCCTTCGACTGCGCTCTTGAGCGCCGCGTCAAAAGCGTCTAGCATGGACTTGCTGCCATGTACGGTTGCAGCAATCTTGCCGCTGGGGGAGTCGAGTGAAGAATAGAGCATCCAGGCTGGCGATTGTTTTGGGCTTCGTCGTTCTGACGTCCGCGTTCATGGCGCTCCGTTCCGGAAGCGCGCCCGAAGGCGCGTCGTGCGCGCGCCTGGCGCAATTCAACTGCAACCCGGCCCGCGCGATCCGAGCCGCAGCGCTGCTCGCAGCCGGTCCTTCGAATCTGCTCGCCGCCACTTCGCCGCGAACGGCCTCCACACGGGGGCAAAGCGATGATCCCCGGCTCGCCAGGGCCTACCGTTTCGAGCGTGGTGAGTGGATTTACGTGCACTTGGAAGGCTCACCCCAGACCATCGGCTACCAGCACGGATACCTGCTGGCTCCTGAGATCGCAGACGCCCTGGAAGCGATCAAGGTGATCGACACGCACGGCAGCGAGCGTTCCTGGGACTTTTTCCGAACGGCCGCGCGCGACATGCTGTGGCCGCACACCGACCCTGAGTATCAGGCGGAGCTCAAAGGGATCTTGGAAGGCGTGAAGGCGCGCGGCGTGCAGATGGACCTGTGGGACCTGGTGGCGCTGAACGCCTTCTGCGAGCTGCTGGATTACTACGTGCCGTGGTACGACGAGCAGCATAAGACCGCGGGCGCGCCCGACATTAAGCCGGAGGGCAATTGCAGCGCCTTCGTAGCCACCGGAAGCTGGACCAAGGACCATCAGATCGTGATCGCCCACAACAACTGGAGCAATTTCATTGACGGCGAGCGCTGGCGCATCATGTTTGACGTTGTGCCGGAGCACGGCTATCGCATGCTGATGGACGGTTTCCCAGGCGTGATCACGAGCGACGACGATTTCGGCATCAATTCCGAAGGCTTGATGGTCACCGAGACCACCATCACCCAGTTTCACGGGTGGGACCCGAACGGAATCCCGGAGTTTGAGCGCTCGCGCAAGGCCCTGCAGTACGCGAGTTCGATTGACGATTACGTCAGGATCATGCTGAAGGGCAACAACGGCGGCTATGCCAACGACTGGCTGCTCGGCGACCGCAAAACCGGTGAGGTTGCCCGGTTTGAGCTTGGTCTCAAGGACCATCGCGTCTGGCGCACCAAGGACGGCTATTTCGTGGGATCCAACTTCTCGAGCGACCCCAAGCTCACCCAGGAAGAAACCACCTTCGATGTCGATAATCCCGAAACCTCGCCGAACGCCCGCCACGTGCGGTGGGACGAGCTGATGAAGCAGAACAAAGGTCAGATCGACGTGCCGATGGCCGAGCAGTTCGAGGCCGACCATTACGATTCCTACGAAAAGCGCGACGACGCTGACGCGCGCACGATCTGCGGCCATTCGGAAACATCGCCCACGGGCGTACCGGTTTGGGACTGGGGACCGTATTACCCGGGCGGCGCGGTGCAGGGCAAGGCGACCGACAGCAAGATGGCCGAAGCTATGAGCCTGATCGCTCGGCGCGGGCATCCTTGCGGCACGGATTTCGAAGCCGCCCCGTTTCTCAAAACCCACCCGGAATACTCCTGGATGGCTCCGGTGCTGAAGGATATGAAGGCGGGGCCGTGGACTGAGTTCCGGTCGGGGGAGAAGCCGTAAGCGGGCAAGGTCGACTGAGCGGATTGGCAGCCGCGACGCTGTCTTGGGACCATCCTGGGGAGGTCGAGAATGATTGCGGCTCACGAGGGAACAATGAGTCATCGCAAGGCGCTGATGGCGTGCGCAGTCCTTCTGTTTGGGGCAATGGCGCCCTTCGACTTGCCCGCGCAGGGGTTTAAGACCCTCGTAACTTTCGACGGACCGAATGGCGCACAACCCGGGTATCTGAACCTGGTGCAGGGAAGAGACGGAAACCTTTACGGCACGACTGGTGCCGGCGGGGCCAATTCCCTGGGTACAGTGTTCAAGATATCCCCCAACGGCGTTTTGACGACACTCTACAGCTTTTGCGCCCAGACCAACTGCGTGGACGGCAACAGCCCAAATGCGCTGGCTCTCGGCAGCGACGGGAACTTCTACGGAACAACGTCGGAGGGAGGCGTTAATCTCACGGCCTGCCAGCTGGGCTGCGGCACTGTTTTCAAGATCACACCGCAGGGCGTGCTCACAACGCTGCACAGCTTTGACGGCACCGATGGTTATTTTCCCGTATCCGGTCTGATGCAAGGCGCAGATGGGAACTTTTACGGGACAACAACGTTCGGGAACATCGGCCCTGGCACAGTCTACAAAATCACCCCAAGCGGCGTATTGACCACGCTGCACAACTTCGTGGGACCGGAGGGCGCTTCGCCCTGGGGTGGCTTGGTGCAGGGCACCGACTTAGTTCTCTATGGCACAACCCGGAGTGGCGGGACCTACAACGAAGGGACGGTTTTCAAGATTACCGCAGGCGGCGCGCTGACAACTCTTTACAGTTTTTGCTCCCAAACCGGCTGCCCGGACGGATACCTCCCTGTCGCTACGCTGGTGCAGGCAACTGACGGGAATTTCTATGGGACGACCCTCGACGGCGGGATCTCCGGATGCCAGTTTCCCTATGACTGCGGCACCTTATTCCAGATTACCCCGGCGGGCAAGCTGACAACTTTGCATCAATTCGACGCCACGGATGGCGCTAACCCCAGTGCCGCGCTGATGCAGGCGACCGACGGGAATCTCTACGGTACAACCTACCAGGGGGGCGACCTTACGTGCGGCGATCCCAACGAGCCCTTTGGCTGTGGCACGATCTTCAAAATCACTCTGTCAGGCGTGCTCACAACCCTTCATGATTTCTGCGTCCAATCGGGCTGCGCTGATGGCCAAAATCCTTACGGTGGAGTGGTTCAAGCAACCAATGGTGTATTTTACGGGGTGCCGGACAGTGGTGGGGACATAAACTGCGAGCGCGCCTATGGTGGTTGCGGTACTGTCTTCGCCCTGGACGTGGGTTTGAACCGGTTTGTCGAAACAAACCCAAGGGCCGGGACGGTAGGAACGAAGGTCGGAATCCTGGGGACTGATCTGACCGGAGCGACGGGCGTCGCTTTTAACGGGACGGCAGCCCAGTTTGAAGTGATTTCGAGCTCCTTGATTGAAACAACGGTGCCCTCCGGAGCCACCACAGGCATGGTTCGGGTGACAACGCCCGGCGGGCCGGTTGCGAGTAATGTCGCTTTCGACGTGCTGCCCTGACGTCGATATCCGGCGCAACGTTGCACAGCGAGTAATAGCAGGTTCTTGCCCGCTCGCTCCGGGCGCCCCAGGTGGCCCTGGAGCCGGCGAGCTCCCCCTTCACGAACGAAGGCCGGAATGTTGCAGAAAACAAAGGGGACACGATTATGTCTCACCGGTCGCCGATCGGATGGTCCCATGGAGACGGCGGTCTCGCTTCTTACGCACGGTGAGCAGTTGCGCTCCATCTTTGGCGGCGCAAATCGAATGGCCTGTGATAAACTACTGAACTCGCATCCCCATCGGAGCGACAACCGTTTACAGGAGGGTTTTGATTGTCAGGAACTGAGAGTGAGCGCTACTTGTTTACGTCCGAGTCGGTTACAGAAGGCCACCCGGACAAGATTTGTGACCAGATTTCGGACGCGGTGCTCGATGCCGTGCTGGCAGGGGACAAGCGCGGGCGCGTGGCCTGCGAGTCATTGGTGAAGGACCAATTCGTTTGCGTGGCCGGCGAGATCACGACCACGACCGCGCTCGATTTCGAGAAACTGGTGCGCGACACCGTCCGGGAGATCGGCTACACCGACCCGGACTGCGGCTTCACGGCGGACGGCTGTGAGGTCGAGGTCAGAGTCCAGAAGCAGTCCGCGCACATCGCCATGGGCGTCGATACGGGCGGGGCAGGAGATCAAGGCCTGATGTTCGGCTATGCCTGCGACGAAACCGAAGAGTTGATGCCGTTTCCCATCACCATGGCGCAGAAACTTTGCCAGCGGCTGGCTCAAGTGCGGCACGAGGGCATCGTCAACTTCATCCGGCCTGACGGCAAGAGCCAGGTGACGGTGGAGTATGACGGCAACGGCCGTCCGGTGAGGGTGGACGCCGTTGTCGTCTCCACCCAGCACAACGCCGAAGCCACCAGGAACCAGGGGATGTTGCACGAGGCTGTCCTCGAGTGCGTCATTAAGCCCGTGATTCCCGCCCACATGCTCGACTCCCACACCAAATACCACATCAACCCGACAGGCTGCTTCGAAATCGGCGGCCCCGTGGGTGACTCCGGACTGACCGGCCGCAAGATCATCGTGGACACTTACGGCGGCTCGGCGCACCACGGCGGCGGCGCCTTCTCGGGCAAGGATCCGAGCAAAGTGGACCGCTCCGCGGCCTACATGGCGCGCTACATTGCCAAGAACGTGGTGGCGGCGGGCCTGGCGAGCCATGCGGAGGTGCAGTTGGCTTACGCGATCGGCGTGGCGGAGCCGGTCTCGGTGATGGTCAACACGAACGGCTCTGGCAAGGTTCCGAACAGCAAGCTGGTGGAGCTCGTGCGCCGCAACTTCCAACTGACGCCGCGCGGCATTATTGAGTCGCTCGACCTGCTGCGGCCCATTTACAAAAGGACGGCCGCCTACGGGCACTTCGGGCGCCGCGAGCCGGGCTTCACCTGGGAAAATACAGACAAAGCTGCGACATTGAAAAAGGAGGCGGGTATTTAATGGCAACGGTTACGGTTTCGAAGCTGAATCATGATGTGAAGGATATGGGCCTCGCGCCCAAAGGGAAGCTGCGCATCGAGTGGGCCCAGCAGTGGATGTCGGTGCTGCAACTGATCCGCAAGCGTTTTGCCGAGGAGCGGCCGCTCGAAGGCGTGCGCATTGCCGCCTGCCTGCACGTGACGACCGAGACGGCCAACCTTGCGATCACGCTGCGCGACGGCGGCGCCCAGGTGGCGCTCTGCGCCTCGAATCCGCTGAGCACCCAGGATGACGTGGCGGCCTCGCTGGTGGCGGACTACCACATTCCCGTATTCGCCATCAAAGGCGAAGATCACGAAACTTACTACAATCACCTGCACGCTGTGCTTGAGCATCGCCCGCAGATCACCATGGACGACGGCGCCGATCTGGTCACGGCTGTGCTCACCAAGCGCCAGGAGCTGATTCCGGACATCATCGGCAGCACCGAAGAAACCACCACCGGCGTCATCCGGCTGCGCAGCATGGCCAAGGATGGAGTGCTCCGCTTCCCGGTGATTTCGGTGAACGATGCGGACACCAAGCACCTGTTCGACAATCGGTATGGAACGGGCCAGTCCACCGTGGACGGCATTATTCGCGCCACCAATCAGCTTTTTGCCGGACAGCGTGTGGTTGTGGCCGGCTATGGCTGGTGCGGGCGCGGCTTTGCCATGCGCGCCAAGGGCCTGGGCGCAGACGTGATCGTGACCGAAGTCAATCCGACGCGCGCTCTTGAAGCGATCATGGACGGCTTCCGCGTGATGTCGATGGCCGAGGCCGCCAAGATCGGCGACATCTTCTGCACCCTGACGGGCGACAAGAGCGTGATCACCGCCGATCATTTCAAGCTCATGAAAGACGGCGCCATCGTGGCCAATTCCGGCCATTTCAATGTGGAGATCGACATTCCGGCGCTCGAAGGCCTTGCCAAGGCAAAGCGCCAGACTCGCGAGTTTGTGGACGAGTACACGCTCGCCGACGGCCGGAAGGTCTATCTGCTGGGCGAAGGCCGTCTGATCAACCTGGCCGCCGCCGAGGGCCATCCGGCTGTCGTGATGGACATGAGCTTTGCCAACCAGGCGCTCTCCGCCGAGTATCTGGTGAAGAACGCCCGCGATCTTGATGCGAAGGTCTACCCTGTGCCCGCCGAGCTTGATCAGAGCGTCGCCAAGCTGAAGCTCGAATCGTTGGGCGTGGGCATCGACACCCTGACACCGGAGCAGGAAGCGTACCAGGCTTCGTGGAACGAAGGCACCTAGGACCCGGGGCGGGCGCAGGCCGCGCCTGGACCGCCGCCATGGATGAGCAGGATTGGGAGCCGCACGGCCCGCGCGTTGCGAACCTTGCGGCTCTCGCGTTTTTGTGGCAGCCTGTAGCGCCGGTGTCCTCACCGGCGGCTTCCGGCGCCGCTACAGCCGTATTCTGATATGAAAGATTTCGCCGCTCGCGCTCTCGATACCGCAGTAACCTCCGGCGCCACTTATGCCGACGTGCGCGCCATCGACTACCGGCAGCGCTACTTCTCCACCAAGAACGGCCAGGCGTCCGGAGTGCGCGATCTGGAGTCGCAGGGCCTCGGCGTTCGCGTGATCGCGGACGGCGCCTGGGGCTTTGCCTCGACTGATGATCTCTCGCGCGACGGTGTGGATCGTTGCGCGGCGCGGGCCGTGGCTATTGCGCGGGCCAGCGCGCGCGCCAAGCGTCACGACGTGCAATTGGCGCCGGAGGATCCGGTGGTCGATCATTGGGAGAGCGCCTGCGCCATTGATCCCTTCACTATGCCCGTATCGGTTTGCCTCGACCTGCTGCTGAAGGTGGATGCGGAGATGCGTGGTGTGAAGGGTGTGACGCTGGCCGAAGGCTCGATGGATTTCCGCCGTATCGATCAGTGGTTTCTCTCGAGTCTGGGTTCCGAGATCCGCCAGGTGCGCACGCTGACCGGTGCCGGCTACAGCGCCACCTCGTTCGGCGAGGGCGAGATCCAGAAGCGCTCGTTTCCGAATTCGTTCGGGGGGCAGTATCAAACGAAGGGCTACGAGTTGATCGAGGAACTCAACCTCCTGGCGAACGCCCGCCGAATCGCGGAGGAAGTGGTGGCGCTGCACACCGCCGACCAGTGCCCGCAGGGCGTCAAGGACGTGATCCTGGGCGGCGCGCAGCTCGGCCTGCAGATTCACGAGTCGATCGGACATCCCATCGAGCTTGACCGCGTGCTCGGGGACGAAGCGAACTACGCCGGCATGAGCTTTCTGACCCTCGAGAAGCTCAATACCTTGAAGTACGCGTCCGGGATCGTGAATGTGGTGGCGGACGCGCGCCCCGAGCACGGGCCGGGCCTCGGCACCTTCCGCTATGACGATGAGGGTGTGCCGGGGCAGTGCACGCCCGTTATTCATGAGGGCCTGTTTGTGGGATACCTGAGCTCGCGCGAGTCCGCGGTAACGGCGAACCTCCCGCGATCGAGCGGCGCCATGCGCGCCGACGGCTGGAATCGCATTCCGATCATCCGCATGACCAACGTCAGCCTGCTCCCTGGGGCGGGGAAGCTCGAGGACTTGATTGCCTCCACCGACGACGGCATCCTGATGGAGACCAACCGGAGCTGGTCGATTGACGATCGCCGCTACAACTTCCAGTTCGGGACGGAAATCGGCTGGGAGATCAAGGGCGGCAAGCGCGCGCGGATGCTGAAGAATCCCAGTTACGGCGGAATCTCCACGGAATTCTGGAACTCGTGCGATGCCATCTGCGGTCCGGAGGAATGGACGCTGTGGGGCACGCCCAACTGCGGCAAGGGCCAGCCCGCCCAGCTCATGGGCACCGGACACGGCGCGGCGCCGGCGCGGTTCCGGAACGTGAAGGTCGGAGTGGCCTACGGAGCAGAATGATTCATTGATTCAATGGCTCAATGAGTCAATCGTTGAATCACCCAATCGCTCAGTCACCCAATGATCCTGACTCGCCAGCGCGCCCAAGAGCTCTTCCACGAAGTCACCAAGTATTCCACCGCCGATGAGACCGAGGCGACGATCACATCGAATCAGTATGCGCTGACCCGTTTTGCCAACAACGCCATCCACCAGAACGTGGCTGAGGATTCGACTTACCTGTCCATTCGGGCGGTGGCCGGGCAGCGCACGGCGCGGGCCAGCACGAACAAACTCGATCCCGCCTCGATCCGCCGCCTGGCGGAGTCGGCGCTCGAGCTCGCGCGATTGCAGCCGCGCGACCCGGACATGCTGCCGATGCCGGGTCCGCAGATGTATCGGGCGCTCGACCGCCTTTACCCGGAGACGTCCGCGCTCACGCCCGAAGATCGCGCCCTCACGGTGGCGGCGGTGATTGGACGGGCCGAATCCGATCACCTGACGGCGGCGGGCGTCTGCTCGAGCGGCACCTCGGTCATGGCGCTCTTCAATTCGCGCGGCCTGAAAGCCTTCCATGAGGAGACGATCTCCGAGTTCTCGGTCACGATGCTCGGCGAAACGGCGTCCGGCTGGGCCAAGAAGACGGGCCCGAATCATCTGGAGCTTGACCCTGAGGGATTGGCGGATCGGGCCGCGCGCAAGGCCCTCGCGAGCGCGGACCCGAAGGAGATGGCGCCGGGCCGCTACACGGTGATTCTCGAGCCGGCCGCGGTGCTTGACCTCCTCGGTTTCATGGTGTTTGATTTCAGCGGCCTCGCCGTAGCCGAAAAACGCAGCAGCCTGACGGATCGGGTGGGGCAGAAGCTCTTTGGCGCCGCGATCGAGCTGCGCGACGACGTTTTCCATCCCCTGCACCTGGGGGCCCCGTTCGACGGCGAGGGGGTGCCGCGGCAACGCGTACAATTGGTGGAGCACGGAGTAGTGAAGAACCTGGTTTACGCCCGCAGCACGGCGCGTAAGCTAGGTGTTGAGCCTACAGGACACGGTTTCCCCCTGCCCAACGAATACGGCGAAGCGCCCATGAACATCGTCATGGAAGGAGGCCGGCAGAGCGTCGAGGAGATGGTGCGATCGACAGAGCGGGGCCTGCTGATCACGCGCCTCTGGTACATTCGCGAGGTCGACCCTTATCGCAAGATCGTCACCGGCATGACCCGCGACGGCACTTTCGCGATCGAGAACGGCGAGACGCGCGGCGGTGTGAGGAACCTGCGCTTCAATCAGAGCCTGATCGAGATGCTCTCCAATGTGGAGATGATGGGTCCGCCCGAGCGCGCGGCGGGCGAGGAGTCCTTCGAGATGGTGGTGCCGACGATGAAGGTCCGCGACTTCAACTTTTCGTCGGTCACGAAGTTCTAATCAACGGTTCTCGAGGTCGGTTTCCGTTGGTCAGTTTCCGGCGATCGGTCTCATGACACCGGCACCTTTGTCGTCAGTTGTCAGTGGCTCGGAACGTGTTGTATTCTAGGCCGGCAGGGAACTGACCCGGTGACATGATCGTTTTCGAGGCGCGGATTCCGCGCTGATGCTGAACGGATTGCCAAGGGTCGGACCACCGCACTTCCGGCGCTATCGTCTAGGGGTTAGGACGTGAGATTCTCAATCTCAAAACCCGGGTTCGATTCCCGGTAGCGCTACCAAATCTCCAAGTTCGCATTTCATCCAAATAAACAGAGGACAAGATCAGGGTTTAGTGGGATTTCTCCGTTGTCTCGCGGATTCCATTCCGTCTCCCTCGTACTCCACGGAAATGGACAGTAAGGTGGACAGTAAGCCGAGCGCGCCTTGCCTTGTGGAAGACCCGGGTGAACGAAGCCGGTTCGTTTCGCCGTTCTGGATGAGCGCAGCCTGGAAGTGTTGTAAGCAAGCCGCGAACCTTGGGTAGAGTGGAAGGATGGCAGCAGCGGTCTGCGGTTTTTCGGGGCAATACGCGCTTCGCCGATGAAATCATCGCCCTCTGCGTCGGCTGGTATCTCAATTTCCCCTTGATTTATAGAGATCTGGAAGAGCTCATGGCGGAGCGAAGCCTGACCGTCGACCACGCCAAGGGCTTGGAGCTGGGTGCAGAGCTATGCCCCCGACTGAACCGCCGAGTCCGGCGGGAGTTGAAACGGACAGGTACGTCCTGGTGAGTCGATGAGCCCTATGTTCGGGTCGCCGGGCGGAGGGTGTATCTGTTCCGTGCCGCGGACTCCAGCGGCGCCACGCCCGACTTCTATCGCTCGGAGAGCCGAATGCGGCGGCTGCCAGCGATTCTTCGATAGGGTCTGGGCAGCGGCGAATCATCCTCGCCCGCGGCTGAACAATGTGGATGGTAATCCCTCGTACTCTAACTAAGGCGGTGCTGAAAGAGGGATCGGGCAGGTTCTGTTCATCAACCTAGCCCTCGGGCTGAATACCGTCTGACCCGTTCACGTAGCTATGTGGAATCGAGCCGCGGCACCCTAAACAGGCAGTATTTAACGAACGATCAAAGTTCGCTTGGTATCGCGAAGTGAGTTTGATTAGAATCGAAGGCGCCTGGCCGATGCAGCACCTAGACAGGAGCGTACGTTATGCGGTTACGGTTTAGAGTTGCCTCAGGAGTCTTATCTGGAATCCTCGGCGCAGTTCTGACAACTTGCCTTTGCGAGGCGGGTCAAACGGTGCGCGCCCCCGCAGACCCTGGGGTTCGTGGGGGCGCGCCCGGCGCCGGTACTCCTTTGCCGGGCCTGACCGCGGACGAAAACGCTTTTTCCCAGGACGGACTCACACGGTTCCAAGACATGGAGACCGTTACGGGGGGTAACAACACTGGGCTCGGGCCCCGGTTTAACTCAAACCAGTGCTTTTCCTGCCATTCGCAGCCGGCGCCCGGCGGTTCGAGCCCAGCGCAGAACCCTTTGATTGCGGTTGCCACTCTCAATGGCGCAAAGAACAAGGTGCCATGGTTTATTACGCCGAAAGGTCCCATCCGCGAAGCACGCTTCAAGCGGAATCCCGATGGAACCAACGACGGCGATGTGCACGACCTGTTCGTGATTACCGGCCGCAGCGACGCGGCGGGTTGCAACATCGCTCAATTCGACTTCCTACCGGCCGGAAATCCGCTTACCGGCCGCGGCGGAAATCCAAACATCATCTTTCGCATCCCGACACCTGTATTTGGCGCCGGGCTCATCGAGGCAATCCCTGACGGCGCAATCCTCGCGAACCAGACTGCCAACGCTTCGGAGAAGAGAGCGTTGGGTATCTCCGGTCATGCCAACGCGCACCTGAGCGGCAATGCGAACCGCAGTGCCAACGACGGCACCATTACTCGCTTCGGATGGAAAGCTCAGAACAAGTCGCTTCTGATGTTCGCGGCCGAAGCCTATAACGTTGAGATGGGAATCTCAAACCAACTGTTTCCGCAGGAACGCGACGAGACGCCGGGGTGTGTTCTTACCGCCACTCCCAATGACACGGTTAACTTCACGACCACCCCCACTCCGAGCGCCAATACCAATACAGCCGTGCTTTCTGACATCGAGGCTTTCGCGGACTTCATGCGCATGCTGGCCCCGCCCACGCCGGCCCCTGAGACGCCATCTACCACAAGGGGACGCATGCTCTTCGACAAGGTCGGCTGTGCGCACTGCCACACGCCGTCGTTTACCACTGGGAAGATGATTGCGAGTGGCTCCTCGACTGTTCCGAGCGCTGCCCTCTCCGACAAGCCGGTAAACCTCTTCTCGGATCTACTTGTGCACCATATGGGTACGGGTCTGGCGGACGGCATCACCCAAGGCGGCGCAGGCCCGGACGAGTTCCGGACCGCGCCGCTGTGGGGTGTCGGGCAACGCATATTCTTTCTTCATGACGGACGGACCAGCAATTTGGTGGAGGCCGTCGAGTTTCACCGGAGCCCCGGTAGTGAGGCCAGCCGGGTAATCGACCGTTTCAATCGATTGGGCACTCCGGAACAGCAGGATGTCATCAATTTCCTGCGGTCGCTCTAGAGGCTAGTGCTGGCAAGCGGGAGTTTGCCCTCATGTCTTCGCAACAAAAGCGGAGTTCACTCATCGGACGTTTCGTTTCTCACATTCTCGTGCTCGCGGCCGCCTGCCTGCCGGCCTCGCCATGCCTGGCAGCACAAAGCGTCGACCCCAATCTTTACTCCGGGATGCGCTGGAGGTTAGCGGGTCCGTATCGCTCGGGTAACGTCTATGCGGTGAGCGGCGTGCCGGGCGATCCCACCACCTTCTATCTCGGGCTGCCCGAAGGCGGCGTGTGGAAGACCACCGACGGAGGCACGGTCTGGAAGCCGATCTTCGACGAAGAGCACGTGCCCTCCATCGGCTCGGTGGCGGTCGCTCCCTCCGATTCGCACATCGTTTATGCCGGCACCGGCGACCCCACCGGCTGGTCATTTACGCCCGGCAACGGGATGTACAAGTCCACTGACGCCGGAACAACGTGGCAGAAGGTCGGACTGGACGATACTCGTTACCTCGCCACGCTTCTGGTGGATCCTCACAACGCGAACATCGTCCTAGCGGGGGCTGCCACTCGCTTCGGCGCGGACGCCGCCAAGGCGGCTTGCGGCGTCTATCGGACTACGGACGGGGGACACACCTGGAATCGCGTCCTCTTCATAGATGACCGCACGGGCGTGACGGATCTGGCCTTCGACTACGCCGACCCGAGCATGGTCTACGCTACCGTGACCCGTCCCGGCGGCGGCTTCGGCCCGCCGGGAGCCGTGCAAAACGCGCCGCCAGCCGAGCCCGCCACGGTGGGGCCGGTGATCTACAAGTCCACCGACGGAGGCGCCACTTGGACGGCGCTATCACAGCAGGGACTGCCCCTCGGCCTCCGAAGCGCCACCATTGCAGTGGCGGCAGGAACGCACGGCCAGCGTGTGTACGTGCTGGTGGGCGGCCGCGATCGCGGCGTATATCGGTCCGACGACGGCGGCGCCAATTGGCAGCTCGCCACAACGCGCATCGCGAGCGCCGGCGGGCGCATTTACGTGGACCCGAAGAACGCTGACATGGTCTACCTGATGGGCACCGCCATGTGCCGATCGCTCGACGGTGCCCATACGTTTGTTGCGTATAAGGGCGCACCCGGCGGTGATGACGATCGCGCCCTCTGGATCGATCCCACTCATCCCGAGTGGATGGTGATGGGCTCGGATCAAGGCCCCACGATCAGCCTTGACGGCGGCCGTACCTGGTCTCCATGGTTCAATCTGCCCAACGGGCAGTTCTACCACATATCCACCGACAACCAGTTTCCATACTGGATCTACGGCGCGCAGCAAGACAGCGGCACCGCGGGCGTGCAAAGCCGCAGCGATTTCGGCGGCATCCGCGATCGCGATTGGTATCCCGTAGGCGGCTTTGAGGCGGGCTATATCGTTGTGGATCCGCTGAACCCGCGCTGGATCTTCACCCAAGGCTGGTATCACGTCCTGCGCCGCTTCGACCGCGAAACCGGCCAGGTCGTGGTGGTTTACACACCGAGCGAAGCGGATCGCTTCAACAGCATGCCGCCGCTCGCCTACTCGCCGCAGAACCCGCATCTGCTCTACATGGGCGCGCAGTACGTACTCGCCACCGAGGACGGCGGTGTCACCTGGAAGCACATCAGCCCCGATCTCACCGCCCGCGGCCCCTCAGGCCAATCTGTGCCGGGCGCGGCCAGTCCGTCGGGCCGTCCGCGCCCTGTCGCCATTGAAAGCCTGGCACCCAGCCCGGTGCAGGGGGGCGTGATCTGGGCGGGGACCAGCAATGGAGTGATCGAAGTTACTCGAGACGGCGGCCAGACCTGGAGCAACGTCTCGCCGCCCGCGCTCGACGCCCGTTCGGGCGTCATCATCATCGACGCCTCGCATCACAGCGCCGGCGCTGCCTACGCCGCCGTAGAAGACGCTGCCAATACCAATCCCTACATTTACCGGACCACCGATTTCGGCCAGACCTGGCAGGCCATCGTCGACGGGCTGCCCGACAACGTGCGCGTACGCTCGGTGCGTGAAGACCCCGTCAGGCCGGGTCTGCTCTTCGCCGCCACTGAGATGGGCGCGTGGGTCTCCTTCGATCAGGGAAGCCATTGGCAATCGCTCCAGCTCAACTTGCCGAACACCGTTGTTTCAGACCTTACGATTCACGACGAGGACCTCGTCGTGTCCACCTACGGCCGCTCGCTCTGGATCCTCGACGACCTGGAACCTTTGCGACAGCTTGCCGAGGCAAGAGCCAGCGACGCTTACCTCTACAAGCCGGAATCGGCACTGCGAGTGCGCTGGTCCAATGACCAGGACACGCCACTGCCGCCCGAAGTGCCGCGCGGGCAGAATCCGCCCGAGGGGGCCATCGTTGATTACTACCTTAAGGAACCCGCGCGTGGACCCGTTACGTTGGGCATCTACGACGCTCGGGGCCACATGGTGCGTGAATACTCGAGCACGCCGCTTCCGCCGGACACCACTCCCATGCCGAACGTGCCCGACTATTGGTTTGCGCCGCCGACGGTGCTTTCCACCAGCGCCGGGATGCATCGCATCGCCTGGGACCTGCGTTATCCCTCTCCCAAGAGCATTAACTACGGATACTTCGGTGGGGTGCTCGATTACACGGAATACACCTTGACCTGGCATGCCATCATCGGCGCTACGCCCAGCGTCCAGCCGGTCGGGCCCCTCGCTATTCCAGGCACGTATCAGGTCAGGCTGAGCGTCAATGGGCAGAACTACAAGCGCGAGTTGACCCTTAAGAACGACCCGCGATCGCCTGTGACGCAAGCCGATCTCGAAGCCCAGTTCGCGACCGAGCGGCAAGTAGTGAATGGCTTGAGCGCAAGCCTCGATGCCTACGACGCTCTCCAGAAGATGCACAGCGCTTTGGCCGCCGACGAACCCAAAGCGGCCCAGGATGCCGACTTGATGGCTGCCGCCAAAGCCTTCGACGAGAAAGCCGCCGGACTGATGAGCGGCAATGCAGGCTTCGGCATCGCCAACCGCGACCTCGCGCGACGCTTGCAAGATTTGGATTTCGGCGACATGCGGCCGACCGCGAGCGATATGGCGGCGATCGACCAAAGCTGCCACGAGATCGAGCAGAGCATGACGAAGTTCGATCAGCTACGCCAGCAGGACTTGCCAGGGCTCAATCAGATGCTGGCAGCGGCGCGTCTGCCTGCATTGACCGCGCCGGCCAATCCGCCTACTAGCGGCTGCGGGCTTCGGTGAATCTGGTGTCAGGGCGTGATGTATCCTCACCCAGGGGCTGGGAGTTGCTCGGAAATCCAGTAAGGTAAAACCGACCGATTGCGAGGCAGCCGATCCGCGCCAGCAAAACTGAGCATGGCCAGTTTGCGGCCCACTCTGGATAAGCTCAAGTATTCTTTCTACGTGAAGAAGGCCGTCCACCGTTTCTTCGATTCGTGCGCGCAGCCTAGAATCATGGCCCCGAGGAGAACGTCACGCCCTGAGTGACTGGGCGGTGCGGATGGCCACGCCCTTCTCGCGGCCTGCCGCGCGAGTCAGCGGCAGGTTAGGCGGTCACCAAGACCGGCGCCGCGTCACCAGAGCCGTCCCTACCAGATCACCATGGATTCTTCCAAAATCCGGCTGAGGTCGTCCGAGCCGGCAGGGCGGGGTGAGAGTTTGGTTACGCGGTGTTGCGGTAGAGTGCCTTCCACAAGTGCCGGGATGTCCTCGGCTTGATAACCGAGCTCGCGCAGCCCGTTGGGAACCCCGAGATCACGCATCAACGCGATGATCTGATCCGCGAGAATCTTTCCAGCGTCGGCGGCCCGCGCGCCGTCCATTTTGGCGCCAAGCACCTCCGCCGCTCGAAGGTGGCGCTCGGGACAGGCAGGCGAGGTGAACCGGTAGACCGCTGCGGCATTGACGATGACCGAGATCCCGTGCGGGATCAGCGGATGCCCTACCGCGTAGCCAGGCGCCCGATAACTTCGCACCATGCCCGATACCGGATAAGACAGCCCGTGGGGCAAGTGGACGCCCGCATTGCCGAATCCGATCCCGGCGTACGAGGCAGCGAGCAGCATGGAGGTCCGCGCCTCGCCGTCCGCGGGGTCGGCCACCGCCCGCCGCAGGTGGGTCGCGACCAGCCGAAGCGCCTCCAGACTCCAAACGTCGCTGATGGGGTTGGAGCCTTGATAGGCGGGCCGCAGAATCGGGCGCTCCGGCCGTGGGCGCTGTCCGAATGGCAGGGCGGTGTAGGACTCGATCGCGTGGCTTAAGACGTCGAGCCCTGCTGACGCGGCCACTGCGGCGGGCTGCGTCCGCGTATTCTCCGGGTCGATGAGGCCCAAAGTGGGCTTCAGGCGGCGATGCGCGATCCCTGTCTTGGCGTGCATGGGCACGAAGTCAAAAATGGCCACGCCGGTTGTTTCACTGCCGGTGCCGGCCGTGGTGGGAATTGCGATCAGAGGTTTGAGCGGACCGGGGACGGGGCGGCCCTTCCCGATAGGCGGATTGACGTAATCGAGGAGATCCGCGGGATAGCAACTGTAGAGGTTGGCAGCTTTCGCGGTATCGATCGTTGAACCACCGCCGACCGCGACGAAGGCGTCGAAATCGTCGGATCGGGCGGCGGAGGCGGCGTCGAGGAATGATTCGTCGGTGGGTTCCACGCGCACGCGATCGAAGAGCGTGAAGCGAATCTTGTGGCGTTCGAGGGATTCGAGCACCCTGGCAACCGGCGGCAGGGCGCACACGTTGGGGTCCGTCAAGACCAGGACGTGCTGCCTGCCCAGATCCGCCAGCTCCGCGCCCACTTCGTCCGTAACTCCGGTGCCGACTCGGATGGCGGAGGTGGCCATCTCGAAGGCGTATTCGTTCGTCATCATAGCCTTCCAAACTCCGGAGGGCTCAATTCAGCGATCGAGTTCCCTATCATCTTGCCCTGCCCACCCGCGGTGGAAGTATATACCCACGTTTCGCTGTTGACGCCGTGCAATGCGGTTCATCGCAGCCCAAAAGAGGCAACTCTGGCCTCCATCGGCTCGGCGAACCATGTGGCTGTTTGGTTTGCTGGTAGACACGGGGAAGGTCCACGAGTGCGGCCGGGATCGATCAAAAGCACCACTGTGCCTCCGGGACACGGCGTCAGACAGCCGCTGGGTACCAAGAACGGTGCCGGCGCAACCCGCCGCCGAACGAACTGCGCTTTCTAGAGTCCTCTGAGCGCCGAGCCTACAACAGAGAATGGCCACGTTCGGACTCCCAAGCAGTGATATCATTTGGCGCATGTCTCCGAACCGTCGCGATTTTCTCATTACGACGGCAGCCGCCTTCTCGGCATCGAGGATCCTTGGGGCCAACGACCGCGTACAGGTTGGTTTTATCGGCTACGGGCTTATCGGTGCCCAGCATGTGCATGATTTCAGAAGCTTGCCGGATGTGGACTTGGTCGCCATCTCGGATGTTTACGAACCAAGACTCCGCGAAGGGCGGGCCGCCTGTGGTCCACGCTGCCAGGGCTACACCGATTTTCGACGTCTGCTTGAGCACCCGGACATTCAGGCCGTCGTTATCTCCACGCCTGACCACTGGCACGCATTGCTCGCCGTAATGGCCTGCGCCGCTGGCAAGGACGTCTATGTAGAGAAACCTCTGACCCTTTTTGTGCGTGAGGGACGCTGGATGATCGCGGCCGCCAAGCGCTACGAGCGCGTGGTGCAGGTGGGCACGCAACAGCGCAGTGGCAGACACTACGTGGATGCCGTCAAGATGCTCCAGGACGGATACATCGGCAAAATCCACACCGTACGCATGGGTTCCTTTCGCAACGTAATGCCCGGCTTTGGGACACCGTCCGATGCTGATCCGCCTCCTGAGTTGAATTACGATCTCTGGTTAGGCCCAGCTCCGAAACGCCAGTACAATCCAAATCGTTCGCTGTATCACTTCCGCTGGTTTTGGGATTACTCCGGCGGACAAATGACCAATCTTGGCGCTCACGAGATCGATGTCATCCATTGGGCGATGAAAACCCGGGCTCCGCTGGCGGTCGCGTCGGCCGGAGGGCGCTTCGCTTTAACCGACAACGGCGAAACCCCTGACACTCAGGACTCGCTGTTTGAGTATCCCGGATTCACGGCGCTCTGGTCGCATCGTGAGGCGAGCCGCGGACGCGGCCAGGGCGAAGGCCTGGAGTTCTTCGGCACCAAGGGAAGCATGACGCTCAGCCGTTCTGGCTTCCAGATTTTTCCGGACCCCAAGATTCCACCCCAGAATCAGATTCCGGAGTTCCAAGGCCATCCGGCGGGCGGGCCGCAGCGCGTGCCGGCCGGTCAGATTATGCCGTGGTGCGAGCCGGTGAAGCGGAGCGCTTACAACGACCTGCTCGCGTCACACGCGCGCAATTTCATCGACTGCGTCAAATCGCGCCAGCAGCCAGTGTCCAGTTTGGAAGAAGAACACCAAGTGGCCGCCGCTTGCCATTTGGCAAATATCTCGCTACGTCTTGGCCGCAAGGTACGTTGGGATGCCGACCGTGACGAAATCATCGGTGATGCGGAAGCCTCGGCCATGCTGGTGCGGCCATATCGAAATCCCTGGGATCAGACCCTTGCGGGACTTCAATTGTGAACCGGCGAAGCTTTCTCCAGAGCGCGATGGCGAATGCTGCCGTTGCGTCAGTAATCGGCGGACGCCCCTTGGGTGCCCAGGCTTCAGCCCGGACCTCGATGGGTGTCGTCCAGTATTCGTTCTCCGCGAGTCCGTACTCACGTTCGGCTTACGAGTTTCTGGAGTACTGCCACAGCCTGGGCGCCGGGGGCATCCAGATCACCCTCGATTCGGAGGAGCCTGCGTACCTCGAAAACCTGAAGCGCCGTGCCGCAGAACTCGACATGTACCTGGAGGCGATCGTCAACCTGCCACAGAGAGACGATACAGCCGACTTTGAACGGCAGGTCGTTTCAGCGAGACAGGCGGGAGCCGTGTGCCTTCGCTCCGCCTGCCTTAACGGGCGGCGGTACGAGACGTTCACGAGCTTCGATGACTGGAAGAGCTTCGTGGTTTTGTCCCACCAGAGGATCGCGCTCGCGGTGCCAATCCTCGAAAAGTATCGTCTTCCACTCGGGCTTGAGAATCACAAGGACTGGACTGCGGACGAAATGGCCGACTTGTTGGAGCACCACAGCAGTGAGTTCCTGGGAGCGTGTCTCGATACAGGCAACAACATCTCTTTGCTCGATGCACCCATGGAGGTGGTCGAAAAGCTCGCCCCATTTGCGGTGACAACGCATTTCAAGAATATGGCGGTGAAGGACGCCCCTGAAGGTTTTTTTCTTGCGGAGGTGCCGCTGAACCAAGGAGTTCTTGATCTGATCCAGGTGGTTAACACGATTCATACGGCGCGGCCACATATCCGGTTCAACCTGGAGATGATCACCCGCGACCCTCTCAAGATTCCTTGTCTGACGGATCAGTACTGGGTGACGTTTCCGGACAGAGACGGGCTTTACCTGGCCCGGACGCTCCGGTTCGTGCATGATCACCCGCCGTCTGAACCACTGTTTCAGGTTTCGGGTATGGATCAGGGAGCTCGCCACCGACAGGAAGAAGAAAACGTAAAGCAGTGCCTGGCGTTCGCCCGCGACGGCCTGGGACTCCAGAAAGCGTAGCGAACAGGGAAGTGTTGCAAACAAGCCGCGAACCTTGGGTAGAGTGGAGGGATGCGACAGAATCGCTCAGCCCTTTCCCGGGGAAGACACTTCGGCGATGAGATCTTCACCCTCTGCGTCCGCTGGTATCTTCGCTTCTCCCTGAGTTATCGTGATCTGGCGGAGTTCATGGCGGAGCGAAGCCTGAGCGTCGACCACACCGCGGTCTGGAGCTGGGTGCAGCGCTATGCTCCCGAACTGAACCGCCGAGTCCGGCGGGAGTTGAAACGGACGGGCACGTCCTGGCGAGTCGGTAGACCTATGTTCGGGTCGCCGGGCGCTGGGTGTATTTGTTCCGAGCCGTGGACTCCGGCGGCGCCACGCTCGACTTCCATCTCTCGGACAGCCGGGATGCGGCGGCGGCCAAGCGATTCTTCGATAAGGTCTTTGCGGCGGCGAATCCTCTTCGCCCGCCGGTGAATCAATGTGGACGGCAGTCCCTCGTGTCCCGAGGCGGTGAGCAGGTTGAAGCAGGAGCGGATGCTGGGCCGGCGCTGCTCCGCCCTCCCCGAGCCAAGGTGACGAGCGTATACTCTTAGCTGTCGGAACACTGAAACGCGAATTCATGATGGAGGGACGACGGGCATGAATAGAATGACGCGTAGTGTCTTGGCGGCTGGAATCATTCTTCTGACAGCGTGCATGGGTCCTCTTTGGGGGCAAGCGGGGGCGAGCGCGCAGATTTCGGGGCTGGTTTCGGATCCGAGTGGAGGTGTGGTGCCGAACGCTCACGTAACGGCCACCCAGCTCGATACGGGGCTGGTTCGGACAACGCGCAATGGCGCGGATGGAATTTATGCGCTTCCGAATCTTCCAGTGGGATCGTACAAGCTCGAGGTGCAGGCCACTGGTTTTGAGACCTATGTCCAGACCGGAATTGTCCTCCAGGTGAGCAATGATGTGACCATTAACGTCACTCTGCAAGTCGGGCAGGTGAAACAGGAGGTGCAGGTGTCTGCCAATGCCAGCATGTTGCAGACGCAGACCACTTCCGTTTCTTCGGTAATGGACAACGCGCGCGTGCTCGACCTGCCTCTAAACGGCCGCCAGGCCACCGATCTAATCATGCTCATGGGCGCGGCAACCGACACGATCGATCAAAACGTGAACGACATCAAGACCAGCAAGAACTACGCTACCGCCGACAGCATCTCGGTTGCTGGAGGACAGTCCACGGCCACCAGCTATCGCCTGGACGGCGGCACGCACATGGACAACTTCTCGAACATCAATCTCCCTTTTCCTTTTCCGGATGCCATTCAGGAATTCAGCGTCGAAACCAGCAGCCTTACGGCGCAGTCGGGACTTCACCCGGGGGCCCAGGTTGACGTCGTTACCAAGTCCGGCACCAATCAGTTTCACGGCGACGCCTTCGAATTCGTGCGCAACGGCGACTTCAACGCGCGCGATTTCTTCGCGGCCACCCAAGACACCCTGAAGCGAAACCAGTTCGGCGGCACGATCGGGGGTCCGATCAAAAAGGACAAGGTCTTCGGCTTCTTCGGCTACCAAGGCACCCGTATCCGTACCGCGCCGCCCTCTTCGATCACATTCGTGCCCACGGCGGCCGTGCTAAGCGGCGACTGGAGCCAGATTCTGTCTCCCTCCTGCCAATCGAACGGCGTGGCGCGCACCATCGTCAATCCATCCACGGGGCAGGCGTTCGCGAACGATTTCGTCAGTCCCAGCCTTTACAATCCACAAGCGCTCTCCTTGCTGAAATACGTTCCCACCACGAGTAATCCCTGCGGCGAGATCACCTACGCCATCCCGGAGCCGCAGCGGGAAGATCAGTACATCGGTCGAGTGGACTGGAACCAGAGCGCAAGGAATAGTCTCTTCGGCCGCTACTTCTTCGCCGACTACAAGAGTCCGGCCGCCTTTGACAACGATTTCCTGCTCACCACGCAGCGCGGCGTGCTTGACCGCGCGCAGACCGCGACGATCGGAGACAGCTTTTCGATCACTCCAAACACGCTGAATTCCCTCCATTTCACCTGGACGCGGCTGGCCATTACCCGGGGTCCGGCGTCCGATATGAAAAACCTGACGGACTTCGGGGTCAACATCTTCCAGGCCGTGCCAAATGCCATCGATATAGGAATTACGGGTTATTTCGGGATCGGCTGCGGCACTTGCGCCCCGGCGTTGTTCAGAAATAACGTCGCGGAAATTTCCGACGATGTGAACCTCGTTCGTGGCCGCCACCACCTGTCGACGGGCGCGGATTGGATCCACTACGAGTATCCTTATGCGAACAATGCCTACGCGAACGGAGGGTACACTTTCAGCGGCCAGTTCTCGAATGACGGCCTGCTCGACTTCCTGCTGGGACAACCCAACTTTTTCGATCAGGGAAACCCGACACAGTTTAACGGGCGGCAGAACTACACCGGACTCTATGTCAACGACAACGTTCAGATGACGAAGCGTTTCAATCTCAACCTGGGCTTGAGGTGGGAACCCAACCTGTCAGTGACTGAAACTCACAACGCGGTGGACCACTTTTCGGAGGCAGCTTTCATTGCGGGCACCCAGACCAGCCAGTATGCCAATGCGCCGCCGGGACTGTTCTATCCCGGCGACCCCGGAATACCGCGTAGCTACACCTATTCCGATCTTGGGGCTTTCGAACCTCGTGTCGGCATCGTCTGGGATCCGAGCGGCAGCGGCCGCCAGGTGATTCGCGCCGGCTATGGCCTGTTCTATGACACCATACCGACCGCCTACTTCGAGGACCAGACACAGGGTGCACCTTGGGGCAGTGTTGTCGATCTCAACAGCCCGGCAGGAGGATTATCGAACCCATGGGGCGGCTATCCGGGCGGCAATCCTTTCCCGTTGCCCTATCCTCCCGGCAAAAATGCCGTCTTTCCGGCGGAAAGCAGCTTCTATGACTACCCTTTGAATTCGCGCCCGATGAACGTCAACGAGTGGAATCTCGGATATCAGATCCAATTGACGAACAATTGGCTCGTGGCGGCGGATTACGTCGGCAACAAGAGCACTCACATCTGGACCGGAGAGGACATCAACCCCGCCGTGTTCATCCCGGGAATGTGCAATGGATCGCCTTGCTCGACGCCGGACAACGAAAACCAGCGACGCGTGCTCTCGCTCATCAATCCTGTGGCGGGCATGGGTGTTTCGGACATTTATCACCTCGATGCCGGCTCTAACGGGGAGTACGAGGGACTTCTGCTCAAGGTCCAGCACCGCTTCAGCAACCACTACACGATCCTGGGAAACTACACCTGGTCGCATTGCCTCAGCGAAACTGATTTCCAGGGCGACCTGGGCGGTCCTTATACACAGAATCCGTTTAATCGAAACGCCGACCGCGGCAATTGCAGCTTTGACCTGCGTCAGATCTTTAACCTGACCTTCATTGCCCAGATGCCCCACTTCGCGAATCCCTGGACGAATCGTTTCCTGAGCGACTGGCAGTTGTCGCCGATCGTGGCCGTTCACACCGGGACCTGGTTTTACGCTCTGGACGGTGTCGACAATTGTCTGTGCGGAGTCTTTCTGGACCGCCCGGACGTGTCCGGCAATCCCTATGTAAAGAGTACCACCGGGGCGCTGCAATGGCTGAATCCAGCCTCTTTTTCGCTGAGTCCGACAGGCACTTTCGGCAACTCGGGAAGGGATTCGCTGCTTGCGCCCGGATATGTCGATGTCGATGCCGCCGTGGTGCGGTATTTCAACATCACCGAGCGGCAGAAGTTTGAACTGCGGTTTGAATTCTTCAACGTGATGAACCACGTCAATTTCAGCGCTCCCGACAACTACTTCACCGACCCGACATTCGGCCAGATATTGAGCGATGTCAGCCCGCGAATCCTGCAGTTCGCGCTGAAGTATACGTTTTGATTTCGCAGGACCAATCTCGTTGTAGCGGCGTCGTTATAGCGGCGCTCTATGAGCGCTGGAATCGCAGTCGTGCTCGGTCAGCACCGACAGGTCGGCGGCCACAGACCGACGCCACAACGCCCCGGGCTACATGAAGAATTTCTCTCGACGCCAATTCGTGCTAGACGCCGCGGCCCTGGGCCTAGGCCTGACCACAGCATTGCGACGTCCCTCCGCTGCGCCCGGCGAGCCCCACTTGAAGTTTCCCACTGAGCCGCGCGCGCGCCTCGCCGTAACCTCGTGGCCATTCCGCGAGTTTATCGATAGCCCCACGAACCCTTACTGGAAGCGGCAGAAGCCCGGCATGGATCTAAAGGATTTTCCGGCCATGGTCGCTACGAAATTCGGCGTCCGTAATATCGGCCCGCTGGCCGCGCATTTGTCCTCCACTGATTCGGCCTATCTGGACGCCTTCCGCAAGTCGGTGGAGCAAGCCGGATCACACCTCGTCGACTTGGGGCTGGGAGGAAAGAGCTTTTGGGATCCCGATGCCGCCAAGCGTCAGGAGGCGATAGATTTCGGCAAGCACGGGATCGACTTAGCCAAGATTCTAGGCTCTCCGAGCATGCGCCAGCATCTCGGTGCTCCGAGGGGCGTCAAGCCCGACCTTAAGGTGGCTGCGCAGACATTGGGGAAAGTCGCGGACTATGGGGCGAGCAAAAACATCCTGGTGAATCTTGAAAACGACGATCTTCGCAACGAGGACCCATTCTTCATCGTCCAGGTCATCGAGAAGGTCGGCAATCCCTATCTGCGGTCCCTGCCGGACTTCGGCAACACGTTGAACAGCGGCGACCCTGGATACAACGAGCGCGGCGTGGCCGCCATGCTGAGGCATGCCTACGGTGTCTGCCATGTCAAAGACAAACTGGTGACCGAGGGCGGCAAGACTTACCAGGTGGACCTGCCGAAAATGTTTCAGCTCGCCAAGGAAGGCGGATTCAAAGGCTACTTTATGATGGAGTGGGACGGAGGCCCCGGCGAAGATCCGTACCAAGGCACTCAGCGTTTGGTGACAGAAACGTTGCAGTTTTTGAGCTGAGCCGGTGAGGTGATTCTTGATCAGGAGCAGGGTTGGACTTGCGCTGGCGCTGGGGTCGATTGCTGCACTGCTTTTTGCGGCCGCGACGTTTTCTGCAGGAGACAAGGTGGAGCTTGTTCAGAAAGGCGACCAGGTTGACGTGCTCATCGCGGGGCAGCCCTTCACAACGTACTTCTTTTCCGCCGAGGTTGCCAAACCGTACTTCCAACCGCTGCGCACGGCCCAGGGCACCATCGTCACGCGGGATTTTCCCGTCGGAAATACGATTCCGCCGGAGCACGAGAAGGATGAGAGCCTCGAGCCCCACCAGCGTCCCATGTACTGGGGCCACGGAAACATCGATGGCGTCGATTTCTGGGGCGAGTCGGTGTTCAGCCATTACAGCGACGGCGGGGTGTTCGGGCGCACCGTGTTCCGCAAGCTGGAGAAGCTCCAAAGCGGCGATGGCGGCGAGTTGCGCGCCGATTTTGAGTTGACCGACCCGAAAGGCAGGGTGATCGCAGACGAGATCCAGTCGTTCGGCTTTGGTGGCGATCAAAACACCCGCTGGATCGATTGCGAGATCACGCTTGCGGCGAATCATGGCTCCGACCTGACGCTCGGCGACAGCAAAGAAGGAAGCTTCGGACTGCGTTTGGCCCAGGAGCTAAATTCGCCTCCCGGGCACATGGTGAATTCCGCAGGAGCGGAAGGGGAGAAAGCAATTTGGGGGAAGCGCGCGGATTGGGTCGACTATGACGGCACCATCGCCGGCGAGGATCTTGGTGTCGCCGTATTCGATAGCCCCAAGAGCTTCCGGCATCCGACGTGGTGGCACGCGCGCGGATACGGTCTGCTTGCCGCCAATCCCTTCGGCTGGCGGGAATTTTATAAAGATCCGGAGAAGGATGGTAGCTGGACGGTTCCGCAGGGCAAACAATTGACGTTCCGCTATCGCGTTTTCATTCATCACGGCGACTACAAGCAGGCCGGGGTTGCCGACGCTTACCAGCGATATGCCGCGCACGAACAATAGTCGAATCGCGTCGCAGGCGCAGGGAGAATCATTATGTCCAAGGAGTCCGAGCTAAGCCGTAGGAATTTCTTGAAAACTGGCGTGGCGGGTGCAGCCGGCATAGCCGCTGCTGGGGGCGCGGCATTCATCAGCCGTACCGGGCAGGTGATGGGCGCGAATGACCGCGTGCGGGTTGCGATCTGCGGGGTACACGGGCGCGGCATGGATCACGTCGAGAATTATTCCAAGCTGAACAACGTTCAAATTGCCGCCGTCTGCGACATTGACGAGAATGTGCTCGCACAGCGAGTCGCGCACATGGAGAAGATGGGAATTCCCAAGCCGGCGACGTTCGTAGATGTCCGTAAGCTTCTGGAGGACAAGTCGATTGATGCCATTTCCATCGCCACTCCAAATCATTGGCACTCCTTGATGGGCATTTGGGCGTGCCAGGCCGGCAAGGACGTGTATGTGGAGAAGCCCTGCTCACACAATTGGTGGGAGGGTAAGCAGTTCGTAGCCGCCGCCCAGCGGTATAACCGCGTCGTCCAGCACGGCACGCAGATCCGCTCCGCCACGGCCATACGCGACGGCATCCAGAAGGTTCACGACGGGCTGATCGGCGACGTCTACATGGCCCGCGGGCTTTGCTACAAATGGCGCAACACCATTGGTCATGCGCCGGTGACGCCGGTACCGGCCGGAGTGAATTACGATCTTTGGACCGGGCCTGCGCCTTTGCACGACTTCACCAAGAATCGCTTCCATTACAACTGGCACTGGTTTTGGTATTACGGGAACGGCGACATGGGAAATCAGGGCACTCATCAGATGGATGTCGCGCGCTGGGGCCTGGGCGTAACGTTCCCCAACAAGGTCAGCGCCATCGGCGGCCACTTCATGTTCGACGATGACCAGGAAACCCCGAACGACCTGGTCTGTGCCTTTGAATTCGATTTGCCCAATGGCAGGCGGAAAATGTTGACGTTCGAGGTTCGGCACTGGATATCCAATCACGAAGCGGAGATCGGCACCGCCGAGATGGGCACTCCGGAGCCCAAGCAAAAGCCCGGAACGCCTGCGCTAGGTCCGTTGTCCGGCAGACACAACACCATCGGTGACATCTTCTACGGGTCCAACGGGTATGTCGCCACCGGCGACGAGGATGCGGATACCTACGGCGTATGGCTCGGCCCCGACCAGGAGCCCCAACCCAAGGTCCACGAGGGGGCCGAACTCGCGCATTTCTCCAACTTCATTGATTGTGTGGTGAGCCGCAACAAAGACAGTCTCAATGCGCCGATCGAGGAAGCGCATATCTCCATGACGCTGATGCATCTCGCAAATGCCTCGTATCGCCTGGGCCGGACGCTGCATTTCAATCCCGACACCCAACAGGTTATCGGAGACCCGGAAGCCGGCATGTTGCTTCGCGACGGCGACCGCGGCTATCGTGCCCCTTACACCGTACCCGAAGTCTAAGGAACCCCCCAAGGCGACCTTGATGCATCTGAGGGCCCCGCGCGACGCAAGCTTCAAGGCTGTGGTCGGCATTTCGGGAGGAGTCGAGCAGAGCAGTTGGCGTATCGCGTCAAGCAGGATTCCAGTAGGTCTTTGTAATCCGGGTATAAACCAGCTCCACTTGCTCTCGCCGAAGCACGTGCGCATCACCAGCGCCTCGCCATCCGGCTGATGCCGTACGACCCCAAGCATCCACTTCCGGACTGGTATCGCAACTCCGGCGCGCGCCGCGCGAACAAACCCACTGACAAGGACGGAGCGATCTGGCAGCCCGACTTCACCGATCCGCCGTACCTGAAGTTCTGGGGAGAGCTCGTGGCGGCCGCGGGCGAGCGATACGACGGCATGCCCGACCTCGATACTGTGGACATTCCCTCGATCGGCTACTGGGGGGAGGGCTGGAGCCCCTACATGCCCCCGTTTCCTTATCAGAAGGCCGCCATCGAGATCTGGCTCGACTCCGTAAAACGCACGCCGTTGCTCATGAATTTCGACGAGCAGCAGGCGCTCACTTACGGTACTGAGCACGGCGCGGGAGGGCGAGTGGACTGCTTGCGTCGCGGCCGGGCTACGTCGAAAACTTCGGAAATCTAAACCACCGCCAACTCACGCAAGATTTGCAGCAGGCCGTCGAGCGACGCGCGGACGCTTTCCAGTGCGTTGCCGTTTGGCCGGAAGTGGGTTTCGAGCGACATGGTTCCGGCATATCCAGCCTGCAGCAAGGCCTTGAGCTGGCCGCGCCAGTCAATGAAGCCGCTGCCCACCGGGGCCCAGCTTAGTGCGCCCGATTGAGGGTCTCTCTTGACGTCTTTAACGTGCAGGTGAGGAAACAGTCCCTCCACTTCGCGGTATCCGTCCGGGTAGGGGACTTCGTTTAGCATGGCCGCATTGCCTGCGTCCCAATTTGCGCGCAGATGAGGCGAATTCACATCGCGCAGGAGTCGGCCGAGTTCTTTTCCCGTGCCCAAGTTGCAGTCGTACTCATTCTCGATCATCAGTATAATGCCGCTTTGTCGCGCGCGGTCCGCGGCTTTCGCCAGCCGGTCTCGTACATAGGGGTATGCTCTCTCGGGATCGCGCGCCCGCCAGTAACTGAAAACGCGAATCTTTTCGGTGCCGAGGAAGTGGGCGATCTCAAAGCACCGGTTGAGCAGCATAGGCGTGTCGCGCTCGGTGAACGTTGAGTGGAATTCAAGGGCTTGGTCCGGGTGCACGGGCATCTCCGGCAACTCGTATTTGAAGATGGGTGAAGCGATGTCACTCACGTGCAGATGGCGCCGCGCAATGGACTCCTTGAGACGGCCCAGCTCCGGCCGGGTCAGGCTCATGATGTTCTTCTGCCACATCTCACGAAGCTCGCAATAGGCCAGCGAGTGACCGGAAATGAAATCCAGAGCTTCGTCGACATCCTCGGAGATCTCGTCCGTAATGATGCCTAATTTGAAGGGCAGCTTCGTGGGTATGGCCGATGCGATGCCCGAGCAGAGCGTCAATCCGGACGCGGCCGCTAGAGACGCCTTGAGAAGCTCTCTTCGAGTCCGGCGGTTGTGCATAGTCTCAGCCAGGCGTTCCGTGGCGATTGCCAAGATTTCCTGCGCCGGGAGTGACGACGGGTTCATCCTGCCACTGGCCCCCTTCTCCACGAGTTGTGGCGGCGTGACGCCCAAACCGCCTAGTTTGCTATCATGTCAGAGATTTTAACGGGGAAAATTAAGGGGACACACATATTTTGGATGGTGACGCCGGAGGCTCGGCACATGACGCATGAAAATATGTTCGAGATCAAACCCAACTTCGCTAAAACTTTAGTCATTGTTTTCATCGTGGCCGTGGTTGCCATCGCTCCACTGAAAGCGGGCCAGTTCGATCCCGCTTTGTACGGCGGCATGCAATGGCGGCTGGTAGGTCCTTTTCGCGGGGGTCGCGTTTCCGCGGTGGCCGGGGTGACCGGTGAGCCGGGTATCTACTACATGGCGACTCCCGGGGGTGGCGTTTGG